>NZ_CP196176.1:0-455368 GCF_051550175.1 Streptomyces sp. HUAS TT7
AGTCCTGCGCTTCGCTTAGGACTTGGCCTCGCTCTGCTCGGCCTGGCGGACTCGCTGCGCTCCCCCGCTGGCTTTCCGGCTCCGCCTCCAAGCCCAAGGCCCGCTCCGCGGGCCCAGCTGGCTACAAAGAGAGGGGCTCGGGGTCAGGCTTGTTCTCGTTTGCCTGGCGGAGCCCACGGCTTCACAAGAGGCGGCGGGCCCTCCAAGGCACCACGAACCTTGTCCTTCAGGTTTTTCGGTGGTGCCTCCTTCTCTGCCTGCGCATGCATGAGCCGGGCCGTGGTCACCCGGAAGTGGCACTCACGATGACGCTGCCTCACCAGCACCACCCACGTACCGTCCTGAGCAAGGAACACATGCCGGCCCGGCTCATCCCCCGGCCGCGCATGCCGGGCCAGAACACGTGGCGTGTAATGCAGCGCCGCGTCCTCAGCCGCCACAACCGCCTCCGCCTCATCCCGACCGATCCGGTGAGCACCCACCAGCATCCACCGATGCAACTTCAGATCCACACCGTCAGGACGCTCAGATATCCGGGTGTCCTCCTCAATGAGGACATACCACTCGTCAGTCATGGCCGACATCCACCTTCTTCCCGGAACTCACGCGCCCACTCTTCCTGTATCAGCATGCAGGCAACAGACACGGCCCCCTAATTCGAACCTTACACCGCAGAAGATGCAGCATGTATAGTCACGAAAAACAGGCAAGGTAGAGAAACACATTCAACTGTCCCCTGTCGCAGATCGGTGCTTTCTGAGACTTGTGGCCCTGAGCCTCTGGGATTCAGGGCCACAAAATCCTCTGGCTGACTACGCAACAGATTTCAGCTCTGACGGTTGGGTTGAGATTCGAGTCCAATACTCGGCTTCAATCCGCCACTCGTAACTCTTGGGGTCGTTATCACGAGTGAGGGCTTCGGCTCCAGCTTTGACCCATAGCTCCAGGTCGTCGTCCGCGACTTCGCAGGCCTTGAGGAACGCGATGGCTTGGCGGGGAGTGACCGGCAGGGTGCGGCCGTTGATGATGCGGCGGGCCGTGTTCTTCGGCAGCTCACCAGGTCCTGCCTCGCGCTCCATCTCTCCCGGCGTGGGGCAGCCGGCCCACACGTGCTGATCGCGGAGGGTCTGAAGAAGATGTCCCTTCCCGCCGATCAGAGTGGGATCGGGCGCCTTGTGCAGGTAGTAGGGGGCTCGTACCGCGCGGCGCGCGAGGATCAGCAGTTTCCGGCTGTGGCGCAGAGCGGTGTCGAGCGTGTCTGTGAAGTCTTCGTTCGTGGCGATGGTGACGAAGGCCTCGACGGTGCTCCAGGAGGGGAGAATCGTGCCGGAGGCCGCGCGTTCGAAGGTGGCCTTCGAGAACTTGCTTTCCTCGGAGTCGGCCATCTGCTGGTAGGTCAGTCCGGCTTCGGTCTTGCGGGCGCGCAGGAAGCTCGCGAGCTTCGCGCGTGCGGGGACGGTTTGATCGACGGGCTTTTCGGGCCTCCCTGCGGCGGACACGTCAGTTCTCCGCACTGGCGCGGTAGGCCTGCGCGAGGCGGTCGAGGCGACGGCGGGCGCGGCCTCCGCCGGTGACCACCAGGAGCACGATCATGGCGCCGATGCCTCCCGCCCCCGCGAGGAGCTCCAGGGCGTTCGCGACGTTCATTCCCACCTGGGTGAGGACGGCCGCGGTGACGATGCACGCGATGATGACCAGGGCGTGTGGCATCCCGAAGCGGGCGTGCGCAGGCATGTCGGGCGTGGAGGGCGCCTCAGCGGCGCTCCTGGTGATGGCGTTGATGCTGGACGCGGGTGTGGTGGCCACAGCGATTGCTGCGGCAGCGGGCATGTCGCCCATGTAGCGCTCCCTCTTCACCGTCCGGCGATCTTGAGATCGCCGGACGGTACTACTCGGCTCCAACCTTCGGTCCACCCGTTGTGTTCAAGGGAGTTGGCGCTCCACGCAAAGAGGGGACCCTGTTCCGAACAGAGTGGCAGCCCGTAAGCCATAGACGACACTCCAGCAAACCGTTGGCTCAGGACCGCCCCAACTCGTTCTCTCCGAACACCGGGTACACGTCGTCGTCGAGGGCTAAGACCGTCTGTCCCGATGTTGACCAACAAAGACGCAGGTCAGGGCCTCGTAGGAGGCTCTACCACGCGCCACTGACAGCGGCTCAGCACTGGAAAACCGCAGGTCAAGGCATCTTTTTGGGCTTCCAGGGGATGGTTGACGTAGTGATATTGCACCGACACTTACGTTCCGTAACCGCCGTCGCGCATGACTCCGACCTGCATTGATTCAGTATTGTGCCGGTTACCGAGAAATGATCTTGGAGATGGTGGTCCACCATAGTCATCACGGCACGCGGCCTGTAGCTCCCGCGGTAGCCGCCCTGATTGCTACTGGCTCCAACCGGCGCGCAGGGAAACCGAGCCAGGCGTTGGCGCGCCTGCTCAAGTGAAGCCGATCCCCGGCCCTTATGGCCAGGCATCGGCTTCGCTGCATCCTCGGTCAGGTTCGGGCCGTTCAGCGCGACGCCCTGGGCCGCCGCGCCACTCGAACCCCCGCCCCCTGTCCGCCCCGCAGACCACGCCCCCACCCTTCTTGATCATTGGGCGCAGAGAGTCGGGTAGAAGGGGATGCCTGACCTCCCCACCATGCCTCTCGATGGGATGGGGTCTCACCCAGTGCGCGCGGACAGGATCTTGAAACCGAGGTGTTCCTCCGGCGGTCAGGGCGTGGGGCTCTGGAGGCGGACGGCGAGCTCCGCGGGGAAGCCGGCCCCGCGCATGGGGGCGGTAGCCCTGATCACGCCGGTCAGGTCCTTGTGCGCACTCACGGCTGGATGAACCAGGGGTGAGGCGGGCGGAGTCGGCACTGTTCGGCGAACTCGGTCAGGGGTGTGGTGGCGAACGCCGGCGGGTGGAAGAGCCGCAGTCTCCCCGCGCCCGCGCGGGGCGCAGCGGCCAGGGCGAGGTGTGCTGTGGCGGTGATGAGGGGGCGGGCCCAGGGTGGAACGGTGTGGGTTGCGCAACGCCTTTGGTGGGTGACCCGGTTGGGGTCGTGGAGGGTGAGTTCGGAGCGGTCGGGGTCGTAGTCGTGGAGGCGGACGGTGGCGAGTTGGGACTCGGCGGCTGCGGTGAAGACGGCAGTGGCCAGTGCTCCGGCCAGGTAGGGGTGCGCGGTACGAGTTGCCAGCCGGTGGCTGATTTCCCTCAGTACGGCGGGAGTCAACGGTTTCAGGCGGGCGACGTGGGAGATCACGGCCGGCGGTGGATGACGGCAGGTGCAGTCGGGGAAGTAGCCGCCGTGGGGAAGGCGGTCCAGGGCCGGGAGAGTGATCCACCGGCCGGGCGTGCGGTAGCGGATCGGTGGGACGGGCGGAGCCGGCGGGTGGAGCAGACGTACCGTTTCCAGGTCGTCGATGAGGGCGTGCGGTACGTCGTCGAAGACTCGGGGAGCGGCGTATGGCTGTGGGCCGTGGAAGACGACCGTCAGCGGCACGGCGGTGGCCTCGCGCAGCCGGAGCAGGTACTTCCATGCCGGGAGCGGCAGGAGGTGGGCACGCAGGACGGTCAGGCGGGTGACGGGCAGTCCTGCGATCCAGGCGGCCGACACGGCCCAGGGCGGGGCTGCGCCCCAACGCTGTCTGTTCAGGGGGACGACAGGCTTGCCGAGGGCCTCGAGGATTTCGTAGGCCAGGTCGGTGGGGCTGGGCCTGGGGGGTGGCGGATGCACGGTGATGCGGCCCTGGGCGAGGTGGTGGGAGGCGAGCAGGGCTGCGGTGAAGGCCTGGTCGTCGCGGCGGTCCACGATCACGGTGACCGGTTCCGGGGTGCGGTCGAGGAGGATCACGGGGCGCGCCTGTGCTTGAGTTTGCTGTAGGCCCAGCGCAGGAGCTGTTCGTCGACCACCTTGTTGTCGGTGTCGCGCAGGCCCTGGAGCATGATGTGGGTGATCTTTGCCCAGGCCCGGAAGTTGCCGTGCGCCGCCTCGGTGTCCGCCATGGCGATCAGCTCGGCCGGAGCCGTGGCCCATAAGGGGTGGAACGCGGGGATCACCGACCGGACTTCCGCCAGGGACATCCGCGGGATTTCCTGCCAGACGTAAATCCTGGATTCCAGCATCGGCTCGCTCTGCAGGACCTCGAAACAGCCGTTTCCGCCGGTGAAGACAATGGCCATATCGGTGTCCACGTCATCCCAGAGGTAGCGCAGGTATTCGAAACAGTGCTTGGAAAGCCACTGGGCTTCGTCGCACACGACCACCCGGAACTCCTCTGCCAGCGCCCCGCGCAGCGTCCGGTCGAACTCGATCGGGCGCTGCGGCGGCCGGCCGGGCAGGCGCAGTGCGTAGAAGAGTTCATGGCGCAGGTCGCGGGTGGTGGGGCGGGCGCGGAACTGGATCCGGTAGGTCTGTTCGGGAGCGAGGTCGCGCAGGGAGGCGTTGACTGCCAGCGACTTGCCATGCCCGGTGTTGCCGTGGACACACATCATCGCTCTCGCCGTGATCGCGGCCCGGACGTTCTCCCGCACGGCGAGCAGTGCCTTGGTCGCTACGACCTGGGCGTCGGGCAGCCGCATGTAGTGGTCGTCGCGCACCGACGGCAGCAGGCCCCGGCGCACAGCCGCGCTCACCGCTCCCCCTGCGGGAGGTCAGGAGGAGGAGCGGGCGCTGCAACGGGTCCCCTGCCTTCGCCAGGCTCGGCAGGACCAGCGGAGTCGGCAGCCGTGGCCGTTGGTCGGCTGTGGGAGGGCCGGTTCACAGGGCGGGCCCAGGTATCAGGCGGCGCGCTCGGCGGAATCAGGTCCGGCAACGTCTTGGCAGTCAGGTCTGTCTCTGCCGCACGCGACAGCCGCTCGTGTGCCTCGGCCTCGGTCAGCGCGCCCAGCTGCTTCGGTACGACCGGCTCGGTGACCGCCTCGTAGCGCCGGTAACGCATGTGGTCCGCCGCCGCCAGCGCCTTCACCAGACGGCGCCGCTCCGCGTCCTTGGCCCGGCGCAGCGCCAGGCGCTGCTCATGGGTCGCGGCATCCGCCAGGAACGCCGGCCCCAGATGCGTGCCCGTAGCGGCGTCGAACACCTCGATCTCGTGGTCGTGGTGCGGAACGAACCGCACCCGCACCCGCAGGCGGCCCAGCCCGTGCATCCACTCCCCCACGTAATACCGGTTACGCCAGCGCACCCCGCTCGCGGTGAGCGTGCGCACCCGGCCGTCATCCTCCAGCGTGAACGCCCACAACAACCCCGCATCCACGTCCTCGACGGGCGTCGGATCGTCCTGCCACGCCTGAAGCGGCGTACGGCCGCCCAACGGCTGGGATATGTGAGCGGTGTTCCACTGATGCACCCAGTCCAGGAGCAACTCGACGAACACCGTGAACGGCAGCGCCTCACCCCCATCACGGTCCGCCCGCCGCGGCCTGGGCGTCGCACTCGGAGCGTGCCGGTAACGCGGCAGCGCAGCACAGAACATCCGCACCACACACCGGTTCAGGTTCTCCACCGTGCCCTTCAACTCCGGCCGGTACGGCGGGAGCCGCTGCACCGGCACGGCGAACGCGCCCAGGGCCGACCCGACCGTGTCCGACAGGAAATCCGCGCCCTGGTCGATCCTCACCAGTCCCGGCAGTCCCCCGATCGGCCCGTACGCCCCGCCCCGCGACAACGCGATCCGCAAGGCAGCCAGGATCGCGTCCCGCGACGGCTGATGCGGCGTCACCGCAGCCCCCGTGACCGCGTTCGTCGCGCAGTCGATGAACCACGTCACCCACGGACACACCAACACCCCGTCCAGGACCACCTCGACCGGCAGATGCTTGTGATCAGCCTCCCAACACGTATTCCGCCACTCCCGCGGCCGCCGCAGATGCACATCGTGCAGACGCCGCGCCCGCTCCCCGCCCACAAGAGCCGCACGCTGCCCCACACTCAGATCCCGCACCACCGCCCGCTGCAACGTCGCCAACGACGGCACCGGTACACACGGCGCGGAGCACGGTCCCACCCCCTTGCCCAGGCCTGCCTCTCCCCCATCACCGCCGTACGCGGCGCCATCTGGCGAGACCGCCCGGGACTCGGCCAGCAACTCCCGGTGGACCGCAGCCGCGTTCCCACCCCACAACGCCAACCGGGCATGCAACTCAGGCGTGATCGTGAAACGACCACGCCGTTTCCGCGCCACCCGGCCCTCGACACGCGCCACCTGCAGCCACCGCCACACCGTCCGCAGCGACACCCCCACACTCGTCGCGGCCAGACGGACATGCGCCGTCGTCAGCTCCCCACGCCCGTCCAGCGCCAGCAGACGCCCGACAGCCTGCTCACGCCCCAACGCAGGCGGCACCACACCACCACCCACCATGTCCGGCACCTGGGCCATGGACTATCACCACCTCGGGTCCACCCGCCCGGCAGCACCTCACCGTCAGAACCGGCAGGCCGACACCATCCATGACACCGCCAACCGCGCAAACCTCACACCGCAAACCGCATACAGCTGCCACCGATCTACGGGAGTGGTACAAGCCCAACTGGTGCGGCTGCGAGCCGATTCCGGCCTTCAACCTCTGCTCTCGCTCAGGTAGCCATGTTTCTCTGTCGGCTGTCGGCGGACAGCAAGCAACGTCAACACCAGAATCACGCCCCAGAACGCACGGCGGCGGCTAGGGTCATCGCTCTCGGCCCGACCTCCCCGGAGCTCTCATGCCCGATCCAGACCAGATTCCTTCGCTCCCAGACCACCAGCATTCATGGCGTCAATGGACCGTCATCGCCGTGACGATCGTGGTCGCCTTCGGCTTGGTCCTCACCGTGATGTGGCGCGCGCCGTGGTTCCTTGACCGGGTGGAACTCGGGCGGCTCCATGACCCAGGCCCGAAAGCCACCGTGGTATCCGGCTTCCGCACCGGCCTTGCCGCCCTCGCTGTCGCCTCAGCCGGAGCGATCGGCCTGATCTTCCAGCAGCGGAACCTAAAGATCACCCAGCAGACGCTGGAGCACAACCGACAGAAAGACCGACGGCAGTTGGAGCTCACGCTCGAAGCCCAGTTGACGGACTACTACATCAAGGCTGTCAGTCTCCTCGCTCACACAGACCGCACCGAGCGCCTGGGCGGAATCTACGCCCTGGAACGCATCATGCGGGACTCAGCCAAAGACCACGACACCGTAGTCCAGCTCCTCGCCGCTTACATACGCGAATACGCGAAAAGAGACCGCTCCCGTGCTCAGGTCATCGGCAGCAAACCAAACCCGCCCTCCGACGACATACGGGCCGCGCTGACTGTCCTCGGACGGCGCCCTGAACGTGCCGCAGAATCAGAAATCGACCTGAGCAACACCGACCTCCCCTGCGTCAATCTCCACCACGCCCGTCTGCCACGGACACTCTTCGTCGGATGCAACCTGGACGGCGCCGAGCTCACCGGTGCCAACCTCGCAGGCAGCAGCTTCTACAGAGCCTCGCTGCGCCACATCCAAGCCAACAACGTCAACCTGCGCGGAACTCAGCTCTCCGAAGCAGACATGCGGGACGCGGACGCACTGGGCGCCGACCTGCGCGACGCGCTGATGCACAAGGCAGACCTCCGAGGCGCACACCTGACGGCCGGGAACCTACACGGCGCCAGCCTCCACGAGGCACAGCTCGTCGACACCTCCACCGGAGGGAAAATCACCGTCGTCGACGTCGAACAACTCCTCACCGCCTCGGTCACCGACGACACCAAGCTCAGCAATGCCCACCGCCAGGCTGAAGGAATGGAAGCCCACATCAACAAGTGCACCAGGGCACGCATCATGGGCGAGTCGGGCCCAAACTGACCCACCCCTACCAGCTATCAACGCTCAGGAAACCGCATCCCGCTGTCACGGGAAACAACACGACACGTCACCACCAGAGCCACGCCGAACAGACACTCACTAGATCAACAAACCGAAACGAGCTGCTCAACCCCGGTGACAGAAAAACGCCCCCATCACCCCACCGCGACACCCACCAACAACTTCACAAGTGCGGCAAGTTGCAGCGCGTCAGCAAAAGCTTGCTGCCCCTGCTTGTTGGGGTGGAACGACTCTGGGGCGGAATCAAATCCCTTGATGTGCAGGCCGTTGAACCACACGCCGTGAGTGCTGCAGACTCCATGACCCTGACCGCCGGTGGTACTTGGGTTATCGAACAAGGGGCGTGGATCAACCGCTTCGATGTTCACGCCAGTCTGTCGGACTGCCGCGACCTCATCCTCGATCTTCTTGTCGGCCGTGTCGACCGTCTGGTTCAGCCAGTTGATGTTCGTCTGGCTGATGAAGGCGTGCATCTTCGCCGTGCCGTAGAGGTCGCAGCGGGCTTTGCCCGGGGTGAGGTTGAAGAGGTGGGGGTACAGCAGGACGTAGATCCTGGCGTGGGGGGCGCGGTCGTGGATGGCTTGGTAGAGGGTGTGCAGGCTGGGGCCACGGGGGGAATCCTCGGCAAGACCGTCGATGAGGGTCTGCTCTCGGTCGTGCAGGGTGATCCGGGCTCCGCCTGCTGGGTTCGCGACCAGGTTTTGCGGACAGTTGGCGCTGCCTCCGGGCACGATCGGTCCGTAGACGCATTGCCTGAGCGTGTTGGCGAAGTCGGCGTTGTTCCCTCCAGCGGTGAGTGTCACGATTGTTGTGGCCGCGTTCAGTCGGTCGAACTGTGATCCCTCGTGGTTGCCGGGGCTTCCGGAGAATATAGCGGTGGTATCGGCGCCACTGCATGCGTCGAAGGATTCTGTTCCCAAGGGCCAGCGGGGAGAATTGAGCAGGTGGGGATACGCTCGCGGCGATCGGTGGCACTTGTCGCCCCGCCTGTCGGTACCCGCGTCGTAGGGCGGGTTTCCCTCCCCGGAAGAGAACGAATCACCAAGGGCCACGTAGGTACCGCTATCGTCGGCCACCGCAGCGGTGGAGCCGGCTGGGGCGGTGAGCAGCGGGGAGAGGATGGCCAGGCCGATTGCGAGGGCGAGTCGTGGCTTCCTTGTGGTCGTTTTGTTGGGCTGGTTGTGCATGCTGGTGTGTTCCTTCTGTGGGTGTGGTGTCAGGGTTGGTCGGGTGGGAGGGAGCCGCAGCTGCGCCACCATGCCAGGACGGCTGTTACGCGTTTGTGGATGTCGGGTGATTCGGCGATGCCGAGTCTTTTGAAGACGGCGTTGAGGGTTGCCTCGACGGTGGGGACGGCCACGCCCATCTCGCGGGCGATCGACTGGTTGCTGTGGCCTTGCGCGAGGAGTTCCAGTGCTTGTCGCTGGCGTGTGCTGAGCGACCGCACGGGAGATCGCACTCTTCGGGTGTTGAGCATTTCCCGGGTGAGTGCCGGGTCGTAGTAGGCCTCCCCCGCGGTGACTCTGGTCAGTGCTTCGACCACGGTTCCTAGGTCGCTGATGCGGTCCTTGCCCATGTAGCCGATGTATTTGCCGTTGCCGATCGCGCTGACGCGTTCCAGGTAGGCGGGTGTCATGTAGACGGAGAAGATCACGATTCCCAGGTGGGGGTAGTGAGTGCGGAGGTCTTCGGCGGCTTGGAGGCCGGCTTCGTCCTGGCCGTGACCGCGGAAGCCTCCGAAGCTGATGTCGAGGAGGACGGCGTCGGGGTGGTGGCGGCGTACTTGCACGGGGATCTCGTCCGCTGTGGCGGCTTCGGCCACTACCTCTACGTCCAGGGCGCTCAGGCCGGCTCGGTAGGTGTCGCGTAGCAGGGGCGCGTCGTCGGCGATGATCACACGCATGGAATCCTCGCAGTGAGTTGTGTGCCGTGGCCTGTGGGGCTGTCCACGTTTAGGTGTCCGCCGTGGGCTTCGATGCGGTCGCGTAGGCGTGCCAGGCCCGGCCCGTGCTGGTTGGCGCCGCCGATGCCGTCGTCGTGGACGACGACGGTGATGCAGTCGCTGTTGCGGCTGACTGTGACTTCGATTTGTTCTGCGTGGGCGTATTTGCTGGTGTTGGTGAGGGCTTCGCAGATGAAGAAGTAGGCGCATTTCTCCACGGCTGTGGGCAGGCGTTCGGAGGGGATGCGGGTGCGTACGAGCATGTCGAGCTGGTCGGAGGCTTCTTGGACGGCTGGGGCGAGTCCGGCGTGGTTGAGGGTCTGGGGATAGACCCCGTGAGCCAGGTCGCGAAGGCTTTTTACGGCGTCGGCGGCGCGTGAGCCGGCTTCTTCGAGGAGTTCTTCGAACCGGGGGCCGTCGGCTTGGCGTAACTGGGACAGCGTCGCGAGGAGTCCGCACAGTTCTTTCTGTGCGCCGTCGTGGAGATTGGAGACGATGTTCTGGCGGGCTTCGTAGTCGGCGACGAGAAGTCTCCGCGAGAGCTGGAACTTCTCCAGGGTCAGCCGGATCATGACGACCGCGGCTTCGGTCAGGCCCTGGTCGTCAGTCGTCGAGGCGGAAGTCGACAGCAGCGCCAGTGGCCTTCCGTTCTGCCCCGTCACGACTTTCACGGTCCGGTCGTCCCGCGGTCCTGGGGGTGCTTCGGCCGCGCTTCCGTGGACGTTCAGGTAGCGCCGGTCGGGCTCCGACCAGATCAGCAGGTCGAGGTCCTCGTCTCGCAGGGTCAGTCGAAGAACGTCGCGCAGCAAGTAGGCGGTGGATGCTGTGCCGTCGAATCCGGATACCAGGCCGGACAAGTGCAGTAGCCGTTGCTGGCCGAGGGACACCAGGAAAGCGACGGGGATGCTGAGGTCCGCCATCCCTTCCAGGGCGAGCACTTCGTCGCTGTCGCCGAACACCGCTGTGCAGGTCACCACCGTCACTGATGCCAGCGCGGCGATGATGCCGGACGCGACGACCGGCAGGCGGACCGCTCGCTCGCGCCGGCTCCCGCCGGCGAGCCTGCGTACGAGGAGCAGCAGGCCTGCTGCCGCAAGGACGCCACACCCCACGGTGAAGGAGAGGAACAGATCATCGAACACGCGGCGGTTGGGCCACCCTGGTGGCCACCACCCGGAGGCAACCGTGCCATGGAGCAGCCACTGTGGCTTCGAGAAGAAGGCCATCAGCAGCGGCACGAGTGTCAGCCAGCAGGTGAGCGTCACCATGTACTGTCGGCGCCAGCCGGTCAGGCGCTGTTCCGGATAACGCAGCAGCGCCCACGCGGCGAAGATGTTGGTTGCGTAGCCGAACACTGCCGAGTACAGCGGCCACGGGCCGTATGGCCACTGATTGGAATATCCCAGCGGAAGTGTGAGCCCGGACAAAACGAGCAGCCTGCCCGTGCCCCGCTGATCACGTAATTCCGAGACCAGGAACCCGGCGCCGATCATGCCTGTCGTGAACAACAGGTTCACCACAGTCAGCAGCGGATGGCGCTCCCACAGCGAGTTCTCCGCGACAGCCCCCACAACAACTGTCACGACAAACAAGACCACCCGCACCGGAGACCGCATCGGAGAGCCAGGAGCCACAAACGGTGCCGGGCTCCTGTCCGCAGGCCGCCAGTGAGCCGCTGCCCACACGGATACTCCAACAGCCATGGCTCCCCCTTGCCTTGGTACACGCCGTGCGGCAGTGCGCTGTTCCCATGACAGCGCCATCAAGACAAACCCGATACCAAGCAAGCTTGGTAAACCCCGAAGAGCCCAACGGCGCCCAACAGACCCCGGCCCCAGCCGACTCAACACTTGCAGGCCGACCGCACCTAGTACCTGCGCCGGTGGACCTCAACAGGGCAGGCTTTGCGCACCGGTGGTGCAGAAGCGTCTGCTCGCTCTGCCTGCCTCTGCCGATTTTCTGCGTCAGCTGGACGTGGCCCAGATCATCGACGAGTTGTGCCCGGTGCGCGACGTCGCACACCTGACGCACGGGCAGGTCGTCGAGGTCCTGATCACCAACCGGCTGTCCGCGCCCGCCCCGCTGGTACGGGTCGACGACTGGGCCCGCGGCCGGATGGCTCACTCTGACTTGGCACTACAACCAAGAGGCCCTGGCCGCCGAGGCCCTCATCCGCTACAAGGGCCAGCCGGCGGTCGAGCGCCGCTACAGCGGCTTCAAGGGCCCGCCCGTCGTGGACCCGATCCTCTTGCACCACAACCGGCACATCGCCGCCCTGATCACCGTGATTTGCCTGGCCCTGCTGATGGTCTGCCTCATCGAACGCCAGGTCCGCCAGGCCATGGGCAGCGACCAGACCATACGAGGGCTCTACCCCAACGACCGGTCACTCCGCCCGACCGGACGCATGTTCCTCTACCACCTCGTCCACTTCAGGATCCGGGCCGGCACAGCCACCGACCCACCGACCATCATCGTGATCACACGCGCCACTCCTCGGCATCGACGGAACCCGCCCCACTGACTCGACACCTCAAACCCCATATGCGAAACGTGGGTCTAGAGCGTCAGGAGCACGGCGTTCGGGGTGTGTTCGAGACCTTTCGGCCTATGGCGGGGTCTAAACAGAGGGCGCCAGGCTGGTCGCTAGTCGACTGGCGACAGTGGAACAACAGTGGAGGAGGGCGTCATGGATCCGGTCACGCTGGCGGCCGCGACCGCTCTGGTGGGGGCGATCGCCACCGATAGTTGGCAGCAGACACGGGCCTCGCTCGTCGGATGGTGAGCGA
This sequence comes from Streptomyces sp. HUAS TT7, assembly GCF_051550175.1. NCBI lineage: Bacteria > Bacillati > Actinomycetota > Actinomycetes > Kitasatosporales > Streptomycetaceae > Streptomyces > Streptomyces sp. HUAS TT7. Next base: position 12,562 of record NZ_CP196176.1, read on the forward strand.
CGCTGAAGATGTGCATGAAGGCGACGTGCTGGTTGTTGACGGAGTGGTGTGAAGCGACCCCGGCGGCCGTCAGGCTGCCGGGGTCTTCGTGGTCACGGTGTCGCTTTCGTGGTCACTCTGTCGCGTGTGTCTCCGTGATGGCGAGGCGGGTGGAGGACTCGTCGACGATGCTCTTCTCGTCGGCGAACGCGGCGATGAGGGACTGCAGGGCGATGTTGTTGACCGAGCGGGGCAGGCCACGGCTGGTGAGGTGGATCAGGTCGACGGCGTCGTCGGAGAACAGCGGGTCCGACCGGCCGGCGATCGTCAGATGGTGCTTGATGTAGCTGGCGGTCTCCTCCTTCGTCATGGTGGGCATCTGGTAGCTGATCGAGATCCGCTGGTCCAGGGCGGCGAGGACGCCGTGTTTCATCCGTTTGCGCAGGGTGGGCTGGCCGATCAGCAACACCGCGAACGGCGTCGTGGAGTCCATGTCGTAGTTGGTGAGCATGCGGATCGCGTCGAGCTCCTGGTGGTCCAGCAGGTGCGACTCGTCGATCACGACCGCGGGGGTGCGGCCCCGCTCGTCGACCTCGGCGGCCAGCGCGGCGGACGCCTGAGCTGCGAGAGCGGCGGACTGGTATTTCGGGGTGCCGCCCAGGCTGGTGACGATGCGGTCATAGAGGCCGCGCATGCCGACCTCCGGGTTGGGCTGGTAGATCACGGTGAAGCGGGCCGGATCGAGCGAGGCGACGGCGCCCTTGAGGGCGACGGTCTTGCCCGCGCCGACCTCGCCGGTGACCACGCCGATCGCCTTGTTGTTGATGCACCAGGCGATGCGGGCCGCAGCCTCGCGGTGGGAGTTGTGCTGGTGGAGCATCGAGGGGGCCAGGTCCCTGCCGAAGGGAACACGGGTGAATCCGTAGTAGCCCTGGACGCGGTCGATCAAGGAATCCTCCTGGGGCAGGGGCAGAACTGGGCCTGAACGGCGGCGAGTTCGGCCGATTCGTCGGCTGAGGCCCGTGCCGCGAGCCGGACGGCGAGACGGACCGCGCGGAACGCGGTGCGGACGGCAGGGGCGTCGAGGGGGCCGGCGTCCTGTTCGGCCCGGCGGCAGCAGGCCTCCGCCAGGTGAAGGGCCCGGTTGGCCAGTTCGCGGGGCGTGAGCATGAACAGGTCGGGCTCGGGGTCGAAGTACAACTCCTCGGCCCGCGTCGGCTTCACTGCCGGCCCCGCGAATCGTCCATCAGGGAGGAGTAGTTGATGCCCTTCGCGGTGTTCGCGGTGTGGGCCTCGTCGAGGATCTTGAGGTAGTCGATCCCGGTCGGCGGCGCCGGCTCGGCCGGGGTCTCCGGGCTCGCCTTGGGGTGGGCATGGCGGCCGACGTGGTGCGGGAGGGCCTTGTCCACCGTCTTGCCGGAGGCCCTCACCTCGATGTCGGTCAGGTCGAACGGGTCGAAGACGAGCTCGATCCTCATCCCGGCCAGCGACGGGTCGACTCCGTAGGAGTTGCCGTGCAGGCTGACCGTCGCGGTCTTCGTCACCGTCCGCAGCTCCGACCACAAGAACGCCTCCCGCAGGTCCGCCGTGGACGGCAGCGGCAGCGGTTTGGGAATCGAAGAAAGCCAGCGTTCGATCGGCGGCTGTCCGGTCTCCGAGTGCACCGCGCGGTGATAGACCGTCTCCACCCAGGCGGTGAACAGCCTGTTCAGCTCGGTGAGATGCTCGATCTGGCCGACACGTTCCTCGTCGAGTTCGACGAGGAACTGATCCCTCACGGTCCGAAAGAAGCGTTCGATTTTGCCCCGGCCCTGCGGCCGTCCCGGGCGGGAATGGGTCAGCCGGATCGCCAACGACGCGCAGGCCCGCAGCAACCACGTGTCCACGAACGCGGACCCGTTGTCGACATAGATCGACTCCGGGACCCCGCGGGCCGACAGCGCCGGCCGCAGCGCGGCGGCGAGGCGGACGGTGTCCTCGGCGAACCCGAACCGGTGCCCCACGATGGCCCGGGAATGGTCGTCGATGAACGCGAACAAGTACGTCTTGCGGCCGCCGATCCTCGGCCCGTGCAGGGCATCCCCCGTCCACAACTCGTTGCCGCGGGTTGCCTCGAACCGGCCGAACATGCCCGTCCCGCCGCCGGTGCCGGTCAGCCCGGCGTTGACGAAGTGCCGCTGGAGCGTGCGCTCGGTCGGCGACCAGCCCTGCGTGGTCCGCAGGATCCGCTGGATCTGCGCGGCCGTCCGGCCAGGGTTCTCCCGCTTCAGCGCGGCCGCCAGCTCCAGCACCTCCGGCGGCGTCCTCGGGACCGCCTTGCGCGGCTCGGGCACCAGCGCGGCGAACCCGCCGCCGCGGTAGTCCCGCGTCCACCGGTCGATCGTGCCCCGCGACACCTTCACCTGCCGGCCGAACGGATCGGTGTGTTCCTTCTCCGCCATTTCCCGTGCCAGACGGCCGCGTTCACGGGTCGTCAGGTTCGCGTCCAGCAGGTCCTGGATCAGGGAATAGCGGAACAGACCGACCTGCCGGGCCTTCTCCGCCCGGCGGCGGTCCTCGTCCTCGCTCGATGCCATGCGCGGACTCTCCTCGCATCTCGATCATCGTCCGCCCCGGTCGCGGACGGACACCATCAAGACTCCCGGCGCCTCCGATCGCCGCCCAGGGGCGGCCCGTGTTGATCAACTAGCGGGAAGAGAGCAGGTCAGGACACGTCCTGTTATTGCGCGGCCCGCGAACTCCCACCGCGACACGGTGTTCATGTGGGACCACTTCGTCGTGGCCGCCCGATGGGCGGCCACGACCGCCGAGACGGCGTCCGCCAGCGCGGTGCCGGCCGGATCCGGCATCACAGGGTCGTCGGCGAGCGCGACCAGGGCGACGGTGAAGTACCGGCGGACGTCCTCGGACCGGCTCCTGAAGCGTCGGATCCAGCCGCGGACCGTGCCCTCGGCCAGGCCCAGACGGGCGGCGATCTGGCGGTGCCCCATGCCCAGGGCCGCTATCTCCAGCCCGGCCCCGATCACCTCGGCCGCATCCGCGCGGCGCGGCCAGACCACCTCCGGCAGCAGCACGTGCGTGACCTGGCAGCCCGAACACCTGGACCGGCGTGGCCGTACGAAGAAACGGGCGCCGAGTTCACCGCGTACTTCCCGTGGCCGGCCGTGCCCCCACGGCGCGAGGACCGCCCCGCACGACGGACAGGCCAACTCACCCGACCGCAGCTGGCGTTCCACGCGTACGACATCGGTGTCGACGATGAGCACTCGCTACCTCCACCTCGTGCACACCGTGTCGTCGTGCACGAAGCAAGATCAGACTGCCCACCAAGATCAGCACTCATGTCCACCACGAGTGTCGCCAACCCCCGCCTACGTGCTCATACAGAGAGTCGTCCAACAATACACCAGCCCTTTTGACCTGTGACTTCAGGTTGGCGGAGGCCCAGTACCCGGGTGCGCAGTTCGCCGATCACGCTGCGCGCTGCAGTGCGCAGCCGCACCGTCGCGTGATGCGCACCGGTGTGCGCAGTGACCCGATCGCCGGGTCAGGGGGTGGAGTTGCTCATGTCGAGCGAGAACACCTGGTAGCGGCGGTGGAAGTTGGCGACGAACTCCTCCACCGTCGCCGCTTCCAGGGGCCGGTTGTACTGGCCGGTGATTCCGCGCCGTGCGAGTTCCTCCAGCACCACGGGGACGGCGGGGTCAGCTTGGGTCTCGCGCTGTTCGGCCCACACGTTGTAGATCCGGAACTCCAGCAGGTAGCGGCGCAGCGTGGCCGGCGCAACGGGTGACCCGTTCCGGTTCAAGATGCCCAGTGCGGCGAGATGCTGGGAAAGCTGCGGCCCGGTGGGCTCCTGCCCGTGCTCCGCGATGTAGCCCTCCCAGGCAAGGAAGTACCGGTCCACGACGGTCAACGTTTGGTCCACAGCCTTGCGGTGCTGTCCGCCGCTCCCCTGCTCCGGTCCTATATCGCCCGCGGGCTCTTCCTCCGGGCTGGCCGACGGTCCGCTGGGAGCGGTCTCGTTGCCGGTCTCCTGCACCCCTCCCGGGTCGGAGTCCGATCCGGCCGAGGGACGCGGAGCAGGCACCATCCCGGACGGCGCGGCCGGTTCGACAGGCGGAACCTGGTCGACCGGGCCCGGCGTGTGCAGCGGTGTGCCGAAGAACGGATGCGTGCCAGCCGCCGGGGCTCCTTCCTCAGCAGCGGGTGCTGCGGGCCCCTCCGCCACCGGGGCCTGCTCCAGCGCCGGCAGGAAGGGAGTCAGCAAGGCGGCGGGAAGCGGGCCGCCAGTGGCAGGGTCCGTGATGCCGTAGACCTCGGCGAGGAACCAGCCGAGCTGACCCGGATCCGGCACATAGCCGAACCGCGCCGTGAAATCACGGACGGCTCCGGCGTAGTCCACCTGCTGCTCCGGCCCCTCCCACTCCCCCACCGGTGCCGTCTCGACAGGACTCACACCATCCGGCTGGACCATGCGCTCAGGTCCGGAAGCGGGTGCTTCGCCGGCCTCCAGGTGCAGGCCGGACTCGCCCTCCAACTCCGATGGAGCCGCAGGCACATCCGTACGTTCAAGGGTGACGGCTGGCGGGGGCGGCAGGAGGACGGGGTCCATGCCGGCGGCGGCGAGGCCAGCCGGGGCGGTCTCGGCGAGCGGGACGCCGAACTTGGCCAGGCGCAGTGGCATGAGGGATTCGACGGGGGCCTTGCGGCGCCAGGCGCGGCCGTAGACGGACTGGAGGCGGGCGCGGTAGACGAGGCGGTCCTGTTCGAGCTTGATGACCTGCTCGTAGCTGCGCAGCTCCCACAGCTTCATGCGGCGCCACAGCAGGAAGGTGGGGACGGGGGAGAGCAGCCAGCGGGTGAGGCGGACGCCTTCCATGTGCTTGTCGGCGGTGATGTCGGCGATCCGGCCGACCGCGTGCCGGGCCGCTTCCACGGCGACGACGAACAGGACCGGGATGACCGCGTGCATGCCCACGCCCAGCGGGTCCGGCCAGGCGGCGGCGCCGTTGAAGGCGATGGTGGCGGCGGTGAGCAGCCAGGCGGTCTGGCGCAGCAGCGGGAACGGGATGCGCATCCAGGTCAGGAGCAGGTCGAGGGCGAGCAGCACACAGATGCCCGCGTCGATGCCGACCGGGAAGACGTAGGCGAAGTTCCCGAAGCCCTTCTTGAGCGCGAGCTCGCGGACCGCCGCGTACGAACCCGCGAAACCGATCCCGGCGATCACCACGGCACCCGCGACCACCAACCCGATCAGAATGCGGTGCGTCCGAGTCAGCTGAATCGCGGCCACCCGCGCCCCCTCCCCTTTTATCTTGTCGCTTTTGCTTGTCCCTGGAGCCGGTCGGCGGCGAAGATCCGTCCACCTTGTCACGGCGGGGGCGCCTCTTCAGGCAGTTGGAACAGGGCACTGTGCCGCGAGGCTGAAGGACTGACAAGCGCCACCGCACACTGCGGCGTTGCTACCCATGGCTTCGAACGACGATCTGTCTCGCCGTCGAGGGTCAATCCGCGTGGCCAGGGGCGAGCGGGGAGGCAGTACCCCTTCCCTGGTCAGGCAGGGTCGCTTGGTAGTGTCGCCGCGTCGTTTCATTGGTCGTCCGCTACGGGGAGGTGCGCGGTTCATGGCAGGAACTGAGCCAGCAGCAACGGACAGCACGCCGACAGGCCGTCCCGTCGGTGTGGAGCTCAACCAGATGCCGGCCGACGCTGGCGGGGCGACATTTCCATCAGGCTCGGCCGGTGGCCGAAAGGACTTTGCGTCGAGTCCGGCTCAGAAGGCGGCGGCAGCCCGGGCAATCGAGCAGCACATCGAGCCGGACACCCGTGAATCAGGTGCCTGGGCCGACGAACAGACCTCGACAGTTGTCAGGGAGTTCGGCGCGAAGAACGGCCACAGCTGGCTGGCTTCAGCCGCCCTCGCCAAGGCGCACGAGGCCTGGGACGGACAGGTCAAAAACCTGATGAACAGGCTCGGTTCAGAAAAGGGCGCCCTGCGCAGCACCAACTCCCTGTGGCAGAGGACCGATGCAGGCGTGGGCAGGCAGGTCCGGGGACCGTCGCCGATCGACACGTACTGAACTCCGCTCCGCACTGCCCCAGGGGACCGTATGCCGACGTACCACGACATCATGACCACGGATCTAGCCACGCTCGCCGGTGCTGCCGAGCGCTGGGACGGTATGGCCAAGGAGTTCGAGAAGCGCGAGAAGGCCTACAAGCAGGATGTGCATGGCATCTCCATGGGCACCTCCTGGCAGGGCCTGACCGCCGATGCCGCCAGCCGGCGCTTCGACGTCACCCTTCGGGAGTTCCAGTACGCACAGACCGAGGCCAAAGCGGTCGCGTCGATCTTGCGGGAGGCGCACACGACCTTCGCCGGCCTCAAGAGCAAGCTGGTCGCCGCACGGCGAGAGGCCATCGAGGCGAAGATGAAGGTCTCGGACCAGGGAGTGGTCACCTACGACTACGCCCAGCTGTCGCCGGGCGAGAAGACCGCACTGGACCATGACCGGGACTATCAGGAGAGTCTGCGCAAGGCAGTGGCCTCCTGGCAGGATCACGTCGATCACCTCGTCGCGGCCATGGGGGACGCCGACCAAGACCTCGCCACCGCCCTTGGCGCGGTCGTCATCGACGCGAACCCGCTGGACGGGACGCTCCACGGCTTCAACGGGCAGGCAGTCGGCGACATCACGACCTACGAGAAAGCGGCCAAAAAAGCAGAGGCGGAACGCAAAGCCGACGCCGACCGCAAGGCGAAGGCCGACGCCCACAAGGCCGGGCTTCTGAGGACTCTCGTCCGTGGCGTCAACGGCGCGTCCCGCGGGTTTTCCCAGCCCGGCAATCTCGGCAGCAAGGTGATAAGCGCCACCGTTGAGGGACTGGCCGAGGCCACCGGGTTCAACAACACGCAAGGGATCAGCCTGAGCGGCTCCATCGGCCTCGGTGTCGGCATCGGCGGGGAGATCGCCCTCGTCAACACCCGTACCCCTGACGGCCGTTCCCAGATCAACTTCATGTACGCCCCGTCCGTCACCACAGCGGGGTGGGACCTCGGGGCGGCCGGAAACATCGGTATCGTCAAGAGCAACGCCGACGACATCAGCCAGCTCAAAGGCACGGGCTGGGACAAGAGCGGCTCCATCCACCCAGGTATCGGCCTCTGGGGCAGCCACCAGAACGCCATCGGAACCACCAACTCGAAGGGCGACGACGTCGCAACCTTCGAAGGCGGCCTGGGCCTCGGCCTGGGAGCCGAGATCTCCACAGGCTTCAGCCAGGCCGACGGATGGACCCTGTGGGAACAGAAAAAGGAGAAATGATGTTCTGCGCCGCCATTGGTGCCATCTTCCTCATCGTCGGCCTGCTCTTCGTGACCAACATCGCGAATGCCGCCGAACGCGCCTTCCACCTGTTCGCGCAGTTCACTCCACGCGTCGGAACCGCAACTCCCACAACACTCCGTATCGTCGGCGCCTTCTGGGTCCCCCTCGGCGCCTTCTTCCTCGCCGTCGGCATCCTCCGCTAGTGGGTGTCTGAGAAGTCCCGTTCAGGGCAGGGCTCTGGCGGCCCGGTGCAGCAGGAGCATGACGGTGGCCAGGTAGACCGCGTTCTCCTGACTGGCGGCCAGGTATTCGTAGTCCTTGGACAGGCGTCGGTAGCGTCCCAACCAGGCGAAACTCCTCTCGATCACCCAGCGCCGCGGAACTACCGCGAAGATCGGCACCTCGCGTGGAGGGGCGTCGGTCTTGGCCCAGGTGCCACGGAATCCGCCGTCCTTACGCTGGACGACCTGAATGGTGACTCCGGTCTCCTCACGGACCCAGTCCAGGAACTCACCGCCGCGATAGCCCTGGTCCGCCCACAGATGCCGCAGCCGCGGGAACTTGTGGGCGGAGCGGGCCAATAACACGGCAGCGCCGTCCCGGTCACTCACGTTGGCCGGGCTGACGCAGACCGCAAGGACGAGGCCGAGGGTGTCCACCAGGAGATGGCGCTTGATGCCCAGCACCTTCTTGCCGCCGTCGTAGCCGTGCCAGCCACCGCGCTCGGTGGCCTTGACGCTCTGGCTGTCGATCACACCGGCACTCGGAGTCGGTTCACGCCCCTGGCCTGTGCGTTCCCGCGCCCGCAGGGCCGCCAGGATCTCTTCCCAGCAGCCTTCGACGCCCCACTGGCGCCAGTAGTGGTAGACAGTCTGATACGGCGGGAAGTCGTGCGGGAGCAGGCGCCAGGCGCAGCCGGCCCGCACCCAGTACGCCAGAGCATTGATGATCTCCCGACGCTCATGCTTCGGCGGCCGCCCGCCCGGTCTCGGCGGCGGTACGAGCGGCGCCAATACCGCCCACTCTCCGTCAGACAGATCCGTTGGATACGCGCGTCGCCACTTGACCATCCCGGCCTCCACCAGCGCAGGAACCACCAACTCACCTGCCCTGAACGGGACTTCTCAGACACCCACTAGCGGGTGCGGAGTTCTGTCTTGGCCGTGACCGCCAGGGCGACGATGGTCAGCAGGGAAAGCAGTGCCCAGGCCGGGGTGAAGCTGCTGGTGAGGTCGACCAACAGGCCGAGCACGGGCGGCACGGTGACGATGGCGAGCTGATTGACGGACATGGCCAGACCCAGGGCAAAGCCGGTCTTGCCCGGTGGAGCCGCTTCGGTGACGTATGCGACCCACGGGCCGTACCAGCCGAATCCGAAGAAGCCGAGCCAGACGAAGACGCCGGAAGCGACGACCGGTGCCCGCCCGGCCGGTGTCATCAGCACGACCAGCCCGGCGATCACAGCGACCATGCAGACCAGCACGATGGCATATCGCCCGGAACCGCTCCGGTCGCTCCAGGCCGCCAGACATATCCGGCCCGCAACGCCCGCGCCCTGGGAGGCCACCAGGACCAGAGCAGCCGGTCCGGCGCCGACCGATGACGCCTGGTGGAGGTGGAGCACCGCCAGGACGGCCACGCCGCACTGCACCGAGATCAGACTGGTCCCCGACAACATGATCTTCACCGTGGACGGTTCACGGAGCATGCGCAGCCAGGCGCGGAGTTGCGATGCGAGCGGGTCCGACGGTCCCTTGTCCTGCTGGGCAGGCGCGGCGGGCGGCCGACGGTAGCAGCCCATGAAGAGGCCGGCTCCGAGGAGCGCGACGAAGCCGCCGGTCAACAGCGTCGCCCGCCAGCCGAACTCCTCGGCGACGAGCGGCAGTACCGCCGAGGCGAGCGCCGCTCCCAGCGGCAGCCCGGCCTGCCGGATGCCCATCGCTAAGCCGCGCTGTGACGCGTCGAACCAGGAGGCCACCGACTTGCTCCCGCCCGGCTGGACGGTGCTGTATCCCGCACCGACCACCAGGAGTGCGATCAACAGGGCTTTGTACCCCGGAGCCAGGCTCCCCGCGGTCAGGGCCAGCGCGACCACGCCGGCCCCTGTCCCGACCACCCAGCGCTCGCTGTAGCGGTCAAGGAGCTCACCGACCAGCAACAACCCGGCCAGCGGCACCAGTTGGGCTGCCGAAACGAGTAGACCCAGCTGCGCCGTACTCAGGTTCAGGGCGCTCTGCAGGTGGACGCCGAGCGCTCCGAGGCCACCCACGAAGAAGCCGGACGCGGCCTGGGTGAAGGTGGCAATGCCCAGGACGATCCAGCGATAGCGCCACGGGTTGCGGGCCTGGGATCCGGCGAGTCGGGCGGTTTGTTGTGTCATGCCGACAACGCTGATGTAATGACCTTATGCAGCTCAACCCTTACGGCGAGGATGCGGTGAACCTGGCGGCGGACCTGGCCAACCGCCGGCCTGAGAGCGCAAGTGAGCTGGCAGACCGCTGCCGCGCCGCCGGGCTCACGATCGAGGCGCGGGTGACAGTGGACGATCTGAGTCGCTCCCAGGCTGCACTGAACGCCTGGGAGAGGATCGTCGATGCCACTGGAGAGCAGGAGCGCGCCGATCTGCTGAACCGAATGCTGGCCGAGGCCGCCGCCTACCCGCGACTGACCTCCCACTCTGGTACCGGCTGGCACCTGCACTACCGGGACGCAGGACAGCCGCTCGGCTCCGTGCTGTTCACACTGTTCGCAGTGGGTACCGCACTGCATCTGGCGGGCCGGGGCCTGCACCGGCTGCAGCGCTGCGAGGTGATCGAGTGCGGCAGGGCCTTCGCCGACACCTCGCGGACCGGACGACAGCGCTACTGCTCACATCGCTGCGCCAATCGCGACGCCGTGCGCAGACACCGGGCACGAGCCGCCGCCACCTGACCAGTCGCCGAAGTCGTCTCATAGGTGGTCGCGTACGCACCGCCTCGCTCCTCCACGCGTGTCCGGGACGAGCCACGTTTCATGGGACCCACGATGGCGTCCACCGCCTGGTGGACCAGGTGCGCGACGAGGCTATCGACGACGCGGCGGCGCTGCGGGACCGAGTCCTCCGTCGAGCCGCCATACCCACGCTCTCTCGCGTTCTTACCCAAGCGCCGGCGGACCTGTCGACGAACGAGGAATGGCAGCCGATGCAGTCGAGGGTGGCCGCCTTCACCTCCGCCTCGGCGTTCTCCTGCGGCGTCTGGCAGTCGGCCCGGCGGCAGGTAGCCGCCGGGCCGCGAGGACGAACTGAGGAACTGTCAGCCGACGTATTCGTGCTCGCGTCGTGCTGTGGACGCCACGGGAGCCGGTGCCAGGTACTTGCCCAGCTTCTCCCCCTCGACGTCGACGTTGGGCAGGACGGCGCCGAGCCAGCGCGGCAGCCACCATGCCGACCTGCCGAGCAGGGCGAACAGGGCCGGGACGATGGCCATCCGGACCACGAACGCGTCGAAGAGGACGGCGGTCGCCAGGGCGAAGCCGATCATCTTGACGAGAGAGTTGTCATCCAGGATGAAGCCCGAGAAGACGCTGGCCATTCGGTCCTCGGCGAAGCCGAGGACCGCTCCACTTGAAGCGCCTTCAGCGGGTGTCAACCGAGTGACATCAAAACCCGCCAGCACCCGGACCTAGTCCGGGCTCAGCCGACATCCGAACCCGTCGACAAATGACATCCGTTGGTTCTCACCTACGAAGCCACCCTCTCCCTTTGCTTCGGACGCGCCTGTTGCTAGGTTCCATACCAAACATTATGGTATGGAGAAGGGGGCAGGGTGAGCACGGAGAGATCGGCATGGCTGGGCCAAGGCTTGACGCTGCTGGCGGAGCAGGGCGCCCCGGCGGTCACGCTGGAGCGGCTGTGCGAGCGCATGGGCATGTCGAAGGGCGCCTTCTACCACCACTTCGGATCGATGCCGAAGTATCGGACCCAGTTGCTCGACCACTTCGAGACCAGCTGCACCACGGAGATCATCAACGGGGTGGAAGCGTCCGACGCGCTGCCGGCCAGGGAGCGTCTGGACAGGGTCCTGGCGGAAGCGACCAAGAGCGCCAGTCCGTCGCTGGAGGTCGCGATGCGGGCCTGGGCGCAACAGGATCCGGAAGCGGCGCGGATACAGGAGCGTGTCGACGCGACCCGCATCGGATATTTGCGGCATCTCTGCGAACAAGCCGGTCGCGACAGACCGGACCAAATGGCCAAGCTGCTCTATCTGATGTTGATCGGGGCAGAGCACCTCATGCCCCCGCTCCCGACATCAGAGCTGCATGACATGTACGAGCTGCTGATGCCGCTCCTGGGTCGGCCGGCCTCCTGACTTCGCAGGCGACCGAGATGCGTCCCTCATCCGGAAGGAACACAGCGTCATGAATGCCTACGCACGCCCGGAATCCCCTAAGCCCAACGCCGGAGGCCTCCGCCTCTGGGTGCCCCGCCTGATGCTCGCTGCCGCTGTGGTGCACATGACGGGGGGGCGTCGTCGCGGCGTTCTCGCACTGGAGCGGCATCGTCTCCGGCGGGCTGTGGAACACGGTCCGCAACGACGATGACGCCCGCATGATGGCCCTGTGGTTCATGATCAGCGGAATTGCCTTCTTCGGTCTTGGGCTCCTTGCCAGAAGGTCCGTGATCGCCACGGGCATCGTGCCCGCGGAGACCGGATGGATCCTGCTGGCACTTGGAATCCCGGTGTCAGTGCTGGAACCGGTCTCGGGCGGATGGTCGTTGATAGTCATTGGCGTGCTGGCCGTTGTGACGTCGCGGCGTGACCGCTTCACGACGGGCTTCGACGGGTCGGCTGCTCAGTGAGCGGGACAGGCAGTCGCATCGGGACCGGACTGTAGCGCTGAGGGTCGCACCGAACTCCTTTCTCGCTCCGGACAAGGGTCCGTTCGCGGCGCTGGGCAGCCAGGACGCCGGGACGCCGTCCGTTCTAGTTGCGCCAGGGCAGGTAGCGATGCAACTCCCGCGTCTGGACGATGTGGTTGGGGTGGTTCGAGTTGGCCATGGTCAACTGCCGAAGCGGCCCGAAGTGCGCCTCGATCGGGTTCGCCCAGGACGCGTTCGTCTTCTACGACATGGACTCGCACTACGAGATCTGGCAGGGGGACCGTGAGACCGGCCGGCCGCTGACCCCTGGCCTTGGCGATCACCGGCTCGTCCTCGGGCCGGCCACCGGCGGCCTGGACCACCGTGCCCGGTGCTCCAGCCGCACCATCCACCCCGCCGGACAGGTCACCGCTCATCGTCATCCCCTCCGAACTCCCAAGACTGCGCGTACAGAGACCAGCCTTCCCACCGCCGGCCGTGCATGCGCGGGGAAGGCCCGACGGGCCACAGGTTCACCCCTGTAGGTGACATGGAGGCCGAACCTGCCGGGAAGCGGAAGGCTGCCGCTGAACCGGCGCGGTGGAGGCGGCCAGTTCGAGGAGGCCCTCGTGGCACACTCCCTCGCCGTCCTGGCAGAGCGGTGGCGGGTCGAGCGAGCCATGCGCACGACCCGACTGGAGGATCCATGCCGTCATGCCCCGGGTGGGCACGGGGATGCGGCCGGCCGGGGACGCAGTGCCCCGGGCCGGCCGCCGGTGTGCTCTGGGCCGCCCGGTTGGGTCATCTGTCCTTCAGGCGGGGCCTGTTGGCGGTGGAGGCCGGGCCAGGCGGTTTTCCGGTGGGTCAGCTGAACTTGAAGTTGGCGGTGTGGTCGGTGCTGTCGCTCAGCTTCAGGTCGAAGGTGCGGCAGGTGTTCTGCCAGGCGCTGTCGGTCTTCCACACGTAGGTGTAGGTGTCGCTGGCCGCGTCGTAGGAGAGGCTGGACTGGCCGGCGCCGGTGGTCTCTTCGACGGGGTCGAGAGGGGCACCGGTGGTGCAGGTGACGTTCTGCGAGACGGGGTAGCCGGACGCGAAGATGTTCAGGCCCTGGTTCCCGTGGAGGCTGAACTTGACCGGCACGGCCCGTCCGGCCTTCATCGTGTTGACGGTCGGCGGGTTGTCGACCGGCTGGAAGAACCCGGAGAAGGCGAACGTCGCGCCGGTGATGGTGGTGGTCGTGCTGTCGGAGCCGGTGATGTCTCCGGACACGGCGGTACTGGCGATGACCGTTCCAGCGGCGGTGGGCAGCACGTTCAGGGTGATGGCGGCCGTGGGGTAGTGGGGGACGGGGCTGCTGCAGGACGCATGGGCACCGGACAGCGTGCAGAAGACGAGGGGGTTGTCGACGGAGTAGCCGGTGAAGGTCGCCGCCGCCCCGGTGAGGTCGACGGTGACGAAGTAGGGCTGGTCGTTCGGGCCCGTATTGGGGATCGTGACGACGTAGTTGTAGGAGGTGTTGACCGGGACGGGGTCAGCCGAGTCGGTGATCTGGACGACGGCGTCCGCATGCGCCGGACCGGCCGCCGCCAGCAGTCCGGCCGCGCTCAGCACGGCCGCCGAGAACAGGACGGCCAGTCTCCGCAACAGCCGCACGCGAGGCCGGCGGGCAGAAAGGTTCGAAGACACGGGGCACTCCGATTCCGCCGGCCGATGGCGCGGCAGGGCCCGGCAGGGCCGGGATGCCGTCGTGGCACGGGCCGGCATTGCTGCGATGTACGGGGACTGGGGGCATACCGCCCGGGGACCAGGACCGGCGCATGCCACCAAGCCGTGCGATCACCTGAGATGACCGTCTGGGTGTTCCGCGTCGTGCCCGCCCACCATCCCGCCCCCTGTCCGGGTAGGCCAGGGACAAACGGACCAGTCCGCGTACCAATAGACCCTCACTGCGGATTGGCCCAATCGATCCGCAACACCTGTTCGTTCCTAGCGGTGGTTTGTTGACGGCGGGTCGTGGCGGTAGTACGCCGGAAGTGAGAGCCTCAACTCGCCTCAATGGAGCTTGAGATGACGAAGCGGCTGCCGTGCCCGCCCGCACCCGGTCCATTGGAAGGCTATGCCGCCTGCTTCGATGGGCTCTTCGGGACGCTGGCCCAGCGGCGTGGGTTCCGTGAGTATCTGGCCGGCCTGCTGCTGCCGCGGGACCGGAACAAGACCCTGACCTGCCTGGCCGGGGCCGAACCGGTGGTGGGTGCCCAGCATGCGGCGGTGCAGCGGCTGCAGTTCTTCCTCTCGGAGTCGACCTGGGACCACGAGCAGGTCAACGCGCGCCGTCTGGAGCTGCTGCTGACGGATCCGGCGACCGCGCCGCATGGGATGGGGGTGCTGGTGGTCGACGATTCCGGGGACCGCAAGGACGGGTCGGCGACCGCGCATGTGGGCAAGCAGTACCTGGGCTCGGTCGGGAAGATCGACCGCGGGGTGGTCACGGTGACCACCTGCTGGGCCGACGAGCGCGTCTACTACCCACTGCACGCGGTGCCCTATACCCCCGCGCACCACTTCCCCGGCGGGAGGAACGACCCGGGTTTCCGCACGAAGCTGCAGATCGGGGCCGCACTGGCCTGTCATGCCGCGGAGGTGGGGGTGTCCTTCCGGGCGGTTGTCGCCGACTGTGCCTACGGCGATCACACCTGCTTCCGCGCTGAACTGTGGGACGCTCACCTGCCGTTCGTGATGGCCCTCAAGCGCGGCCACGGCACCTGGCAGTACAAGGACGCCTTCCGGCCCGTGGACGCCGCCCGTGAACTGGCCTGGCACGGCCCCGAAGAGCCGGGCGACTGGCAGCCGGTCACCCGCACCTTCCGCGGCGGACGCTCCGCCACCTGGTGGGCCGCCGATGCCAGGCTCGGCTGGTGGGGACCCGACGGCATGGTCCGGCTGGTGGTGGCCACCACCGACCCCGCAACCCTGCCCGAGACGTCCACCTGGTACCTGGCCACCAACCTGCCCCGGCCCAGCTCACCACGCGAACAGCTCAGCCGGCATGCGACCGCCGACCTGACCGAAGTAGTCAGACTCTACGGACTGCGGCACTGGGTCGAGCAGAGCTACAAACAGGTCAAGGACGAACTCGGATGGGCCGACTTCCAGGTCCGCTCCGACACCGCCATCCGCCGCCACCAGACCCTCGTGAACTGCGCGTTCAGCTTCTGCTGGAACACCTGGTTCGCCCCACTCACACCTACACCCGCCGCCCCGGCACCCGGGCCTGACACACCATCAGGAGCGGCAGAGAGGGGGCGGACCCGAGTCCCAGCAGCCCCAGCCGGCCTGCTGGCCCCGAGCCGTCCGGGCCGTCCGTGGCTGGCTGACGCCCTGGGCCACGCTGCAACGCTACTGGCGGGCATGGTCGACGAAGCCCCCGCCCGCCGAACTCCAAGCCCTCCTCAACACCGTCGCCACCGGCAGACCTCTCGGCCTCTACCGCCCCGTCTAACAAACCACCGCTAGCCGGTAAGTGGCGATGCGAGGCCGGTCCGGGCCGCCACGTACCGCGAGTCTCCAGGCCCACCGCCAAAGCCCGTAGAGCCTGCCGGTCACAGCCCGCACCGCTCAAGCATCCAGGGCCACTCCTCCCCGATCACCGTGTCACCCCGACACGAAATCCTCAGTTGCGCAGTACGTCCACCGTGAGCAGCGGACCGTCATTCCGCGTCAGCACACCGAACGGATCGCCGTCCACGGCCACGAGCACGACGTGCGGCTCGGAGTATGGGTGTCCAACCAGAAGAACCGCCGCGACTCAACGAACAGCAACTCGCCCAGCTCGCCGACCTCGGCATCGACTGGATGCAAGCCGTCACGGTGACCGCAGCCGCAGCCCGTCGTTGAACCTGGCGGTCAAAGAAGTGGAACTGCACAGGAGTCCCGGGGAACGGCATGGCCCCGGGACCCCGTGCTCCCGGGCACCGGCACCGCCGGCCCGCTGCTGACAAACACCCAACCGAGCACCACCTCGGACACATATCCGGAAACCCTCAGACTCCGCGACTATGCGCCACTCGCCTGTCCTGTTTTCGTTCTTCGTGTGTGCGCACTTTGGGTGGCTGGGCAGCATGCGGGCGGTAACGCTGTCTCCCGAGAACAGGACGCAACGCGTGCAGCTCAACGACATTCAGGGCGTGTGCCAGGACGCCGAGGGCACCTGGAAGGTGACCTTCTCCCTTGACGCCAGCGAGCCCTCCCAGTACTACGCCCCGGCCCGGATGGTCGGCGAGCCCTACCTCAACTGCACCCGCAACCCGATGACACACCAACGGCCCCTGGAACTCCCCTCTACCAGTTCTGCGGAGTTCACCGCGGCGGGCAAGCCGTCCACGGCCCGGCAGCCCACCTCCCTGAAGTGGACGCCCCCGACGCTCCGCAGGTCGATCAGCGAGCCGGTCCAGCCCGGGGAGTCATCCTGGATCGAGTTCCAAGAATCCCGCGCGAAGGGGACCGGCACCTTCACCATCACCGACGAGGCGGGCAGCAAGCTCGTCATCACCGGCACCTTCGACTGCCCCGACTCCACCAAGCCCGACCGCACCTACCAGCGCACCGGCCCGCTGACCGCAACGGAGATCAAGCGCTGCCAGGAGGAGCGGAAGAACGCCGCCAGCGCGCCGACATCACCGGCAGAGCGGGACTGATCCACGCCCAGGAAACAGGGCGGGCCGGGACACCGACCCGCCCTTAGGCCGACGGGCTGTCCGCCTGCCCCTCTCGGCAACCCGTCACTACGCTGGCACCCGTCCGGGGTGGATGGCTGGCAACCCTGCCCGTGACGGAACGTCCGTCCCGGACACCCCCACCCCCGGGCACCCCACACCGCCCCCGCCAGAGACGTACCGCAGCAGCAGTCGCCGCCCGGAACCGGTCGGCCAGGAACTCGTTGAACCACTCGCCTCACACCCCCCAGTGAGGTGCACAGGCTCAGGGCCCCGCAGCCGTAGCGGGGCCTGAGTCGTATCCGGCCCCCGCCAAGGGCCGCAAGGCGGCCCGGCACCGCGCTGACACCCCGTGACCGCGCGACCCCAACTCCCCACGGGGTCGCATATAGGTTCCAATTCGGAATACCCTATTCCGAATTGATGGCCTGGCCGTTTCGGGGCTGTCTCCTTCGGGGCCAGGGGTGCTTCGTCTCACGATCGTGTCCCGTGAGCCTCGTCGCGGGGCTTTCTCCATGCCCGGTCGGCGGCGGCTCACGGGCGCGGGGCGAGAGCAGTCCTGGTCCTGGCCTGTTGGCCCCGAGGTCTCAGCCCTGGCCTACCTCCTGGGTGAACTGCAGGATGATGAACTCGGCGGGGCGCAGTGCGGCGAGGCCGATTTTGACGATGAGGCGGCCCGCCGCGATGTCGTCCCGGTTCATCGTGATGCCCTCGCCGATCTGGACGAAGTACCCCTGTTCTGGACTGTTGCCCTGGAGGCCGCCCTGATGCCAGATGTTGTGCAGGTAGGTCTCGATGGCTGACCCTGCCCGCTCCCAGGTCGCTTGGGTGTTGGGTTCGAAGATGGTGAACCTGAGCGCCGCCGTCACGTCGCGCTCCACGCTGTTGAGCAGGCGCCGGACGGGGATGTACCGCGAGTCGCGGTCGTCCTCGGCAGCCATGGTGCGAGCACCCCACGCCACCGTGCCCGCGCCCCTGAACTCGCGGATGAAGTTCACCGGCTGGCCCTCTTCATGCTGGGTGTCGGAGACACTCTGCAAGGGGGTGTAGCCGCGCAGGGTGATGTTGGCCGGCGCCTTCCACACTCCCCGTTCGGCGTCCGAACGGCACCAGGTGGCCGCCGCCACGGGGGAGGGAGGCGCCGCTTCGGTGGATCCCCCACCCGCGGGCAGCAGCCACGGGTGGTAGACCGCTGCGTAGCGCCCGTCGAGGTTCCAGGCTTCAGCGACGGCCTTGGCCTGCTCGGGGGTGTGGTCGCGGCCGACGTGCAGGATGGCCATGGCCTGGTGTCCGGCCGCGTACTCGGTCAGCGCCTGCGCCCACCGCCCGGCCGTCTCCGCGCCCTGGTCCCACAGGCCAGGGGCAACCAGCATGGTGACGTCCGGAAACTTCTCCACGTCCGCCAGCGCCGCCTCCAGGGTGCGGCCACTGGTGGAGACCAGGTAGCAACGCCCCCCGCCGTTTTGGAAGTAGCCGCGCAGCGCGCTCGCCAGCAAGCCCGTGGCGTCGTCCTTGGCGGCGGGGAACCTGTCCAGGTAGTCGAGCCAGCTCGACACGACAGCCGCTCCGTCGGGGACGTCGGCGAAGTCGCCGATGAAGGCCGGGACGGCGGTCAGGCCCGTCGGAACCGTGAGACCGAGGCCGAGGACCTCTTCGACATAGACACCGGGTGCGGGTGACACAGGGGCGCTCCAGAGGACAAGGAACGGGAGCAGGCACCGGCACCCTGCACAGCCTCAACGACCACCAGACCCCGGCACCCCACTTCACCGCTCCGGCGAGACGGCCGCACAGCGACCACGATGTAACCGAACGTATCCCCACCGGAGCACTCCGGAATCATCCCGGCCGGATCCCGCCACGCCAGCCCCCCAACATGGCCGGAAGCACACCAGCCAGTCGTGCAGACCCGTAGGACGCCGGGGATCGGCGGCGCGAAGACCGGGGCGGTGCGCGGGGTGCGTCACCCGGCCAGCATGGCAGTGCGCTCCCCCGGCGCCGGTGCGGAGGCGTCCCGCTCGATGGGGCCTGTTGTCAGGTGAGGGTGATGGTGCCGGTGGCCTGGGTGTTCTTGTAGGCGGGGGTGCCCCGGTAGGTCGCGGTGTACGGGCCGGTCAGGGCGCTGGTGTCGATGCTTCCCGTGGCAGGGTCCAGGGGCAGGAGCAGGCTGGCGGTGTGAGTGGCGTGACCGGTGGCGTCGGTGGTGGCGGTGCCCAGGTCCAGTCCTCCGGCGGAGACGAACCGTACGGGTGCGCCGCTGACGGGGGTTGCGGTGTCGGTGACGAGGTGGGCGGTGAGGCCGGGCACGGTGACGGGGACCAGGACACGGCCGTTGGTCACGCTCAGCCGGGTCGCGGGTGCTCCGACCGGGGCGCCGGTGGTGACCGCGACCGCTGTCCCGGGCAGCGTCACCACGCGCGGGTCATCGTCCTCGTTGGCGGTGGCGGGGATGAGCCGGGCTTCGGTGTCGCCTACGGTGCACAGGAGTTCGCCGTCCGGGGACAGGATCCCGCGGTGCCCGCCGGCGAAGAAGACGCCCATCTCCTGCAGCGTGGCCGCGTCCCGGACCGAGACGTGGTCCTTCTCTATCGCCAGGAGCCGTTTCCCGTCCGGCAGAACCGCCACATCCCGCAGATCAGACACATCACGACACCTTGCGGTCACCTGGAGGGTGTCGGTGTCCAGTGCGTGCAGCTCGGGCCATGAGCCGTGCTGCTGCGGGACGTCGTCGTTGCATGAGTACAGACGGCTTCCGTCGGGGGACAGCGCCAGACGGCCCCCCTCCTTCGCCAGGTCACTGACGTGATGCTCGCCGGTGGCAAGGTCGACCGCGAAGACGCTGTAGCAGTCCGTCGCATACAGGCGGGTGCCGTCCGGCGAGGCACACAGGTACTCGATCTCCTCGCCCGCCAGGAGGGTACGGACCGGCGTGCGGGTAGTGGTGTCGATCTCGACGATGCCCTTGCTGTACCCGGCGTACAGGCGGCTCCCGTCCCGGGAGACGGCCAGCGAGGTGATCCTCCTGCTCCCGCGCCGGGTGAACCAGGTCTCCTCGGCGTCCATGTTGACGGCCGCGACCACCGCCAGCGACGCCACGTCGATGACACGGATCTCCACCTCGTCGTCCACCAGCGCATACAGCAGCGCCGAGCCGGGGACGGCGACCAGGTCACGGACCCCGGGCGCACCGAGCGACACCGTGGCGTGGATCTGCCCGCTGGCAGGGTCAACGGCCGAGACGCCGTTGGCGTTCACCCCGGTGCCGTGATGGGCGACGTAGAAGAAGTACTCACTCATGCCGAACCAGACCCTCCCTCGCGCGGCACCGCAGGCCCGCTGCCTGCCGCGCCGCAGCCACTCCCCCGAAAGCTAAACGATCTTGCCTGGGGCGGACAGGGCAAAATGCGCCAGCGCCCGGGAAGGACAGCCCCCCTCCCCTCAGGGCTGCCGGTCGCCCCCGTGACCGTGGCACACAACCGGCGTCTCGATGAGCCGGCGGACGCGGTCCGCCGCCGACGGCGCCCGCGGGCCGAGGGATGTGTCTCAGTCAGTCGGCCAGGGGCGGGAGGGTGTTCTTGATTTTCATCATGTCCTTGGGAGAGTCGGCGAGGACGGCGTTCGCGCCGAGTTTCATCGCGGTCTGGTAATCGTCCTTGGTGTTGATGCCGATGAGGGTGATGTCGACGGCGGGGTGGGTGCGAAAGCAGGCGACGGCCGGCTTGTCCCACATCAGGGCCTGCCTGACCGGGCTGCGGCCGGTGCCGAGAGTGAACTTCTCCTCCACGGTGACATCACGGCGCAGTTCGAACGCCGCCCAGGTGCCCCGGGCCGGGGGTGCCTGGCACTCCCCTGTCAGGCGGGAGACCGCAAGCCGGGTACGGGTGGTGTCCCGGTCCTCGAAGATCCTGGCGTCGGGGCGGTCGGCGAGGGCGTCGAGGTTCTTCTTCTCGGTCGAGTAGAACCGGATCCGCTGCCAGGTGGTGACACCCTCGCCGGCGAGGGTATCGAGGGTCTTCCTCAGGGCGGGCACCACCAGCTCGGTGTTGTCCGACTTCACGTCCAGCAGCACGGGCATGTCCTGCGGCAGGGCCCGCAGGGCCTGCTCCAGAGTGGGCAGCGGGGTGGCACGGGCCGGGTCGCGGTAGGGGTACCGGTCGCCCTGCTTGAACTGGTAGCCGGCGTTCAGCCGGGCCAGCTCCTGGGCTGTCTTGTCCGCCACCGCGCCGGAGCCGTTGGTGAGGGCGCTCAGATCCCCGGGCCGGTACAGCACCGGAACCCCGTCCTTGCTGACCTGGACGCTGAGCCACATCATGTCGACCTTCTGCTCCAGCGCCCCCCGGATCGCCCTGACGGTGTTCTCCGGGAAATCGGCCGTCCCCGCCCGGTGGGCAATCACCAGCGGACGCTGTCCCCT
Source organism: Streptomyces sp. HUAS TT7 (assembly GCF_051550175.1). Classification (NCBI taxonomy): domain Bacteria; kingdom Bacillati; phylum Actinomycetota; class Actinomycetes; order Kitasatosporales; family Streptomycetaceae; genus Streptomyces; species Streptomyces sp. HUAS TT7. The sequence goes on from NZ_CP196176.1 coordinate 33,838, forward strand.
CCCCCGGCCGTTCCCGCTGTCCGCCGCCGACGCACCGCCGGTGGCCGGCTGGCGGGCCTCGGCCGAGGTCACGACCGCCCCACCGCCCGCCAGCACGACCGCAGCTGCCACCACGACAAGCGGCTTCTTCACGCCGGACACCATCAGCACAGGCCAACCCCCAGATCAGAAACACGCGTTGAGTCAAAGATCATCACACAGGGAGCACCCGCCGCACAGTGACCAACGATCCGGCCGACCGAATCACCAACCCTCGCCGCGCAGCCCCCACTCCCCCGCTCAGCCGGTCCCCTGCCCCCAAACACCCGTGGCCGCGGCGGTGCCACGTCCAGCAACACCGGGGCCGTGCCGGCGGCACCCGTCAGACAGCGTCACGGCGGCCGAGAGCGGAGTGCGCCCGATGTCAGGGAAGTTGCCGGGGTGACACCCAGGCCAGCGTCCCGGGCGGAGCCCAGCTCTGCCCACGGGCCTCTCACGGCCTACCCGATCACAGGAGCGTGGCCCCCAGTTCGGCAAGCATCCGTGGCGTGGAGCAAGCAGTGCCACGAACGGCTGCGTGCAGGACCTGGACCACGCGGGTGGGGGCGCCCCAGGATCTGGCCCCCACCCGCCGGTAGAGGCGAGTCCCCACGCAGCACCGGGCCGACACGGCCCGTCGAGCGCCGGGGGACGGGAGCCGCGGCGTGATGCGGCAGCAGCAAGGAGCACCCCGCCGCGGGCGGGGCACCATCAAGCGCCGCCCCTGTCACCGGCCCGGGGGCTCGCTCAGCGCCAGGCACAGCCCGCTGTGTGCGCTGACGATCCGGAACGTTTCATCGCCTCCCAGATCGGTGGTGGGCTGGATCTTGAGCGGAAGCCGCCAGGAGCCTGGTCGGCTGAGCACCTCCCTGCCAGGAGGCACTGCCCTCGCCCGTTGCGCGGCAACGGGACCCTGGGTGTGAGTGCCGACCCGCCGAACGAGGAGCCACGCAGGCCAGCGTGGCTCCTTTCCACTATCGAGTTGCGCTGTGAACTGTTCAGCTGTCAGTGACTTCTCGCTGCCACTCCTGCGTCGTTTCGTTCCAGGAGATCGTCGTGGTCGCTCCGTCGCCGACGGGTGCTGCCAGGGCTTCGAGGTCGGTGGCGGCGAGAGCAGCCAGTGCCGCGTCGGGAAGGTCCGGCGGCACAATGAAGCGCAGGCCAGCTGCTGTCTCCTCGACGACCACCTTCTTGCGGCGGTGGATGGCGGGTGCCTCAGCCGCGTGCCGGTTGATGACACGGCGGGCCGTCGCCCGTGCCGCTTCGAAAGCCTGCTGCCCGGCCTGCGAAGCGAGCGACTGCAGGAAGGGCAGAACCGCGGCGGAAACCGTCACCCCTGCGACAGCCCACACCGCGTCCGGAACAGGGTAGGCAGCGGGAGGGGCGGCGGGGGCGGATGGCTCCGGCTTGAATGCCGGGTGGGAGGCACCGAGCTCATACAAGTCAGGGTCCGTCTGACGGCTGCTCAGCAGGTGACTGTGCAGCTCCCTCAGGAGCCTGGCATTCTCCTCCGTACGGTGTCCGTCGGCAGCCACCACACGATCCAGCCAGGCACGAGCCTCGAATGAGAAGATCGCATCCGCCATGATCCTTTTGTACAGCATCAGGACAACTGCCTGCTGCGGGTCGTCCTTCTGAGCGCTCACCATGTTCCCCCGGGTCCGGCCCCCGCGAGGTGATGAACGGTGGCCTTGTTTCCTTGGTCAAGGACGTACGCCCACTAGTACCAAAGCCCGGACCAAAGCCACCAGACCGCCTTACGCCATAGGCCGAGCTGAGACACGCGCCCCGAGAGACGAGGGCCGACCTATTCGCTATTCAGCCCGAACAACCCGGCGGCGTCCCACTCGTCGACCAGCACCACGTACCACCCGTGTACGCATGGCGTGGACGAGGCCGTCTCGAACCGATCTTCTATGCCGGTCGGTCCACCCGTGTACGCGTGGCGCGGACACTTCGTGGCCTGCGGTTCTTTACGCGCTTTGCGCTCTGTTGACTTGTGAGCCGATCAGCTGTTTGGCTGGCCGGCAAGTTGGTGCACGCGTTGTTCGGGTGGCCGGAGGATTACCCCTCCGGGGTGGCCCGGCAACTGTGGCCGGGTCTTCCCACTTCGAGGGGTGCTGCCCTTGGCGCTCGCGAGCGTTGGGACCTCTGCTCCCTCCATGGGCGTGTTTACCGTCTCCCCTCTACCAGGGGCGACGTGTGCGTGCCGTGCGATGTTGCGCGCGGCGTTGAGGTCGCGGTCCATGGTGTCAGACCGCAGTTGGTGCAGGTGAATACCCGGTCTCCTTGGACAGGCCAGTGGCGGATGTTGTTCGCACGCATTGCGTCAACCTGTCCGAGCTCCATCGCCTCTCGTGTCACAGGTCTGCCCAGCCGTGCCGGTGAGACGCCGTTTACCGGCCCCTGGGATAGCGGGACGGCTCACCGTGCACGTGCGGCACACGGTATGGCCTGTATGCCCGCTCCCTCCAAGGATTTACATCGATAGCCTTGTTGTAGTGGTTTCGCTCTAAACCTTCTCGGCCCGTGCCGCGCCCGATGCCAGACCGGGCGCACGCGACGACAGACAGGCGGCCATCGGCCGCCTCGCGCTCGTGCTGTTCCTCACCCGGTGGAGCTTTCTCCGCCCAGAGACAGGAGCACCGACCATGACCTCAGCAACCAGTACCGGAGCCGGCCCGCAGCCCGCGGGGCTTGCCGACGGCGCCATCGCCACGGTGGCGGGCAACGGTATCGCCGGGTATGTCTCCGACGGCGGCCCCGGCCCGCTGACCCGGCTCAACGCCCCTTACGGCGTCGCGGCGGACAAGAACGGCAACCTGTACATCGCCGACTACGCCAATCACCGTATCCGCAAGGTCACCCCGAACGGCACCATCACCACCGTCGCGGGCACCGGCACCGCGGGGTACATCTCCGACGGCGGTCCCGCCGTCGCCACCCCGCTCAGCCATCCCTTCGGTGTGGCGGTCGACGACGCGGGCAACGTCTACATCGCCGACACCAACAACCACCGCGTCCGCAAGGTCACCCCGAATGGCCGCATCACCACCGTCGCCGGGAACGGCACCGCGGGGTACGTCTCCGACGGCGGACCCGCCATCGCCACCCCGCTCTACCACCCCTGGGGGGTGGCGGTGGACCGGGCCGGGAACCTGTACATCGGCGACCGGTACAACCACCGGGTCCGCAAGGTCACCCCGAACGGTCTCATCACCACCGTCGCCGGGAACGGCACCGCCGGGTACGTCTCCGACGGCGGACCCGCCATCGCCACCCGCCTGTACTACCCCGCCGGCCTGGCCGTGGACGGCGAAGGAAGCCTGTACATCGCCGACGGGCACAACCACCGCATCCGCAAAGTCACCCCGAACGGTCTCATCACCACCGTCGCCGGGAACGGCACAGGCGGGTATGTTTCGGACGGCGGGCCCGCGCTTGCCACCCGTCTGTACTACCCCTACGACGTGACCGTCGACGAAGGCGGCAGCCTGTACATCGCCGACTCGGCCAATCACCGGGTCCGCAAGGTCACTTCGGACGGCACCATCACCACGGTCGCGGGCACCGGCACCGCCGGATACGTGGACGACGGCGGACCTGCCATGACCACTCGGCTCTACAACCCGAGCGGGGTCACGCTGGACCGGGCCGGGAACCTGTACATCGCCGACGTCAGCAACCAGCGGGTGCGCGGGGTGACGGCGGTGGCCGAGATGACGCCCCCGCCGCCGCCCTCGGCCGACCTGTACGGCGAGGTCGTCAACCCCTACGCCGTCCCGCGCGACCGGGAGTTCGACCTCGGCGCCCGGATCCGCAGCCGCGGCCCCAACCCGGCCGACGGCCAGTACGTGACCGTCGTACTCACCCTGGCCGAGGGCCTGACCGGCGGCCCGGGCACCACCGGCCGGCGCCTCAGCCGCACCTTCACCGGGCAGCAGCTGCTGGCCCACAACGGCTCCCTGGACGGCGTCTTCCGCGTCATCGCCCCCGCCACCACCCCGCCCGGCGTGTACTCCTCCACCCTGGAGATCCAGTACGGCGGAGACCTGAACCTCAAGGACAACGTCCACACCCTGCCCGTCACGGTCATCACGCCCGCCCCCGAGGCGGACGAGACCGCGCTGACGATCTACCAGAACACCATCCCGGACGTCGCGCCCGGCCAGCGGACCGTCTTCACCATGCGCTACCTCGCCGCCACCGGCCAGCCGGTCAACCCCGGCACCATCGTCCAGCGCTACACCGCGCCGTCGGGCTTCGTCTTCTCCGGCCAGCCCACCTACGCCTACTACGAAACAATCCACGGCGTGGTCTCCGGCACACTCACCCACCACATCGAGGACACCGGACGGTCCCTGGTCATCACGGCCAACCCGCATGTCAACACCACGACCAGCGACACCGGTTCGGTGATCTACTCGATCCCCATCCAGGCCCGGACCGACGCCCTGCCCGGCCGGTACGACAACGGCACCGCCAGCGTCGGCCGCCACACACCGGTACAGATCTCCGGAAGGATCAGCGGCACCGCCCAGGACGAAGGCGCCCTGCGCGCCACCCAGGAATCAACCTCCACCATGGCACCGGGCGAGAACACCACGTTCAACCTGGAGATCCGCTCGGTCAACGACCAGCCCGTCAACCCCGGCACCCTCGAACAGCACTTCATCGTCCCCACCGGCTTCGCCTTCACCGGCACCGCCACCTACGGCTACTACCAGGCCCAGCCCGCCGTCACCGGCACCATGGACACCCGCATCCAGGACAACGGCAAGATCCTGGTCGTCACGTCCAACCCGCACCTCAACACCGGCGCCACCGACCGCGTCTCGCTGATCTACACCATCGGCATCCGCGCCCTGCCCGACACCCAGCCGGGCACCCAATCCGGCGACGGAAGGGCCATCATCGGCCGCCGGCCCCCGATACCGCTCACCGCACGCGTCGCATAACCGCCGCGGGTTCCGAGTGCTCGCTCGGCTGAAGCTGAATTGAGTAGCCGGGGTACTGCGACCGGGCTCTTCTGCGGTACGCGGTGCATCGCTGATCTCGGCGCTTCAGGGCGAAGGGGCAGCAGGATCTGAGTGGGAAGTCGGGGCCCCTGCGGGTGGTGTCCCGCAGGGGCCCCGACGTGGGCCGCGATGCCGGTGAGGACGTGCCGGACGTGTGCCCTGTCCTGTCCTGATGTGGGTCGACGACACTCCACCGGCGCAGTGCACTGATCAGGCGAAGGAGGTCCTGCGCCGTAGGCGCGGCTCCCCTGACCCCTTGCGCCGACCCGTAACGCCACGCCATGCCATGCCCCTTGGGCGGGGCATGGCTTTTCGCCTAGCAGCAGACGCATCGGTTCTGCGTCCGTGCTGGTTCCTCACGGCCACGACGCCACGAATGCCCCGTGTTGTCACGCCGATTGGCCGGGACGATGACGCGGGCGCCCGCGAAGGGGCCCCGTCAGCCGAGCGCGCGCACGGGTGCGGGCGCTCACGTCGCGGCGGGGTCAGGGGAGGGTCCGTGCGCCGTCCACGGGGCCGTGGCTCGCTTCGGTGTTCAGCCGGGTGTCGATGAGTGTGCCGAGTCGGCGGGTACGGAAGGGGGTGCGGCGCCCCGCGTCGTACAGCGACTCGACGGCCTCGCACCAGAGGTCGAGGTCGGGGGCCGCGCTCAGTTCGTCGGAGCGTGCCCGTGCGCGGCGGGAGGCCCGTTCCCAGTTGGTGGGGTCCCGGAGTGACATCAGGGCGTGGGTCCAGGCGTTGAGGTCGTCGCGGTAGGCGAAGATGCCGGCTTCGCCGAGGGATTCGACGAGGCCGGGGGTGGGGTGGGCGATGACCGGGATGCCGGATGCGTACGCCTCCACCGCGACGCGTCCCCAGGATTCGTACAGGCTGGGCATGAGGATGACCCGGGAGCGGCTGTAGACGTGGGCGCTCATCTCCTTGCCGGGTACGCCGTCGACGACTTCGCAGTTGGGCAGTCGGGGCGGCGGCATGATCTGCTGGCCGTAGGCGCCGCGGACGCCCAGGAACGTCCATTCCGGCGTCCATGCGGCGATCTGCCAGAAGAGGTCGCCGCCCTTGTCGGCGTTGAGGTTCACCAGGGTCGCGCACTCCCCCGGTCGGGTGCGGTACTCCTCGGCGAGCACGGGAGGGCGCACGACGATCGTGCGCTGGGGCAGGAATTCCGTGGGGTAGCGGGCATAGAAGATTTCGCCTTCCCGCCGGATCCATTCGCTGTTGTAGACGACGAGGTCGGCGCCGGCCGCGTTGTGGAAGCTCGTGGCGAAGTCGTCGTGGCAGATGACGACCACGGGGATCCGGCGGGCCCGGGCGAGACCGGATACGAGGGGCACGTTCTCGAAGTGGGACAGCAGCACATCGGCGCTCTGCGCGTGGGCGGCGAAGTCCGCTCCTTCTTGGTACGGCACGACTCGGACCCCGTCGATCTCATAGCTCTTCTCGATGCTGCCGGGGTGGGAGAGCCAGACCGTCACCCGGTGGCCGCGGTCGGCCAGCGGGCGAAGCATGGAGTGGAGCATCCATTCGGAGCCCGCGTTGTGGGCCGGTGGATATCCGTACACCCGGGCCGCGATGGACATGCTGCGTGACTTCCTGGGGGGCGCGGTCGACCGGTGTGGGCGGGATGCCACCGTGTCCACGTGGGCGTACTTCCTTTCCGATGAGGGGTGTTGCGAAGACCTGGCAGGGACGAGCCCAGGGCTGTCCGCTCGGGAATCCGCAGGGCCTGGCCTCAGTGCGGCCAGGCCCTGCGGGCGGTGGTGCTCTTCGCGGCCTGCCGCCGGGAACGCTTCGACTGCCGGCCTAGCGGCTGATGACGCGGATGGGCGAGGACGCCGAGGTCTGGTCGCCCACCTGGAAGGTCAGGCTCGTGTCGCCCAGCGGAGCATCGGCGGAGGCGGTCACCTCGACCAGTACACCGGACTTCGAACCGGTCCCGGACAGCGACAGATTGACCTTGTCGAAGGTCAGGGTCTGCCCGTCCTGGGACCACGTCCCCGTGTAGGAGCCCGTTTGCTGCCAGTTGGAGCCCTGCATGGTGCCCACGATCAACTGGCCGGACAACCGCAGCCCCTTCCCCTGGGGGACGGTCACGCGGACCGTCTGCGCGGGGATGGTTCCGTCGTCGCCGGCCCGCAGTTCCACTCCGGCGTAGCCGATTTGGCCGGCGCGCCTGAGCTGGACCGGTCCTCCGGGCGACACCGAGAACTGGCCGCCGGCACGGGTTGCCGCGTAGCGGTAGTAGACGCTGCCGAGCTGGAAGGCGTCCTCGGCCTTGGCGGGGTCCCAGCTCAGGTTGCTGGTCGTGCCGTCGGGGTTGGCGGCCTGCGGCCAGACCAGGAACCGGTAGTAGCCCGGCTTGTCGCCCAGCTGCCGCAGGTCGATGGCGGGCAGCACCACCTTGCGGCCCGTGCCGCTGTCCCGATGGCCCTCCGCCTTCTGCAGCTGCGGAGTCGGGGTGTAGCGGGACGGGGTGCCGTCCTCGTGGACCAGCTGGTAGTACACGTGGTCGCTGTTGTTGCCCGCCACTCCCTGTTCGTCCTGACGCAGGTTGACCAGGTCGATGATGAATTTGTCGCCGGGGATGCGGCCGTTGTCCGAGACGTGGCCGAAGCCGGCCTGGCTGTTGGGCGTGCCGCCCCAGTTGTAGTCGTAGGGCAGCCGGACGAACGGCCTGCCCACCATCTCCGGATCGCTGCGCTGCCAGGCTCCGGCGAGCACGTCGATCTCCGGGTTCGCCGTGCGGACGTCCCCGTTGTCGAGGGTGACGTCGACGCGGATCTGATACTTGCGGCTGTAGGCCGGGCGCGGGTCGGCATCGACGTTCAGGTCCCCGCGGAGGGTGAAGGTGATGAGGTCGCTGTCCGCGAGGAAGGTGAGGTCGATGACCTCGTACTGCTGGTCGATGCCGCTACGCCCGCGCGGAAGCTCGGCGGCGTTCATGTCCGCCTGGCCGTTGCCGGTGTACGAATAGCGGACCTGACTGATCTTCACGCCCATCGGGACGCGAATCCGGCCGTCGTAGCGGAACTCGCTGTCCCACACGGCGAAGCGGTTCGCGTGGCCGAGGGTGTGGATGCCGGTCCATTCAGGGTCCTTGTTGCGGTCGTCCTGGGGCGTCGCGGAAGTGGTCATGTTCGGCTCCTTGCCGGTTGATGGCAACGGCTGGGAATCGGGAGGGCTGCGGCCCGGGAAAGGGGCGGGCGCCGGCCGGAATGCCGCCCGCCGGCGGCCTCCCGAGGTGTGCGGGACGTCCCGCGTCGTCCGCCCTTCCGGCCGGAAGGGCGGACGACAACGCGGCCTACTGGTCCACGACGTGGACAGGTGTGGACGGCGAGGTCTGGTCGCCCACGCGGAAGGTCAGGGCGTCAACTCCGAGCGGGGCGTCGGACGTCGCCCTGACGGCGACCCACGCCCTCGACGTCGAGCCCTTCCCGGACAGAGCCGGGTCGACGCTGTCGAAGGTGAGGCTCTGCCCGTCCGGGTACAGCGTCCCGACGTAGGACACCGATTCCTCGTGACCGGCGGCCTGCACCGTCAGCCGGTACAAGGAATTGCCCTCGGCGACGAACTGCAGGCCCCGTGCCCGGGGGAGGGTCACACGGACGCTCTGCTCGGCGACGGTGCCGTCTTCCTCGGAGTACAGCTCCACGCCCGGGTAGCGGACCTCGCCGGAGCGCGTCAGCGTCACATCCGGCGGCCCGCCCGGCCCGACCGAGAACGTGACCCGGCCCTCGACATGGATCGGCGTGGAAGGCGAAGTGCGATCACCCACACGGAAGTTGAGGGCTGTGTCGCCCAGCGGGGCGTCGGGGAGTGCCTTCACGGCGACCCAGGCCAAGGCCGGCCCCTGTGTTGACAGGGGCAGTTCTACGTCCTCGAAGGTGAGGGTCTGCCCGTCCGGGGACAGCGTGCCGATGAAGTGCACCGGCTCACGGCCGATGCCCTGCACGGTCAGCTGGAATCCGGGGTTGCCCTCGGCGACGAACTGCAGACCCCTGCCGGGAAGGTCCACGCGGACGTTCTGCGTGACCGTGCCGTCCTGGCCGCCGAGCAGGCGCACGCCCGGATAGCGGATCTCGCCACCGTGCGTCAGCGTCACATCCGGTGGCCCGCCCGGTGAGACCGAGAACTGAACCGGGTCTGGAATACCGTTCACCCGCCGGATCCGCTGGTTCGAGGTGTCGGCGATGTAGACGTTGCCGTTGCCGTCCACCGCCACGGCTGCGGGGTCGTGGAGCGTGGCACTGGTGGCCGGCCCGTCGTCACCGGTGAAGCCCTCGGTGCCATTTCCCGCGACCGTCGAGATGACCTGGGTCTTCGCGTCCACCCGCCGGATCCGCTCCTGCACGTCGTCGGCGATGTAGAGGTTGCCATCGGCATCCACCGCCACACCGGTCGGACGACCGAGTGACGCCTTGACGGCCGGGCCGCCATCGCCGTCCGAACCGTAGTGGCCGTTGCCCGCGACGGTGGTGATGATCTGGGTCTTCGCGTCGACCCTCCGGACTCGATTGTTGTTGCGGTCGGCGATGTAGAGGTTGCCGTCACCGTCCACCGCGACATCGTCCGGATAGTCGAAGACGGCACTGGTGGCGGGCCCTCCGTCGCCGTAGAAGCCGTAGGTGTACCCGCCCGCGACGGTGGTGATGGTCTGGGTCTTCGCGTCCACCTTCCGGATCCGCTGGTTCGAGTTGTCAGCGACGTAGAGGTTGCCGTCACCGTCCACCGCCACACCATGGGGACCGGCGAGAGAGGCTTTGACGGCAGGCCCTCCGTCACCGGAGAACGCCATGACGCCGCCGGTTCCCGCGACGGTGGTCACGACCTGGGATTTGGCGTCCACCCTGCGCACGGCGTTGTTGTAGTAGTCCGCGATGTAGAGGTTGCCGTCGGCATCCACCGCCAGGCCCCTGGGGGAGCTGAAGGTGGCATCGACGGCCGGCCCGCCATCGCCGGTGAAGTCCCGAGTGCCGTTGCCCGCGACGGTGGTGATGGTCTGGGTCTTCGCGTCCACCTTCCGGATCCGCTGGTTCGAGGTATCGGCGATGTAGACGTTGCCGTCCGAATCCAGAGCCACACCCTGGGGCCCGTGGAGAGCCGCCTTGACAGCGGGCCCGTCGTCACCGGAGAAATCAGCGGCGCCGTCACCCGCCACCGTGTAGATGGACGGAGCGGGGGCCGGGGCCAGTGCGACATCGATGTCACTCATCACCGTTCCCTCCGCGCTCGCGGCATCGGCATCCATCACAGGAGTCGTCCTTTCGCTCCAGACAGCACGAACCTCACGGGCACACCTCGACGGCACGCGACACGCCTACGGCAGGATGGTTTGCGCGGAACGGGGAGAGGCGAACGCCGAGAACCAACCCCGGCTCCCATCGCGCACCGGATGACCGGCCACGTCTTCCCGAACTCACTCACTCCCGTGCCGCGACCTGCCCGGCCTTGGTTGTGCCGGACCAAGACTCATCCCATGGCCGGGCCGCGCGATAGGGCGTCCGGTAAGCCAACCACGGTTCCCTGCCACACTGTTGGCCCACCCGGATCCGCCTCACCTGACGCACTCGCCACACACGCACCGCACGAGCGTCCCGTCACCATCCCCCACGCCCCACGAAACTGATCCGCTCCCATCCATAGCTCTGGCACCCCACGCAGAATCCGTTCACAATGACCGGGACCTATCCGGACGAAACAGGCCAGGTCTCGCATGCCTTGGAGCCGATACCCGACAGCCTGGCCAGGCAGACGCCCGCCCCGGGCACAGGCCAGCACGAGCCCTACGCTGCCAAGTGCCGGTTCCTCACACCCATCGAGTGGAGCGAGCGGACGCGTCAGCCTCTCCGTCCTCGCGGCGCTCAACACCCGTACCGGGCGGAGGCGGGCGATGCATCGCCGTGGCGTGTCCGGACTTCTCCAGAACGCGCCGCACGGATTGCGGTGCCCACCAGTTGGCGTTGCCGAGCAGTGTCATCGTGGCGGGTACCAGGAGACAGCGCACGAGGGTGGCGTCGATGACGACGACGATGATCAGAGCGAGGGCGAGCTGTTTGACCGCGATGAGTTCCCCGGTGGCGAACCCGGCAAAGACGAGGCACATCAGCGCCGCCGAGGAGGTGATGATACGGGCCGAGCGCTGCACGCCGAGCTCGACCGCGCGGTCGTTGTCACCACTCTGGGCAAATGCCTCCTGGACCCGGGCCAGCAGGAGCACTTCGTAGTCCATTCGGCCTCCGCCCGGCGGGCCCGGGACAGGCCGCGCGCCAACTGGACACTGACCAGGGCCGCGCGCCCGTCGGCGGAGACCGTCGCGCCCCGCGCGGGTGCGGTGGTCGGGGCGATGACGGCGACCACCCCGGCCACCGTGGACAGGTCACGCCGGGCCGAGGCGAGCTCCGCGCGGAACGCGGCATCGTCCACCGGCACTCCGGCGGCGACCGCGTCGATCTGCTCGTCATGGCTCCGGGCGGCCCCCAGGACCCGGTAGCCCCGGCCCGACTCGTGCTCGGCAACGCCCAAAGGGCGTTGATCGAGACGCCCGAAGACGGGACCCGCCGCAGCCAGTCCCGCGACGAGGAGCGCCAGCCACACCAACAGCACCAGTCGCCGGTGTCGTCCACAGCCCACCGCCAGAGCCAACATCACCGCTGCCCGGTGAGACCCGCGCGGTCCCAGACCGGCGTGCACCTCCGCCCAAGAGACGGCCGATCAGGCGGTGCGCCAGGGACGACCCGCCCGGGAGCCGGGCCAACTCCCTTACCGGGGACGGCCAATGCGAGAAGTAATGCCTGGTGAGCCACCGTTGCACGGTATGTGCAGCGCGCACCCCTCCGACCGGCCCGGACCGGATCTCACCCGATGAGGGGACACGATCATCCCAGCGGATCCCGGCGGACTTCCGCCTGTACCTGCCCACGACCCCGCGCATCCTCGGCAGGGCGTGGATCTGCGGCGATTGCGTGCGAGGTCAGACTGGTGAAGCTCTCAGCAGCCGGCGACGGCAGCTCCCCGGGAAAGCCGCGCGGACCGCCTGCGCGTGTCGGGCAGACCGAGCGAACTCGCTCCACTCAGTCAGTGTGGCCAGTGCATCCCGAGCGGACGCTACGACCCCGGGCCAGGACCCAGAGGCCATGAACTCGGCATCCGACGCAGCGCGGCCAACCGACTCCAGCGCCGAGTCCAGAGCGTCGGCCAGCATCCTCATCGCCCTCACCTCGGCCTCCGACGCCAGCGTGTACCCGAGGGCGGCTTCAGGGTCCGCAAGCACGGTGGTGTCGTCGTAGAGGGTGTTCACGTTGAGCGTGAAGTCGTCGTAGAAGTTCGGCTTCGGATAGATCCGGTCGATCCATACCCGCTGCTGATAATCCGGGTCCGACAGCGCCCGGAGAGCCGAGATGCCCTCCGCCCTCATCTCCGGCAACTTCACCTGAGCAGACTTCACGGCTTGTTGCATTCCTTCCACTTGAGCCAGTCCGTGAGCGGGATGTGCGACGCGGGATTCTCCTTGATGGAACCCTCGATCGGCTTTCCGTCCCGGCCAATAGCCCTCCCGCCAGAGTTGATCACCACATGGTTGACCTGCTGATACTCCTGGGAGTTGTTGAGGTTCCCCTCGTCAATCCATATTGCGTGAACCACACCCGCACCGCAGCCGTCGTCCTCGCCGGCGCAGGGCTGCTCCTCACCGCATGCTCCATGCAGAGCACCCAAAGCCGAAGGGTGTGGCTCTTCTCCAGTGAGGTGTCTTGACCTGCGTGGTTGCTGACCGGGGTGTAGTTGCTCGATGGTCGTGGTGTCGGGTGACCGGATTCCGGGGGTGGCGGCGATGGTGTCGTGGCTGGAGGAGATCGAGCGGCGGGAGGCTGCCGCGCGGGAGCGGATCGACGAACTGCAGGCTCGGATCGCGGAGTTGTCCGAGAGTCTGACCGAGCAGGAGGCGGTGCTTTCACGGCTGGAGATCACCCGGGAGACGATGTCGGAGATCTTGTCGGGTGGGGAGGCGGTCGGGGAGCCGGAGGTGGTCCCGGTGCCGGGTGGGCCGGAGGAACCGCCGGAAGCAGGAGCGGAGGAGCGTTTCTCGGTGGGCTCGCCGGTCGGGGTGAAGCTGGTGCCGCAGTGGTCGCCCGAGCTGGAGGCCGGGGTGCTGCCGGATGCGTACCAGGACATCGTCGAGGTGCTCCGGGACGCGGTGCATCCGATGCGCGCACACCAACTCTGCGCGGTGCTGGGGCTGTCGACGGACAAGAGCAAGGTGGAGGGGTTCCGGTCGAAGCTGAAACGGCTGGTGGAGCGGGACTGGCTTCAGGAACCGGGTCCGGGACTGTTCGCTGCGCGGGGCGGCAATCCGGCGGGTTCGGGTGCGCCGGAGCGGGATGGACCGGCTGCCGGACGCCGCCGCGCCGGTGTGGCATCGGGCCCTCGCCCCTAGCGTCGAAGGTGCCACCCAGTCGACACCCGAAGGTGAGAGCCCGATGAACGGAGCGTATGAGGCCGCCACGGCGGCTGACCCCTTTGCCCGAACCGTTTCTTTCCTCACTTTCCTCATCTCCTCCCTCTCCAGCCCCGAGGTCCTGCAGTTGCCACATGACCAGGTCGAGGAGAGCGCCGAGACGGGAGCCCGGGAGCTGGGCCGCCTCCTCCTGCAGGCCCATCTCGATCTTCGCGCCCGCGTTGAGGAAGCGGCCCTCAGCGGCCTCAGCTCTTCGTCCCGGGCCGCGTTGGCCGACGGCCGCAGCCGGTTGGAGAAGAACCACCGGCGGCAACTGGCCACGATGGTCGGAACGGTGACCGTGGCTCGGTGCGCGTTGCGCGCACCGGGCCGGACCAACGTCTGCCCGGCCGACCGGGAACTGAACCTGCCGCGTGGCCGGCACAGCCTGGGCCTGCAACGACTCGCCGTACTGGAAGCCTGCCGCGGTTCCTACGACACCGCCCTTGAGGCGATCGACCGCCGTTGCGGAGCACGTCTGGTCAGCAAACGGCAGGCCCAGGAGCTGGTGCGGGCCGCCGCGGTGGACATCGACGCCTTCTACACCTGCCGCACCCCCGTGCCCGCCGGCCACGAGACGCTGCTGGTCCTCAGCTTCGATGGCAAAGGCATCGTGATGAGGCCGGGGCATCTGCGTGAGGCGACCCAGAGGGCCGCCGAGCGGGCAACGCGGACGTTCCGCACCCGCCTTTCGGCCGGGGAGAAGTCGGGCCGCAAAAGGATGGCCACGCTCGCCGTCGTCCACGACGCGGAGCCCGCCGTTCGTCGTCCGCACGACATCATCGCCCCGCCCGGCGGCCGCACCGGCCACCGCACCCCACGTCCGGGGCCGAAAGCCCGAGCGAAATGGCTCACCGCCTCCGTCGAGCACACCCCCGACCACGTCATCAGGACGGCCTTCGACCAGGCCGAGGCCCGTGACCCGCAACACCAAAGGTGCTGGGTGGTCCTGGTGGACGGCGCCACCCACCAACTCGGCCTCGTCCGCGCAGAAGCCGCCCACCGTGGCGTCACCATCCACATCGTGCTCGACATCGTCCACGTGATCGAGAAGCTCTGGGCGGCCGCACGCTGCTTCCACAGCGCCACCGACCCTAAGGCCGAGACCTGGGTGGGGACGAAAGCGGCCCGGATCCTGGCCGGTGACGCCGCTGGAGCCGTCTTCGACATCCGCTCCGAAGCCGACCACCGCCGTCTCACCGACGAGCAACGCGCGGCCGCGGACACTGCCTGCCGCTACCTGGCCAACAACGCCGACCACGTCCACTACGGCCGGGCGTTGGCAGCCGGCTGGCCGATCGCCAGCGGAATCGTCGAGGGAGCAGCACGGCACTTGATCGCCGACAGACTCGATATCACCGGCAGCCGGTGGAGCCTCGGCGGCGCCGAGGCGGTCCTCACCCTTCGCGCGCTCATCAGCAACAACGACTTCTCCGAGTACTGGATCTTCCACACCAGGAGGGAGTACGAACGCCACTATCCCCAGCCTGGCCAGCACAAGTACGGCCTCACGGCCTGATCGGTGATCTCACTCCGAAAGAGCCGCACCCATCCGAGTTCGTCCTTGACCTGTTTGTAGCTCTGCTCGACCCAGTGCCGCAGTCCGTAGAGTCTGACTACTTCGGTCAGGTCGGCGGTCGCATGCCGGCTGAGCTGTTCGCGTGGTGAGCTGGGCCGGGGCAGGTTGGTGGCCAGGTACCAGGTGGACGTCTCGGGCAGGGTTGCGGGGTCGGTGGTGGCCACCACCAGCCGGACCATGCCGTCGGGTCCCCACCAGCCGAGCCTGGCATCGGCGGCCCACCAGGTGGCGGAGCGTCCGCCGCGGAAGGTGCGGGTGACCGGCTGCCAGTCGCCCGGCTCTTCGGGGCCGTGCCAGGCCAGTTCACGGGCGGCGTCCACGGGCCGGAAGGCGTCCTTGTACTGCCAGGTGCCGTGGCCGCGCTTGAGGGCCATCACGAACGGCAGGTGAGCGTCCCACAGTTCAGCGCGGAAGCAGGTGTGATCGCCGTAGGCACAGTCGGCGACAACCGCCCGGAAGGACACCCCCACCTCCGCGGCATGACAGGCCAGTGCGGCCCCGATCTGCAGCTTCGTGCGGAAACCCGGGTCGTTCCTCCCGCCGGGGAAGTGGTGCGCGGGGGTATAGGGCACCGCGTGCAGTGGGTAGTAGACGCGCTCGTCGGCCCAGCAGGTGGTCACCGTGACCACCCCGCGGTCGATCTTCCCGACCGAGCCCAGGTACTGCTTGCCCACATGCGCGGTCGCCGACCCGTCCTTGCGGTCCCCGGAATCGTCGACCACCAGCACCCCCATCCCATGCGGCGCGGTCGCCGGATCCGTCAGCAGCAGCTCCAGACGGCGCGCGTTGACCTGCTCGTGGTCCCAGGTCGACTCCGAGAGGAAGAACTGCAGCCGCTGCACCGCCGCATGCTGGGCACCCACCACCGGTTCGGCCCCGGCCAGGCAGGTCAGGGTCTTGTTCCGGTCCCGCGGCAGCAGCAGGCCGGCCAGATACTCACGGAACCCACGCCGCTGGGCCAGCGTCCCGAAGAGCCCATCGAAGCAGGCGGCATAGCCTTCCAATGGACCGGGTGCGGGCGGGCACGGCAGCCGCTTCGTCATCTCAAGCTCCATTGAGGCGAGTTGAGGCTCTCACTCCCGGCGTACTACCGCCACGACCCGCCGTCAACAAACCACCGCTAGCACGCCTGGTTGGCCGATCTCCACCGGACTACGTTGGGCCCTGCCGAAGCCAAAGTCTCGGCGGGGCCCAACAAGCGGTGGGGTCACGCAGCGCGGCCCGGCCAGATCAACAGGACGAGCGGATCCTGGTCGTCCCGTTCCACGATGAAGCCGGCGGCCATCAAAATCCCGAGCACCGCCGTCTGCACGTGACCTGCCGCCTGTACGAAGTACTGGAAGGCAAGCCCCTGGCCCGGACGGCTCATGTCGAACGCGGCATGAAGGGACGGATCGCAGTTCCAGTAGCCCCAGACGCCCGGACCGTCCTCAAAGTCATCGACGTCAATCCTTGCCCCGGGTGACCGGTCATCGATCGTGGCCCGGCAGGCTGGCAGACCGGCCTTCCGCAGCTCATCGTGCACCTGATCAGCCAGCCTGGACCGTGCCTCAGCCACCTCGGCAGTGACGTACTTGACTCCGAGGTCCTCGGGTGTCAGGTCATCGAAGTTGGCCGTCAGGCGCGCCTCTCAACCAAGCCGATGGCTTTCGGGAACGTGGCAGCGAACGCCCTGTATGCGGGGTCGGTCTCTTGGCGGGCAGCCTCCTGGAAGAGACGGATCAACTCCTGTCGGTCCTCAGCCGGTGCCTGGTCCAGCCGCCTCAGCAGGGTACCCGTCCATGCTTCGGTGATCCTGATGGCGTCTCCGTCGCCTACAGTGTCCTCGTCGGCCAGGTCGAGGCTGCCGAGCAGCGTCAGGTAAGCGGCTGCGAGAACCTGCGTCGGGGCGGGCGAAGGGCTGACCTCGATCGTCGGTTCCTGTGTGGGCAGGCAGAGTTCGTCGGCGAGTTCCATCAGCGACCGGTCCGCTTTCCAGAAGCCCCTGCGAGCCATGTCCTGACTGTGCATCGCTCCGGCGACCCTGCGGACTACGCGAGTAAGTTCCTGCCGGTCATCGCCCGCCAGACCGTGCAGACCATCCTGCACGATCCGGATAGCGCGTCCGGTGAGCCGAGCCTTGCCTTCCGCGCTGATGCCGACGAGTGCACTCGGGTCGTCATCGCATGGGTCGCAGGCGCGGATGGACGCGATGAGACCGAGCACGCCCTCCGTGAGGATGGATGCGACGTACCACTGTCTCGGCTGCCGACCTGCGACATGGATCCCCGAGGCCAGGTCGTTGAGTTCGGTAGCGTCACGCGTGCGGAAACCGGCGAGTGTGAGTGCGCTGCTGATCGCCTCATCCATCAGTGAACCGACCCGGACAGAGTGTTCGATCAGCGGCTCCAGGAGATCGAACCGATCTGGCTCCATGAAACTCTGGGCAGTTTCGGCCAGCGATTTGCTGGGATTCCAGGTTACGTAGACACCGCCGGCAGGACTGTCCATCGTGTTGACACAAACGCACGCGCCGACTCGCCGTTCGGCTGGAAGATTGGAAAATTCCACGTAAGAGGGGAGTCCCACATGCTGCAGCTCCTGGGATACCGCCTCTGCCAGTCCATGCCATGCAGCGATAATTTCTTCCGAAGCATGCGGGATGCCGCTTTTTTCTGCATTCGCTCTAATTTTTGGGTCGATGTATTTCAAGAGGATTCCCGAGTTTCTTGTCCGCAGTGTTAACGTTCGGCCCGCTGATTCTCCCCGTCAGGTCAGGCCCGCTGCCACTATGACCGAGATTCCGGGGCCCCGCCGGAAGGGAAGATCCCGGCGGGGCCCTGGCAGCTGCCACATCAACGACTCTGACGTGCCAAGCTTCTACTCCTCAGCGTCTTGCTCGCGAGCCGCGGAACGCGCCAACCGTCCCCCGTTCGCCCGCGCGATGTATTGCGCCAGAAGTTCCTTCGAGGCCTTCGCGAACTCAGGCGCGTAGGGGACGGAATAGGTGACCGTGACATCGGGCCCGAGGGCCTTCGAAAGCGCATCGTCACAGGACTTGCACGGCTGCCGCTCGGTGTACAGGGCAGTGATCTTCTTGGGGTCGACGTCCTTCGCCTTCAGGATATCCAGGATCTCGGTCTCGGAGTGGCCGCTCCACCCGCTGCTGGCAACCACGAGGTCACCGGTCTTGGGATCGTTCCAACCTGGCACCCTCGCCACGGCCACGTTGTGGTCTGCCCCGTAGAACCCATTCTCCACCCGGTACTGGAACGCGAGGTGACTCATCTCCTCACTGTTGTATCCGATCAGCTCCAGCGGGCAGGATCCCTTGGCCGCTGGCATACGGGCGGACAGCTTGGGGAGCGCACCCTTGGCGCACTGCTTGGTGAAGTTGTTGAAGAGCTTTGCGCCAATGCCCGCGATGGCGGCCTCGCTGAGGCCAGCAGCGCGCAGCCCCTTCCACGCGTCCCCGACCCCGATGCCGAATCTCAAGGCAGCATCGACGGCCTTGACGCCGTCCGATATCGCCTTGATCGCGACGTTGCCGAAGACGAGGGCTCCGATGTCGAAGGCCGCCCAGCCGCAGTTGCCCCAGTTCCCTCCGCTTCCAGTGATTCTGTCCCAGCAGCCGGTGAAGTCCTCGGTGAGGGCCTTGACGAAGCCCTTCCCGATGGCGTCGTTGAACTGTTGCTGCGTGATGGTGTAGGTGACCTCTTGGGTCTGGGGCTTCAGTTCCAGGGTGTCGAGGAAGAGTGTCTCGGCAGCGGGGCACCCGTACTGCGCGTCAGGGATGTTCTCTGCGGTGCACAGGTAGAGCTCGACGAAGACCTTGTTGGTGACCTTCGCGGTGATGATGCAGTCACCGGTGTGGATGATGACGTTGCAGTTGTCCTTCTTGAGGATGTCCGGTTCCCCGGCCAGCTCAACCCTGGTTTTGTAGAAGACACCGCCGACCCCGCCAGCTCCGGCGGTGATCTGGTCGTTGTTTGCCTTCGTCTGGGTCTTGTCGGCTGCCTCCTGAGCCTCCTTGGCGTACTTATCGGCGTCCTTGGCGGCCTGTTCGGCTTCGGTTGCCGCGGTGGCGGCGCGGTCGGCCGCGGCGCGTGCGTCCTTGGCGGCCTGGGTGGCCCGGTCTGCCGCCGCATGGGCGGCGGTCGCATCGAGTGCTGCCTGGTCAGCCGCAGTACGGGCCTCCTTGGCGTAGCCCTCTGCCTTGCCGGCGGCCGTGTTGGCGGCTGCAGCGTCCTCGGCGGCCTGTCGGCCGTACTCGACGGCGCGGGCCAGCGACTCGGCGGCCTTGACCGCCACGGCGGCGGCGTCGGCCGCATAGCCGAGGGCCTCCTTGGAGTACCCGCGGGCGTCGGCTGCGTACCCGGCGGCGTTCGCTGCGTGCTGGTAGGCCTCCTTCACATCTCCCTGCGCCTGGGCGGCGATGTCCTTGGCGGCCTCCGCCTCCGCCTTCGCGTTGTCGGCGTGGGCCTGAGCAACGGCCTGCTGCTGCTCGGCGATCGTCTTCGACGCCTGGCCAGTCAGCACGACCAGACCGGCCGCCGAGTCCGTGGTGATGTACGGGGAGCCGAGCTGAATGGCATCGTTGGCCGGCTTGGCGACCTGCACGGCAGCCTTGCCCGCGTCTTCGGCGGCTTGGGCGGTGACGTGGGCGTAGCCGGCGGCCTTTGCCGATGCCTCGACGGCCTTGCCCGCTTCCTTGTTCGCCTCGTCTGCCTGGGTCTTGGCGTTCTTTGCCTTCTCTTCTGCCTCGTCGGCAAGCTTGACGGCCAAGTTCGCCTCGGAGGCTGCGTGTTGGGACGCAGCGATCGCGTCGGCTTCGGCGCTGGTCGCGGTCTTCACCGCGGCATCGGCCTTCACCTTCGCGGCCTGGGCGCCATCCGCATCGGAGCGGGCTCGCTTGGCGGCCGCCTCGGCACGCGTAGCCGCGGCATCCGCCTCTACAGCCGCCGCCGAGGCCGCGTCGGCCTCGGAACGTGCCCGGCCGGCGGCTGCTTCCGCATCGTCCGCGTGCTTGGCTGCCTCATTGGCGGCAGCACGGGCGGCATCAGCCGCCGCCCCGGCTTCCAGGGAGTCGGCATAGGCAGCCTTCGCGTCGGCCTTGGCACGGGCGGCGTCGGCCTTCTGCTGGGCGTCCCACGCGTCGTCCCGCTTGGCCTTGGCACCATCGCGGGCCTTGACGGCGGCGTTCTTCTTCTCGACCGCGGTGGCCTCGGATGCCTCGGCCTTGTCCTTGGCGCTCTTCGCCTTGTCCGCTTCCGTCTCGGCGTTCTGCCTGTGCTGCGCAGCCTCGGACTGCTTGGCGACAGCGGTTTCCTTCTCCGCCTTGGCAGTGGCCTGTTCGGCCTCGGCGGCCAGCCGCTTGGCGTGCGCGTCGGCGGCAGCCGCCTTCGCGTCACCCTCGGCCTTGAGCACCACGGCGAGTTTGGCCTCGGCAGTCTCCTTGTCCTTCTTCGCGTTGTCCCGGTGCAGCTTCGCCGCGTCGGCCGCCGCCTTGGCCTGCCACTCCGCCATCTCGGCGGCCTTATTGCGGAACTCAGCCTGCACCTGAGCGGCCTGCGCCACGGCCCGCTGGGCGATGGTGTCGCTGTCGGCAGCCGAGGCGCGGGTGGCGGCCAGGGCGGTCTCGCCGGCCTTCACCATCGCTTCCAGGGCCGCGACAGCGCCCTGGGTGACCTGGGCCTTCTGCTGCCCGACAAGCAGCCCCCGGCCCCGGGGAGCCCCGTTCTGATCCGCGATCGCGTAGGCGGCCTGCTGCGCCGTGGCAGAGGTGGCAGCGACCTTCTTCGCCGCCTCCAACTGGGCCTTGAGGATGTCGAGCTGCTTCGGGCCCTCGGCCTGAGCACGCGCGATGTTCCCCGTGGCTAGGTCCACGTCGGCCTTGGCCGGCGCGGGGCCGGTGTGCCCCTTCGGGGAGACCCTGAACTTCTGCGCGTCCGAGCCGTTGCACGTGTAGAGAAGTGCGTCCTGGCCGTTGGCCAGCGTGGACAAGTCCAGGCACTTGCCGGTACCCGTGTTCTTCAGGCTCGTGACGGCGCGGATGTTGGCTTCCCACATCTGGGCCGGAACCGCGACGCACGACCAGATCTGGATCTTCGTCCCGTTCGCACTGTTGGCGTTGTCAACGTCAATGCACTTACCGGAGTTGACATTGCGCAGGCGCAGACCGGAGTCGTCCTGTACTAGCTGCCAGTCCTGCGCCGTGGTGTTGTTGCACGTGTAGATCTGAACGGGAGTGCCGTTGTCCTTCCGGCCGCCTTTGACGTCCAGACACTTGCCGGCAGCAGCCTCGACCTTGATCACGTTGGAGGCGTCGCCGACCCAGCCGATCCCGCCCTCGGTGTTGTAGTCCAGCCACAGGGTGGACCAGTGGGCGATCTGCGACTGGCCCAGGAGATTGCCCAGGGCGTAGGTGCCGTCCTGCAGCGCCTTCGTGGCGGTGGAGCTGGCCGTGAGGATCTGCTGCCGCTGTGCGGCCTGCGAGAGGATCTCCTGCTGCCACTCGGTGGACGCCTGCGCGACCTCCTTGCCGAGGACCCTGTTCGGGTCGATCGGGTCGTGCCAGGCACACGTGGCGAAGCGGGCCTTCAGGTCCTCGACCGCGATACGGAACTCCGGGGTGTCCAGGCCCGGGGCCGTTGTGGGGAAGCCGCCCGAGGCCAGGAAGATGCGGGCGTCATCGGAGAAGACCCGGGGAATGAACCACTGGTTCTCCTCGACCTTCCCGGAGTTCTTCTTCCACAGCTCCCACGCCTTCCGTTCCTCCGGCGTCCCGCCCGTGCTGTACAGCCGGTCGCCGATCGTGAGCGCGGCGGCCTTCGTCTTGTCATCAGCGGTGGGAGACGGATCGGAGAGCGGGTTGAGCACGTCGCCCGAATTGGAGTACGACCGGTACAGCCACGGGAGCAGCCCGGTCTTCTCAAAGACGGGTCCCATCCCACGCCGCGGGCCGGGGGGCGGGTCCAGATTACCCATCGCTGCCGAGAAGGAATGTTCCTGGTCAGTGACCTTCTTGACCCACTGGTCCGTACTGGAGTTGTCGCTCCTGTACGCGTCGTGCAGCGGCGTCTTGTCGCTCATCAGGTCCTTGTAGACCTTCTGGTGCAGCTGGTCGGGCGGCAGACCAATGGCGTCCTGGCCGAGGGCGTACAAGTTGGGTCCGCCCAGGCGCAGTGCATCGCCGGCGACGCACTGATCCGCGCGCAACTGCTCGGCTGCTTTGACGTCATAGCCGTCGTAGGAATCCGCAACGGGGCGGGCATCACCGACGCCCGGCCTCCCTGGGAGTTCGGATCCGGCTGTAAGGCCGGCCACCATCGCGGCGGCGGTCAGCAGGAGGATGAACCGGGCAACCGGCCCGGAGCGTCCTGGTCTCGGCAGGACGGATCTTCGTGAACTGGAGCGCAAAACAGGTGCCTTTCCTCGCACTTCACAGCGACGCAGGGCACACCTGTCCCCATCTGTGACGGGCCCCCCGGCCGCAACTGGATGTGCGCGCGGACGAAGGGTCGTGATCGTCCACGCGACCAGGCAACCGTAGGCACAGGGCACAGGAATCGCACAGGCATTTGATTGCGAGTGTCGTCGGATTGGCCGAAACCCTGCTCACCAATCAGCCATAGCGCGATGCACACCCTCCACCCGGCCCAGGAACTACGGGACTTCCGCGAAGCGGATGCCACAACTCCGAAGAACTCCAGGACATCAACCTGTCCGATTGCTATCCGTCATGAAATGCAAGCGGATACGCCTTATAGGCGCGATATCCGGTATGCCGACGACACCTCGCCGCTGACGCTGCCTCTGATCGCGTCGGGTCAAGGCGCAGGAGGCGGTCCGGCTGCTGATGCACTTCGCCGAGGCCGGCGACGGGGACAGCGACGAGGAGTTGGACGCCTACCAGCTGGCCACGCACATTGCCGGACGCCTGCCGTCAGAGTAACCGCCGGCGCCATTGCTCCCCGTTCCAGGCGCGCCGTACATCCCGCCGGTGGGCAGCGGAAGGTACCACGAGGCCGCGCTGCTGCTCGTCGAACGCAACCTCAGCGAAGCCCAGTTGCTGACCGTCGAGAACGTCCTCACCGCCCTGTCCGGACCGGCTCGGCCCGCCGAAGGGGCCTGCGTATGAACCACGGCCTGTTCGATGCGGGTCTGCTGGTGGTCGGGGCGGGCCCGGCCGGGGTGCCGGCCGCGGTGATGGCGTCGAGTCTGCGGATGACGACGATCGTCGTCGAGGCGGTGGCGGTGGGCTCGAAGGTGGCGGCGATCGGTGCGCTGGAGAACGTGCCGGGCAGATGGACGACCGGTGCGGCGCTGGCCGACGCACTCGCCTCCGATCTTGCCCGGCATCAGGCGGCGGGGCGGGTCACCGTGCTTACGGGGCGGGCCGTGCAGGTGGCCGGACACGACGGCCGGGCCGAGGCAGCCCTGGACGATGGGCAGGTGCTGACCGCGGGCGCAGTGGTGGTGGCGACCGGGGCGGCAACGTTGAGCGTCGAGGACGCCGCGTGGATCGAGGCGCCGGTGGACCTGATGACGCCGCCGCTGTGGCGTACCGCCCCCGAGCAGCTGGCCGACCGCCATGTTGTGGTGCTGGGCTCGGACCGGCCTCTGGGCACCTGGCTGTGGGCCCACCCGGACACGGCGACACACCTGGATGTGCTGTACCCGGCGGGCGACGCGTACAAGACGGACGAGGTCAGCGACGAGGCACGGGGCCGACTTGACCTGGTGGAGCGCGTCGCAGTCGCGGCGATCCCGGGAGACCGGTTCCGGATCACCGCGTACCACCCGGCGGGCGGCAGTCACACCTTCACCACCGACCAGGTGCTGAGCAACATGGGCAGCAAACCGGCTGCGCTGGACGGACTGGTCGTCGCTGCGGACGGGTACTGCCCGCCGGAGCTGCAGCACCCGCGGGTGCTGGTGGCCGGTGATCTGAAGGGGGCGCGGCTGATTGCGGTCACGATGGGCGACGGAAGCCGCTCCGGTCTGCTCCCCTACTTCGAGGCCCAGACGCTACCGACGGGACAAGCCGGGCGCCCTGTGGGGTCTCAAATTGCACGGCACAATCTCACGATCTCGGATCTTGCCCTGACCGTGAGGGCGGTGCCGATTTGCCCCATTCGTCACGAGGCGACGGGCTAATGTCAGCGCGTGCAGAACACTGAGATCACCATCAAACTCACCCCTGATGAGGCGCTGGTCCTCTCGGACTGGCTGGAACGAGTTCAAATGACGGACCTGAGCCGCATGGTTGACGATCCGGCTGCATGGGCCCCGATCCACAAGCTCGCGGGGACGTTGGACAAGGCACTTCCCGGGATCTTCGCTGCTGACTACGGGGAGCGCCTGGATGCAGCCCGACGACGCCTGAGAGAGACCATGCGCACCTTGACGGAAGAGCAAGACGGCTGAGCTAAGTGGTCGGCTCCGCAAGTCCTTCGGGGGTTGACTCCTGCCTTCAGCAGCTGCACCCCGGCAAAACAGATGCCTCAGGCTGCACGGCAACGTAATGTGTGATCCCGACTGCTGTCTATTACCTGGCCGTTGGTGCGGCCGCAGCTTCGGGAGGGCTTGATGGTTGCGGACATAGTCGGGACTTGGGTGGCGGGCTGGGCCGTGTCCCGGCGGACGCCTCCGCCTGTCGAGAAGCCGTGGGGGTTCTATATCGAAGTGGCCGGCAACGCCGACGAAGTGGGGCGTCATGTCCTGCCCGAGGCCGAGGAGCCGTTGGTCCGCAGCGCCGCGGCCTCGGTGTCCGTGCCGCGGACTTGGATGAAGATGCCCGCGGAGCCGGAGGAGATCGAGTCCTGGCTGTCCCCGGGGTGGGTGGTGGCCTGGGAGGAGACCGGCCATCTGATGGCCGTTGACCTGATGGCCACGGACCCGGTCGCGCCTGAGGGGTACACCGTGACCGTGGAGGCCATTGGGGCCGTCACCTACGCTCGGGTGCTGGATGCGGCGGGCGAGAAGGCGGCCCAGGGGCAGATGGCATCCCTCGGGGAAGCCGTGGTCGTGGACCGGGTGATGACCGAGAAGGCTCATCGGCGGCGCGGGCTGGGCAACTTCGTGATGCGTACGCTTGCCGACCACGCCCTGGAGACAGGCGCGGTCCTCGGCGTTCTCGGCGCGACCGACGCCGGGCGCGCGCTGTACGAGACGCTGGGCTGGAAGAAGCACACGACGCTGGCGGAGTGCATCTACCGGCCCTGAAACAGGACAGGAGTATCGGCCGTCCCCGCGGCGGGCGGGGCAGGCTGTGGCTTGCCAGTGATCCACTTCAGCCGATCGGTTCGCCCGCCATGCCCACCCGCACTGCCTGTCCGATAGCCCTGAGCGCCGCCGAACGCGTTCGGTCGAAGAAGATGGCCTACGGCCACAAGACCGAGCACCGGCTGCGGGTGCGTGCGCAAGTCGTCCTGCACGCCGCGCGCGGACGCTCCAACGCGCGCATCGCCCGGGAGACGGGGCTGCACCTGGACACCGTGCGCCGCTGGCGTGGCCGGTTTGCTCAGGCGGGCCTGCCCGGGCTCAAAGACCGTCAACGCTGCGGCCGCCCCGCCTCGTTCACACCGCTGCAGGCCACCGAGGTCAAGGCGCTGGCCTGCCGACTGCCCGCCGAGACCGGAATGCCGCTCTCACCCTGGTCGTGCCCGGAACTGGCCCGCGAGGCCATCACCCGCCAGATCGTCACCGCAGTGTCGCCCTCCACCGTGCGACGCTGGCTGGCCGAGGACGCGCTCAAGCCCTGGCAGCACCGCTCCTGGATCTTCATCACCGACTCCGGCTTCCGCACCAAGGCCGCCCGGGTGCTGGACCTGTACGCCCGCACCTGGCAGGGCCAGCCCCTCGGCGAGCACGAGTACGTCATCAGCGCCGACGAGAAGACCTCCATCCAGGCCCGCTGCCGCTGCCACCCCACCCTCGCTCCCGGCAAGGCCCGCGCCCTGCGGGTCAACCACACCTACGGACGCGGTGGCGCCTTGGCCTACCTGGTCGCCTACGACGTCCACCAGGCCAAGGTATTCGGCCGCACCGAGGCTCGGACCGGTATCGACCCGTCCATGGCCCTGGCCGCCCAGGCCATGAGCCAGGAACCGTACGCCAGCGCCAAGCGCGTCTTCTGGCCTGTCGACAACGGCTCCTCCCACCGCGGGAAGAAGGCCGCAGACCGGCTGACCGCCTCATTCCCGAACGCGGTCATGGTCCACACCCCAGTGCACTCCTCCTGGTTGAACCAGGTGGAGATCTTCTTCTCCGTCGTCCAGCGCAAGGTCGTCTCGCCCAACGACTTCACCGACCCCACCGAGGCCGGTGACCGGCTCCGAACCTTCGAAGACCGCTACAACGCCACGGCACAGCCGTTCCAGTGGAAGTTCACCACCTCCGACCTGGACGATCTGCTGGCCAGACTCGACCGGCACACCACCGGTCACCAGGAAGAATCCTCCGTCGCGCTGGCAGCGTGATCAACCCCCGAAGGATTTACGGATCCGACCACTAAGCCGGCACGACAACGGAGTCGAAGGTGTCCGGGTGGCGGAAGCGCCATGCTGAGGGCCGGCTCCATGTCCGTCAGGAAAGTGAAGTCAGCCAAGTAGTCCGATTGCCGTGGCGAAGGCGAGGAGCGGGGCGATGAACAGGAGGGTGACGGTCAGGCCGATGGCCATGAGGAGCGCTTGCAGGACGAGGGGCTCGATGAGTCGGCCGGGCTGCATGAGGGAGGGCTGTTGTGGGTCGTAGGTCACCTCGAGGGCTCCGGTCTTGCGCTGGAGGTAGATGTTGATCCTGCCCCGTTGCCTGTGGCGGCGGCCCTCCAGCGTGACGTACTCATACACATGACGCTCTTCGCTCTCGCCGTCGCGGTGCACCCACTCCGTGCGGAGGAACTGCCCCGGCACGGTGATGCCGCACCTGCGCAGATTCAGCAGGTCACGGTACCGGCCCCGCCATACGCGCAGTACGGCGCTGGCTGCCAGCGGAGGCAGGACGAGCCCGTACACAACGGCGCCTCCCCATGCGTCGTCGGCGTGCGCAATGGCCACCAGGGCGAAGACGAGATAGGCCGCCACGGCGAGGAAGCGGCGGGCCTTGGGGTGGTGGAGGGGCAACGGCGGCAGCCGTAGTGCCCGTTGCTCGCACACCACCAGGTCCGGTCCATACGCCACAGTCCGTACATCCGACATGGCCCCCTGCGCGCTGCGTACGAACGCGTCGGCCGCGGTGCCGTTGCGTGTCGTCACGGTCGCCCAGGCCGCATCGGACCCGCCGGACAGTTCCAGGCGGACCTGACTCGTGCCCGGTCTTCCGCTCACGCTGGCTATACGACCGATCGCGGCCAGAGGCACCGTCCACGTGGTCCTCCCCCGCTGGACCACGATCTCCAGCTCGTGGAGCCAGAAGGTGGTGCCGTCCCCGCGCAGCGTCATGACAGGTCGTGATATCTGGGCCATGCCCGAAACATTAAATGATCTTGCTCTGTGGTGCTTGCGTCCCGGCACGACGGTGCCGTCACGGCGGTCGCGCAGCCAGTCCAGGCAGACACCTGCCTGGTGGGGCAACCGGTACGGCTGCACCCCTTGCGGGTCGCGAAGGGGCCCGTGCCGCCGTGGGCTCTTTGGGGCGGTGTCGCTGTCTCCGCTCCAGGGCGGCACGAAGGATTCAACGGCATGTCAGACCCAGCCGACTCCCAGTGAACTAGGGCCTGTCCGGCGGATCTTGTGACCACGGTGGTCTCGTCTCGTTGGCATGGTCATGGGGCGGGGAGATCTCACCAAGGACGAGTGGGCCCGGCTGAAGCCACATCTGCCGAAGTCGGGGCAGCGTGGCGGACGCTGGGCCAGCCATCGCCGGATCATCAACGGGATCCTGTACCGACAGCGCACCGGGGTGCCATGGCGGGATCTGCCTGCGCGTTTCGGGAAGTGGAAGACCGTGTACGAGCGGCACAGGCGCTGGTCGGCGGACGGAACATGGGACAGCCTCTTCGCGGCCGTCCTGGTCGACGCCGACGCGGACAGCCGCATCGACTGGTCGATGGTGAGCGTCGATTCGACCTCCTGCCGGGCCCACCAGCATGCCGCCGGGGCTCGCAGGAGCCCGCCACGAGTGCCAGGAAAAGACGCACGCCCCAGCGGCACCGCCCCGACGAAGGACTCGGACGCTCCCGGGGCGGCCTGACCTGCAAGATCCATCTCGCTGGTGAGGGCGGACGGCGCCCCTTGGCCCTACTGCTCACACCCGGGCAATGGGGTGACGCCCCGCAGTTCATCCCAGTCATGGACCGCATCCGAATCGGTCGGCCAGGCGGCGGGCACCCACGCACGCGGCCGGATCACGTCGGCGGTGATAAGACATCCCACGCGGATAAGAGTCAAGCCGCAGCGGCGGAACATTCGTCCTGCGGCTGGATCGGGAATGCCTTGAGCTCGTCGTAGAGCTGGCCGTGCTGGAGGCAGTAGAAGAGCATGCCCATGAAGCGGTTGAAGAGATTGCGTTGTGCCGCGACGTGCCGGTCGCCGACTTCCCTGCGGTGGTCGTAATGGGCCCTGGCGCCTGCTGACTTGGTGAGCGAGACGAAGGCCCACACGTAGCCAGCGGCCGCCAGCCTCTGATTCTTTATCCTCCGGCTCATGACCGTGCGGCTCTTACCACTTGCCCGAGTGACTGGGGCACTTCCGGCGTATGCCTTGAGCGAGTCGGCGCTCGCAAATCGGGCTCGGTCATCGCCTATCTCCGCCAGGACGCGGGCACCGGTTAAGGATCCGAGACCTGGAAAGCTACGGATGACCGGTGCATCAGGGTGTTCTTCAATGCGGCAGCCGTAGATTTCTCAAGCTGATCCGCGTTGAGACAAGCGGTGTTGAGCTGTCTCAGCAGAGCAGACGTCTGCTGACCAAAAGCTGCTTCCACCTGCGGAAGCTGGTGGAGATAGTCACGCTGGAACACTTTATGGAGCCTGTCGGCTTCAGCCTCGATGCCGCGTACTCGGCCGGCCTTCTTGAGTAATGACTGCAACCGACGCCGCGTGAGTGTTGCGGCGATGGTCGGTGTCGGGGCTGCGGCAAGGATACTCCGGGCTTCCCGTGCGCATAGGCCGTGCTTGTGTGTGGCGAACGCGTTCAGGATGGCCGGGTAGAACTCGTGCAGCTGGGAGCGGAGCTTGTTGCTGGCCTGACCGCGAGCCCAGACGGCATCCTGTTGTGCTCGGGCAAGCACCGCGATGGCCTGCACGAGCTCGGAGTCCGCAGGCAACGGCCGATGAGCAGCCATGTCGGTCCGCAGGATGTTCGCCAACACCGCGGCGTCGATGGCGTCGGACTTCCTCCGGGCCACAGAGTGACGATCCCGGTAGCGGGCAACCGCCAGCGGGTTGATCGCGTAAACGGGGCGACCGGTGGCCCGCAGGCACGCGACGAGAAGTCCACGGGACGTCTCGATCGCAACGGGTATCGGGGTGTCAGCGCGGTCGCCGTGCTCGCCCAGCCGAGCAATCAACTGAGCAAATCCCTCTGCATCATCATTGATCCGCAGCTTGGCGAGTTGTTTCCCACCGGCATCGACCAGCGCGATGTCGTGGTGATCTTCGGCCCAGTCCACCCCGCAGAAGACGGGCGCCGGTAACGTAGTGACCTCCATGTACCTCTCCTCTGCCGTGGCTCTTTTCTAGTCTCAAGCCTGTGCAGGGTGCGCGTGCTCCCTAATGGAAGTGCTCAAGGCACGTCATCCCACCAGCCGTTCGCAACCCCAGCAAGCCGTGCGGCCCTCGGTCTGCTTCAGAGCTAAGGCTCCGGCAATGGTGAGAGGTGATCCACGAGGCCAGCTCGGACTGCGAATAGTCAATCGCGTTGCAGACGGGCCAGGAGCACAGTGACGGAACGTGCTCTCAACCGTCACCAGCGGTACCACTCGGGCACGCTTGCCGATACTCCTCTGCCTCACCTTGAACGAACACTGCTGGGCGCGGAAGCGACCTCGTCTTGTCAATAGGACTCGAAGGTCCGGGCATACTCAAAGGCTCGCCCCGCGCCCCGAAGGACGGCGAGACCATCACCCAAGAACTGGGCTCAGTACCGACCTTCGGGTCCCATTAGGCGTATTCCTCCCGCCGAAACCGCCGCTACCTGCGCAGACGCCAGATCAAGCACACCATTCCCGAACCGAAGAACCAGCGGGCCAACCGCCAGGCCCGCGGCAGCAAAGGCGGCCGACCCGCAGGCTTCGACAAGACGATCTACAAGCGGAGAAACGAAGTTGAGCGCACGATCAACGCCCTCAAGAGCTTCCGGGCCGTGGCAACGCGGTTCGACAAGCGCGCCTACGTCTTCCACGGCACTGTCACCGTCGTCTCCATCCGGCTTTGGCTCCGGTCGTAGTCCGCCGGGGCGATCTAGTAGTACCCCTTCACCTCGTCGAGCAGCTCCCGCACGATGTCCGCGTGTCCCGCATGCCGCCCAGTCTCCTCGACGAGGTGGATGAGTATCCAACGGAGGTTGGCGCTGCCAGCGCGGAAGGCGGGGTTGCGGCCAACGTCGTCCAGGGAGGCCGCGGCCACGATCTCGTTGCTGCGTGCACACTGGGCCTCGTACTGCACGAGCAGCTGCTTCAGCGGAACGCCATCGGCCCGCCAGTCGGCGCCCTCGTCCGTCTCGTCAAAGGACGGGTTCTGTGTCTTGTCGCCGCCGAGGAAAACCACCTCAAACCAGGTGTGCTCGACCCACCGCATGTGGCTGATCAGCCCGGCCATCGTCATCGCCGGCGAGGTCGGGATTACGGAACGGTGCGCGTCGGCCTCGCTCAGACCATCGCACTTCCATCGCAGGATCTGCCGCTGTAGGTCCAGCCAGCCGATGAGCGCGGTGCGCTCATCGGCCTGCAAGGGGGGACGCTCAAGTGAAGGTGCCATGCCTGCACGTTACGCGGTCACAAGATCCGCCGGACAGGCCCTAGTGGTCGCTCAACGTGGCGAACGCCGGTCCTGCCGGGGGGCAGGAGTTCTTACTGCGTCGCGCGCTGCCGGGGAAGGTAGATCATCACTCCACCGGCCATTGAGACGCACCGTGTGTCGGCAGACAGGTTCTCGATCAGGGTGAGGCCCACGGCCTGGCCAGTGAGAACAATGCGCTGGATGTGGTCGCGGCCGTACAGGACAGTTCCGGGCCGCTCCATGGTGCCGGTAAGGCAGAGAACAGGGTCGGGCACGAACTGCCCCCCGTCCGCCGTGCCGACGTTCCGTCCGGCGGCGTTGATCTCGGCTTCAGCCGATTCGGCCGAGGTCTGGCACGGCGGGCAGAGCACAAGGGCCAGGCGGCCGTTCTCCCACTTGCCGTTCCAGTTCTCTGCGGCTTTGGAGGTCAGGTCTGGGGCGGGCCGCTTGCAGCGACCGCACCTCAACCGGACTCGAACTCGGTTCTTCCGTCCCATGCCATGTCAACGGGCGGTGCTGCACAGGGGGCACGGCCGCCGGCCTGAGGAGTTCATGACGACGGGCTTTCGTGGTTCGCCACGTTGAGCGAACCAATCGCCACCTTCACTGAGACCGGACACGACCCGACCGGCAGACCCAACTCGCCTACTGCGGAACGGGATTGAAAGCAGCTTCTGAGGTACGGCTCGGGGTGTGGGTGTCCAACCAGAAGAGCCACCGCGACAAGCTCAACGGCGAGCAGCTCGCCCAGCTCGCCGCACTCGGCATGGACTGGGCGTAGGCCGTCAGGGTGACCACGGCCCCGGCCGGTCGTTGAACCAGCCGGTCAAGGGAAGTGGAAGAGTGCGCCAGGGTCCCGGGGAATGGACGTCCCCGGGACCCTGGTACTGCCGCCACACGGGTGTGTGGCTGCACTGCTCAACGACCCGGACCGCACAGAGGTGCGGCAGGCCGCGCCTACTGCCGGGACAGCCGTCCGGTGCGCGCCGAGTAGGCGGCTCGCTCGACCGCGTGAAGGTCAGTGCACCCACTCGCCGACGATTGTCCATTCCTTCATCAGGTCATTCGCCCGATGCTTCCGGATCTCTGCTCTCATCTCCTCAACCGTGGCTGCCCTGCTGATGAAAGGGCAGCCACCGCGTGCATGGCTCATGGGGAGAACGCACTCGGCAGGCGAACACACACAGACTTTGGGACGGCTGCTCGGCATGCCTCCACCCTCCCACAGCACTGCAGTAGGGATATCGCACAGCTGCTGAAATGCCGAGTGCCTGTTTTCTGAACCCGAGCCCTGGTGGGGGTACTACCGTCGACGGAGCAGTCGTCCATTCCCATGGGAGAGCCCGTGCACCGGATTGAGGCCCACCAGATCTACTCAACCTGTCGGGGCGGGGCGACCTCCCACTACCCCGAGCACGTGATCGTCAGCTCCTACGAGCCCGGGGCCCGAACCGTCGAGGTGACCGGCCACCGCGGGCCGAGCGGCGGACTCCGGTTCACGATCCCGGCGAGCTACTTCCATGCCACGTCCAGCACGGCAGCCGGCAGGCGCCGGATCACCGGCTACTACCTGACAGGCACCCTGGATCGCTAGCAGAATGCGCGTTCCATAGTGCGTTTCAGCGGGTGTCACAGGACAGTGCCGTACACGGCCCGGCGGTCGCCCGACAGAGCGTAGCGGCGAGCCGCGAGGCCCTGTTCGAGGGATTCGCCGATCTGCTCGCAGAGCAGCACGAGACGCGTCGCCGCCTGATCGTCGCCCAGGTAGGCGGGCAGGCTGAACTCGACGCTGCCCGAGCCGCCAACCGCGACCTGACCTGCGCTCTCAACCAGCGGGGCTGAGATTCATATGACGTCGCATACGGCGGCACTCCAGGTGATGGTCGGAGGGAGGACGCGTGCGCACAAAGGTGCGCCGCATGCGTCGGTCAGACCGAGGCTGCCCACCAGCAGGCCGCTGCGTTCGGCGGCGTCGAGTGCTTCGGCCGGTACGGCGTCGAGCATGAGTTTGGCACGGCGGAACATGGTGAAAGCGCCTGTTTCGTCGACCGTGCCCCACGACAGGTAGATGAACCGGCCTCCCGGACCGCCCTGTACGTACGGCCCCTTCACATCGATGCCCGTCAGTGAGGCGGTCGTGCTGCATTCCAGGGTCCAGGTCGCGGAGGCGCCGTTGCCGGGCTGCGGATCGAGGAGCTCGGTGGGGCGGTTGCGGCGTTGCACGGCGACGTGGATGTTGCGGTATGCCGCCCGGTCGTCGGCCGGTGCATTGGGCGGGCAGGTCAGGCCGGGCAGATCGACTGCGTCAATACGGATGCGCATGCTGGTCAGTGTCCTTGTCGGTCCTGGTGTGCTGTTGCCTGTATGGGTGCGTCGCCGGGTACTCAGGCCGGCTCTGGTGCTGTCAGCAGGGAGCCGAAGATGGAGCGTCCCAGGGTTTCGGCCTGGGCATGGTCGACGGGCGCGCCGGTGTAGTCGGGGTTCTGTTCGGCCCAGGTGCGGGCGGTGTGGCGGCTGGTGAAGAAGTTCAGGGCGCCGCAGGCGATGTCGGCTGCCGGTCCAGTACAGGAGCGTTGGCCGACGTAGACCACGGCGGTGGACGGCTGCCAGGTCATGACTCCGCTGGTCGAGGTGATGGTGACCTTCTCGCCGGTGACCGGGTCGGTGGAGGTGATCACGGCGTCGGAGCGGAGCATGTCCGGGATGCCCAGCGCGTCGACCGCGCACATCGCCCATACCTCCATGCCGTTGGCGAGGAGGACCCGGTGGTCGGCGGGCACGGCGGAGAACGGGTAGGCGGCCCGAATGCGGCCGTCGTCGTCGAGGGCGAGGAAGTCCTCGGCCGCAAGGTCGGCCAGGACCTCGGCGGCGGCCCGGCCGTGTACGGCGGCCGCGGCTTGCAGTTCGCCTGCCGAGAGTGCGCCTCCGGTGGTCGCGAAGTGGCGGAGTACGGCTTGCTGGACGGCGCGCTGCCCGCCGGCGATGGGCGCCAGACGGCCGCGGCCGCCGCGGCCGGCCGCATCCGTCGGCGGACACTCGCAGCCTCCGGTGATGTTCGCCGCTTCCAGCGCGCGCCGCAGTTCAGTGACGCTCGGCGCGCCCTCGACCCGGCCGTCCGGCCCGCGATACAGACGGCACGACAGGGACGCGGGTGCGCCGGGAACGGCGAACGGGTCCACACCGTCGATCAGGACGGTGGGCGAGCCGGTCATTCCGAGCCGGACTGCTTGTTCCTGATCAGTCACTTCGACCAATGCCACCTCCGCACTGAGGTCGGCGGCCGCTAGGGCGATCCGTTCCTCGATCACCGGGGCGTTGGGGCAGTCCGGCACGGTCAGCACGGTGATCCGCATGAGTGTCCTCCCAGCTCCGAACCTTATGGGGCGACCGTAGACCTTCCAGCGCGCTGGAAGGTCAAGGCGTAGCCTTGGAGGCATGCGCATCGGTGACCTCGCGACGGCCAGCGGACTGACCACGAAGACCATCCGCTTCTACGAGCAGGCCGGTCTGCTGCCCGCCCCGCCGCGCACCACCGGCGGCTACCGCGACTACCCGCCGCAGGCCCCTGCCCGGCTCGCCTTCATCCGCGACGCCCAGGGCGCCGGCCTCACTCTCGCCGAGATCCGCTCCGTCCTCGCCCTGCGCGACGGCGGCGAAGCCCCCTGCGGCCACGTCGCCGACCTGATCGACCAGCACCTGGCGGACATCAACCGCCGCCTTGCCGAACTCCGCAAGACCCGTACCGCCCTGCGCGACCTCGCCCGGCACGCCGCCGACACCGACCCGTCCACCTGCAGCGAGGGCGACATCTGCCGCATCTTCGCTCGGCCCGCGACGGCTGGGCCCTAGACAGCGGGCCGGGCCCGGGTTGCCAACTCGGCCAGCAGTGCCCGTACGTACATCGCGAGGCTCTCCCGGATCCCGCGCAAGCCGGGTTGGCCGCGGGAACGCTCGATGCCGCGCAGGAAGGGAAGTTCACTTCCCGCTCACTTTCCTGGCAGCGTGCCCGTGCGCGATCCGCAGGCGCCGGTGCGGCGGCGTCAGCGAGGGCGGCCGGGCAGGGTGAGCTGGCGGCGGTGGAAGTCGAAGTGCTGGGCCGGATAGCGGTAGAGCTCCGCGACGGTCATGACGTCACGGAAGAACGGGTCCCAGCGGGCCGGGTAGTGCATACCCCGCGCGAAGGCGGCCTCCGGCTCGGCGTCCAGGCGGCGGTGCAGATGGGCGATGACGCGATCGAACTTCGCGCCCATCCGCCGCCGGCCGTAGATCCGGGCGCCGGCGACCGGCCCCAGGTAGTTGACGACGTCGAACGGCCTGGTTCCGGCGTTCAGCAGGCGGGCGAAGCCCCGGCCGGCCCCCTGGGGCAGCCGCCCGAAGACCCGCATCAAAGCCAGTAGCGGTGGCATGAGGAGGTAGCCGAACAGCATGTGGAACAGCAGCTGCTCGTTGGTCCAGCGGGTGCCGTCACTGGACCGGACCAGGTCCTGCGGTGTGGCGGCGTCGAGCAGCTCATGGAACTCGGCGCGGACCCGCTCCAGCTCGGCGTGCACGCCCTGGCGGTCCACCGCCAGCCTGTCCGTCATACGGCTCACCGCCTCCCGGGCCACCGCTGCCCAGACCCTGCCCTTCGATGATGGCTCCCGGGAGGCATCGGTGGCGAGATGCCGTCCAGGCGCCGAGGGCCATCAGCCGGACGTTGCCAGCAGCTGCCCCATCGCGGCCACCACGCTCGGCTCGACCCGGTAGTACACCCACGTCCCGCGCCGCTCGGAGCTGAGCAGCCCCGCATCCTTCAGCTCCCCGAACGCCGCCGTGAGTGGGGTTCGGGGACTGCGCGGTGGTTTAATGCCCCGTTTCCGGCCTCCGGCCCTCCTCACTTCTTTGCGCCTGCGTCGAAGCGGACCCGGATGGGAGGGCAGCCGGTCAACACCTCACAGACAGCTCCGACTTCCGCCCGCAGAGGCACGCTGCCAAATTCATCAGGGGAGGGTTTCCTCCCCCCTCAGCCTCCTCTGTCTGCTCAGTCCTGGTGCGTCGGCGGAGCCGGACAGCTCGCTGCGCTGGAGTCGGTGCGGTTCAGAGGGGACCACCAGTTCCAGTGGCCGGCAAGGGTCATGGCGGCGGGTACGAGCAGACAGCGGACGATGGTGGCGTCTACGACGATGCTGATGATCAGTACGGTGCCGACGAGCTGCATGACCGTCAGGGTGGACGTGGCGAGCGGTGCGGCGGCGGCGATGAGGGCGAGGCAGGAGGCGGTGATCAGGTGGCCGGTGCGGTGTAGGCCGGTGGTGACGGCGGTGCGGTTGTCGCCGGTGCGCAGATACTCTTCGCGGATGCGGGCGGCCATGAAGACCTCGTAGTCCATGCTGATGCCGAAGGTGATGCAGAACATCAGCGGTGGCAGCAGGGGGTCGGTGAAGGCGGTGGCGGTTCCGCCCAGCCACTGGGCCAGGTGGCCCTCCTGGAAGAGGAAGACCATGGCCCCGAAACCGGCTGTCATGCTGAGCAAGTTGGTGGCGAGTGCCTTGGCCGGGATGAAGACGCTGCGCAGGTACACGAACAGCATGAGTCCGGTCACTGCGGCGATCGCTCCCGCGGCGCGGAGGGTCACCTCGCCCAGCAGGTGCTCGGTGTCCAGGAGCAGGGCGGTTTCACCCGCCACCATGGCCCCACCGGGTACCTGTCGGTCGCGCAGGTCGCGGACGAGGTCCTTGGCTTGCCTGCTGGCCGGGTCGGCCAGCAGGGTGGTGATCTCGAACCAGGTGCCGTCCGGCCGGGATTCGGCCTTGCGGGCCTGTGTGCCGGAGCTGCCGGAGGCGGGGCTGGGCAGGCGCCGACCGTTGGTGAAGGCTCCTGAGGGGCCGGAGACGGACACGATCCGGGGGTCTTTCGAGACTTCTATCGCGAAGCGGACCGCGGTGGCGGATCCGGTCGGTGTCCGATCCAGCAGTACGAGGGGCACGGCGCCTGCCGCGAGAGGGAACTCCGCCCGGACGCGCTCTGCCGCTGTCCGCTGTGGGCTTCCTGAGGGCAGCCAGCGCTCGTCGATGAAGCCCCAATCGGCCCGGGCGAAGGGGAGGGCCAGCAGCACCAGGATGCCGGTGGCGGCCGCCAGCGCCAGTGCGGGGTGGCGTGGTACCCACCGGGTGAATGCCGCCCAGGGGCCCGTCCGTTGCGCGTGTTCCTGCCCGGTGTGGCGCTTCAGCCCGGGAATCGGCCCGCGTTCCAGATGTTCGCCCGCAGCGGTGAGCAGGAGGGGTACGAGAACGAGGGCGGAGATGGCGGCCAGTACCGCGACGGAGACGGTGGCCGCGCCCAGCGATCGCAGGAAGGGGATCGGGAAGAGGAGCAGGACGGATAGTGACAGGCTCACCACGGCGGCGGAGCACAGCACGGTCCGGCCCGCCGTACGCAGTGTGGTTCTGACGGCCGGCCGTACGCCGAGCCCGGCCGCGCGTTCCTCGCGGAACCGGCTGACCAGGAGCATGCCGTAGTCGACCGAGAGCCCAAGGGCCATGGCGACCGCGAGGTTGGGGGCGAAGACGGACACCTCCATGACCTTGGTGAGGCCGTACAGCACGATCTGCGCACCGGCGGTGCACACGACCCCGACGGCCAGCGGAACGGCTGCGGCGACGAGCGTGCGGAAGGCGAACAGCAGTACCAGGGCGACCAGTGGCACGCTGATCAGCTCGGCGTGGAGGAGTTCCTGTCGGCTGCGTTCGGCCAGGTCACGGTTGACCAGTCCCCGGCCTGTGACCGTGATATCGAAGGGGGCGTGCCGGCCGCCGAACCGCTCGGCCAGCCGGGCTGCGGTGGCCTCCGTCCGCGCGTTGTCGCCGGTCAGCCGGGCCAGCAGGAGCACGGCGCGTCCGCCGGCGGAACGCAGCCGTTCGTCTTTGACGGTCCACCAGGACAGGGCGCTGACCACCCCTGGGGAGTGTGCGACCTGGTCCGTCAGCCTTCGGCCTGCGGCCGCCGCGCGGACGCTGTCGGCCGGGACGGACGTCCGCAGCTCCATCTGCACCTGCGGGGAGCCCCAGTTGAAGCGTTCCTCCATGGACCGGTCTGCCCGGTACGACTCGCTGCTCTCGGCCACATAGCCCGCGCTGCTCGTCCGCGCGGCAGTGGCTGCCGTCAGCGGCAGGCAGGCGAACGCCGCCAGGAGGACAACGGCCAGAGCCGCCCCCTGCGTGATGCGCTGCTTCATGCAGCGTTCCATGGGCTCCCTCACACCGGCTGACAGCGCTTGGCGTAGTCGAGTCGGCAGTCAAGGCGATTGCGAGCCGGCCTGGTTGGTTATCCCCCGCACGTGCCATACGCCATGCTGGACGTACTCCATATGAGTGAATCGTGCATGTTCATTCGAATACTGGCCAATACCCTCTTTGCGGCCTGTAGGGGAAATCCTTCTGGACGTCCCGCGGCCCTGTGCAGGTGGTTCAACGCAGGGAGCTTCGCGTGCAGATGGACCAGAGCCCTCCCTCTGATTCGCGGATCGCCGTTGTGGGCGTGGCATGCCGGCTGCCGGGGGGTGTCCAGTCGCTCGATGACCTGGCGTCGCTCCTGCTCTTCGGTGGGGATGCCGTCACCAATGTGCCGCCCGAGCGTTTTGACGCCGCGTCGTTCCTGGACGGCGGGCGGCGGCGCTCCGGACGGACGTACACCGCGGCGGGCGGGTTCCTGGAGGACATCTCGGGGTTCGACTGCGGGTACTTTTCGTGGATCTCGCCGCGGGAGGCGTCTCGCATGGACCCGCAGCAGCGGCTGCTGCTGGAGCTGGCGGTCGAGGCCCTGGACGACGGCGGCATGGATGCCCGGCAACTCGCCGGCACTGACGGCGCCGTGTTCATCGGGTGTTCCAGCAAGGACTACGGGACGCTTCAGGCAGCACGGCCCGAAAGCGGGAACGCCTACACCGTCTCGGGCATGGCCGGCGGCAACACCGCGAACCGGATCTCGCACCTGCTGGACTGGCACGGCCAGAGCGTCATGGTCGACACGGCCTGTTCCTCGGCACTGACCGCAGTCCACCAGGCGTGCGAACACCTGCGCGCCCGGCGGTCGGCGACGGCTCTGGTCGGCGGCATCAACATTCTGATCGACCCATATGTCTACAGCGGTTTCTCCGGCGCTTCCATGCTGTCGCCGTCTGGACGCTGCCGGGCGTTCTCCGCCGACGCCGACGGCTATGTACGGGCTGAGGGCGGCGGGCTGCTGCTGCTCAAGCCGCTGTCGGCGGCGCTGGCCGACGGCGACCGGGTCCACGCGGTGATCGTAGCCAGCGGCACGAACAACGACGGCCGCACGGCGGGCCTCGCCCTGCCCAACGGCGAGGCCCAGAGTGCCCTGTTGCGGGACGTGTACGGCGACGCCGGGATCGCGGTGGACCGGCTCGTCTATCTGGAGGCGCACGGGACCGGGACGCCGGTGGGCGATCCCATCGAGTGCGCCGCGATCGGTGCGGCCCTGGCACGGCGTCGGACGGCCGGCCCGCTGCCGATCGGTTCGGTGAAGTCCAACATCGGCCACATGGAGGCCGGTTCAGGCGTTGCGGGCCTGCTCAAGGCGGTCGTGACCCTGCGCGAGAGGATCGTGCCGGCCACCTTGCACGCCCAACCGTTGAACCCCGGGATCGACTTCGACGGTCTCGGGCTCCGCCCCGTGACCGGCGCCGAATCCGTGGAGGTGCGGCCGAAGTCCGTGGTCGGGGTGAACTCCTTCGGGTTCGGCGGGGCCAACGCGCACGTGGTCGTCGGCCCTGCCCCGGAGCAGGACCAGGGGCACCGGGCCCCGGCCGGCGGCCCGCTGCCGGTCGTGGTGTCCGCTCGGTCCCCGGAGGCGCTCGGGGAGGCGTGCGGGCGCATGGCCGCGCGGCTCGAGGCGTGCGGCGAGGGGGAGTTCTACGATCTTGCCTTCACCTCTGCGCGGCGCCGCACTCTGCATGAGCACCGCACCGTGGTCCTCGCCTCCGCCGCCGGCGAGGCGGCGCGGGCGCTGGGTGGCGCGGCCCGCGGCGAGCGTCCGGCGCCTGGTCTGGCATCGGCGTCGGCGGTCGAGGACGGCATCGTGGCCTTTGCGTTCGCCGGCAACGGCTCGCAGTGGGCGGGCATGGGGGCAGACCTGCTTGCCGTCGAACCAGTGTTCCGTGAGGCGGTCGAGGAGGTGGACGCGGCACTCGGCCGTCACCTGGGCTGGTCGGTCGTCCAGGAGATGTGTGCGCAGGCGGAGAGCTCCCGGATCCGCGCCACCGAGGTGGCTCAGCCACTGCTGTTCGCCTTCCAGGTCGGGCTGGTGGAACTGCTCGCGGCCCGCGGTATCCGCCCGGCCGCGGTCACCGGGCACAGCGTCGGGGAGATCGCCGCCGCGTACACCGCCGGGGCACTCGACCTGGACTCGGCCGCGCTGGTCGTCGCCTGCCGCAGCCGGGCTCAGGCACTCACCGCGGGCCAGGGAGGCATGGCGGCGGTCGGGCTGTCCGAGCAGGACATCCTCAAAGCGCTGACCCCGTACGGAAACCGGCTGGAACTCGCGGGGATCAACAGTGCCACGGACACCACCGTCGCCGGGGACACCGCGGCACTGGCCGCGCTGGGCGAGGAACTCACCGCCCGCGGTGTCTTCTTCCACCCGCTCGGTCTCGATCACGCCTTTCACAGCAGCGCCATGGACACGGTCGAGGAGCCGCTGCGCGCATCCCTGGCCCAACTGCGCTCCCGGCGACCGGCCCTGCCGTTCGTCTCCACGGTCACCGGCACCCCGCTGGCAGCCGACCAGCGGCTCGACGCGACGTACTGGTGGCACAACGTGCGCCGCCCCGTGCTGTTCGGCGCTGCGGTGGACGCCCTGCTTCAGCTGGGAGCCGACGTGCTGGTCGACGTGGGACCACACGCGGTCCTCAGCCCCTACCTCCAGCGCCTCGCGCTGCGGCGGCGCGACCGCACTGTGGCTGTGATCCGCACCTGCACCCGGCGTGGCGACGGCCCGGGTGCCGTCCGTTCTGCCGTGGCACACGCCGCGGCCGCGGGTGCACGGTACGACGCCCACACTCTCTTCCCGCGCCCGGGGCGCGTCGTGGCATTGCCCGCCTATCCGTGGCAGCGTGAACGGCACTGGAACGGAGCACCGAACTGGTGGGGCAGGGTCACCAGCGACGGGACGGTGGACCGGCCGCTGCTCGGGCAGCGGGCTGCGGTGGCCGCCCCGGTCTGGCACGGCCCCTTGTCGTCGGCGCGTGCACCGTGGCTGGACGACCACCATGTGGGCACCGTCCGTGTGCTGCCGGGCACTGCCTATCTGGAGGCCGCGTTCGAGGCGGGCCGTGAGGCCCTCGACACGGACACGCTGGAAGTGACGGACCTGTCGATCACGACGGCCTGCGTCCTGCCCGGGGAGGACAGCACCGACGAGGTGCTGCTGCAGACCTCCCTGGAACCGCAGACGGGAATGGTCGGCGTCGCCAGCCGCAGCGGCGGGACGGGCGCCTGGCAGCAGCACGCCCGGGGGCGGGTGCGGCGGCTGCACCGGGCCGCGCCGGACCGGGTCGACCTGGTCGCGCTCACGGCCCGGCTGGTGCCGGATTCCGTGGCCGACCACTACGCGGCGCTGTCCCGGGCCGGGGTGCGATACGGTCCCGCCTTCCACGTGCTGACCGATCTGCGTGCCGGGGACGGCGAGGTCCTGTCCGCCTATCAGCTCCAGGCGGACACCACCGGCTACCTCGCCCATCCCGCCCTGGTGGACGGGGCCCTGCAGACCGGTTGTCGGCTGCTCGCCGGGCCCGGTGACGTGCGGCTGTTCCTGCCCGTGGGTATCGAAGGAGCCCGTCTGTGGCGCAAGCCCGCCGCCAGCGGCTACGTCCACGCCAGAACCGTGGCGGTCGGCGAGCGGGAGGCGGTGTGGGACCTGCAGGTGCTGGACCCGGACGGCCGGGTGAGCCTGGAGCTGACCGGATGCAGGCTACGCCGCTTCGACCACGAGGGCACCAGGCCCCCCGCCCTCCATGAGGTCGCCCTGCGCGCTCTGCCCGTGCCGGGCGGGCCCGGGCCATGTCCTGCGCTGCCCGCCCCCGCGCAGCTGCTGGCGGCCACCCGCGAGGAACGCCGCCGGCTCACCGCGGCCACGGACGACCGCTACCCGAGGTTCGCGGAACTGAACTGGCGTGTGCTGGGCCACTATGCCGGGCTTGCCTTCCGTGAACTCCTCCCCGATGCACCGGAGTTCGCCATCGGCGACCTCGAAGCCGCCGGGGTGCGCCCGCAGTACGGTCCGCTGGCGCAGCTGCTGGCCCGGTCCGCCTGTGACAGCGGCCTGCTCGCCCCGCGCGCGACAACCGGTGCCGGCCCCGCCGGCTGGCGATTCACCGAGACCCGGCCCGACCCGGAACCACAGGTCCGCGCCCAACTGCGGGAGCTGCCGGAGTGGGTGGCCGTGAGCGCGGTGTTCAACCGGTGCCGCCGGTACCTGGCCGGCATCCTGCGCGGTGCGGCCGACCCGCGCGCGATGCTCTTCGCCGACGCCGACCGGCACCTGATGTCCCAGCTGTACAGCGACGCGCCGCACTGGAGGCTCCACAACCTGTACGCGCGCGGCCTGGTCCGCGAGATCGTCCGTCACTGGCCCGCGGGCCGGCCGTTGCGGGTGCTCGAAATCGGCGCCGGCACGGGCGCTCTGACCGCCGCCGTTCTGCCGGAGCTGCCCGCCGACCGCACGCGTTACACCTTCACCGATGTCAGCGCCGCGTTCTTCGCCCGCGCCCAGAGCCGCTTCCGTGACCACGATGTCATCGAGTACCGCACCCTCGACCTCGACCGGGATCTGGCGGACCAGGGCTTCGTCGGCGCCGGCTTCGATCTGGTCCTCGCCGCCAACGCACTGCACCTCGCTGCCGACGTGCACCGTGCCGCCGGCCGGGTCGCCGGTCTGCTCGCCGAGGGCGGGCTGCTCCTCGGCCTGGAAAGCCTGGAGGCCGATCCGGTCAGTTCGTTGTTCGGGCTACTCGATGAGTACTGGCACTGCGCGGACAACCGGCGCGGCGGGCCGCCCCTGCTGTCGCGCGCGGCATGGACGCGGTGCCTGAGCGACGCCGGCTTCGACGATGTGCAGCACACAGGCGTCGCACCCGATGTCCCCCGCCAGGACACCACCGTGTTCCTGGCCCGCCTAGCCGCCAGAGCGGCTCTGCCGGCGCTCGCCCCGCCGCCCCAGGTCGCGGGGTGCTGGGCGGTCGTCGCCGAACCCGCCGCGCGGGATCTCGCCGAGGGGGTGGCCGCGCGGCTGGCTGCTGCGCTGACCGGCCTGGGAGACGCCGTCGCGCTCCCTGCGCCTGCTGCGGCCGGCCCCGATGCCCCGCCGGGCGTGGTGGTGATCCTGAACGCGGGCGATGCGACCGCAGCCGACCGCATCGAGGAGCTGACCACCTGCCGTGCCGGCGCGCTGAGGGACCTGGCCGAGCAACTGGCTCCCGTTCGCGGGCAATTGTGTCTCGTCACTCCGCCCACCGGCCTCTTTCCCGCTCCGGAGGTTCCGCTCAGCCCGGCGGACGCGCCGATGTGGGGGCTGGGCCGGGTCCTGGCCACCGAGTATCCGGCGGTACGCGTTCGCTGCGTCTCGCTGGAGTCCGCCGGTAACCTAGGGCGTGATACCGAGCGTCTGGTCGGCGACCTGCTCGCTCCGGACGACGCCCCGGAGACCGTCCTGACCCCGGACGGTCGTTTCCGGCCTCGTCTGGTCTCCCGCGCCCCACTGTCCCGGCGTCCGGCCCCGGGCGACCGCTTCCGGCTGCGCCTTAGCAACCCCGGCCTCCGGCACCAGCTCGGATGGATCCCCGAGCCGGTGCGGGAGCCGGGGCCCGGAGAGCTCCTGATCGAGGTGAAGGCCGCCGCCCTCAACTACCGGGACGTCATGGTCGCCACCGCACTGGTGCCGGACGAGAACGCGCCCGCCGAGGGCGGCCCCCGCCTCGGCCTGGAGTGCGCCGGCATCGTGTCGGCGGCCGGGCCCGGCGTCACCGCCTTCGCTCCCGGCGACCGGGTCTACGCCTCCGGCTACGGCTGTCTGGCCTCCCA
Source organism: Streptomyces sp. HUAS TT7 (assembly GCF_051550175.1). NCBI lineage: Bacteria > Bacillati > Actinomycetota > Actinomycetes > Kitasatosporales > Streptomycetaceae > Streptomyces > Streptomyces sp. HUAS TT7. The sequence goes on from NZ_CP196176.1 coordinate 77,933, forward strand.
CGTGGTGGTGCGGGCCGACCAGAGCGGACGCATGCCCGACGGCATGCGCTTCAGCGAGGCGGCCACCGTGCCCGCCGTGTTCCTCACGGTGCAGTACGCGCTGGAGGAGTCGGCCCGCCTGCGCCCCGGGGAATCCGTGCTCGTCCACGGCGGCGCGGGCGGCATCGGCCTGGCCGCCGTCCAGTACGCCCGCGCCCGGGGCGCCGACGTCATCGCCACCGCCGGCACCCCGGCCAAGCGGGAACTGCTGCGCGCTCTGGGGGTTCACCACGTCTTCGACTCCCGCGGCCTCTCCTTCGCGGAGGACGTGCGCACCGCCACTGCGGGCCGCGGCGTGGACGTCGTCCTCAACTCCCTGGCGGGGGAGGCCATTTCCCGGGGTCTGGAGTGCCTGCGCCCCGGCGGCCGCTTCGTCGAACTCGGCAAACGTGACCTGTACGCCAACACTCCCCTGCTGCTCGGCCCGTTCCGCCACAACATCGCCTACTTCGGCGTGGACGTCGCCGGCCTGGCGGTACAGGCGCCCGAGACGGCCCGCGCGCAGTTCGCCGAGCTGACCCGGCGTGTCACTGGCCGGCGCTACCGGCCGCTGCCGCACCAGGTCTATGCGGCCGACCGGATCTCGGAGGCGTTCCAGAGCCTGCTGCACTCCCAGCACATCGGAAAGGTCGTCATCGATCTCGCCCAGGCCCCGCTCGTGGAACACCCCGCCGACGGCCTGCGCCTGGATCCCGACGCCAGTTATCTGGTCACGGGCGGCCTGTCGGGGCTGGGTGCTGCCTTCGCGGCGTATCTGGCCGAGGAGGGCGCCCGTCACCTGGTCCTCGTGGGCCGCCGCGGTGCCAACACTCCCGATGCAGGCGCCCTGCTGGAGCGGCTTGAGGCACAGGGAGTTGACGTGCGCGTCCACGCGGCCGACATCGCCGATCCCGACGCCGTCGCCCGCATCCTGGCCGACGCGGCGGACGGCGGCCACCGAGTGAAGGGCGTCATCCACGCGGCCATGCACCTCGACGATGCCCCGCTCAGCGAACTCACGCCCGAGCGCTTCACCGCGGTCCTGCATCCGAAGGTGGCCGGCACCCTCGTCCTGGACCGTGCCACCCGCACCCAGGGCGTGGATTTCTTCGTAGTCTGCTCCTCCGTCAGCGCCACGATCGGCAACCGCCACCAGGGCCCGTACGGCGCCGCCAACGCCTTCGGTGAGGCTCTGGTGCGCCAGCGGCGCCGGGCCGGGCTCCCGGCACTGGCCGTGGAGTGGGGCGCCATCCGCGGCACGGGCTACGCGCAGCGGGCCGGCCTGATCGACACCCTCGCACGCAGCGGCCTGGAAGGACTCGAACCGCACGAGGCGTGGTCCGCCCTGCGGGAACTCACCGGCAGCGAGGCGGAGACGGCCCTCGTCGGGCGCTTCGACTGGCACCGCCTCAGCCAGCTCTTCCCGGCCCTCAACACCCGGCTGCTCCACGGCGTTGACGACATGGGCCCCCAGAGCGGCGCCGAGAGCCCGCAGGACGTACGGGCACGGCTGGAGGCGCTGGCGCCCGAGGACGCCACCGAGACGGTCGCCGAGATCCTGGCCGAGCTGACCGCAACAGTCCTGCAGACCTCCGTCGAGCGCGTCGACCGCACCTGCCGACTGGACCGCCTGGGCATGGACTCCCTCATGGTCGTCGAGTTGGTCGCGCTGGTCCGCAAGCGGCTCGGCTGCGACATCTCCGTCCTCGAACTCACCTCGTGGCGTTGTCTCGACGACCTCGCCTGCCGCGTTCTACCGCTGATCCGGAGAGAGAAGTGACCGACACCAGCCTCAGCCCCGCGGCCTCGGCGCCACTGCACGATCTGTCCGCCCTGCCCTGGTGGCGGCCCCTCCTCGTCCAGGCCGTGGGCCTGGACGAAGAGGCCGGCCCCACCCTGGCCGCCTTCGGCCGACAGCTCCTCACGGCCTTCGAGGAGCAGGGACACACCGTCATGCAGCACTCGCACGGCGACGTCGACCTCCTCCTGGTCGCCGCCCGCATCCCCGACGGCCCGGCGCCCCTGCGCGACCGACTGCCCGAACGGATGCCGCCCCTGGCCGTCGCGGCCTGCCGGGAACACGGCCTGCGGGTGGGCTCCCGCCAGGTCGTGATCCTCGCCGAGATCCCCGAACGACTGAGCCCGCTGCCGCACGCGCAGGTGGTGGAGACCGCCCGCACCGCCATGGCCCGCACCGCCGCACCCAAGATCCTCTTCGTCAGCCGAGGCGACCGCCCCGGCCAGATCACGGAAGTCACCTTCTGCACCATGGAAGGCGGACACCCCACCGAGACGGCGCCACAGGCCGCGGACCGCATGCGCGACCGCCTGGTAGCCGCCGCCTGCGCCCGCGACATCTGCGACGCCTACCAGATCGTGCCCGACGCCGTACCGGCACGCACATGGGACGCCAGCCCCGCCCCCGCCCAGCTGGCACGCGCCGGCCGCACGATGGGCGAGCTGGGACTGCTGCCACCCCCCACCGCCATCGGCCGCTACGTGTCAGCCGAACTGGCCCGCCTGTACGAGCAGTACATGGGCTGGAAACGCATGAGCGAGGGCATGCTCTTCCTCATCGACCCCGACCTCGACGCCCTGGTGGTCAGCGCCTCCGGCAGCTGGGACGTCGACAAGCGCAGCCTCGGCCCCGACGACGTCACCATCGTCGCGCTCGACCCGCCGGACAGCCCCCTGCGCGTCCTCGCGCCGGAAGGCCGCCACCCGCTCGGACCGTCCGTGGAAGCCTGGGAAGTACGCGCCTTCCTCCACGCCGCCCCCAAGGTCCGTGTCACCCGCACCCCGTCCGGCGTCTGGGCGCCGCACCCGGACGGTGAGCGCGAAGTCCCGCTCATCCGGGCCGGAATCCATGCCCACGTGGGCGTGGAACGGGCCGACGACGCGCACATCGAGACCGTGGCGCCCAACCGGGACCTCTTTCCCTACGGCTTCGGCTGCGGCAGCGACCTGACCGCCCAGGTCGCCGCCGACACCGTGCGGCGCTCGCATGCCGTCCACCACCCCGACGACCCGAGGCGCTACGTGCGCTGGCCGATGCTCTACCACGGCGAGATGGCCGTGGAACTGTGGAAACCCGGCCTGCCCGCCGAACCACTGAGCGGACTGCTCGACGTCTTCGCCACGTCCGTCGCCTTCCGTACCGATCACATCGAACAGCCGGTGTGACCATGCCCACCGCACTGATCACCGGCGCGACCTCCGGCATCGGCCGGGCCTTCGCGGAACAACTGGCCCAGCGCGGCTACGACCTCGTCGCCGTCGCCCGCACCCACAGCGCCCTGACCGACCTCGCCCACAGCCTTCACACCTCGGCGGGTGTGCACGTCGAGACCATCCCCGCCGACCTCGCCACCACCGACGGCTGCACCACCGTGGAACGCCGGATCTCCACCGGAAAACCCGTCGACTTCCTCGTCAACAACGCCGGGACCGTACTGAGCCGCCCCTTCCACGCCAACGACGTATCCGCCGAAGCCGCTCTGCTCGACCTCAACATCCGCGCCGTCATGCGTCTGACCCACACCGCTCTGCCCCGCATGATCGAACGCCGGTTGGGCCACGTGGTAAATGTCTCCTCCTTCACCGCCCTGGGCATCGGCGGCCTGGCCACCACCTACCCCGCCAGCAAGGCATGGGTACTCGCCTTCACCCAGGCCATCGCCCGCTCCCAGGAAGTCACCGCCAGCGGCGTCCGCATGATGGCACTCCTCCCCGGCTTCACCACCACCGACTTCTTCGACCGCAACCAGCTCGCCACCCCCAACCTTCCCTCCTGGGCCTGGCTGAGCCCCGCACACGTGGTCACCACCGCCCTGCGCGACCTCGCCCGCGGCCGATACGTCAGCATCCCCAGCCGCCGCTACCAATGCGCCGGCTGGGCTCTGCACCACCTGCCACACCCCCTCATCCGGCCATTCACCTGGGACTTCACCAACCCGAGCACACTCTGGACCACTCAACCCCGACACCACCGACACGACAGACACCCCCACGACCACCCCTGACACGCAGACCCCTGGAGTTGGCGGGCACCACGACCTCGCGCAGGACAGAGAAACCCTCCGACGGCGAACAGGAACACCGACTGCTGCTCCGATTCGCAGCCCCTCGAGACCCGGTGACGGCCGCGAAACGGATCACGTACCGGGTCATCAACACCGAACGCCAGGACTGGCTGCGCGGCTACGACGCCGCCTCCCGCTACCGGGAACGGACAGGTGATCTGGAGGTGCCCTACGAACACCTCGAAGGCGCCTACCCCTTGGGACGGTGGCTCTCCGACCAGCGGCGGACCTGGCGGGCCGGACAGATGCCCAGCAAGCGGGCCGACGACCTCGACGCGCTCGGCATCGTCTGGGACACCGCCGACGCCCAGTTCGCCGAGAACCTCGCAGCCGCGCGCACGAACTTCGCTGAGGCCGGCACCCTGGCCGCGCCCCGGCACGCCACCGCACTCGACAAGCCGGTCGGGCAGTGGCTCACCAACATCCGCCGCCCCGGCGGACTGGGCAAGGACCCGAAACGGGCGAAGCAGCGGGCCGAGGAGCTCGCAGCGGTCGACCCAGACTGGAACCCCGCGTCGTTGGGGTGGACAGTCGACTGGCAGCGTCACTACGTCGGCCTGGCAGCCCTGTTGAAGGACGGGGCGCTGCTGACGGGCATCGTGCCCGGGGTGACCTGGCGCGGGGACGACATCGGACGCTGGCTCACCCGCCAACGGCGCGACTACGGCCAGCTCAACACCGAGCAGCAGAAGCGACTCGCCACACTGGGCGTGCAACCGGCCGTACAGGCCCGCAAGGCCCCGCCGGTTGGCGGGGCGAAGGCTGGGTCGGTGCGGGGGGCGGAGGCATTCACGCGGGGACTTGCGGCGCTTGCGCAGTACGTCGAGCGTGAACAGCGGACCGTCATTCCGCGGCAGCACACCGAACGGATCACCGTCGACGGCCACGAACATGAGGCACGGCTCGGGGTGTGGGTGTCGAACCACAAGAGCCGCCGCGACAAGCTCAACGAACAGCAGCTCGCCCAACTCGCCGCACTCGGCATCGACTGGGCGTAGGCCGCCAGAGTGACCACGGCCGCAGCCCGTCGTCGAACCGGCAGGTCAAGGAAGTGGAACTGCACAGGAGTCCCGGGGAACGGCATGGCTCCGGGACCCTGATGCTGCCGGGCACCGGCACCGCCGGCCCGCTGCTGACAAACACCCAACCGAGCACCACCTCGGACACATATCCGGAAACCCTCAGACTCCGCGACTATGCGCCACTCGCCTGTCCTGTTTTCGTTCTTCGTGTGTGCGCACTTTGGGTGGCTGGGCAGCAGGGCGCTACCCCTTGATCGTGGACACCCTGATCATTGGATCGTGAAGATCCATAGGACAGGAGTTCCCGTTGGGGACGTCGAAGTACTCGCCTGAGTTCAAGGCCGATGCCGTCGCGCTGTACCACGCCAGCCCGGGTGGGACGTACGCCTCGGTGGCCAAGGACGTGGGCATCAACCACGAGACACTGCGCACGTGGGTGCGGGACGCCGAACAGGCCGCCCGGCCCCGGGCGGTGGAGGCCACCGCGATGGAGAAGGAGAACCGGCAACTGCGGGCGCGGGTGAAGGAACTCGAGCTCGAGCGGGAGATCCTGCGGAGGGCCGCGAAGTATTTCGCGGCCGAGACCAGCTGGTGAGCAGCCGCTTCCAGTTCGTCGCCGACAACCGGGACGCCTTCGGCGTCAAGCGGCTGTGCCGGATGCTGCAGGTCTCGCGCTCCGGCTTCTACCGGCACCTGGCCGGCGAGGACGCGCGGGCTACGCTCGCTGCAACAGCCCGATGTTGCAACGACTGGTTGAACTCGCCCAATACGGCTCGAAGGAGTTCGCCCAGGTCTGCTCGGAGCTCGGCGTGATCAGATCGCGCGGCGCGGTGGGCACGAGCGCGGACAACGCCGCCGCGGAATCGCTGAACGCGACCATGAAACGCGAGACGCTCCAGGGGCGGAAACGGTGGAACGGGGCGCGTGAGGCACGGCTCTCGGTCTTCCGGTGGGCGACCCGCTACAACACCAGAAGAAGGCACTCCGGCCTCGGCCAGATCAGCCCGAACACTTACGAACAGCGATCAACTACGGTGATGGCCACCGCTGCATGACAACCGGTGTCCACGGTCAAGGGTGAAGCCTCCCCCCCCCGGACAGAACCCGATACCCGGTACCCGACCACGACCCGCCGAACCAACGCGGTCACGGCACTAGTTCAGAGAAGAGCTGGGCGCTGTAGGGATCACAGTTACGGAGCTTCCGGAACTCGCTGACGCGGCCCGCGCGGTCAACGGGCACCTGCCGCATCTCCGCTACGGTCCCCGGCCCTGGCCGACGGTCTACACCATGCCCTACCCGTGGCCGCCGACCGGCGACCGTGACTGACCACTCTTCCTCAACGCGCCGCCCCCTGCCGCCCCCTGACATAGGCGACAGCGGCACGAGCGACGGCTTGCTGCGTGTCCACGGCTCTGCGCCTGAGCGTTCTTGTTGACCGCGCGCGTTGCTGCGACCACAGCGGATCGGGCGTCGTCGGCCCCACCGTGGAGCCTGCCCCCGTGCCGGCCACCGCACCCGAGTCCCGTATTCCGATTTGCGTCGTCTGGGATACTTGATTCCATGCCTGGTGCCCGACAACACGATGCCCCGCCGTCCTGCTCCATGCGGCTCGCCGCCTGGATCTTTCCCGTGGGCCTTGACGGTCATCAACGACAGTCCTGGTCCGAGTGGACGAACTGGCGGATGTTCCTGCTGCTCCTCTTGGGGCCTTTCATGCTGATCGGGGCGTTCACTGCCCAAGGCTCTGGGGTGACGTGGTGGGAACGAGGCGGCCTCGCTGTGGCCGGTGCCGCCATATCGGCCGTCTTGGTTCGGGTAGTGATCGGGTACCGGCAGCTCACGGCGTCAACCCGGCACAGCGCGAAGGCTCAAGACGTAGGCGCAGACCGGTGACTCGGCCTCGCGGATGTGGCGGTGGACGGTTGCGATCCCGATGCCGAACCCGGAGGCAAGTTGGACCCCGTAGGTGGGCCAGGATGAGCAGGGCCTGGCGTCCGGCCGTGACCGCTGCCATCGGGTGCCGATCGCCCGGCGCCGGACGACGGGTTGACCGGCGAGGTACCGCAGGGTGCGGCTGGATAGTTCTATGGATGACAGGGAGACCAGTACGGAAGATCCTGGCACTGCGGGTGACTCAGGTCGAGAACCCGTCTGCCAGGAGCTTCCTCGTTGTGCAGAGGCACCCACTTGCGGTTTCCTGGCCCCCGACGGCGCTGGCTCCCCAAGCACGCACGAGGGAGCCCCTGACTCCCGCCCGGCTTTGAGCCGTGCCATGGGGCTTGCCCGGGGGCAGGAGTCGGGGTGAGCGACTCCGGTGGGGGACAGGGCATGACGGTGTATGCGGGTGATCGCCGCCGGTGTGTGTGCGGGGTGAATACGCGTAGCATCCGGCAGGAATCCCATGCGCACACTCCCTGAGGAGTTTCACCGTGCCGGACAGCTCCACACTCCAGTCGCAGTACGCGGTCCAGGTCCAGAAGGACCTGGAGAGCAATGCTGCGGAACGCGAACGCATCGCCGCCGAACTCGACGTTCTCCAAGGCAAGCTGAAGGAGTTGGAGGACAACCATGCGCTGCTGACCGCGATGCAGCAGACCATCGGCTCCGCCACTGTCCCGGCTGCTAAAACGCGCAAGAAGACCAGTGAGACGGCGCGTGCCAGGCGGGTTCCGCGAGCGCGTACTTCGGCAGAGACGACCCCCGCGACGGGGCCGAAGGAGCGGCAGACGAAGCCGATGGTGGGGAAGCCCACTGGTGGACGCGGGAGCGGCCCCACGCTGCGCGACCTGGTGGCAGAACATCTCGCCGGGTCCGGCCAGCCGGCCTCGGCCGCGGAGATCACCACCGCGTTGGTTGCCGCCCATCCCGGGCGGAACATCGCCGCCACCGTGGTCCGTAACACCCTGGAGAACCTGGTGGCCAAGGGGGCGGCACAGCGCACCCGCCAGCGCCGCTCGGTCTTCTACAGCCGCCCTGACACCACGGGCGCGAATGCGTCGGCGGAATCCGATGACACCGTGACCGGGAACGAGGAAGCCGCTACGCCGGCAGCAGTCTGACAGCGGAGACCTCCCTCAGGCCGACACCCCCTGGCGCAGCTCGCCCACCGGGGCGATCCTCCACGCGGGCAGCCCATTCGGGGCAGACGGCGCAGGGCAGGGCGGCTCCGCGTACGTGCGAACGGGCCGCGGAGCCGCCGGGTGAGCGCCGTTGAGCGCTCACCCGGCGCGGTACGGCCAGCAGCACCGGCAGCTGCGCAGGGACACACATGCGCCCTGCACTCAGGTGCCGTGGCGTCCTGGGCGTCCTGGCGCTGAGAGACCGCGCCACGTCACGGGTTCCGAGGTCGAAGTCGTAGCGACCGTCTCACGGCCAGCCCGGACACCCAGAACGGACCGACTCCGAAGACCGCCGCGCCGAGCACGTTCACTGGGTCCCCCGCCTACGCCTCACTGCCGAGCGCTGGTCCTATGGTGAACGCGGGTGGATCGGCACGGGAGTTGCGGGGTGTCCGCCTCGCCGGGGGTGCGGTCTCGGCCAGCTGAAGCGGAGGGGCCTGCGAGGACCTTCGGTGCAGCTCAGCGAGAAGGGCCAGCGGAAGCTGCGGCGCAGGAGAGGCTGGTGATGTCGAGGACGACGTACTGGAGCGGCACGTTGGCCTGGACAGGGCTTCCGGGTTCGGAGGCGTCGTGTTCAGGGCTGACGGACAGGCGCAGGTCCCCCTTGGCGAATTGCGTGTCCGCGGGTGCGTTGGGGACAGGAGTCCAGCCGTCCTTGACCAGGTTTGCGAGGGAGCGGGAAACCTTGGACTGGTGGTCCTGGGTATAGGTCGCACTCAGCTTGAGAGTGCACTGTCCTGGCGCCCAGGAGTCAGCACCAGAGGGGCTCAGCCCTTCGGAGAAGAAAGCCTGCTTGATGTTCCACTCGGTATCCCCCCTCAGGCCTTGCGCGAGCGCTCGTAGGCGAGGTTCCCGCCGTTGGGCGATGCCGTCTTGGGCGTGGCGGGAGGCGGTGTCGACGGTCCCTCGAACCCGCCGCATCCACTGACCACCACCGTCATCGCTGCGATGAACAGTGCCACCTTGACCGATCTCACAAGCCCTTGGGTGGGACGATCATCAACTGGTCAGGGACACACGGGAATCCGGTCCCGAAGGAAGGCGCGAGCCATGATGAGTTACAGCGGTGATGTCCAGGCAGGCGGTCCCGGGGACACACGGCAGACGACCGACCTGGTGATCACGAAGATGTCGGTCGGTGAGATCGACAACAACGTCTATCTGCTCCGCTGCCGCAGGACCGGAGAACAGCTCTTGATCGACGCGGCCGCCGAGCCGCGGACCCTGCTCGACCTCATCGGTGACGGCGGCCTGACCGGGGTGTTCACCACGCACCAGCACTGGGACCACCACCGGGCGCTGGCCGACGTGGTCGCCGCGACCGGCGCCCGCTCCCTGGTCGGACGCGACGACGCCCCCGGCATCCCGGTCGCGGACGTCCTGGTGAACGACGGCGACACGGTGCGGGTGGGGGCCGTGTCCCTCACCGCGATCCATTTGGTGGGGCACTCGCCGGGCTCCACCGCGCTGCTCTACCGCGACCCGCAGGAGCATCCGCACCTGTTCACCGGAGACAGCCTCATCCCCGGCGGCATCGGCAACACGGAGAAGGACCCGGCGCGTTTCGCCTCCCTCCTCCACGACATCGAGACGAAGATCTTCGCCGAACTCCCCGACGAGACCTGGGTCTACCCGGGCCACGGCAAGGACACCACGCTGGGAGCGGAGCGCCCGTCGCTGCCGCAGTGGCGGGAACGTGGCTGGTAACGCATCAACGACCCCTCTCCGAATGCCCCGGTCAGACGCCGGTCTGATTACGCCACGTCTCCGGTGACCGTGCCGGTGTGCTGCGACCAGGATTTGACGACCTCATACCGGCCGTCGGCAGTCTCTTCGGCCAGGCGGATCACCGTTTCGCCGGAGCCGTAGATACCGACCTGGCCGAGGAACTTGTCCTCGGCCACCTCCCGGTCACTCCAATAGCCCTCAGAGAGCGGGCCGTCGGGTCGGAACTGGGTGGTCACGCGAAATCTGCCGGGGTTCATGGGCCGAGAGCCTGCCATGCGAGGGGAAGGCTTCCGGGCCACCGCTTCTTGAAGGAGCGGCGGCACCGCCATGGCGATGGGGACGGCCGGGCGCGGTTTGTGTGGCCATTTGAGGTCGAGACCATGCCGCCGAGTGGCGTGACCGGGCGGCAGGTGCGATGCGCCGGTGTGGTGTCAGTGGGGTGGTGTCGGTGATGGCTCGTCAGGCTGATGGGTCTGTGCTGGTGGTGTATGGGTGGCCTGGGTATCACTGACGTGGAGGTGGCCTGGGGGTGGGTTGTCACTGTCATGGGCTGGTACACCACCCGTTGCCTGACTGTCATGGGAACGGTGCTTCTTACCCAACACAGGACGCGTTGCCGCCAAGCCCCCCGAACTGCCACGCCATGGAGACCGCCCCTACCCGACTCCCTGCGCCTGGTGACCAAGCAAAAGGAGGTGGGGGCTCGGGCGTGGCTGTGGGGGGCGAATGCATGTACTCCCTCCGGCGTTGCGGGGTTCGCTGGCTGTGTGAGCTATCCCTCTCCCGTCGTCGTGGCGCTGGTGGCCTGGGAAGGTTGACCATGTAGGCATGACCTCCTCGCCCCGCCCGCCGCACGTCGGTGGCCGACCGGATCCGATGGGCGGGACTATCGCGCTCGGTGGAGAGTCCGCTCCCGCCCGCGGGTACCTGCTGGACAACGCGCGCGCCGAGGCGGGCGAGCGATTCGTTTGGCTGGCCGAGCTGTTCGACGGTGTGACGCGCGGGCACTTCGATCGACTGGGGGTCAAGGCCGGCTCGCGCTGCTGGGAAGTGGGGGCCGGTGGCCCCGGTATCCCGGAGGCGCTCGCGGCGGCCGTCGGTCCGACCGGGCACGTGCTGGCCACGGACATCGCCCCGTCGTGGCTGAAGGCAGGCGACGGGTACGAGGTGCGCCGGCACGACGTCGCCGCTGATCCGCCCCCGGAGCCGGGGACGTTCGATCTGGTGCACGCCCGGCTCGTACTGGTCCATGTACCCGACCGGGCTCGCGCGTTGGCCACGATGGCGGCAGCGCTACGGCCCGGCGGCTGGCTGCTGATCGAGGACGCCGATACCGCTCTGCAGCCACTGGCATGCCTGGACGACAGCGGCCCTGCGCAGCGGCGGGCCAACCGGCTGCGCGACGCGGTCCGGGAGCTGCTGGCGCGCCGCGGCGCGGACCTGCGCTACGGCCGGACACTGCCGCGGGCATTGCGTGAGGCCGGCTTGGTAGATGTTGCCGCGGCGGGCTCTTTCCCGGTCGGCGGGCCGGCCTGCGACCGGCTGGAGGCGGCGACCATCCGGCACGTGCGCGGCGAGCTGCTCACGGCCGGCCTGGCCGACGACGCCGAGATCGACGCGCACCTGGCCGCCATCCACGCGGGCAAACTCGACCTGACACTCGCGCCGCTGATCTCGGCCTGGGGACGCCGTCCAGCCGAGCACCCTCCGGCACTCGGTTAGGTGCGGATCCAGATGTTGTCCGACCTGCCCACAGCGCTGTTCGTCGGGGGAGGCCAGGCAGCTCGCGCAGGTGCGCGCCGCGCGTCACCAGAGCTGGGGCCAGCCCGCGCACGGGCTTCGAAGATCATGGAGTTCTCGACGCCCCGTGATCCGCGTGGAAGACCGTGAGCCCTTTCCAACCTGACGGCGTGGCCTGGCGGTTGGTGGGCTGTATGAAGGTATGAAGCTCCTGGTAGACGGGTTCACGACCAAGATCACCCGTGTCGACCAGGAGCTTCGTGTGCTTGCCTATCCATCGGCGAGCGATCTGTCCAGTGCCCACCTGCGCCACCTTGCTGGGCATCTCACAGTTCGCCGTCGCGAGATCGGCACCCGGTGGCGCCGCGTCACGCCGGGCCGTCAGGCCCTCTGCGTGGTCCTGGAGACGCGGTGCGCCCTCACGGGGAGCCGGCTGCGCCCGGCTGGCGGTGTCCGGTCAGGTGAGGGCGACGGCTTCCTCGTCGTGTTCGACGGCGTCCAGGACGCGCTCGTGGAAGTCTTCCGGCCTGCCGTCGGGAACAGGCACGGGGCTGCCGGTCAGGGTGTACCGCTCGTCTGCGCCGGTGTACTGGGTCTGGGTGTCGATCAGGTGGTTGGCCCGGCGGGTGGTGCGGTGGGTGAGGTCGCCGGTGATGACGCCGGCGTCGTCGGTCATGGCGCCGCCCGGGCCGACGGTGACCTGGTCGTCGAACACCGCCGGCTCCGGGGTGGGCATCAGCTGTCGCAGGTGTCGAGCATGTCGCCTAGCGCCGCCTTCTCCGCCTCGGTGACGTTCAGCTCGTAGACGTGCTTCACATCGATCCATGCCCGGGAGTAGGTGCACCAGTACGACCTGAGCGGGGGCTTCCACAGGTCCGGTCACGTCCATGGACGTGGTGTACCGATCTTGGGCGCCTAACCTCCGACACGCGGGCCGACGTGCGCGGGGCCGGGCTGCCTGCTCAGCGCCGTACACCACTTGCGTGGACGCGGCCTTGGAGACCAAGAAGGCCCCACTCTCCCCGGCCGCACGTCACCCGGGATGGTGTGGACGCTGTCCGCGCGCCTCAGCAGGCAGTACGGACGGCATCACACTCGTCTCGGAGTCTCCGCCACAACGATCACGAACAGGCTCCTCCCGCATCCCACCAGCGTCACCACAGCCACGCCGCCCACACCAGGGGCAACTCGTGCTGCTGGCTCTCCATGCGGTCGATCATCCAGTCCGGACCGGTATCCACCTCACCCAAACCAAGACCAGCGACACGACGTCGACGACGAACAGCACAACCGCCAAGGGCAGCCAGGGCAAGGCAGGTTGATGTGCACGATGTCGTCGCACACGAACCTCAACACGGACGCACTCCGGCCGTGGCCACGGCGAACGCCGCCAACCCCCGAGTACGTACTCAAGCTGAGCGTCGCCCAACAGCCCGGGACGGGATGACCGACCCAGCCGTGCACACTCCCTCTACTGAGGCCGAAAGCCTGGTTGTCATGAGCGGGCGGGAGTCAGCCCGGGTCAGCTGATGGCGCGGATGGTGCTCCAGCCTCCTCCGCCGATGACGGTCGCGGTGCCGTGGCTGGGGGTACCGTCGGCATTCTTTCCGCCCGCGTAGTACAGGAGCTTGCCGTCCTGGGTGGTGGCCCACAGGCTGGGGCTGCCGGTAGCGGCGGCGTCGGCTGTGCCGGTGACCAGGGGCCGCCAGGAGGTGCCCCAGCCGCCGGCGCCGAAGACGCTGCGGTCACCGAGGCGCCCGTCGGCGTGGCCGGGGTAGAAGAGCAGTTGCTGGGTGCTGGTGTTGCGGGCGAGCAGGTCGGGGATGCCATCGCCGTTGACGTCCCCGAGCGAGGAGAGTGTGTAGGGGGACCAGCCGCCGCCGAGCAGTACGGGGTCCTTCACGAAGGGCCGATGGTCGGGGTCGCCTGCGTAGAAGTAAAGCTGGTCGCCCTGGCGGATCATGAGGTCTGGGATCCGGTCGCCGGTCATGTCGCCCGTGGCCACCACCTGCGCGTCGGTGGGCAGGCCGGTACGGATGGTGATCGGGGAGCCGAGGGTGCCGTCACCCTGGTTCGGGTAGACGCGCAAGGTGGTGCCGACGCGGGCGACGACGTCCTCGTGCCCGTTGCCGGTGAAGTCGCCGCGGTGCGCGATGGATGCACCGCTCCAGCCGCCGGTGCCGATGACCTTCATGTCTCCGAGCTGGCCGTTGCCGAGCCCGGGGTATAGCCGCAGCTGCCCCTTATCGTCGATGGCCAGCATGTCGGGGTGGCCGCTGCCTGTGAGGTCGCCCGGTACGCCGATCCCTTGCCGGGTCCAGTCGGCGATGTCGTCGACACGGGTGTTGCTGGCGCTGGTGCGGGTCTCCGTCGGGTCAGTGCCCAGGCATCCACCCTGCCAGGAGCGGGAGTTGACGGAGACAACCTCGTAGCCGCCGTTCTTGGTGCGCAGGGCCGGGCCTCCGGCGTCTCCCTGGCACAGGGTGGCCTTGGTGGATCCGTTGAGCTGCATGCTGGTTGCGTCGACGGCGCTGAGGGTGAACGTGGCCTGGTGGAGCTTGTCGGGGACCCAGCTGTCGGCGGTCCGTCCGAATCCGAGCGCACTGATCTGCTCGCCTGTCTTCGGAGCGCTGGTGGCAAGAGGCAGGGGGGTGACGCCCTGGACGCGGCGGGCGAGTTTGACCAACACCACGTCCCGGTCCTGGCGCGGCACGAGCCAGGTCGCCGCCAGGGTGGCGCCCCCCTTCTGCGCCAGGTCGGAACCTCCCACGGTGACGGTGGTCTTCCGCTTCGGCGCCCCGGCCGTGAGCTTGGCCTCACCGGTCCCGTCGGTGAAGCAGCTCTGCGCGGTCAGCACCCACTGCGCCCCGACCAGCACTCCGGAGCAGGCCCGCTGAGTGTCGCCGATCTTCAGCTGGGCCATCGCCGCGTACGCGGCATCTGTGGCCTTCTCACCGACGACAGCACCGGCCGGAGCCGCGGTGACCAGACTGGCGGCGAGCGCCGCGGTTATGAGCCCGGCGGCGCCGACGGTGCGGGCAGGAGTGAAGGGCATATCAAGGCTCCTTGGGCGAGAGTGAAAGTAGCGGCATAAGGGAACAAGGGCACAGCCGCTGGTCTGTAGAACCGTGCGGGGCTGGGCTACTTGGCGGTGCGGATTTCGACGAGGGTGTGGTTGCGGCCCTCGGGGTCGGTGGTCTCGCCGATGCCCCGGAAGTCGTTCTTGCCTATGTCGTAAGACTTGGTCTTGTCGTCGACCGTCATGTTGATGTGCGCCGTATGGTCGGTGGTCTGCACACCGGCGACGGCCGGGACTTCCAGGCTGAGGTAGCCGTTGTCGCCGATGGTTCGGAAGCAGAAGTCGTCTTGATCACGGCCGATGAACTGCATGAGGTTCGGGGCGCTTCCGCATTCAGCCAGCACGATGTGCCCGTCCCCGCGCTTGAGTTTGAGGTTCTTCTCCTTGAGGATCTTCGCTGCATCCGGGTAGTCGAAGGTTTCCACCGTCGAGGGCATCGCCGTATCGGCAGTCTTGCCGGAACTGGCGGACCCGTTGGTGCCGGGGTCTGCCGCGACGGCTATCCCCGCGACCAGCAGGCTGCCGCTCGCCACGGCCGGAATCATCCACCGCCATCGCGCACGCATCACAAAAAGACCCTCTCTGGATTTATTGGGAGTTCAGGAAAACGCCGCCAACCGGGCAAGGAGACGTCAGGCTCCGAGCCCAGGCCGAGGCGGCGTAACACTCCAGAAGTAGCACGAGAATTTAGAGTCCAACCGGTGAACTCGCTGTGATCAACATCAACCCGTACCCGGTTACCGGCAGTTCAGCCGCGCCTTGCGGGACCAAAGGCCCTGCATCAAAGATGCAGGTCAAAGCGGATCCAGCCTGTCACCTCCCACCCTGGAGCGGGTGCCACACGGGCCTTTGGTCCTTTATTTACCTGTGACTTAGACGTGATGGTGTCTTCGAGGTTGACGCTCAGGCAGTCCTGACTGAACTCCCTTTCCATACCGTCTCGTTTAGGATGGTGACACCCCATCATGAAATGGTCCAAGCGGCCTCGCTACGCCGTGTCTGGCATACGAGGTAAGCGCGCGCCACTGGTCGCGCTCGGCATGTCGGCAGTCGTGTTCTCCACCACGGCGGCACAGGCCGCACCGGCGGAGCCGGGCTATACCCCGCCTGCGGGCAGTCGTGCGCAAGCGGTGGATGAGTGGCTGGCGGGCGGGAAGGGGGTGAAACGCGAAGCAGCCAAAGCCCTGTTGGGCAGTGACGAAGAGTTGCGGAAGTTCTTCGCCACAGGCCTTCGCCGCGCTTCGGTGGAGGATGCGCGGGTGACCGTCTTGAAGATGATGCCCACAGCCGGGAAAGGGGTGTCCGAGGCTGCACGGAAAGCTCTGTCGGGTTCCCCTCAGGACGTACTGGACTTCGTGAAGTCCGGCTTTGAGAAGCCTCTGCAGGACGACCGCAGGATCGCGGTCTTGAGGGCGATGAGCGAGGGTGGCCGGGGGGTCAACCGCGAAGGCAAGAAGGCGCTGAACGACGGCAGTCCGGAGGCATTGGACGCGTTCTTGCAAAGCGGCTGGTCTGAGGCCGCCTTCGAGGACAACCGAATCAGAGTCCTGCAGTTGATGGAAACGGGAGGCCCCGCACAGCGGGAAGCTGGGAAGCGCGCCATGAACGGCACGCCTCAGGACCTTGTCGCTTTCCTGGAGAACGGTCAGTATCTGGCACAGGCGCGTGACCAGGAGCTGATGACCGTAACACAGCTGGCCAAGGCCGCGACGGAGGCTGGTAAGGAGGCCAAGGCCGCGACCGAGCAGGCCAAGGAGGCCGCGTCCCGGGCTGATGTGGCCGCCGACCTGGCGAAGAAGGCAGCGGAGAAAGCAGCCAAGGAGACCGCTGAGGCCGAGGGGGATGCAGACAAGGCCGGTGAGGCGGCGAGCCGAGCGGCACAGGCCGCCGAAGGAGCAGCGGGAGCGGCACGGGCCGCGGTAGACGCATCCAACACCGCGGTTGCCGCAGCCCGGACCGCGGCGAGGGCCGCCTCGAACGCGGCGAACGCGGCTGCAGCGGCGGGCCAAGCAGCGGCCCGGGCCTACAACGCGGCGAACGCGGCGATCGGAGACCGGAACAAGGCCGCAGATGCCCGCAAAGCAGCCCAGCTAGCGCGGGAGGCAGCCGCCGGGGCCAAGGATGCCGCCGCAGCCGCGAGCCACGCGGCGGACGCGAGTGCTGCTGCCGGGGATTCGGCCGCAGCAGCCGCACGGGCGGGGCAGAACGCCGCCGCGGCTGCCGACGCGTCCGCCAGCGCCAGTGAGCAGTCCGGGGTTGCTGCGAGCGAGGCCAAGCGCGCTCGTGAAGCAGCCGCGACCGCTCGTACCGCAGCGGGCCAGGCCACCCGGGCCGCGGGTCGTGCGCAAAACCTGGCCGCCCAGGCCGCCAGCGCCGCGCGCGCAGCCCATCAATACGCCAACTCCTCGGCCGGCCACGCCCAGCAGGCAGCCGAGGCCGCCGACGAGGCGGCCGACCATGCGGGCGAGGCCGACGCGGAGGCCAAGAAGGCCACCGCCCACGCGGAGGCGGCGCTGAAGGCCGCCGAGGCCGCCGCCAAGGCCACCACCGAAGCCACAACCGTCAGCAAGGTCGCCCGAGAGGCCGAGCAGTACCGGCTCGAACAGGACGAAGCCGCCGCCACCGCAGACGCCAAACAGCTCACGGCCCTCGGCCAGGAAATCGGCCAGGCCAAGGACCGCGCGCAGACCCAGGGTGCCCGGATGAGCGAGGAGACGAAGAAGCTCCTGGCCGACGCGACAGAGAAGGCGGCGAGCGACAAGACAGCAGGGGTGGCTCTGGCGCGCCGGGCCGCGCTCAACCTGCTCGGCAGCGACGGGCCCTGGACCCAGAAAGCCGCGGGCAACGCCTTGTCCGGTACGAACACGGACATGCTCGCCTGGCTCAGCTCCGGGCGCCTTGCGGCAGAGCAGGAGGACAACCGCGAAACCGTCGTCCACCTCGCCACCATCGGCGCCGCCAAGACCGCGGCCGCGGCCGAGAAGGCCCTCTCGGACGGCCCCCGGGCGGTCGAGGAGTTCCTGACCACTGGCATGTTCGAAGGCCAGCGAGACGAATACCGCATCCAGGTTCTACGCGTCATGGAAGGCGCCGGCAAGGGTGTGCGGGAAGCAGGGAAGAAGGCACTCAACGACGGCTCGGCCAAGGCCCTGCACACCTTTCTCACCACCGAGTACCCGCGCGTCCTGGCCGACGACAACAAGGTGGAAACCCTCCGCATCCTGGAAAAGGGCGGACCGTATGTGAAGGCCGCCGCCCGCATCGCCATGGCTGGACCGGACTGGATGAGGAACGTCTTCGTCACCCGGATCCAGTACAAGGCCGCCCAGGCCGACCAGGACACCTACACCCACGAAGCCGCCATCAGCACCCAGATCAGCATCGCGGCCCGCATCACTGCCGAGGCATACGAGAACGCCAACACTGCAGCCGAGGCAGCGGCCTTTGCCCGCGGCCGGGCCGAGGACGCCAAACGGTACGAGGCCGCCGCCAAGAAGTCCGCCGCGGACGCCCAGGACCACGCTCTGCGGGCCAAGGAAAGCGCGCAGGCTGCCGACAGGTCGGCAGCCGAAGCAGCCGCCTCCGCGAAACTCGCCAAGGACGCCGCGGCAACCGCGCAGAAAGCCAGCAGGGCAGCCAACTACTCGGCAGCCCAGGCCACCAACTCCGCAGCCCAGGCCAGCAACTACGCCGACTCCGCCGCAGCCTCAGCGGCCACGGCACGCCAGGCCGCCCTGGATGCAGGCAAGGATGCGGCCGAAGCCAGCCGTGCCGCTCAGCAGGCACTTGCCTCCGCCACCGAGAAGCGCAACCAGGAACAGCGCACCGCGGCCGAAGCCGCCCGGAAGAAGGCGGAAGAGAACGCCAAGATTAACTACAAGCCACAGGACGACCCCAAGAACGACCACTCCTCGCAATTCCCCTCACACAGTGACGCAGGAATACCCAGTGGCGTACGCAACGTCGTCGGGTTCTTCAGCTATCGAGGAGCACTTGACGCTGCGGCCCTCTCGTTGATCGGGCGGACCGACGAAGCGAAGGAGTCCTTCAAGGGCTTCATCGGCCCATACATCACAGGCAAGGGTTTCGGGTACGCGATCAGCGGCGGCCAGAAAGTAGGACTCGTCGTAGGACCGGGCGGAGCTATGGCAGCCAGGGTCTTCGGCTCGCCCGTCGCGTTCGGTTGCACTATCGTCGACTATCTGCTCCCCGCCGGCGGGCCTGTACGCTACCTCGAACCCGGTCCGCTCGACCAGCGGCCCAAGCCCCCCATCATCTGAAACCCAACGCCATGAAACCCATGAACCCCTGGCTCAACTCAACCAAATCTGGAAGGGCCACCAAAAGAGCCATAAACGCGGTCAGTCCAATCCTCTTTGACTGGCGGTCACTGTTCCTCGCCTGTATTGGGGTACTGGGAGGGTTCGGAACTTCCGTAAGCCCAATATCCGGTCTCGGAATCGGCGGGCGACTGGTGGCGGCAGGGATAGGTGTAGCCTCTCTCGCGCTGGCCATCGCGTCCTACAAATACATGAAGAACTCGAACAAGTGGAACTGGTAGACACAAGGGACTAGTTAAAGCCTCGCAGCTTTCTCCCTATTGGTTCAGGTCATCCCTTCGGGGCGGCCAGAACCAATAGGCTTCCACGAGCAACTCCCTTCAGCCAGTCGTTGAAACAGCCCCGGCATCAAAGACGACGACGGTCGCGAGGACGGCGTCGGCGCCCTCGGTCCGGGGGCGGGCGTGCTGTGATTCCGGCCGAAAGAGATGTGTTGTGTCCGAGAACATGATCATCCCCGCGAAGCGCGCGGTCGAGATCCGGGCGTATATCCCCGCGTTGTATCAGCAGACCGTGAAGTTGTCCTTTTACGCCTCGGGGTCGTCCACGCCGTTCCAGACGTGGGACCTGTCCGGAACCGGTGAGGGCAACACGGCCACGACCGGCTCGGGCTTCGTCACGGCGTCCGGTGGGTGCCTGAGCGGGCCGAGGAGTACACCGTCAAGGTCGATGCGTGGTACCGCAAGGACGGCGGGACTCATGAGTACGCGACCGTGCCGGCCAACGCCACGCTCGGGCTGTTCAACAGCAGCACCGTGCTGTGCGAGGACGACCAGGACAAGGACTGGAACGACACCGTCATCCAGCTCACGTGGTGGAGCCCCCCCGCGTGGGTAGCGCGACTCCGACTTACCGACGAAAGCTCGTCGCCCGCCTGCCGATGATGGTGGACGTCGAGGGGGACTGACGCGTGTCCGGGACGGGAGTTCCGTCACCGGCAACGCTGCCGGCCACCCGCCCCCAGGGTCGTTCCAAAGTCCTTTGAGGCTCGTGTAGTTGCTGGTCACGGGGCGATGCCGAGGAGGTCGAGGGGGCGCGTGAAGGGCTCGTAGGACATCTCGCGGAGGCCAGCGGCGATGTTGGTGTGGCCGTGCTCGCGGAGCTTGTTGATCGCGAGGTTGCGCAGGATGGCCATGTTCTCCGGCCCGTGCCCGGCCCGGATCCTGGAGGCGTCCTCGGCGAAGGTCGTGTCCCTCACGTGATGGACGGCCTCGATGCCCCACTGCGACCTGGCGAGACGGCCGATGGCCTGCGGTGATGCCTCATGCGCGGTCATATCCGTGATCGCGTATACGGTCTGGTGGGTGACCCTGCCGGTCTTCAGGTCGGTGCGGTGCCGAAGGGTCTTCGCCGCCTGGACCACGTGCGGGAAGTCCAGGTCGAGGTCGGTGACGGTGAGCGTGCGCGCCGAGCGGGTCTCGCGCCGTCCGTGCCCCCGCTCGCGCTCGTAGCGGCGGGCGGTGGCTTCCTTCCAGGGCAGGGCCTTGAGGGCCGCGTGCAGGTTCGGCTGGTTGCCCTTGACGACCAGCAGGTAGTGCGCCTTCTTCACCTCTACCAGCCATTTCGCGTGTTCGCGCTGGGTGTGCAGGGCGTCGGCCGTCACCACGGTGCCGGCCAGGTCGAACGGGGTCAGCAGGGCGGTGAACGCGGAGATTTCGTTGGTCTTGTCCGGCACCCGCAGCTGGCTGATGACACGGCCGGCCGCCGTGACGGCGGACAGCAGGTGGGCGGCGGGCGTGGCATCGGTACGCGAGCCGCGGGCGCTCTTGCCGTCCACCGCCACCGACTCCGCCCCCACCGGAGCCTCGCCCATCAGGTCGGCCAGCCCACCCGGGCAGGCGGTGGAGACGATCCTGCGGATCGTCGACCTGCTCGGCGCGATCCGCGCGTTCAGCGAGGCCACGAGCCGTGCGCCGAGGCGGGCCAGGGTCTGCTGCGGGGCGCTGCGGGCCCACTGCCCGATCGCCGCATACGAGCGCGCGCCCGCCGCCACCGCGGACGCCGCGATCAGCAACACCACCACGAACGGATGACGCACACCCCGGCGATGGCGCGGGTCCGGCAGCCTGACCAGCCGCTCCGCCAACGGCAACCCCGAACACCCCACAAGCGACGGCGACTTCACGAGACAGAGAGTGCAAGGCTGACGGCACATCGAGGCTCCGGTTCTGGACGACGACTGGCAAGGTCATCCGTCCACAACGGGAGCCTCGATCTGTTCGTAGCGGCCTCACCGACATCGTCACCACGCCGTGACCAGCACCTTCATCACCCGCCAGGACTTTGGAACGGCCCTGCTCGCCGAGAGGGGCCTAACTAACCCTCAGCCTATTTCACTCCACGAATTAAATATCGGTACATAATGTAACGATTTATGCCGACCGGGGGCGGAATAGGTCGTCGTTATATTCCGGGAAGATCATAGGCATATTCTGGCGGAAGTCGGTTACTTCGGTACTGCTTTCATGACCGGCACACAGAGTCTTCTGCCAGTACCAGTAGCCGCGAGATTCGATCAGGAGATCAATGTATTCGCCGAAGGTGCAGTTGAGAGAGCTGAGTTCTTCGCCAAAGTAATGATAGCTGATTTCTTCTTTGAATGTTCCGTCCTCGCGGCGCTCGAATGCTGCGCATGCTTCGGGGGTGAACATGTCGAAGGGCACTACAGGGCGGTATGTTTCGTCTCCCCCGCGGAACCAGGTCACCCCGCTCCAGTCGCCGAGTACCTGATTGACGGGGAGAATGTTGATCAATCCGTAGTCGGACCTGTCTCCCTGCTGGATTTTTGAAACGGTATGCCGCCACTCAAGGCTGAACGACCCTACCTGCCGATAGAACTCTTCCGCTCCGGAAGGTAGGTGGCATCCGGCTTGTTCGCTGAGGTGCGAGATCTGCTCCGCAGAGAGGGGGGGCGTTGACGTGCAGTGCACCACCTCGACATGGGAGTTTCGCTGCAGGTCGGCGAGCAGGGCGTCCAGTCGGTCCGCTGCGGTGTTCATGAATAATTCTCCAATCCCGTGCCGGGAAAGTAGGCGGCCTGACGGTCGTTACTGATTATTGTTCCAGATGTCCCATGCGTCCCCGCCTACCTTCTTCTTGCCGGAGGGGTCCCATAGGGTGTATTCGGCGTGGATTTTCCCGGGGATTCCGAATCTGTAGATGTTGTCAAAGTCGAGGGCTTCCTGGGACCCTGCCGTCATGTTCATATCTGCCGCCGTGGGGTGGAAGCTGAAGTCTGCTGTGACATGGTACTCGGCGATCTCGCCGTTCTGGAGTACGGCAGCTTTGAGCCCCTTTTCGATCTTGGCGTGGTGCTGGGAATTTGCCTGCTTGACCAGCGGGGTCAAGTTCTCCAGATTCTTTCCGGAGCCTCCCAGGAGTTCGTTGAGGAGATGCCCCTGCACCATGTACGTTGCGAACCAGTTTCCGATCGCGGTGCCCATAGGGGGCCACCATGCGGGCTGGACTTTGGGGTTCTGTCCTTTTCCGAGGTTGTTTTGAGAGAGCCACGCCCTCATCTCCACCCCGACGTCGCCCGGCGTGCCGTTGACTGTCAGCGTCAGAGCCCCCTGCGGATAGTCAACATCTGTGCTGTACCCCGGAAGCGCATAACGCTGCAGGGCGGGCAGCGCTCGAGGCTGGACATTGACGGCAGGAGACACCGAACGCTGAGCCGTGAGGCCCTCGGACTGATCCGGTGCGGGCGAGCGCATGACTCGTGTCGCGTTGGTCTCCGCCTCCTGTTCGAAACGATCCGACGGGTCACTCACCCGCAGCCCCGACCCGTTGTCAGTGCCCGACACCGGCCCCTGCCGCTGCTGGATCACGTGAGTCAGCTCGTGCGCGAGGGTGTGCTTGTCGGAACCCCCCTGACCGATGACGACATGGGTCCCGGAGGTATAGGCGCGGGCCCCGACCTCAGCTGCAGAAGCCTTCGCCGCGCCGTCGTCATGAATCCGCACATCGGAGAAGTCCGCGCCCAAGCGGGATTCCATCTCGGTGCGGGTGACATCGTCCATTGGCCGCCCAGAGGAGCGGAGCACATCATGGACAGCGGACCGTTGCACTGCGGGCGCGGACTGCGTGTCCTGCTGGTGGCCGCACCCGGCCGTGTGCTGGTGCGTCTCCTGTGCCCAGGCGTGGCCGGCCTGGCGCAGCATCTGGACGACGGCGGCGTTCCCCGCCGTGCTCTGCAGCGCGAGGAGCCCCTGGGACGGCGTGCTGGTTGCTTCCGGTGTGCGGACGTTCTTGGTTCTGGTGGATGTGGATTCGGCACGTTCATGGTCACGCAAGGGAGTCTCTTCCGACGAATGGATGCGACTCCCCTTACCTACGTGAAAGGCAGTTGGGAAACCAGGTAGGCAAGGGCAGAGCCAGGCGGCCTAACGGGCAGAGTC
Organism: Streptomyces sp. HUAS TT7; assembly: GCF_051550175.1. Taxonomy (NCBI): domain Bacteria; kingdom Bacillati; phylum Actinomycetota; class Actinomycetes; order Kitasatosporales; family Streptomycetaceae; genus Streptomyces; species Streptomyces sp. HUAS TT7. Next base: position 101,461 of record NZ_CP196176.1, read on the forward strand.
GAGGCGCCAGGGAGGCGGGCGCACCGGTATCCCGCCCTTCCTTACCCTTTCCCATCGGGCACGCCTTGGGGGACTTGGGCGCCCTGTTAAAAGCATCCGTCCACCGTCCGGGACGCGGTGCTGCCGCACCTCGTCGTCGAGTTGCTGCGATGGCTGAAGGTGTCCTCGATACGCTCGCGGAGCAGGGCACCGCTCTCGAAGTTCTTGCGCATCGGGGCGAGCAGGCGGTCGGCCTGGAAAGCGTGGCCTTGACGCTGCCCTTGCCGAAATCCTCGTCCGCGCAGGTCACGCAGCATGCTTGTACTCGTGGAGGATGCCGCCGAGGCGTTCGCGTCTCCGGATGTCGAGGCTGGCCATCTGCTCCGGATCGGTGATCGGCGTGGGCAGCGGGTGCAGCGGGCGGGCGTTGGCGATGCCCTGGTGGGGGCGGTGCCCGTTGTAGAACTGCTCGAACTCGCGCAGAGCGTGAAGCAGATGGCGCTGGTTCCAGATCAAGGTGCGGTCCAGCAGCTCGCGTCGGCAGGTCTGTACCCACCGCTCCATGATCGAGTTCATTCTCGGCACCCGGATACCGCTGAGCACGATGTCGATCCCCGCATCGCGTAGAACGGCGTCGAACAGCTCGGAGAACTTCCCGTCCCGGTCCCGGATCAGGAACCGCGCCCGGCAGCTCGCATCCTCGAGGTCCATGACCAGATTCTTCGCAGCCTGCGCCACCCAGGACGCGGTCGGGTGCGCGGTCGCACCCAGGACCCGGATCCTGCGACTGCCGTGCTCGATTACCGCGAACACGTACAGCCGCACCCCGGACAAGGTGATCGTTTCCAGGAAGTCGCAGGCCAGCAGGGCCTCGGCCTGTGAGCGCAGGAAGTGTGCCCAGGTACTCGAGCTCCCTCCGGGCGCCGGGTCGATCCCAGCCTCCTTCAGGATCTCCCAGACGGTGGAGGCGGCCACTTTCACGCCGAGGACGAGCAGTTCGCCATGCAGTCGTCGGTACCCCCAGCAGGGGTTCTCCTTCACCAGGCGCAGCACCAGGGCACGGACGGAGCGCACGGTGCGCGGCCGGCCCGGCCGCTTCGGCCTGGACGCCTGTGCGTGCCGGTGTCTGACCAGGCAGCGGTGCCACCTCAGCACGGTGCCCGGGCGCACCAGCAGCCGCACTCTGCGCAGCACGTCCCGCGGCAGCCGGTGCAGCAGCGCCGCCAGGAACGCCCGGTCGCTCGGGCTGAACCACACTCTCTCCCTGCCGAGTTGGCGCTCCAGCACTGACAGTTGGTGGCCCAGGGCGAGGATTTCGACGTCCTTGTCCCCGTCACTCATCGGCAGCAGACGCAGCACGGCGAACGCATACGTCACACCGAGGTAGGCCAATCGCAGCAGCACGGTGGATCATCCTGCCGCGGCGATCGCCAGCCGCGCGAGAGCCCCGGCGCCACCAGCCACAGCCAACCTCCCCGAGGTTCCCCATACCTGCTCCCACCAGCACGGATGAGTTTTTCGGCAAGGGCAGGTTCACCGCCGATTCTGGCCCGGCCGACTGCCCGGCGTGCCGCTTTCACCAACCTTCGTGCGTCACAGGCACGCCCGGCACACATGTTGCCCGGTCCCCGGGCGTGCCGACCCTCCCGGCACCGCTGCGCGGCGCGATGGAGGATGCCATCCAGCACGCCAGGGCCAACAGGTTCACTCTCGCCGGGCACGGATGGGGGTCATGCGATCGCCCGCTCCAGCGCCGCGGCGGCCGCCCGGACGATCTCCGGACTGGCCAAGATCGCCGCGGTCATCAACTCCTTTCGGGATATGACGTTCTCGGGGTCCGCGGCCAGGATGTGCAGCAACTCAGTGCAAGGGTCCATATTGGGGCAGGACTTGATCAGGCATCATCAAATTGTCGTTGTGACTGGCCAGTTGGGGGGTGCGGGGGTGCGGCTGGCCTGGCGAGGCCATTCCGGTCAGCGGGTCGTGGCGATGCCGGTGACGGTCTTCCAGATGCGGAACCGTGCGGTCATCTCGGTGCGGTAGTCACTGGCTGTGAGCAAGTGGGCGTCGAGGCCGGAAGAGAGTGGAGATCCTGGAGAACGCGGCGAGGAATCTCTGGGCCGCCCCCGTCGAGCGGAGGTTCTTCATAGTTTTCTCCCGTTGCCGGGTGGGCTGACGGGAGTTTCCCGCGCGGTTGTTGAGGTACTTCGCGCTGCGGTGCTCGACCGACGGCATGGCCTCGCGGCGAGCGGCGCCATAGCTGCGGAGCTTGTCGGTGACGATCACCCGCGGCACATACTCGAAACCCTTGAGGAGCTTGCGAAAGAACCGCTTCGCGGCCCGGGCATCACGCTTGTTCCGCACCAGGATGTCCAAGACCTAGCCGTCCTGGCCGACCGCGCGCCACAAGCACCACATCTGCCCGTCGACCTTGATGAACACCTCGTCCATGTACCACTTGTCGCCGAGCCTGGGCTGCCGCCCGCGCAACTGTTTGGCGCAGGCGGGACCGAAGACGGCGCACCAGGCCTGGATCGCCTCATGCCCCCCGCAGACAACTTGACAGCGCCACCCGTTCGCCTTTCAAGCAACTGTCAGTAGCAAACGGCAAAGCATCTGGTGACGGCCATCACGTCCGAGAGGAAGGATTACGGCCAGGCTGTCTACTTCTCGATCGTGCGACTCGCGTGTAAGCGGACATAGCGTACGCCCTTCCGTTCGACTATCGGACCTCACTCTCCGTATGGCCCTCGATTTTCATTGACGCCTCTTCGGTGATCTTGATAGGAATGTTGCCTCATCCGTATTTCAGCCATGTGAATTGGAATATACTTCCGGTGCCGTCTGCGTCGAGTCGGAAGCCGCGGGGATTTTGCGAGCCAGGGGGATCTATGCATATCTATGGCGATTCACTCATTCCTGGTGCTCGGCCGCGAAGAAATCCATTCCGGTGAGGTAACCCTCCCACCTGCGAGAACCTCCCGCGGATGCAGCGTCTGCTCGTGACGCGGGAACTGCGCCGTATGCGAAATTTCTCGGCGAAACGAGCCGCACTGTTGCGTGGAACCATGAGCCGGGGGGAGCCCAGTGGGTATATCGACTACTGCTGAGCCGACCTTGCCGTCGGGAAGAAAACCGACCGCACTGCCCTGTCGGCGATTTTCGCGGTCGCTGATCCGGGGTATCGGTTTTCCGCCGACGCGCAATGCCATGACCACGGTCGACTCCGGGTCGCACGCGCTCGCCCGTCCACTGGTGGCCGCGGCGCCGCCCCGTGGACAGTAGTCCGAGCCATAGGCGGGTGCGACGGGTGACAGGGGCACGTGATCACGAGCCGACCTTCGTGATCACTGCAGGTCGCCTTCGGCGCGGACTCGCAACGAGCCGCGCCGTGCTGCACACCCGGTCCGGGCGTCATGCAGCCGCAGCAGCCCACGGTCCGTCTCGCACACCCCTCACCTCGCCCATCCACCGTGCCGGTGCCCGGCACGCCTCACCCGTGCCCGACGGAGAGAAGGAGCGTCATGAAGGTCCGAAACGCAACGAACGCCCCCGGGGCGGAACGGTTCGAACCGTTCCCGCTGACCGAGATCCAGTACGCGTACTGGGTCGGCCGGGGCCCCAACTTCGTGCTGGGGAACGTGGCCCCGCACGCGTACTTCGAGCTTGAGGGCCGCCGCCTCGACCCCGGCGTGCTGTCCAAGGCCTGGCGCCAGCTGGTGGAGCGACACGACATGCTGCGCGCGGTCGTCGGCCCCGACGGACGCCAACAGGTGCTCAAGACCGTCCCCGCCTTCGAGGTCCGATGTACCGACCTGCGCTCCGCCTCCGAGGAGGACAAGGAGCGCGCGCTGCTCGACGTGCGGGAGGAGATGTCGCACCGGGTCTACTCGGCGGCCGACTGGCCACTGTTCGACCTCCGCCTGAGCCGGCTGCCCGACCACGACCGCCTGCACGTCAGCGTCGACCTGCTGATGGTCGACCTGGCCAGCCTCACCCTCCTGTTCAGCGAGTGGAGCGCGCTGTGCCAGGACCCCAGCCTCGAACTGCCGCCGGTGGAGGTCACCTTCCGCGACTACGCCCTGGAACTGGAACGGGGCTCGCAGGCCCCCCGCTACCAGAAGGCGCTCGCCTACTGGACGTCGCGGGCCGCCACCCTCGCCCCGCCACCCGAACTGCCCCTGGCCAAGTCGCCGGTGAGCGTGCACCGGCCGCGCTTCACCCACCGTGAGTTCCACCTGCCCGAGGACAAGTGGAAGACGCTGCAGGCGCGGTGCGAGAACCGGGGGCTGACCCCCACCGCGGTGCTGGCGGCCCTGTTCTCCGAGGTCCTCGCCGTATGGGGCGGTTCCCGGCGCTTCACCCTCAACCTCACCCTCTTCAACCGACTGCCGCTGCTGCTCACCGACGCCGGGAGCGGCAAACGCACCGTCCACCCCCATCTGCGCCGGATGGTCGGCGACTTCACCTCCATCTGTCTCCTGGAGACGGACGCCTCGACGGGGCGTACGCTCACCGAGCGGGTCGAGGACACCCAGGTGCAACTCCAGCAGGACCTGCGGCACCGGCAGGTCAGCGCGCTGGAGGCACTGCGCGAACGCCGCCGCCTGGGTCTGCAGAGCGGCTTCGAGACGATGCCCGTGGTCTTCACCAGCGGCCTGGGCACCGCCGCCGACGTCTCCGGACCGCTGAGCTACTTCGGTGACATCACCTACCGGGTGAGCCAGACCCCGCAGGTGTTCTTCGACCACCAGGTCGTCGACATCACCGGCTCTCTCGACCTGACCTGGGACTGCGTGGAGGAACTCTTCCCCGAGGGCCTTCTCGACGACATGTTCGCCGCCTACACCTCCCTGGTCACCCGGCTCGCCGACGACGACGCGATGTGGGACGAGGAGATCACCGTCGAGCTGTCCCCCCACCAGCTCGCCGCCCGCGAACACGCCAACGACACCAGCGGCGAGCGCCCCTCGGGCCTGCTGCACGAGCCGTTCCTCGACCAGGCCGCCCGGCACCCGGAACGGACCGCTGTGCTGGCCCAGAACCGCGTCCTGACCTACGGAGAACTCGCCGCCCAGGCCCAGGCGGTGGCCCGCGAGGTCACCGCACTCGGCGCGGACGGCCTGCGCGACCGCCTGGTGGGCATCGGCCTGCACAAGGGCACCGACCAGATCGCCGCCGCGTACGGCGTGATGATGGCCGGCGGCGCCTACCTGCCCGTCAGCCCGGCGCTGCCCGAGCGGCGCCGGGCCGGGCTGCTGCGGGACGGCCGGGCGCTCGCGGTGCTCACCGGCGCCGAAACCGACGGCCTGTGCTGGCCCGAGGGCCTGCCGCGCGTCCTCGTCGACCAGGTGCGTGCACAGGACGCCGAGGCCGGGCGCCGGCCGGGCGGACCTGCCGCTCCCGGCGACCTGGCGTACGTGCTGTTCACCTCCGGCTCGACCGGTACCCCCAAGGGCGTGATGATCGAGCACCACGCGGCCCTCAACACCGTCGCCGACATCAACGAGCGGTTCGCCGTCGGACCCGAGGACCGGGTCTTCGGCCTCGCCGACCTCGGCTTCGACCTGTCGGTGTACGACGCCTTCGGCGCGCTCGCCGCCGGCGCCGCCCTGGTCCTGCCCGATCCGGAGCTGCGCTCGGAGCCGGCGCACTGGGCCAAGCTGATGAGCGAGCACGGCGTGACGGTGTGGAACTCCGTCCCGGCGCAGATGCAGATGCTCGTCGAGCACCTGGAGGCGGGCGGCGCCCTGCCCGAGCGGCTGCGACTGGTCATGCTCAGCGGCGACTGGATCCCCGTCGACCTGCCCGACCGGATCCGCGGCCTGTGGCCCGATGTGGAGATCATCTCCCTGGGCGGCGCCACCGAGGCGTCGATCTGGTCCATCCACCACGTCATCGACGAGGTGGAGCAGGGCGCGAAGAGCATTCCGTACGGCGTTCCGCTGCGCAACCAGACCTTCCACGTGCTCGACGCCCGTATGCACCCGTGCCCGGTGTGGACCCCGGGCGAGCTGTACATCGGCGGGGCGGGCCTGGCCCGCGGCTACTGGGCCGACGAGGAGCGCACCGCAGCGGCCTTCGTGACGCACCCGCGTACCGGCGAACGCCTGTACCGCACAGGCGACTTCGGGCGCTATCGGCCCGACGGCACGATCGAGTTCCTGGGCCGCAAGGACGGCCAGGTGAAGATCAACGGACACCGCGTGGAGCTCGGTGAGATCGAGGCGACGCTCTCCGCGCATCCGGGCGTCGACAGCGCGGTCGTGGTGAAGTCCGCCGACCAGGACGGCGCCGCCCACCTGCTGGGGTACGTCGTGCCGGCCCGTGGCGACGACACGCTGTTCCTGACCGAGCGAGCCGACGACACGCTGCGCACGGCGCAGTGGCAGGCGCTCGCAGGCACCGCCGGCAGGCCCGCCGAGGGCCCCCAGCCCGAGGAACTGCGCACCGTCTGGGACGCGCTCAACGAGGTATACAACACCGCCACCGCCAGCGCCTTCCGCGCCTTCGGCCTGCCCCACCTGCCGGGCGAGCCGTTCGACCCGGCGGCCCTGCGCGGTGTCGGGGTGGCCCCCCGCTACGGCCGCTGGCTGGCCCGCGCGACGGCCGCACTGGAGGAGTCTGGGTACCTGCGGCGCACCGACGGCGGCCTGGAGGTGGCCCGCGAACTGCCCGACGCGCTCCCCGAGTCGCTGTGCGAGCGCGCCCGCCACGCCCTCGGCGGGCTGCTCGGCGTCCCGGAGGACGTCACCGACTGGATGCTCGGCCTCGCCGGGAACCTGGCAGACGTGCTGACGCAGAGCGTCCACTCCGCCGAGCTGTACGCCTCCGACCGCACCCCGGGTGTCTACGCCCGCCTCTTCGGCCCGACGTACGCCGCCGCGACCGCTGCGGTCCGGGAGATGACCGAGAGCTGGCCCGCCGACCGGCCGCTGAACGTCCTGGAGGTCGGCGCCGGCTACGGCTCGCTCACCCGGCACCTGCTGCCCCTGCTGCCCGCCGACCGCACGGAGTACGTCTTCACGGACGTCTCCCGCTACTTCCTGGACCGCGCGGAGACCGAGTTCGCCACATACCCGTTCGTCCGCTGCGATCTGTTCGACCTCGACCGGCCGCCGGCCGCCCAGGGCTTCGACGGCCTGTCGGCGGACCTCGTCATCGCCGCGAGTGTGCTGCACGACATGCGGCAGCTACGGCGGACGCTGGCCGCCCTGCGCTCCGTGCTCGCCCCCGGCGGCGTTCTGCTGCTCGTCGAGCAGACCACTTTTCACCCGTGGTTCGACCTGGTCATGGGCCTCCAGCAGGGGTTCGACAACTTCGAGGACACCGACCTGCGCAGCACGCACTGCCTGCTGGACCGCGCCCAGTGGCAGCAGGAACTGACCGCGGCCGGGTTCACGGAATCGGCGCTCCTGACCACCTCGGGCGGGCCCGCGTCGGTCGGCTTCGACGTGCTCATCGCCCGCGGACCCGAGATGCGGCGCCGGTTCGCCCCGGAGGAGCTGCGTTCCTTCGCCGCCGAACGACTCGCGGGGCACATGGTGCCCGCCCAGCTGTTCGCGCTGGACGAGCTACCGCTCAGCGCCACCGGCAAGGTGGACCGCACCGCGCTCGCCCAGGCCGGCCGGCGCGGCAGCGTACGGGGCAGGCCGGCCCGGCCGCCGCGTACGGACCGGCAGCGCAAGCTCATCGACATCTGGAAGGAGGTGCTCGGCCTGAACCAGATCGACCTGGCCGACGACTTCCTGGACCTGGGCGGCGACTCACTTCTCGCCGCGCGCCTGGCCGCCCAGCTGCAGTCGGCGTTCGGGATACCCGTTCCCGTCCGCACGGTCCTGGAGTACACCACCGTCGAAGCGCTCGACGGACATCTCGAACAGCTCCTCGGCCCGTCCGAGCCCGTCACCGAGGAAAGGTGAGAACAGTGCCTAACACGTCCACCACGGCCATCGCGCACACCCCTGCCTCCGTCGTCGACTGGCTCACCGGCTTCCTCGCCGAACTGCTCGACGTGAACCCGGACCAGATCGACCCGGCCACCGGCCTCGACATGCTCGGCGTGGACTCGGCCACCACCCTGGTCATCTGCGCCAAGGCCCGCGACGAACTGAGCGTCCCGCTGCGGCCCAGGGAGGTCTTCGACAACTTCACGGTGGACGCCCTGGTCCGCCATCTGACCGCACGGCAGCCGGTGGGAGTGTGAGTCCCGTGCCCAACTGGCTGCTCAGCGCGGCACCCCGCGCCGCCGCCTGCGAGCTGTACTGCTTTCCGCACGGGGGCGGTACGGCCGCCGAGTACCTGCGCTGGGCCCGCGGCCTGCGCACGGCACGGGTGCACGCGGTGCAACTGCCGGGCCGTGTCCCGCGGCTGCACGAGGACGTGCCCGGCTCGATGCGGGAGCTGGTCGAGGCGTTCGTCACCGAAGTGCCGCTCGCCACGGGCCCGTTCGCCTTCTTCGGGCACAGCCTGGGCGCGCTGTTCGCCTACGAGGTCACGCGCGCCCTGGCGGCCGCCTCACGCCCGCTTCCGGACCGGCTCGTCGTGTCGGGCTTCCGGGCCCCGCACCTGCCGCATCCGGACATGCAGATCCACCGGCTGCCCGACGACGAGTTGCTCGACACGGTCGCCCGCCTGCACGACGGGCTGCCGGACGAGGTGCTCGCCTCGGCCGAACTGCGCGAGATGGCCGCGCGCGCCCTGCGCGCGGACTACCGGATCCTGGAGACGTACGTCTGGGACGCGGGGGATCCGCTGCCGGTGCCGCTCACCGTGTTCGGCGGCGAGGACGACCGGATCACGCCGGGCGAACTCGAGGCCTGGGCCGAGCACACCTCGGCCGGGGTAAGCGTCCGCCGTTTCCCCGGCGGGCACTTCTACCTGCGCGAACGGTCGGCGCCCGTCCAGCGGGCGCTGGCCGCGGCACTTGCCACGGTCCGCGCGGCGGAACGGAGCACGCCGTGCTGACCTTCGCCGCAGCCTGCCTGGTCCTCATCATGATCCCGGGCCCCGACCAAGCCCTGATGACCCGGAACGCGTTGGCCGGCGGACGCAGGGCCGGCCTGCTGACCATGCTCGGCGGAGTGCTCGGCCTGAGCATCCACGTTTCCGCGGCCGCGCTCGGCATCTCAGCCCTGCTGCTGGCCTCCACCACCGCCTTCACCGCACTGAAGGTGGTGGGAGCGGCCTACCTGGTCTGGATGGGCATCGCGACCCTGCGCGGCTCCCGTCACACCCTGCGCGAGGGCACGGGGGACGACGACGCCACGGACGGCAGGGCAGCCGGTGCGGGCACCGCCGGCCAGATGCTGCGCCAGGGGTTCCTGTCCAACGCGCTCAACCCGAAAGTGGCTCTGTTCTTCGTCACTTTCCTGCCGCAGTTCCTGCCGTCCCAGGGCAGCGTGCTGCCCCGGGCTCTGCTGCTGTCACTGGTGTTCGCGCTCCTGTACCTGCTGTGGTTCAGCCTGTACGTGTTCAGCGTGGACCGGCTCGGCAGAGTGCTGCGCCGGCCTCGGGTGCGGGCGCGCATCGAGCAGGTCACGGGGGTGCTGCTGATCGGGTTCGCGGCCCGGCTGGCCTTCGTGTCACCCTGATCCGACCGGGCGCCGGGCCTGCCCGTGCCTTCGATGGAGTGGCCATCGCCGTACTCGTCATCATGGCGGCGGCCATGGTGGGGGGCATGGAGGGCACGGATCCGAACCGGTGAGAGTGTGGTGTGCGCCCTCGTCATCGAGGGCGCACACCACATGGCCGGGCCACGGCGGCCGCGGCAGGAAAACGCCGAACGCGCCCGGTCAAGAACGTGCTCTGTCCCCGTCGCCGTCTTCGCGTAGGCGTGGCGTCGTGCCAGGCGGCCTTCGCCCCGCAGTCACCGATCCGAAAAGCGCTGTCAAGTTGTCTGCGGGGACATGAGGCGATCTTGGTGTAGGTCGTCCTGGGAGGAACTCGCGGTGGAGGCTGGGACGGTGCCGTCGTACGAGGGGTACCGATTCCCGGCCGAGGTGATCGGTCACGCGGTGTGGCTTTACCACCGGTTCCCGCTCTCGTGCCGGGAGGTCGAGGAGCTCGGGGGTCCGGTAGGAACGGACCAGAGAACCGGCGTTGCTGTCAGAAGTTTTCACAGCGTGTGATGGGGGCCGCCAGGGTGGGCGGGTGAGCGATGACCCGCGGATCGGTTTCCTGAAGGCGGACGTGGCCCGGTTCTGCGATGGCCTTGCCGAGTTGGCTCCCGCGATACGGCTCCGGCTGGTGGTTCAGCTGCGGGAGGCGCTGGGCGAGGTGACGGACGCGGCGTTGGACGAGGGGATGGCTGCGGCGAAGGTGGAGGGCTGGGGGCTGCGGCAGATCGGCAGCCAGACGGGGCTGTCGCACGAGAAGGTCCGCTACCGGCTCGCCCAGGCCGCGGGCGAGCCGGACGGAGTGGCTTAGTTGCCGGCTCCGGAAGTCCTTCGGGGGTTGGCCCCGCTGGGCCTGACGGGTGTGTTCACCGGCCGATGCCGAAGGACGGCGCGATGAAGCTTGACCACTGCGAGTCAGCCTAGTTCCGAGCAGCTGAGCAGTGGTGGTTTGCCGAGGCATCGCGTTCGCCCGATCGCGTTGTCGTCTTCACATACAGTGCAGCCGAAAGGGGGTTCGGATCTATGTTCGCAAAGCGGATCCTGGATGCCCGCTGCACGTGCCAAGAGCCGAACCGCAGGGCTGTGCGTCGCGCGCACGTGCCCGTCGGGGACACCCAGGTGTTTCAGAGAGGTTGTTGCCCACGTGGAGGCAGTCGTCGGGAGTGTTGACATGTCGCGCGGTGCGCGGCTGGCGGCTCACAGTGCCGTCTCCACGGCGCTGGCCCTGTGCAGCGATCTTGAACTGAGCGACCTTCTGGATGCGGCTGAGCCCATGGGATCCGGTATCGGCGGGACGTCGGCGCTGCTGGACATCGGCGGGATCCCGGTCTTCGTCAAGCGGGTGCCGCTGAGCGATCTGGAAAGGCAGCCGGAGAACGTCCGGTCCACGGCGAACCTCTTCGGGCTACCTACTTTCTCCCATTTCGGTGTCGGGGTCATCGGGGGGCCGGGCTTTGGGGCCTGGAGGGAGCTGGCCGTGCACACCATGACGACGAACTGGGTGCTCGCACAGGACTATGAGGGCTTTCCGTTGATGTACCACTGGCGGGTCCTGCCGCACCCCGGGCAGTCGCTTCCCGAGGAACTGGCCGACGTGGAGAAGGCTGTCGCCTACTGGGGAGGCGGATCGCAGGTGCGCCGCCGGATCGAGGCTCTGCGCGATTCATCGGCGAGCATCGCACTGTTCCTGGAGTACATCCCGCAGACCCTGCACGACTGGCTGGACGTCCAGGTCAAAGCCGGTGACGAGGCGGCCGAGAGGGCCTGCGCCATGGTCGAAAGGCAACTGCAGGCAGGGACCTCGTTCATGAACGCCCACGGTCTCCTGCACTTCGATGCCCACTTCCAGAACATCCTGACCGACGGTGAGCGTCTGTTCTTTGCGGACTACGGCCTCGCGATCTCCTCCCGGTTCGAGCTGTCCAAGGAAGAGGCCGACTTCTTCTCCGAACACCAGACCTATGACCGTTGCTACTCCGTCACACATCTGGTGATCTGGCTGGTCACCGCCCTGTACGGGTACAGGGGTGAGGAGCGCAGTGCGTTCGTGCGCGCATGCGCCCAAGGAGAGCACCCGAAGGGAATTCCGCCGCAGGTCGCGGCGATCCTCACCCAGTACGCCCCACTCGCCGCGGTGATGACGGACTTCTACCGCAAGTTCCAACTGGAGAGCATGCAGACCCCGTATCCGATGAAGGAGATCGGCGGGTTGGGCAGTTCGTCCATCGTCTGATGGACGGGCGGCCATCAGACGCCAGCGCCTGCGGCAGGCTGTGGCTGCCCTGAACTACTTCTGCCGATCGGCCTGCCTGCCTTGCCTGTTGCCACCGCGCGCCCGATAGCCCTGACCGCCGCCGAGCGGCATCGACTGAAGAAGGCCGCCTACGGTCACAGGACCGAGCACCGGGACCGGGTGCGGGTGCGGGCGCAGCCCCGAGCTGACCCCGATCGCAGCTGCCTCCCTCGCCGAGTGGCAGCGAGCCTACGACGCAGGCCGCCTCGACGAGTACGACAGCAGGTTCGGCATTACCGCCGAGCTGCCCGTCTCGGAATGGGAAGGCCACGACCCTGAGCAACTTACCTCCGCGGAGTTTGAGAAAGTCTGGGGCCCTGCCCGTCGGCAGATCGCAGCTCGGCTCCGCTGACCTCCCTGTCTGCGGGCGGGTTCTTGGCTATGTCCCGAGACAGCAGTGCGAACTCTCTGGCCAATTCAAACCCGGTGTGGTCACAGATGATGTTCGGGCACACTGCGCGGATGGGTACTGATGTCGCCTGGTCCCCGCAGGAGAGGGCTCTGCGTCACGTCGCGGCCCTGTCCTCGGGAGGGCCGCTCAACCGCGGACTGCGGCTGACGATGAACTTCCACCCCGACCGCATGTCGGGCGACCGCCCGATCTTGCTCAAGATGGCGGAGGACGGAATTTACCGGTCGCAGTTCGTGACCGGCTCCAGCAATGGCGGTCTGACCGCCCGCCCAGGCAGGGACAGGTGGCGTTGGGAAAGCCGTATCTTCGGAGGTGCCTACGACCACGCCGCCGCTGGCGAACGCCCCGTTTACGGAGCGCTGAACTACCGGCGAGATGCTGTCGGCGGGGCGCCTCGATTCGGCTCCTCGCACTTCAGGCTCACAATCAAGACTCTCGCGCGAGCCACGTTCTGTTACCCAGACAGCTCCACCGACCCCTCGGCGTTCGGAGTTGCAAACCGCTTCTCGCTCCTTGAGCTGGCCGAGGCCGACGGCCTCGATGCCTTGGACGGCCACATCGAAGCGCAGATTCATGGGCCGGTCAGGTTCGACTGCGACGTCGAAGCCCTGGTCCTAGATCCCAGCTATCGCGGCACAGCCGTGGAAGACATGGCCCGCCGACTCCCATGCGCCATCGAGTGGCATCCCGGCTTCCGACTCGCCGTGGATCACTTGCGACGCCACCCGGACTACCGCGGACAGGAGTACGTCGATCTAGGCGCCGAGATCGCGGTCGACGGCTGGCTTGCTCCCCAGATCATTGGAGATGCTGTCCACACAGGCCGCTACGACCCACAGGCGCTCAAGAAGGTCTGGCACTGCCTGGCGCGCTTCGGCTCGCCACTTCGCACGAACGCTGAAGCGCGGGACTCAGTTCCGGCCTGCTGTCCCCTGGAGCCGGCGAGCCGGTGACCCACCGTTCATTCGCATCCTGCGGTCTGCATGGGCCCACATGAGCCTTCGCATGGTCGACTGGGCCATCAGGCACTTCTCACCGACCGATGCGGAGCACTGGCTGGACCTGGCCACACAACGCGTGCACTGACGTTTGCCGGCCGAGGAAATGACACGGCGCTGAGACGAAGTCGGCTGGCCAAGCTGCGAGACAACCGGAGAAGACGCAGGTCACTGCACCGCGCCATGACACGAGCCGCGAGATCCTACATAGCGGGCGGCCAGCATCTGCTCGGAGCCGTCGTCGGGTTCCTGGGCGAGTTCCTTGACGACCTCGGCGGCGGCGTGGAACGGGGCGACGTCGATCGCGTCGAGGGCCGCGCGGATGTCGCCGTCCGGGTCGGCGGCGGTACCGGACACGGTGAGCCAGGCCGTGCGCAGCAGGATGGCGGCGGCGTCGAGGTCTTTGAGGGTCCGCAGTCGCTTCTTGGTCATCTTGGCGGCGGAGCTGCGGATGACGTCGCCCATCACCAGGTCGAAGACCTCGATCGCCTCGTCGGCGGCGACCTGCGGCATCACCGAGGCGAACGCGACCAGGGTGGCCAGGCGCCGGTTGCCGGCCAGGTCGGCGACGGCCTGGGCGCGGGCGGCCTTCGCGAAGCGGACCAGCACCTGGAGGCGCCCGGGCGGGATCGAGGACAGGTCCCGGCCGCTGCCGCCCAGCGCGTTCAGCGACTCATACCGTTCCAGGGCGTTGCCCACCCCGCGCGCGGAGATGTCCCGCGGGGAGCGGCGCATCCGGTCCAGCTCCGATATACGTTTCCCGGCGGGGACGACGACCAGTTGCTGCAGCTGCGCGGCCTGTCGGGGATGGGCGCGTCCGCGAGGGTAGCCCACAGCCGCTTCTCCGCCCGCTCGCGGGTGCCGGGGACCAGCCGCTCCAGCACGGTCACGCCGGGCAGCACCACCTTCTTGTCCACCAGCCGCTTGGTGGCCAGGTCGAACAGCAGGGTCGGGCGCTCGCAGCCGATCCAGGCACGCTGGTACATCCAGCGGGCCAGCGTGAACCACTGGTCGAACTCGAACTTCGTGTACCCGTACGCGGTGCGGATCTGCTCCTGGTGGTCCCAGCGGTGTTCCATCGCGCCGTACCCGGCGAGGTCGCCGGCCTGAAGGCCCAGTTGCTCGGCGACGTAGTCCACGACGACGGCGGGGACCTCCTCGGGGTTGTCGAGGAAGGTCCCCAGGTAGCGGGCGGTGCCGAGCTGGAGTGCCCAGCCGAGCCGGTTTCTGGCGCCCTTGGCGGCCATCGCCCGGCGCCGCGCGGTCTGGTCCATCAGGAAGGACCCGGCGAGCCGCCCCTCATCGGGTTCCTCGGTGAAGCGACCGAAGCGCTTGCGCTGGTCCCAGCTCAGAAAGTTGGTGGGCACGCCCGCTCCCTCGGTCCTCGGCAGTCGCGCGCGATGATCGCAGCCAGAACCGGCAGGTCACCGAGTATCGGCGATAACCCCACCCGCTCCCGAGGGATGGTAATGGCCCGATGTCGCACAGCAGGCGAACCCAAGGGGCGACGCTGCTCGTTGAGCAGTCAATGGGACGGGACAAGGCGAACAAGCCGCTCCCGGCCTGGGTACCGGGCCGCGGCCTCAGTCCGTCTCGAAGGCGTCCTCCCGCAGGTGCGCGGTGAGAAGTTCCGCGATGGTGTCGAGAGCGTCCTGGATGGCGACGTGGTCGGTACCGCTGACCGTGGCGCCCAGCAGCTCGCTGTCGCTGGTCACGGTGGTCCATCCCTCGTTAGGGCTGCGGAAGTCCTCTCCGCCGAGCGTGACGGTGATGGTGCGGCCGATCGGCAGCGACAGCTGGAGCGTGGCGCCGCTGACCACGGCCTGCTGAACGCCGAGCAGGTCGAGATCCCGCGCGGCGGTCCGGGCGGCGAGCTGGTCGTTGCTCTGGAGCGAGGCCCACTGATCCGGACCGGAACCGACTCCTACGGTTCCAGGCCATCGAGGACGAACGCGGCACCAAGAAACACCCGGTGAGTTTGTCCTCGGACGTCCGGGCCGGTCAGTTCAGCAGGGCAGCCGTGAACGTCTGGCGGTGCTCCACCAGCCAGGTCTGCATGCGGTCCCAGCGTTCCCATCCACCACGCTCGGCCAACGCCTGGAGATAGCTGGGGTCTCCGCCGGCCACACGGCGGGCGACGAAGGCCCGGCAGACCTCCGTGGCCTGCTCGATGACGCCAGGCAACTCGGCGCGGCCCCCCGCCGAGAGGCCGTAGCCGTCGGCAAGAATCCGCAGCCGTGCGGCCGCATCCAGCCCGGGGGGATGGAGAGCGGCCGCTGACTCGGGATCAAGCATGGGCACCCAATAACGGGCGGTCATGGCGATGTCCCAGAGGGCACGGCCCGGGGCCGCCAAGTCGAAATCGATCAGGGCCGCGGCACGACCGTCGCGAAAGACGACGTTCTCCGGGCACACATCGTTGTGGCACAACATCCTTCCCCCCTCCGGGTCGGCAAGGTCCGAGGGCCACTCTGCACGGGTATCCACCGCGACGACCGCGCTGGTCTCATGCAGACGCCGCAGCAGGCTCCCCACCGATGCGAGGGCAGAACTCGTCATCGCCCAGTCCGGGAACGGCGGCAGAGCCACGTCGCCAGGGATGAAGGTCAGCTGCTCACGGCCATCCCCGGTGAGACCGACAGGGGCCGGCGCCGCGTCGAAGCCGTGCTCCTTCAGCGCGAGGAGATAGGCATGCAGGGCGCGCGCGTTGCGCGGTGCCGGTCGCTCCACCAACTCCCCCCGGCGGAAGACCGCCCCCGCGTTCACCATCCCGCCGACCAGCGCCTCGTCTTCAGCCGTCATGAGGATCACGCTATCGCCAGACCGACCCCGCGCGGGGCGGGCCGCACACGACGTGGATCAACGCACGACGGAACGCGCAACGCGGAATCCCACGTCGTCGACCTGGAAAGTCGGGTGGCTGCGGCGCCGCGTGGAGGCCCGGCAACTCCAGTGCTCATCGAACCAACCACCGCCACGGAGCACCCGGTAGGTGCCATAGACCTCGGCGTCGTAGACGTCCCAGCACCAGTCCCAGACGTTGCCGAGCATGTCGTAAAGCCCCCACGAGTTGGGGAGTTTGCCGCCCGCCTCGTGGATGCGCTCGTGCGAGTTGCCGCGGTACCAGCCGATCTCGTCGAGATCCCCGTAGCGCGGCCCGGTCGTCCCGGCACGGCAGGCGTGCTCCCACTCGGCTTCGGTCGGCAGTCGATACCCGTCGGCGGACGCGTCCCACTCGATACCTTCGGCCTCATCTTCGGCCTCGGCACGGAAGTGGTACGCGGGTGTGAGGCCGGCGCACTGGGACAGGGCGTTGCAGAACCGCGCCGCGTCCCACCAGGAGACGCACTCGACGGGCAACTGGTCCCCAGGGGTGGTACTCGGCTGCTGGCCTGTGACCTGTGTGTACAACGCCTGAGTGACCGGGGATACCTGCCCCGGTGGGGTGGCCGGGGTTCAGCGCGTGCGGGGAGGCGGACTCATGCGGGCAAGGAGCAGCCTGCTGCGGGTTAGTTCGGCTCCTTGCTCGTGTTCCTCGGTGAAGAGCGCGATCAGGCCACGGGGAGCCTTCCAGTGCTCGTGCAGACTGGCAGTGGCTCCGAGATCGTCCAGCAGCGCGTCGGCGACCGTCGCGGCTTCACTGGGCCGGTCGTGACGACTGTCGCCCCACCACAGGTGTTCGGTCTGAGTGCAGGGTGCGGGGTGCACCTGGCCGTCGCTGGTGGTGATCCACACGGTGTGCTGCAGGACGATGGTGGTGAGTTCCGCACTGCCGGCCGGGAGGGACAGCGGTGCGTAGAAGCGCCAGAGCGGTCTGCCGTTGACGGCGACGGTGCGCAGCGCGGGCATGTCGGTGAGGGGGTCGACGAAGAACGCGTCCACCGGGTCTCCGTGGGCGAGCACGGCATGAGCGGCGGTCGGGTCACACGGTGCGAGCCGTCGGGCCCACCGTTCGGTGACCGTGCCGGGCTGTACGGGTACTTCGGTGACGGCCCCGAACGGCAGCAGTTCCGGATCGTGACCGATGGCCACCTCCAGCGCGGCGACGGCGTCCGGATGGTTGCTGACGGCGAGCTTGTGCCAGCCCGCTCTGACGGCTTGGCGGTCGCCGTGGCACGGCAATGGGTGCTCGGTGGTGTCGGGTTCGGCGGCAATGACCACGGGATGGGGTTGCGCGCCGAACCTCTCGGTGCCGAAGACCTCGTTCTCGTGCTCCGCTCTGTTGATCCGGTCGTTGCGGATGTGGTTGGCCATGTCTGTGGCGGCCGCGCGGGAGACGGCATCGAAGGCTTCGTTGCGCGCTGCCCGGCGCAGGATCTGCTCGTTGCTGTTGGGCGGCACCTCGGCGACCGCCGGCGGGGCACCGGGCTGCCACGTGCGGATCAGTCGTGGTAAGCGCAGCAGGTCGGGCCACCAGGGCAGCGCCTGGCCGGCGAGGGCGGCGACGTCGCCCCACTCGGCTTCGTACTCGATGCCAGGGTGGGCGGTGTCCGAGGCGATCAGGGCCGGGCCGGTGAAGCCGACGTCCCCGTACAACGCGCAGACGGTGATCACACCGTCCGGATTCCCCGTTGCGGCCACGTCGGTGGCGACTTCGGCGGCGGCCTTGCGGTCATCGCTGTAGACGATGCGGACCGTACCGAGCACGGTGTGCCAATCCAGCGCCGGCCCGCGCACCGTGTGCGTATACCCGGCCCAGTCGCCGTCCGCCAGATCCTCGGGACGCGGGCGCAGCAGCACGGCCCCGCGGTGGGCGAACTCCGGTGTGTCGGCGGCCCAACGGTAGACTTCCGTGGCGTCCCAGACTGCGTCGGCTTCCTTCGTGTGACGAAGGGGGTCGTACGGTTCGATGGGCTGCGGAAAGTCGTCGTACTTCCGCTCCAGCCGCCACAGCCCGAACGTGTTGATGCCCAGCATCTGCTGGACTTCCACGCTGGACAGGTAACTGCTGCTCACACCCATACCGACACTCCTCACCGTCCGTGGATCAATAGTGGCCCAGACCTGATCATGAGACGGTCCGGGCGGCGCGAAGCGTGGTCCCCTGCCCGGTTCCCCACCCGTATTGGCTGGGAAGGGACGGTGGCGTTCCCTTGAGGATGGCTCGGACCGCATGCCGGAGCAGACATTCAGCCGGGCATCTCGTGGGCTGCGCCACCCTAACTCTCCTTTGTTCAACGTTACTTGACCCGGGCGGGGCACTACGGGCGCGGGTTCCTGGCAGGCCGAACGGCTGGTGCCGGCCGACTGGCGATGCGGTACTCGGTGAGCAAGCCCAACGCGCATCTACCGCGAGGTGAGTAGGCCCACTCGGGCGCCGTTCATTGCGGATATCTGCGCTCGGCGACATGGGCACCCAGCAGTTCGCCCAGTAACGCTCGGCGCGTGGGCAGGGGGAGCTACTCCGGGATGCGAGGAGCGGAATCAGCCGACAGGCGACGGGCGAGGGCCGGGATCGCCCCGGTGCCATCGCCGTCACCCTCCCACTCCTCACGGTCGTCTGGGTCCTCTGCGTCCTCTGCGTCCTCTCGGCCCAGCTCCGGCAGGCGGCCTCGAAATCCCGGCATTCGGCAACGCGGTCGGCTGCGACGTGGTGATCCGCCGATGCCCGGTCTGTCGAGTTACGTAAGCCCTCACAGCACCACGAAGATCCGCCCCACGGGTGTCGTTGGCGGACGGGGCGGATGTCGTGCGGCGGAGTACTGCAGGCGTCCCCGAGATCCCGCGGGCAGTCGCCCAGGGACAACAGGTAACAGGTAGTCGAAATCTACTCATACCGAAGGGAAACCTTCGACTTTCAGACGGCCGACCGATCAATATCGGGCCTAGATCGAGAGAAATTTGAGAAGAACTTGGCTTTACCAGGGGTGGTGAACCAGGATCGACGTGCTGTCCGGAACGACCTGCCGGGCAGTGAGGCGGAGCGGGAAACTCCCTTCCGCGCGGGCAGCGCTGGCCACACAGCCGCATAAGTCCCCCCGGGGCCGGGCCCTTCTCGCGCCCATGTCCAGGCCCGGCAGACAGGGCCCGGACAACGCCCGGTCCCTCAGAAGGCGTCCTAGCCGTTACCACATCCGGCAGCAGGTCGACAAGGGGGAGAGCAACCGGCCATGAGCTTCAAGTTCACCGCTCCCGAGTGGATGCACGCACTGCATCGCGTCGGCAGCCTCACCAGCCGAGAACTCGAAGTCTTCCAACTACTCGCCGACGGCTCCAGCAATGCGGAGATCGCGGATGAACTGCTGGTCACGGAACGGACCGTCCGTGCTCACACCGGCAGCATCCTCTCAAAACTCGGGCTGGGGTCACGCCTGAAGATGTGCCTCGCGGCATTCGCCTACACCCAAAGACTGGCCCCGAAGCCAATAGTCCACGACCGGCGAGGCGGACACCATGGATTCACCACCGAACGAGAGGGGGTGAACACCATGAAGAAGTCCTACGAGGCTCCCGCCCTGATCGCGCGCGGCCTTTTCGCCACCGCGACGGCCGGTTTCGGCCGCATCAAGGGTGACCAGCTGGTCGGCCGTCTCATCCCGTAAGGCCACGCACTGCCGAGGAAGGCACTCGATAGCTGATGGATTGTTTTGTGGTAGTACCCGAACACACTACAGCTCAGACTGTTTCCGAGTGCCTTCCTTTCAAGCCGACGAACGTAGTGAGATACGCATCCGGGCGTCCTTGGATCATCGCGTCCCTGCCGTTCGCTTCATTGACGCGAATTCGGTGCGGAAAGAACACTCTTGTCCTGATCGGCCCTGGAGAGCCGCCCGAGGATTTCGTGCGGATCGCCTTCTCCCGCTGTCGTACCGTCAACGATCTCGACGAGATCATCACGTCGATCCCCGGCGTCTTCCACGCCGTCGCCCATATCGGCGGGCACACCAGGGTCCAGGGCACCGCCTCCGGTGAACGGCGCGTCTTCTACTCCCGGTTCCAGGGCTGCTGGCTGGCCGCGGACCGCGCCACATCCCTGGCCCGCCTCACCCACGCTTCCGTGGATGACGCCGCGATCGCGCTGCGGCTGCTGGAACCCGTACCCCACCCGCTGTCCCAGCGCGTGCCGTGGCAGGGCGTCCACGCCGTGCCACCGGGGCACTGGCTGCACCTCACCGACCAGGGCCAGGGCCAGGTCCGGCGCTGGTGGCAGCCCCCCGTACCGGAGCAGCCGCTGGCCGTCGGGGCCCGGGCCGTCCAGGAGGCACTGAGGTCCTCCGTCCGTCTGCACCTGCGGGGACGCACCAAGGTCAGCAGTGAACTCTCCGGCGGGTTCGACTCCACAGCCCTGCTGTTCCTGGCCCAGGAGGAGCACAGGACACTGGCGGTGACGGCAGCGAGCCGCGATCCGCTGGACGAGGACGAGGCCTGGGCCGTCCGCGCGGTGCGCGACAGTCACCGGGTCGACCACCGCATCGTCCCCGCCTCCCAACTCCCATTGGTGTATGCAGAGTTGGACGGCGCGGCGGAGCAATTGGACGAACCGTCCATCGCGATCGCCAGCCGTGCCCGTGTGCTGGCCATGACCCGCGAAGCACAGGCCGAAGGCTCGCAGGTGCACCTGACCGGGCACGGCGGAGACCACCTCTTCGTCGGACTGGCCACCTTGTACGCCGACCTCGTGCGCCGCCATCCGGTGATCGCTCTGCGGCGCATCGCGGCCTACCGCGGCATGTTCGCCTGGTCCTGGCCTCACATCGCCCGGCAGTTGCTGGCCCCCCGGTCCTTCCGGACCTGGCTGGCCACCGAGTCGCTGTCCGGGACGGGGGCGGACTGGAAGCATCCCTTTCTCACCTGGGGGCTGGGCGCCACCGCCCCGCCCTGGCTCACCGCTCAAGCACACGGCCTCATCCGGGACGAGGTCCGCGCGGCCACTGCGACGGCCCGTCCGCTGGCGCCGGGCCCGGGCCGCCACCTCGAACTCGACGGCATCCGCGACGGAGCCCGTCTGGTGCGGGCCCTGACCGACATCACCGGCCACGCCGGCCTGCCCATCAGCGCGCCCTTCTTCGACGACCGGGTCATCGAGGCGGCGCTGGCCGTGCGCGTCCCCGACCGGGTCCAACCCCACCTCTACAAACCCCTGCTGGCCGCCGCGATGCGCGGCGTGGTGCCCGATCCCCTCCTGGCACGTACCACCAAGGGTGTGGGAGACCTCGACCAGGCCCTCGGGCTGAGGAAGAACGCGGTGGCACTCAACCGGCTGTGGTCCGACTCTCGTCTCGCCGCCCGTGGCCTGATCGACCCGGGGCGGCTCTCCGCGCTCTGCGCACAGCCCGACTCCCCGGAACTGGACGACGGATCCCTGCTGACCACCGTGGCCTGTGAACTGTGGCTGCGATCACTCGACACCGAATCGGCGACTCCCAGGAGCGAGAACCATGGCACTGCGCTTGCGTGAGGACGTATCCATCGTCAAGACCGACTACGGGTCCGTGCTGCTCGACGAGCGCAGCGGGCGGTACTTCCAGCTCAACCCCACCGGCACCCAGGTGGCCGAAGGCCTGCTGGCCCAGTGCTCGCCCGAGGACATCGCCCGGCACCTGGTGCGGGATTACGACGTGACGACGGCGCAGGCGGAAGCGGACATCACGGCCCTGGTCGAGCAGTTGCGCGCGGCGGAACTGGTGCGGCCGTGACCGTGGGAATGACCATGCCGACCGCCCGTAAGGGCGGCCGCCCCCGCATCAAGGTGCGCGTGGCGATCGCGGCTGCTCTGCTGCTGCGCCGGCTGCCACCGCGACACCTGCGCAGCGTCATGCGGCGGGCCGCCGCGCGCGCCCGTCCCGCCGACTACGCCCGGACCGAGCGCCACTACTTCGCCGTCACCGCCACCCACCCGCGGTGCGCGGGCTGGCAGGGCTGTCTGCCACGTTCCATCGCCGTTGCCCTCCTCTGCCGTACCGAAGGAACCTGGCCCCAGTGGTGCACGGGCGTACGGACCACTCCCCCGTTCGCGGCGCACGCATGGCTGGAGGCAGAGGAACGGATCGTGGCCGAGCCGGGCACACCCGGGGCCTACCAGGCCCTGCTGCGGGTGGAGGCGGGCCGTGGCCGCTGAACGCTCCCGCCCTCCCGCGCCGAACCGCCCCGCGGCACGGGCGGTCATCCCCCCTCCGCGCCGCCCTGCCCCAGCCGTCGCCCCGGCCGGGCGGCTGCGCGCGGCTCACCCCCGACCCACCCGAGATGCCTGACATGAAGCGGACTTCATCCACCCCACCGGGCGGCACCGTCGGGACGCGGGACCTCCTGCGGCTGCTGCGCCCGCACCGTCGGCTCGTCTCCCTCGCCATGGTCCTGGTCCTCGCCGCCTCCGCCCTCGGCCTGGCCCAGCCGATGCTCGCCGGCGAAGTGATCGACCGTGTGCGGACCTCCTCTCCCATCGCCGGTGTCGTCACGGCCCTGACACTCCTGTTCGTCGTGCAGACCCTGGTCGACACCTTCGGCCGGTACCTGCTGGAACGCACCGGGGAAAGCATCGTGCTGGGCCTGCGCCGGCTGCTCGTCCACCGGCTGCTGAGGCTGCGCATCCCGGTCCTGAGCGAACACCGCATCGGCGACCTGATCTCGCGCGCGAGCAGCGACACCACGGCGCTGCGCGACACCATCACCCGCAGCCTGATGGAGATCACCGTCGGCGTCCTGACCGTCGTCGGTGCCACCGCGCTGATGCTCAGCATCGACGCCGTGCTCTTCCTCGTCGTGATCGGCGTGTTCGTCGTGGCGGGCGCCGGCGTCATGGCCGTTCTCGACCGGATCCGCGTCGCCGGCGAACAGGCCCAGACCGCGGTCGGGACCTTCACCGCGGACATGGAGCGCGGGCTGTCCGCGATCCGCGCCATCCGCGTGTACCGCGCCGAGGACCGCGAGACCGAGCGCATCGTCGCCTCGGCCCAGGCGGCGTACCAGGCCGGAGTGCACGGAGCCAGGCTCACCGCCGCCGCCCAGCCGGCCATCCAGCTCGCCGCATCCGGCTCCTTCCTCCTCGTCCTGGTCATCGGCGGTGTCCGCGTCTCCACCGGCGATCTGCAACTGGGCGACCTGATCGCCGTCCTTCTGTACGCCCTTCATCTGGTGATGCCGCTCGGCAACCTCCTCGAAGGGCTTGCCACCATGAAACGGGCCATGGGTGCCCTGCAGCGTGTCCACGACGGCCTCAACCTGCCCGCCGAACCTCCGGACGGCCCGGTACGTCCTGTCACCCCCGCCGCTGCGGACACCCCCATGCTCGCCTTCGACGACGTGCACTTCTCCTACGGCGACCGCCCTGCCCTGCACGGCGTCACCTTCACCCTGCCGCCCGGCTCCCGCACCGCGATCGTGGGACCGTCCGGCGCGGGCAAGTCCACGATCCTCTCCCTCATCTGCCGCTTCTACGACCCCGACAGCGGCGCCGTCTCCTATCGGGGGCACCCCGCAAGCCAGTTGACCCGCGCCGAGAGCCGCCAGTTGATCTCGCTGGTCGAGCAGGACGCCCCCGTCCTGCACGGCACACTGCGGGACAACCTGTGTCTCGGCCGACGGGCCGATGACACGCAGATCGCCAGCGTCCTGCACCAGGTCAACCTCCACGCTCTGGTCGACCGCCTGCCCGCCGGCCTCGACACGCCCGTCGGCGAGCACGGGACCCTGCTGTCCGGTGGCGAACGCCAGCGCCTGGCCATCGCCCGCGCACTCCTTGCCCGGCCTGCCCTGCTCCTCCTCGACGAGCCCACCTCCAGTCTCGACACCGAGAACGAGTCCGTCATCGTGGAGGCTCTGAACCAACTCCCCGACCACACGGCCGTCCTCGTCGTCGCCCACCGGCTGTCCACCGTCCGCAGCGCCGATCGCATCCTCGTCGTCGACGACGGCCGGATCGTCGCGGACGGAGACCACGACCACCTAGAGCGGACCAGCCCCCGCTACCGGCTTCTCCTCAACGGCCACCTCACCGACCAACCCGCAGCCCCACAGCAGGAAGTGACGTCGTGACAGCCGACCTCGAATTCTCCGAAGCCGTCACCGGGCTCGGCCCCACCGCGCTGCGTGCCGCCGCCACACTGCATCTGGCCGACCACATAGCCGCGGGCCACGACACCGTGCCAGGTCTGGCCGACGCCACGAAGACGGATCCCGACGTCCTGGCCCGGCTCCTGCGCTTCCTGGCCGCACGCGATGTCCTCGCCGAACCCACCCCGGGCACCTACAGCCTCACCCCGCTGTCCGCGACCCTCCTGGACGGCCACCCCGCACACCTGCGCGCCTGGCTCGACCAGGACGGCATCGGCGCACGCATGGATGCCGCCGTCCACGATCTCCTCCGGGCCCTGCGCAGCGGTGAACCGCCCTACCCCCGCCTCCACGGGCGCGACTACTACGCGGACCTCGCCGACCACCAGGACGGCCCGGCCTTCGACACCCTGCGCCACACCCACGCGACAGGCTTCGCCGCGGAACTCGTCGACGCCCATCCCTGGCACCAGGTCCGGCACGTGGTCGACGTCGGTGGCGGGACCGGCGCACTCGTCGAAACCCTCATGCGCCGCTTCCCCGGCCTGCACACCACACTGGTGGATCTCCCCGACGCCGTCGCGGCGGCTGTGACGCGCATCAGTGCGGCAGGGTACGGATCCCGATTCACCCCGGCCCCGGGCAGCTTTCTCGACCCGCTGCCCACCGGGGCGGACGTCTACACGCTCGTCAATGTGCTGCACAACTGGGACGACGACCACGCCGTCCAGATCCTGCGCCGCTGCGCCGCGACCCCCAATGCCACGGTCATCGTCGTCGAACGCCTCGCGGACGACACCGACCCCCGCGCGATGACGGCCATGGACCTGCGCATGTTCCTCTTCCTCGGCGGCCGTGAACGCGGTCGCGAGCATTTCCACCGGATCGCCGCCGCAGCCGGCTTCTCCCACGTGACAACCGTCAGTACGCCCTCCGGCCTGGCCCTCCTCAAGTACGGCTCATAGGGCAACGAGCAAGTGTCATGCGGCCGATCACCATCGTCACGGCGGTCCGGGCAGGCATCGCGGCGCGTGTCGCGGCCGGTGTTGGTGACGGTGGCCCATTCGGCATTCGGGCTGCGCCGGTAGCGGTCGTCATGTCCGGGACTGTCGTACCGGATCTTCCAGAGGACGATCGTGGGCTGATCCCTGTTGCCTGGGACGGCGCGGGCTTGGTGCCGGACGGTTGCCCATGGGTAAGCGGTCAGTTGAGCCACGTGCCCCGGCAGGCAACCCCTGAGAACCCCGGTCCGAAGGCCAACAGGAGTGATCCGTCCCCGGAGACCGGGGGGTCGTCGTGGGTCCGCCGGAGAACGTCGAGTACGGCTGCGCCTCCCAGATTTCCGTTCTCTGCCAGGCTGTTCCGTGAGTGCTTGGCTGCTTGTGGGCCCAGCCCGAGGCTCTCGGACACGTCGTCGATGATGCCCGGGCCGCCCGGGTGGATGACGGGAACGGTAGGACGCCAGGGGCCGAGCCAGTCAAGGAGGGGCGACATGACCTCTGCTGCGGCTTTGGGTGCTTCCTTGGTGCTGTCGAAGTGCAGCCCGGTGGGGTCCATCCGGCCGGTGTAGCGGTCGATGCTGTTCGGCAGCAGGTACTGCCAGGTCTCCTCGATCCGCAGGCCCGGCCCCAGGGGGGCGTCGGAGACGATGCAGGCGGCGGCGGAATCGCCGAACAGCGCCTTGTAGACCATGGATTCGATGCTGTCGTCAGCGTGGTTGTAGACGCTGCTGATGACCTCGGAGACGACGACGAGGACTTTGGCGCCGCGGGGCAGGGACGCTGTTGCTTCTGCGGCCCTGATCAGGCACTGGGTGCCGCCGGCGCAGGCCAGTGCGGTATGGGACTGGTGGCGCGTGGTCGGTTTCATGCCGAGCGCGCGGATGAGCTGGATGTCCAGCTGCGGCACTCCCCATGAGGTGGAGTGGCTGGTGACCACGGCGTCGATGTCGGCGGGTGTCAGCCCATGGTCGTCGAGCGTTCGGCGGGCTGCGCGTTCGGCCATCTCCATGGCGTCGGAGAAGGCGGCTTCCACGCGCGTTTCCAGGGGGGCGGTGCCTGAGATGACATCCGCGTCCAGGGGCCGGGTGAAGCGCCTGCTGGTCACGGTCGTGTTCTCGATGATGCGCCGCATGGCACGCAGTCGGGGGTGGTTGGGGTGGTGGGCTGCTATGTCACTGATGATCTCGTCGGTGCTGACCTCGTGGCGGGGAAGGAAGACGGTGGGGCGCGATATGTAGCTGGGCTGCATGCTGCTCCTCGGCGCGTGGTCCGCTTTGTCCGGCCAACTTAACGGCAATTCGGCCTTACGTGTCAGTTCGGGCGGTGAGCAGCGGCTGCGGCCTGCCCAGCCGTGGTTCGGATGCGACACGCAGGATGATGAGTCGCGCCCCGGGGCTGCCCAGGGGCTCGGCGGCGCAGACGGTGACCCAGCAGGGTCCGTGGTCGGGGTGGAGCAGTGGTCGTTCGTCGCCGTCGAGGGGCACGAACAGGTCCGGGACCGCCTCGTACAGCGGACCGGCGACGGGGTCTGCCAGTACGTCCTTCTCGATCGCACGGAGGATGCGGTCATCGGGGCGGGCTGCCAGGGCCGCCCGCATCTGGGGGATGATCAGGGGGGCCCAGGCATTCTCCCAGTCGATGAGGATTTCTCGGGCGTCCGGGTTCAGGAGCATCCACCGCATGGTGTTCTGCGGTTGCTTCTGGTCGGGGAAGAGTCTGCTGAAGAGCTCGTTGCCGCCGAGGACTTCCCAGCTCTCGTTGTTTATGTACGCCATGTCACTGAAGTGCGGCAGCGCGTTGATCCACACGTCGGACACCTTCTGCCCGGAGGCCGGGTGCAGCGGGTGGGGGGCTTCCATGCCCGCGGCGTACCGCCACAGGGCGTTCCATTCGTGTTCGTTCATACCCAGCAGCCGGGCCACGTCCTGGAGCAGGTCGGCGGGCGGGTTGGTGTAGCGGCCGGACTCCAGGCGCTGGTAGACGCCGTCGGCCCGGTTGAGGAGCCGCTCGATCTGGCTTTGCGTCAGACCTGGTGCGCGGCGGCCCTGTCGGGCCAGGGGGCGAGGGAGGCCGCAGTCTTCTGGGCGGATCGCGGCCCGCTTCTTCTCCAGCAAGATCTTGAGTGCGGCCTTGTCCACGAGCGCCTGGCCTCCTAGCAGATCGACGTTAGGTGAGGAAGGGTCTTTGGGCGGTGAGTTTTTGGGTGCAAAAACCTTCCGCCGCTGGTTGGTCATTATTCACGGATCATCAGGAGGGACTGGTGTTGCATGGAGCTTTGACAGTCGGACAGAGCGTCGCAAGCCGCGCAGATATGACCATTTTGGGTAGGGAAGCAGCCAATTGACCTGAGCAAGTCGACTGCGTGAGCAACCAGCAGAGGCGGCAACGCCCGCCCTGTACGCGGAGGTAGTGGCCGGAAGCCCCGACAGGGGCAGCGCGTCATCGAGATGCGGCAACCGACCCAGTCATCGAGATAGGCCAAGGCAGAGATGTGTGAGACCTCGGGCAGCGCGGGCACGCCGACAGCTCTGCGCGCGTCCGGGCCGGACCCGGACTTCGCTCCGAGGCTCTGCCGCCGCCCCTCGATTCGGCAGCCCGCGGGGCAGCTTGAAGGCCGATTCAGTTCGCGGCGACGCGCGGTCCCTTCTCACCGATGCCCGGCAGTCCCTGATGCACAGCGCTGTCGTGCGAGTGCGGGCAACAGGCAGGGCGAAGCTGCTGGTGCACGCCCCAAGCCTGGAGCCCTCGACCGTCTCCCGGGTCTCGCCGCGCCCTCCAGTGATCCCTCTGCCGCCGTCTGCCACCCGCCGCAGGAACCGTGCCAACCACGAGACTGTGCGCGGCATATGGCCGCTCACGCACTCACCTGCGTCCGAAGCGCCAGAGGACCACGATCTCGTGCTCCTGGCCTGGCCGAGAGCCTGCCATCACCCGGCGCCCGCATATCAACCCAGCCCAGGGTAAGTCCGCACCGCGAGCTGAACACAGCACCGCTCGCCGATGACCGCAGAGGTGAGGATCTGCCGGTGGCCAGGGGGAGCCATATGGCACCTCCGCCTCTTGACGAGAAGTCCCGCGTCGCAGCACAGGGACCCACTCACCGTCGCCACGCTCGGGGACGCGCCTCGTCGGCGCTGTGCACCTCGACGGGCGTCGACGCCACGATCCGCCCCCTGAGGGGGTGGTCATGAGCTGACGGACAGCGGCGGCTGAGCCCAAACCCTCGCCAGGGTGCTCGCCGCCCGGCCGCAAGCCCACACGGTGTGCCAACACCGAGTGCGGCTGCGGCCAACACATCACCCCGCCGACTTGAGTCGCCACTCAGTCCGCGGGCCCGGTACGAGCCGGGTTCTTTCAGGTTCTCCCAGAACCGGCCCCGCCAAAGCGGGGACTTCCCCAAGCGCACTGGACGGGGCCGCCGCGCTGCGGGCCTGTCGCAGGCGCAGGTGGCGCAGGCTCTGTTCGTGACCGAGCGGACCTACGCCGTCCTCGAACGTGGGGAGAGTGTGCCCAGCCCGGAGTTCCTCGATGCCGTGGCCGGCGTCTTGCGGATGGAGGAGCGGGAGCGCACCACCCTCTATATCTACGCGCTCGGGCATGTGCCCCCCATCCCCATGGATCCGATGACTGGGACCAACGTGGCTCCGGCCTGGCAGAACGCCGTCAACCAGATATCCGGGCAGCCCTGCTACATCAACGACGTGGCTTGGAATGTCCTAGCCGCCAACGACGACTTCATCAAGATGTTTCCTCAGGTCGAGGGCCGGGCCCCGCGGCTTCCCGAACAGAACCTGATGCGCTGGCTGTTGCTGCGCGAGGACGCGCGCGAGCACCATCTGGTCGACTGGGAGAGGCAATGGGCTGTGCCCGTGGCGGCCCAGCTGCGCACGGCGGTGGCCGCCCATCCCGACAACGAAGACCTCCAGCGGCTCGACAGGGAAGCCAACGAGGACCCGGTCGCGGGACCGCTCTACCGCAGCCGCAACCTCGCCTACGTACACCCGGACGGAGACTCCCGGCCCATGCGCCATGCCGGTTACGCGGTCGAGAGGGGTGCCCAGGACCGCCGCAGCCGCTGCTGCGAGGCGCACGCACCCTCCCAGTTGGGCACCGTCACCATGTGCACCGCCCAGCCGCTCGGCAGCCCCGGTGCCCGCTTCTTCCTCCTCCCCTTCGCCGCTCAGGCCTGATCAACGGTGACAGCCGGCTCGGTGTGGGATTTCCACCGGCCCACCACACCCGCAGAATGGATGCCCATGGCACCGATATCTCAGCTGAATCAGATCGCGCCCGGCGTGTTCGCATGGCAGCCCGGCCGGGACGCGGCATGGGGGCTGGCCAACTGTGGCCTCATCGTCGACCAGGACGAGGCGCTCCTGGTCGACACCCCCTACACGCCGGCCCTCACCGATGCCTTCCTCAATGCCGCCCGGACGGCCGCCGGCCCGGGCATCGACCTGTCCCGCGTCGCCGTCACCCACGCCAACGGCGACCATACTTGGGGCTTGCAGCAACTGCCCGGCGCCGAGGTCCTGGCGACTCACGCCACCCTGGAGCACCAGTGCCTGGAGCCGACACCCCGGCAACTTCAGGAGCTGATTCACGACACCGACCCCGCCCACCCGCTGGGCTGGTACTTCCGGAAGCACTTCGGCCACTTCGACTTCTCGGACGTACAGGTCCTTCCCCCGACGGACACCTTCACCGGGCGCCGCGACCTTCAGGTCGGCTCCTTACCCGTGGAGTTGCACGAGGTCGGCCCGGCGCACACCGTCGGCGACCTGATCGTCCATCTGCCCGAGCAGCGCGTGGTTTTCGCCGGAGACATCGTCTTCGCCGGCGACCACCCCTCGCACTGGGCCGGCCCCTTGGAGCGAGTCTCCGCCGCGTGCCGGCGGATTCTGGATTTCGACCCTGCGCAGATCGTGCCGGGCCATGGGCCGCTCATGACCCCCGAGGACCTGCGGGCGTACGCCGCCTATCTCGACGACCTCGCCGACCAGGCCCACCTGATGCACCGTCAGGGCCACACCGCCACCGAGGCGGCACGCATCCTGCTCAAGGAAGACCGCTATCCCGGCCTGGGTCTTCCTGAGCGGCTCGCCATCACGCTCAGCACGGAGTACCGCCACCTCGACTCGGACTCCACCGCCCCTGACCTGCTCGCGCTGATGGATCACGCAGCACGCATCGCATGGGAGCGCTCGTCGGCTGTGACGTCCACACCCTGATGCGCCCAGCCATGTGTCCTCGGTGTTCCAGCAGGTGGAACAACGGCCGTCGCCCATTCCGATCGTTGAGACAGGAGCTGACTTCGTAGTCGTCTGTCTTGCGCCCTTGGCCGGCCGCGCGATGAAGTACCGAAGTCGGCGCGCGTGCAAGCACGGGGGAGCGCCGCACAGACACCGAGGGCACTCCCACGCCCGATGACGTGTGCGACCGAGCAGCATGCCGTTGCTCGACTCGGTTCCGGATGCCGTCGCCGTTCCCCCGGCGGCGGCACCCGCCGGCGGCAGCCTCACTCCAGGAAGTCGGCCAAGTTCTCGGAGACTTCGGGTGCGGGACGCGGGTTGGCCACCAGCCGGTGGTCGCCCCGGCCCAGGGACAACGCTTACGCGACCCGTGTGGCGGACCTGTGTGGGCGAGCCCCCGGGACAGCCGGCGTTCAGGACGCGCGGGCCACTCTCGTAGAACGGGGCCGGCGGCAGGGCGAGGCCGCCCCAGCGGTCCTGGAGGGCAGCAGCCCGGTCGATCTCCACGGCGGGGACCCCGTGCCCGATCCACCCGTCACGGCGACACCGGATGTCCTGGTGCGAGACGCGAATGCCGTTCACCTCGACGAACTGCTGAGCCCTGCGGGCCAGGCCGGCCGGCGCGACCAGGTACGGCGATGCACCCTATCGGTCCAGCGGCGCCGTCCGCGCATGCCCCCTGCGGGGCCCGATACCCCCGCCAGTAGGCTCTCGGGGCTCTCTCGCCCCACTAGCCTGTCGACCCGCCGACCAGGAGTGCACGATGTTCCAAACCCGGATGCCCATGGCCCCGTCGATCCTCGCGTCCGTCACAGCCGTCGCCGCCGGCACACTGCTTGTGGGCTGCTCGGCCCACGTCGAGGTGGGGAAGCCCACGCCGAAGTTGTCCGCCGACAGGGTTGCCGACACCGTCGCCGAAAAGCTCGCCGCTGCCACAGGACAGCCAAGGCCGCACGTCACCTGCCCCGAGGATCTCGTTGGCAAGGTCGGCACGACCATGCGCTGCACCCTCACGGGGGGGGCGACGGCCGCACCCTTGGTGTGACAGTCAACGTCGCCTCGGTCGCCAAGGACCAAGTCAACTTCGACATAAAGGCCGACGACAACAGTTCGCCCGCTCCGAACTAGGTAGAATCCAAAGCGAGTTCACCGGAAGGTGAGCCAATGCGGGGCGAGGGCAACCGTGCTGGTCAGCGCGCGAAGCGCACACACGCGAAGGAACCCGTGCCGCTCTGAGCGGCGGGGCCCTGTCGGTGTTCGCGGAACGGGTCTGTCGGGCGACCCGATGGCCCGTCAGGCGGTCTTGGCCTGGGTGCGCTTGAGGGTGCGGAGGATGAGCCACTGGTCGCCCCAGGCCATCGCGGTGATGACCGCCATCACGATGCCGAGGGTGGGCTGACCGGCAGCCGCACCAGCGCGAGACCGGCAACGCCCAGCCCGTACCGGATGACGAACCGGACGGCGAGGAGCCCGAGGGCGAAGAACCGGGTGCGCTTGTTCTTCCACAGCGACTTCATGTACCGAATGCGGGCCTTGAGGACGGTAAAGGCGAGCACGATCTGCACGATCGCGACCACCGGGATCAGCGCGTAGAGGACGGGGTAGACACGGGCGATGTCGAAGATCCCGGCGAACAGCCCGACCAGCAGGAAGTACCACGCGAGCTCGGATCGTGCTGTGGTCGGACGCAGGGCGTCGTCGCAAGGACAAGGCCGAACTGCTCGGGGTGTCGCTGCCCACCGTGGACCGTCGGAAAGGTCTGTTATGCCCAGAGCAGGCTGGCCAGGCTGGAAGGTGACTGGCCCGGCCGGGCCAGAATCGCACCCCATCAATGCTGAGGATCAATGCTGAGGCCGTCGGACTCGTCATCGGCGGCCTCTCAGCAAGTGCCGGGCGGCTCAGGCGGACGGCTCGGCGTGCCGGGCTGGGGCCCGGCCGGACGGTTTCGGATGTCCGTCGTGACCCGCCGGGCTCCACGGGCGATAATCGGGGGCATGGCTGTCACCCGCTCTCGTTTCCCGGTGCCGAACGCCTTCGAGCTGCTCCGCGAGCAGTACGCCAAGCGGTTGCCCGCGCGCCTTGAGGATCTGACGGGACCCACGCGCGGTTCGGTCGACCTGCCGTTGCACGTGGTCTGGTCGGGGCGGCACTCGTACGACGTGGAGCAGCCCCGGTCGCGGATGGGCCTGTACCGCACCGTTCTGGCCGAGGGGCAGCGCGAGGATCTGGTCGCCTTCCTGAACCGGGATCTGCTGGTCGGCCAGTGGCCGGTGCTGCGCACCCTGATCAGCCGGCCACTGCGCGATGCCTGGGAAACGGCCTTCCCCGAGCTGGCCACCGTACGGGGCGCGTCGGCCGCGTGAACCTGACCGACCTGCACCGCCGCCTCCTTGCCGACGTCCTCGCTGTCGGCACTCCGTACCCCCTGGTGATCACTGGCGGCTACGCCGTCCAGGCGCACGGCCTGGTCGACCGCCTCAGCCAGGACCTCGATGTCGCCACCGAGAACCCCGCCCCGATCGCCGAGATCGTCGCCACGGTCAGCGACGGTCTCGCCGCGCGCGGCTGGCGCGTGCGCCAGATCGAGACGAGCCCCCTCTCCGGTCGCCTCATCGCGATCGACCCGGAGTCCGGCGACGCGTGCGAGGTGGACGTCCTCAAGGAGGCGTTCTGGAGCCCGCCCACCGAGACCGAGTACGGTCCGGTGCTGGCGCTCGACGACGTGATCGGCACCAAGGTCCGCGCGCTCGCGGACCGCGGCGCGGTCCGCGACCTCATCGACGTCCATGCCGCCTCCCGGCACCACACCACCGCCGGCCTCGAAGCGCTCGGCCGCCGCCACGCCCGCTTCGAATTCAGCCTCCAGGACCTGCGCGACCGCCTCAACGGTGCCGAGTGGTGGGACGACCAGGACTTCACCGACTACGGCCTGGGCCCCGAGCAACTGGCCGACCTGCGCGCCTGGGCCCTGGCCTGGGCGGCCGAACTCGACGCCCGCCTCTACGCCGAGGAAGACCCGGACGAAGTCTGAACCGGCGCCCATCTGCACACGACGGCCCGGACCAGGTCTCAGCCGGCCCCGTGCCGGACCGTACAAGCAGCGCTCAGAGCTCCGGTGTGCCTAAGTCACGGACGACTTGGCGAAGGCTCGGATGAGGTCGGTCTCGGCTCCGGTGCGCCACACCGGGCTCCAGCGCAGGCGGGGTGCGTCGTGGAGGGGCAGATAGACGATGTCGGGGCGGGCGGACGTGGTAGCGGGTTTTGTGGGCAGCGGGCAGTTGAGTGCTTCGCCGGTGGCGGCAATGGCGTACAGCTCGTCCAGGTTCCCCACGGTGTGGTTGCGTTCGATCGTACGGCCGCTGGGGGTCTGACACGGGATGAAGGCGTCCTCCCAGTAGTCGGGCAGCGGGCTTGTCGGGCCGATGACGCAGTGGCCGCCGAGGGGACGCAGGCCCGGACCAAGGGATTCACGGGCCTTCGGCTACAGCATGGGGGCGGCAGCTCGGCGTCGGGAGCGAGGAGTGGTACGTCCTCGCCCCCGACGCCGTGTGGTGGGCGTTGCGCAGTGCTCAGTTGGTGCGGCGGCGGTGGCGGCCGGTTCCGGCGACGAAGGCGGCGCCCATGCCGACGAGGGCGGTTCCGGCTCCGAGCGCCCAGGTGGTGGCATCGCCCGTTCCGGTCTGCGCGAGCTCACCGGTGGTGTGCGTGCCGGTGTTGGTGGCCGTGATGGGCGTCGTACCGCCGGTCTGCGGCTTCGGCTTGCTCCCGCTCCCGGTGTCGGGGGGCGTGCTGGTCCCAGGAGCCAGGATCGCGGAGCGGAACCACGGTGAGAAGCTTTCCATGCGCTTGCCGTTACCCAGGTAGGCCTCGGTGATGGCCCTCAGGGTGATGGGGACGGTGGGGGCGTCCGCGGTGAACCGCATCCGCACCTTGAGCGTGGCCCACGGATCAGCAACGAGCCATCGGCATACAGCGACCGTGTGGTTCGAGCCCGAAGGTGCAAAACGTTCTGGAACTCAGAACACCGTGGTGAGCTTCTTGTCCCGCATCAGTTGGTCAAGCTCAGCGTCCGACAACGGGTGCAGCGTGTTGAGCAGATGACGGAGCCCGGGTTCGTCGACGCTTGAGCTGGTGACTTCGACCTCCGCCTTCCCCTGACGACGGGTCAGGCTGACGTTCCGGCCACCGCCGGCGAAGTCGTGGACTATGCGCATTTCGCCGTCCGCGTTCACCGTGCAGGTCGCGCCTTGGTCGGCAGGCTCAAGGCATCGGGGTGCGGGCCCGGCGGGAACGCGCACGCTGAGGTCTGCGTACCCCGTCTCGTACCCCGCCCGGACAGGGCGGTACTCAACGACGAAGGAGGCGGGGCCCGCCTGGGCACGGGACACCTCCATGCCGGGCGGGGCTGCGCCCAGGAGGAGCAGTTCGGAGTGTGCCCGGTAGCGGGCGACCTCTGCCTGATGCTTGCGCTGCTGTGCCTGTGCCGGACCGACGATGCCCCCATAGACCACGGCAGCCACCAGCGCGACCGCCGCCCCCAGCCGCACCCACCGGTTCGGCACGAACAGCGCCGCGACCACCACGTACGGAGCCCCCGCCAGTACAGTCCGGGTGCCGGCGCTGCCCAGGTCGACGTTTGCCGCGTACGCAGCCAGCCCTGCCAGGACGCCGAGCGTGCCAAAGACGAAGACCAGCACCGCCCAGCCGAACGTCCGCGGCACGGTGCTGCACAGCGG
Source organism: Streptomyces sp. HUAS TT7 (assembly GCF_051550175.1). NCBI lineage: Bacteria > Bacillati > Actinomycetota > Actinomycetes > Kitasatosporales > Streptomycetaceae > Streptomyces > Streptomyces sp. HUAS TT7. The sequence continues at coordinate 136,738 of NZ_CP196176.1, forward strand.
CACCACGGTCCGCGCCGGCAGGCCCGCCGCCGTCAGCAGGCCCACCGCCAGCGACACACCCAACACGAAGACCGGCACCGCCGCCCCGACGCCTCCGCCCCAGGCCGACAGCACCAGCCCGAAGCCCACCGCCGGCATCACGACCGTCATTACTGCCCAGACCGCAAGGAGATGCAGGGCCGTCAGAGCCCATCTGCCACTCGTCATACCGCCGATCCTGGCGCCCGGCACCCTGACGCACATGAGTACGTGTACTCAGACGCGAGCCCGCCCGGTCGGCGAAGAATGCGCACACTTCAGGGTGCGGTAGACGACATTCGACAGGAGCCGTCTGAGGGCCTTGCGAGCCTCGGCCGGGGTCTTTCCCTTCGGGGATTGTCCGCAGGCAGCCGGACCCGGAGGACATCGGGACGCTGCTGGTGCGGGCTCGGGCCGGGGGCTGACGGCTCCGGCAGGGTGGCAGGCCCGGCAGGACCCCCGAGCAGCGCCGTCGAAGCGGTCCCGGCTGCGGCCTCGGTGGGCGCCGGGACCTGGGGGGGGTCAGTGGTGTTGGTGCGGTTGAGGGCTGAGGTTGCGGACCTGGTGCTCGTATTCGGTGAGCAGGTGGTTCAGCTGGTCCAGTGCCTCGGTGGGGATCTCGGCCGGTGCGGACTCCACGACGTACCGGGCTGCCGCGATCAGGGCCGCCAGCTCGTAGGCGTGGAAGGTGCCGCGCAGCACCAGTGGGCGGATCCGTTCGAGTTCCATCAGGCGGCCTTGGACCTGACGTAGTCCGTGACCTGCTTGAGTTCGGCGGCGAACTGGTCGTAGTCCTCCTGCATGCCGTTGATGTAGGCGCTCCAGCCCAGGCTCGCCTTCGCGTAGTGCACGGCTTCCTGGATCTCCTCGTCGGTCGCGCCGAACAGTTTCGCGGCCTCGGCGTGGAACAGGCTGCAGTAGCGGCACTTGGTCTCGGAGTGGAGTCCGACGCCGATCAGTTCCTTGTACTTGTTCGGGATCAGCGTCTCGCCGAGTTCGATCCGCTTGAAGATCTCCCATTCCGGGCCCAGCAGCTCGGTGGGGATGCTCTGGAAGAAGTGCGGGACCAGGCCGAGGGTTTCCTTGATGTCGGCTTCGATCTCGCCGCGGTTGACCGTGGCAGACATGACAGCCTCCTCATCGGGCCCCGCCTGCCCGATCCGGCCCAGCCCGCTCCGGCCACGAGCTACCAGGACCGGCTCTCGGAGCGGGCCCTGTGACCATTTTAGGTCCGGCTCCGGGAGCGGTACGGGGAAGATCTTCGGCTGGGTCTTCGTTGAGATCTTCGTTGTCGGTTCAACGGGATACGGGTCGGTCCGGTCGTCCGTGACGGTCCGCGGTGAGGCACTCGTACGGGCGCTCAGAGGCTGCGGGCCGTGATGTCGCCGTACGAGGTGGTCGCGTGGATGTTCAGGGCGGCGGCCGCGCCTTCGGTGTTGTTGAGGGCGTTGTGGATGCGGCCGTAGCTGGTGCCCGCGTCCAGGGTGGCGGAGGCTCCCTGGGCGGCGCCGACGGAGATCTTGCCGGACTCGGTGCGCAGCGTCAGGGTGCCGCGCAGGGCTTCGGCGATGTTGATGTCGCCGGCCGCGACGCTGATCTCGCTGTCCCCGGCCAGGCGGCCGACCGAGACGTCTCCGGCGTGGACGGTGAGGTGCAGGCTCGCGGTCTCGTCGAGCTGGGCCGTGCCGTGGGCGCCGTCGAAGGTGACGTCGCCGAGGCGGCCGACGGTGCGGAACTCGGCGGCCTGCGACTTCGCCTCGATGCGGGATCCCGCGGGGACCTGGACGGTCACGTCGAGGGATCCGGAGGCGCCGAAGTACTCGTTCTTCACCACGGTCTCGATGCGCAGGACGCCGTCGGCGTAGGCGACCGTGGTCCGCTCGGCGGCCTTCACGTCTCGGTTCTTGGAGGGGTCGGCGGGCTTGACCTCGACGGTGGTGTCGGCCTTGTCGGCGGCGATGACCTGGATGCGGCCAGCGGGGATGTCGAGGACGGCGGTGATCGGGGCGGCGGTGGTGAACTTCTGCATGGCGGGCTCCTGCGACTCGTTGTGTTCTGCGGCTTCCGCGGTTTCGTTCGCCGCGGTGTCGATGTCGTAGAGAGTGCGCGGGGTGGGTTTCAGTGGGGCGTTACTGCGGTTTCAGTGGGCTTCAGGGGGGCGGGGCCCAGGTCACAGGGCGGGGCGTGCCGGGTGGTCTGGCCCTGAACTGGCAACTGGCTCAAAGCAGTTGGCCGTTTCGGTGCTGCCGGTGATCTACTGGCAGGAATCCCAGGAAGGAAGATCCGTCATTCCCATCAAGACTCTGCAGATACCCACCCCCGACGGCCAGGCCGACGCCTTCGCCGCCTTTCCCGAGCACGGCGAGCGGCACCCGGGCGTGCTGCTGTACATGGACGCCATCGGGCTGCGGCCCGTGCTGGAGGAGATGGCGCGCGAGTTGGCCGGGCACGGGTACTACGTACTGGTGCCCAATCTCTTCTACCGGTACGGTCCCGCGCCGGTGGTGGAGGTTCCCGAGTTCATCGGGCAGGACAACCAGGGCGAGCTCTTCGCCCAGCTGATGCCGATGGTCCACGCGCTCACCCCGGAACTCGCCCTGCGCGACGCCGAGGCCTACCTCACCTTCCTCACCGGCCAGCCGGAGGTCAGTGCCGGGCCGGTCGGCGTGATCGGCTACTGCATGGGGGGTGGCCTGGCGATGCGTACCGCGGCCGCGCACCCCGGGCTGGTGGCCGCTGTCGCCGGGTTCCACCCGGGCGGCCTGGTCACCGACGCGCCCGACAGTCCGCACCGTCTCGCTCCCGGGCTCACCGCCGAGGTCCACTTCGGGCTCGCCGAGGGCGACCTGACGCCCGAGGGCATCGCCGAACTCGACCGGTCGCTGGACGCCGCCGGTGTCGACCACAGCTGCGAGGTCTACCCCGGCACCCTGCACGGCTTCACCATGGCCGACACCGCGGCCTTCGATCCCGCCGGGATGCAGCGACACTGGGAGCGGTTGCTGCCGCTTCTCGGGCGGGCGCTGGGCAAGGGCTGAGGTTCGTGCTTCTCGTACGGAAGCAGTCCTGACGTGTCCTGCGGTTGCCGGTGCCCGACTGGTGGTCGGGCACCGGGCCCTCAGGCCAGGTCCAGGACGCGGACCGGGTGGGATTCCCAGCGCTTCGGGGCGGTGGTGGCGACGATCGCCCCGTCCGGCCGGTCCGGGGTGGGCTGCGCGGTGTACTCGGCGTGCGCGGCGGCCCAGGTCTCGTGCGGGGCGATGGCCAGGGCTGCGGGCAGGTCCAGGTTCAGGACGATGATGCCGGGCATCGCGGCGAGGTGCTCGACCGTTCCAGGGCGGCTGCGTTCGGCTTTGACGAGGGCGCAGGCCGGGGCGTACAGGAACCAGTCCGGCTCCGCGTGTGCGCGATGGATGAGACGGGATGCCAGGACGTTGCCCTGGCCGGCCGCGGCCATCGCCGTCTCGTCCAGGACGATGTGCACGGATTCGCTCACCGGCCGGTCACCCGGGCCAGGCGCTGGTCCAGTTCGGCATCGAGGTCCTGCTGCTCGGTGGCCGTCGGGGCATACCCGTTCCACTTCTTGAGCGCAGCCCGGGCCTGCTCGGCCCGCTCTTCCCTCTCTTGAGGGGTGAGCAGGGTGTCGGCGAGGCGGGCGAGGTAGGCCCGCAGCGAGAGCCCTTCACCGGCTGCTATGGCCGCGAGGCGGTCCTTGGCTTCCTCAGGGATGCGGACGTTGGCGTCGGCCATGGTGGTGCTCCTCTCCACCCCTCCAGGATACGGGTACGTACCCGTATCCGTATCGGATTGCGGGAAGGAGCTCCGGATCGGATCTGCCGGACTCATCAGCAGCTCACGGGGGGGGGCGTCGCTCGAGGTGTCGTGCATCCATTTCCGTGCCGTCGCGAGGTCGGGGGCGGTTCCGACGGCGACGTACGCGAAGGCGGGTTCACCGGGCGGCTCCGGACGGGACAGTGTGGCAGGGGCACGCGCAGTTGAGGACTTCCAGGGGCAGCGCCCCCGAGGGCTGTCGTACTTCGAGTGGCCCGGGGCAGTGGAGGTGGCCCGTGTCCCAGCGGAGGTTGCGGGCCTCGCGGCACTCGGGGGTCACGTATGTACTCGGGGCCTGGGTCCGGTTCAAGATTCGTCCCCGTTCGTCAGGGCGTCCGATCCGGCCGTGGGCATGCCGGCCGGACGCATCGGGTCGCACAGGTCGCTGGGCCGGAGCATGGGCGCGGACCAACAGTTTGCCAGGAACTCGTTGGGCTCGATGTGCTCCACCCGGGGGATGCCGACGTCGTGGCCGGGGCCGGGGTACATCGGGTACCGGACGGCGCCCGCCCCGGCTAGCGGTGCTCCTCCCGCCCGTACCTGAGATACACGATCAGCCCGAGCACGTTCCCGAAGGCGCAGATCGCCAGCCACGTCCCGGGGGTCAGGGTTCGGGTGTTCGGGTGGCGGGTTATGTCCAGCATGCAGACGATCGCGGGGATCAGCGCCATCAGGGGGACGAGCGTGGTCCACACGGCATGCGGGGCCGGCATCGCAAGTCCTTACGGGACTTCCGGTGCCAGGATGAACAGGCCCGCCACCTTTTCGTCCGTGTCGAAGGCGACCCTTGCCTTCATGTCGCCAGCCTCGTAGCGCAGCGGGATGTCCACCACCGTGTGGTCGCCCACGCGGCGGACGAACGGCTCCTCCTGCGCGAAGGCCTCGAACTCGCCCACCAGGCCCGCCACTGTGGCCAGGCCGCTGCCCCTCACCTCGTCCGTGAAGGCCTCCAGGACCTGGGAGTTGAAGTTCTGCCTCGCTTCGTCCATGCGGTCCTCCAGGACGGCCTCGACGATCTTCCTCGCGCGTGCTGCCGCGTTTTCCATGCGCACCGTCTTGTCCATGGGGGCTCCCGTCCTCGGGTCGATCGGCTTGCCGAACCTCTGGAAGGCGGCCTGGCGGGTCACGCCGAGCAGGTCGCCGAGCTCCTGCCAGGTGTGGCCGGCGTCCCTGCTCTGCTGCACGAACAGCTTCAGCACCTGTTCCGCCAGGCCGTCCAGGTCCCGGGCGCGCCGGACCAGGTCGAGGTAGGCGGGCGGCTCCAGCGGGCTGCCGACCGCTCCGGCCAGCACCGACGCCTGCTCGGCCAGCTGCTCCGTCAGGGCTCCGAGCGGCATCGAGGGTGGTTCGACTGTCGTCATGCGTAAAGGGTGCCTTTACAACCTCCTTCGCGTCAAGGGATTCTTTACGTCCACTCCCTCAGTGGTAGCGGCTTCCGTACTCCCACGTCACGTTCCTCGCGCGGCGGCACGAAGGGCTCCTCTCGCCGCTCCCGCGCGGACGCGGTGCGTACAGGCGGCATGCCAGGGACACGCCCAGTGGCAGGCGAAGGCGGTGGCGGCCAGGAGCAGGAAGCCCTGGATCACCGCTGAGACCACTTGGTGCCAGAGCGATGTTGCGAACTGGCCTGCCTTGTCTGTCGCGTCGCCGTCTCCGGTGATCAACTGCCAGGTAGACACGCCCAGTTGGGATGCGTTGTCCCAGACGTCGGTGATCTGGTGGACGGTGTAGACGCCGATCGCGCACGCGGCCGCGAGGACCAGGGCGAAGTCGAGGCCCAGGCCAGTGCGCGGCGGGCCGTGGCGGGGCGGTTCTCGGGCGCTAAGGGGTCCAGGGGGGTGCATGGTTGTCTCCCGCTGATACGGCGAGAGCGGCGGCCTCGGCCGGTAGGGGCCCAGGTCACCGCTCTCGCTGTCCGTGTGTGGTGGGGGGGCGGGGTCAGTGGGTGGCGAGGACCGCGTCCGCCGGGTTCTGGTCGGCGGTCCCGGTGGCCGGAGCCTCCTTGTCCTTGCCCTTCATGAGGAACACCGCGAGGATCGCGGCGCCCACGACGCCGGCGGCGCCGACGAGGAAGCTGGCGGACATGGCGTCGGTGAAGGCGCTGTGGGTGGCGTTCAGCAGGTTGCTGTCCTTGGCCTGGGCGGAGGCGGCAAGGGCATCGCCGATGGAGTGGCGGGCCGCCGCGGGGGCGTCGGCGGGCATGTTGTTCGTGAACGTGCTGGAGAGGATCGCGCCGAGGATGGCGACGCCGAGGGCGGCGCCCGCCTGCTGGATCGTGTCGTTCAGGGCCGAGCCGACACCGGCGTGCTCGTCGGGGATGGCGCCCATCATGGCGCCCATCGCGGCAGGCATCGCCAGACCCGAACCGGCGCCCATCAGGACCATCGCGCCGGCCAGGACGCCCCAGCCGGACTCGGTGGTCAAGTTGGCCAGGAGCGCGAAGCCCGAGGCGATGATCAGCAGGCCGAGGACGGCCATGACGCGGTTGCCGGTCTTGGCGATCAGCGAGGCGCCGATCGTGTTGAACAGCAGCGTCGCCACGGCCAGCGGGGTGAAGGCGAGGCCGGTCTCGGTGGGGGTGTAGCCGAGGACGAACTGAAGGTACTGGGTCAGGACCAGCATCAGGCCGCCGTTGGCCAGCGTCAGCAGGACCAGCGAGAAGCTGGCGCCGGTGAAGACCTTGTCGCGGAACAGGGCCAGCGGGACCATCGGCGACTTCGAGCGGGCCTCCCAGATGCCGAACGCGATGAGCGCGACGACGGTGACCGCCAGGGAGACCTCCGTGGACTGGTGGGACAGGCCGCCCTTGGGGAACTCGTTGATCGTCCAGACCAGGGCGCTCATGCCGACGACCGAGAGGACCATGCCGACCGGGTCGGCCTTGCGCCAGGGGCCCTTGGACTCCGGCATCAGGACCATCGCGGCGGTGATCGCCAGGATCGCGATCGGGATGTTGATCAGGAAGACGACGCCCCACCAGAACTGGGCGAGCAGTGCGCCGCCGAGGACCGGGCCGCCGACCAGGCCGACCATCGCGACCGCCGACCACACGGCGATCGCCTTGGGGCGCTCGGCCTCGTCGAAGACGGTGATGAGGATCGAGAGGGTGGACGGCATGACCAGCGCGCCGCCGACCCCCATCAGGGAGCGGCCGATGATGAGCATCCCGGGCGAGGTGGCCTCCATCGCCACCACCGAGGCCGCGCCGAACAGCGCGAGACCGATGATCATCATCTTCCGCCGGCCGAACTTGTCGGAGAGGCTCCCCGCGGTGAGCAGGAGACCGGCGAAGACCAGCATGTACGACTCAAGGACCCACTGCAGGTCCTGAGCGCTCGCGCCCAGATCCTCCGCGATCGTCGGGACCGCCACGGTGAGCACCATGTTGTCGATGACGAGCACCAGGGTGCTCAGGCACAGCACGACCAGGATGAGCCACCGGCGGGGATTACGGGCAGCAGCTGTCGGTTCCATAGACATCTCTCTGAAAGGCGCACGGGTATCCCGGACTGGCGGGGCGGTGCGCGTTTGGGGGTGGCTTGGGCGCAGACGCGGCACGTGTGGATGCGTACGTCTGCTGAAGGGGGGTCAGGCTCCGGCGGGCGGGACCCACTCGACGAGTTCGACGACGACCCCGTTGGAATCGGTGAGCTGGAGTGTCCACTCGCCCCAGGGCTTCTGGCGAAGCGGTGTGGTGATGGGGGCGTTCTCCCGGAGCAGCCGGGCGTGTTCGTCGGCGATGGCGGTGACGGTGAACGTGACGGTCACGTTCCTCGGCCCGCGACCGTACGTCGGCTCGGGCGGCGACTCGGCCGAGCGCTGCAGCAGCACGATGTCGGCGGCCTCGTCGTCACGGCTGAGACAGATGTACTCCTCGCCCAGGGACACCACTTCCCTGAATCCGAGGTGGGTGGTGAAGAATTGGGCCGAGGCGGCTGCGTCGTCGACGTACAGGGCCACGGTGGAGGCGGTGATGTTCATGCGGTCGCCGTGTGGGTGCGTCGCGGGTTCTTCCGTGGCGTCGCATCGCGGGTACGGGTCATGTGAGACTGCCCTTTGCTGGGGTCAGATGTGAAGTCGGCCGGGCATCGGCGACACGAACCAGCATCGGCCGTGGTCAGAGGGGGAACAACGGCCAATCCTGCAACGTTCGTTAACCCACAGGTTTATGACGACAGGTTCATGAAGGGCCAGGCACGGTGGAGCTGCGCGACATCGAGATATTCCTGACGCTCGCGGAAGAACTCCACTTCACCCGGACCGCCGAGCGGCTGCATGTCTCACCGGCCCGGGTCAGCCAGGCCATCAAGAAACAAGAACGCGTCATCGGCGCCGAGCTGTTCGAGCGCACCAGCCGCCAGGTCGTTCTGACTACCGTGGGCCGACGGCTGCGGGACGACCTAGAGGTGGGCTATCGCCAGATCCAGCAAGCCATCGCGACGGCCTCGACGGCGGTGCGCGGCATCACAGGCGTGCTGAAGGTCGGCTTCTCCAGCGCCTGGTGCGGCAACCTGATCGTCAAGGCCGCCGACCAGTTCCGGACCCGCCACCCCGGCTGCGAGGTCCAGATCGCGGAGATGCCGCTGCACGACCGCTTCGGGGCGCTGCGGGCAGGAGACATCGACCTTCAGCTGACCGAACTGCCCGTCGACGAGGCCGACATCGTCAACGGGCCTGTCATCTACTCCGACCAGCGCGCCCTCACAGTCTCTGCCCACCATCCCCTCGCCCGGCGGGAGTCGGTGTGCCTGGAAGACCTTGCGGGCATTCCCCTGATCACGATCACCGGCCCGCCGCAGTACTGGCTCGACGCCCACCTGCCGCACCGCACTCCGGCCGGCCGCGCGATCCCGCGCGGGCCCGCCACCATCGCCTGGCAGGAGGCACTCTCCCTCGTTGCGGCGGGCAAGGGCGTCTGTCCCACTTCCATCCGTTCCGCCCGCTACTACGCCCGCCCCGACCTCGCCTACATCCCCCTGCTCGACGCCCCTCCCATCGAGTTCGGGCTCTCCTGGCAGGCCGGCAGCGAAACCGTCACTGCCCAGGCCTTCGTACGGACCCTCCTGGAAGCCGCCGACAAGGAGAGCATGGACAGCCCGGCATAACCCCCTTCGCCCACTGGTGGGACGTGCTTGCGGCCGGGACCCGCGCAACCGTCCTGGCTACGCCGACGGCCGAGCACATAGGGTGCGATGTCGCAGGTCAAAACGCATGGCTGGACGGGGGGCGAGACAGCGGTGGAGCTGCGTGACATCGAGATATTCCTGACGCTGGCCGAGGAGCTGCACTTCGGCCGGACCGCCGAGCGGCTGCATGTCTCACCGGCCCGGGTCAGCCAGGCCATCAAAAAACAAGAACGCGCTATCGGTTCCGAGCTGTTCGAGCGCACCAGCCGGGCCGTACGGCTGACCACGGTCGGCGAGCGACTGCGCGACGACCTGCGGCCGGTCTACCGGGGACTGCGGCAAAGCCTTGAGCGGGCCAGAGCGGCCGCCCAGGGCAAGGCGGACGTCCTGCGGGTCGGCATGATGCCCAGCAACGCCCACGACCTGCGCGCGTACTGGGACGCCTTCCGCTCCCGGCACCCCGAGTGGGGGCTGAGGATCCGCCACAACGGGTTCATCGACCCGTTCGCCCCCCTGCGCGCCGGCGACATCGACCTTCTGGTGTCCTGGACCCCGGTCGAGGAACCCGATCTGACCGTCGGGCCCGTCCTGTTCACCGAGCACCGGGTGGCACTCGCCGGGCGGGACCACCTGCTGGCCGACCGGAAGTCGGTCTCCGTCGAAGTCCTCGGCGACTACGGCGTCATCGGCCCGACCACGCCGCTGCCCGACTACTGGGAAGACGCCTTCATACCGTTCCAGACCCCTAAGGGCCGGCCGATCGACCGCAATCACACCGCGGACAACCTGGACGCGCTGTACACCATCGTCGCCGCCGGTGAAGCCGTCAACAGCCTCGGCGCCCACGTCACCCGCTACTACACCCGCCCCGACATCGTCTACCTCCCCCTTCACGACGCCCCCCGTCTGAACTGGAGCCTCGTGTGGCGCACCGGCGCCGAGAACGACCTCGTCCGGGCCTTCGTCCAGGTGGTCCGTGACCTGGGAACGGCGGCGCTCTGAGCTTCAGTCCGAACCGCGCGCCGGCGTCCTGCCCCCGGGTTCGAGGCCGACAGTACGGTCCACTTCTTCGCGCGGCACTTCGGCCGGCCGGGCACAACTCCGGCCTGCCCTAGGGGCGGTAGCGGCGCCCGGCTCATCAGCCGGGCGCCGCTGCCTCTGTCACAACGCGTCAGGGCGTCCGGCAACAGTGGCCGCGCAAGGAGCTCCGTCAGTCGAGGATGTCGGGCTCCTCCTCGGCGCTAGGGTCGGCGAGCAGGTTGAAGTTGTGGCGGGCCAGGTCAGCGTTGCCGAACTGCCGGTGTCGGGGCCGTCCCGGCAGTCCACGAACCCTGCCCCTCCAGTCACTGGACCCGCCCCAGGCGCGCCTTGATCACCCGACAGGCGCTTCCACCGCCGCCGGGGAAGCGCGGGCCGGACGGTGGGGGCGGTCGGCGGTCTCTTGCACGGAGTGTGTCGGACGGGCACGGCAGCGGCATGGCCGGAAAGCTCCGGCCGGGTTGAGGCCGGACCCAGAACCGCTCGGCAACGGCCTGACGTCCGCGCCCGGAGCGGGTCACGAAGTGAAAGCTGCTGGGGCATTCCCCCGCACAAGTGCAGCCCGGGGCAGGTACTGGCGAGCGGACCGGTTCGGCAGCACCACCTGGCCGGACGGCCCCGGCCCACAGCACCTGGAAGACCTCGACGATGGGGCCGACCGCACGAACGCGCGGGCCGTGGGCACCATCCGGCCTGTTGTCCCATCGGCAGAGATCCCGTCAGCGCCTGCCTTCACCGCAACGAGCCCGGATCGGAGACCCGTACCGTGACCCCACTGGTTCCCGCAGCGCGCACCGCAGAACATCTCGTCGCCAACCTGTTCACCATCATTGACGGTCGCAGATGGGACGACCTGCCCGACGTCTTCGCCCCCGACTGCGTCTATGAACGCCCCGGCTACGAACCGCTCACCGGCCTGGCCGACGTGGACTTCTTCTACCGGCACACCCGGATCGTCTCCGTCGGCCGGCACCGGGTCGACCGGGTGGTCTCCGACCTCGGGTCGGCCGCCTGCTGGGGCCGGTTCACCGGGCAGGACCGATTAGGGCATCCGCTGGAGGAGGGCTTCGCGGACACGTATCTGGTGCAGGGCGGAAAGATCGTCCACCGCACCACGTACTTCTTCCGAGCCGCGATCTGACCTGCTCCCCCGCCCCTCTGCGGGGTTCGTGCCGCAAGCCGCCGGCCCAAAGGGGATCGGCTCCGCACCGTCCTGGGATGCCGTTGGTTCATCCCAGGACGGTGCTGAGCCCATCGTTTCCGTCCGCGGTCTCCCGCTTCCGGTGTCCCTCACAAATAGTGGGTCCCGGCCCCGTCACCGATCTCGACGAGCAGCAGACTCCACGCGGCAACCGGGCTGGCGCTGAGCAGCACCGCCCGTTGTCCGTCCGCGAGGCCGCCGCGTTCGAGCTCCGTGTGGAGGTTCAGCAGGACGTCGTTCGGGCCGAGGTGCCCGTACTGCCGGAGGTTGTCGAAGCACGCCGTACTGATCTTGATGTCGAGTGCCTCCTCGGTGAACCGGAAGGCTCCGGCGGACAGGTTGTGGCTGAGGTGGCAGGAGATGTCCCGCGGTTCGAGGCCGTTGCGTTCGAGGAGACGCCGGTACAGCGCGCACAGCCGGTTGCGGGTCTCCACGGCCAGCCGGAAGGAGTAGTCGGGGATGTCGCGGCACTCCTCGCGCCATTGGGCGGTGGGCCGGTCCCGGAAGTCGACGCGGAAGAGGTCCCAGTAGGCGCCGTGGGTCTCCTGGAGGATGTCGAGGATCCGGACCGGCCCTCGGCGGGATACCACGGCTGCCGCACCGCCGTCGCCGCTGACGGTCACCGGGTGCCGGTAGCGCAGCGGCGTCGGCGGCTTGCTGCCGTGTACCACCAGGACGTTGTCCATCTCCCGGTCGGCCGCTAACAGTCCGCGGGCCGCGAGCAGGGCCGGGGTGAGGGAGACGCAGCCGAGACCGCCCACGGAGAACGTCACCGCTTCCTCCGCCCCCAGCAGCGCCTGGAGCCGGGTGGCCGAGGAACTCATCAGCGTTTCCGGGGCCCGGGCGTCGACCAGGATCAGCGCGCCGATGTCGGCCGCCGGGAGCCGGGCCTCCGCCAGGGCCCGGCGGGCGGCCCCGGCCGCGAGATCGAACGCGGACAGCGAACCGTCCGCGCGGACTTCGTCGATGCCGAGCTGCGCACAGCTCTCCCGCTCGGTCGCACCGAGCTGGTCGAGGCCCGGCAGCTCCGCGACGCGCAGCACGCCGTCCGGCTGGTGGAAGGCCATGGCCCTGAGGGCCGTCGTCGGCGCCATTCAGCGCACCCCGTCCGCGTCCTGGGCGGCGGCGAGCTCGGCGAACGCCTCGACCAGGTGGTCGGCGAAGGCCTCCATGTCGGCATCGGCCACCGAACCGCGGGAGACCACCCCGAGTTCGAGCACCCCGCCGATGACGTGGCTCTCGACCACGATCGGTACCTGGGCGAGCAGCGAGTCCGGCAGAACCGACAGGGCCATCGACCGCATCCGGACCGCGTCGCCGCTCAGCTTGGCGAGCCCGTTGTTGGCGTTGGCCAGGTGCTCGACGATGACCGGCGGCTCCGCCAGCGCGCGCAGCTGTGCCACCTCGCAGGTGTGCGGGCTGAGATGGCGCAGGACGCCGTACCCGATGCCGTCGTTGGGAACCGAGAGCGCCGCGCCGGCGACCGGCAGGACCTCGGCGACCGCGGCCCCCGGCGCGACCTTGAGGAAGGCCGGGAACAGGTGGGTGAACCAGCCGAAGGACGCGCTCCGGTCGCCGTGCCACAGCGCGTTCGGCGCGGCCCCCATGCCCAGGGTGCTCAGGTAGGCATCGGGCGTGCCGCGCCACCGGGACCAGGCCACTGCGACCGCGGCCATCGCGGCCTGCTGCCCGGAGGGGCCGCTGTCGGACAGCTGCGGCGCGGGGCGGCCGGCGACGGTACGGCGCACCAGACTCGGCGGCGCGTCGGCCGTGCCGTTCTCGGGCACCGGCTCCAGACCGGCTCCCGCGCTCAGGATCCCCTTCCAGTAGGGGAGTTCACCGGCCACCTCGTCGGACGCGGACATCGCACGCAGCTGCTGGGTCCACTCCCGCCAGGCGGCCCGGCGCGGGACGGCCGGGGCGCCTGTGAACGCCGCGTTCAGGTCCTCGATCAGCGGCACGAACGACAGGGCGTCGTAGACGAAGTGGTGGATGACGAAGAGGATCACGCCGGGCAGGTCGCCGCCGCGGTCGTAGAACCTGGCCCGCAGCAGCGGGCCCCGGCCGAGGTCGATGCCCTCCAGGAGTTCGTCCAGGTCGGCCGCCAGCTGGGCCTGCAGCTGCTCCTCGTCCAGTGGCGGCAGCAGCCTGGCGTCCACGAACGGGGCGTTCTCGCGCTCGGCGCACTCGATGCGCCAGCCGAGGCTGTTGTGGCGGAAGCGGTAGCGCAGCGGCTCCTGGTTCTCGACCAGACGCTCGAACGCCGCACGCACCGCGTCGGCCCGGATGCCCCCGGCCGTCTCCAGGATCACGGGGAGCACGAAGTCCCGTGCGGCGTACCCGGACTCGGCGAGCATGGCCTGCACCAGCGGGCTCGGGGGTACCGGCTCCAGCACGGGTGCGGATACGGCCGCGACGGGCTCCGGCGCGGGAGCGGAGACCTTGGCGGCGACGGCAGCGAGCTCACGCAGGGTCGGGTGGCTCAGCACGTCGTGCGGGGTCAGGCGCAGCCCCGCCCGCTCGGCGCGCGAGGCGACGCCCACGCTCAGCATGGAGTCACCGCCGATCTGGAAGAAGTTGTCGCCCGGCGCCACCCGCGCGACGCCGAGCAGATCGGCCCAGATCCGGCCGAGGACCCGCTCGGCCTCGCGCCCGGCCTCGTCGACGACAACGCCCGGCATCATGGTCGTCGTCACCGCCGTCAACTCGCTCATGCTGGCGTGGTCGGACATCTCTGTCTCCCTCATCCTGTTGCGGTCGAGCTTTCCGTTGCTCGTCTTGGGCAGGTCGTCATGGCGCAGCACGCGGCCGGGCACCATGTAGGCGGGCAGCTCACGAGCCACCCATGCCGTCAGCTCGGTCTCGTCGGGCAGCTGTTCTCCGGCGATGTGGGCCACCAGGAGCGGGGCACCGGAGGGCTGTTGCTCGGCGAGGACGAGCGCCTCCCGCACCTGCGGATGCCGCATCAGGGTGCGCTCGATCTCGGCCGGCTCCACCCGGTGCCCGCGCAGCTCCAGCTGGTCGTCGGCGCGCCCCTGGAACTCCAGGGTCCCGTCGCGGCGGACCAGGGCCAGGTCGCCGGTGCGGTACATGCGGGCACCGGGCTCGTCGCAGAAGGGGTCGGCGACGAACCGGGTCGCGGTCAGGCCCGGCCTGCCGTGGTAGCCGCGGCCGACGTTGACCCCGCCGAGGTAGACCTCGCCGCGCTCGCCGCGCGCCACCGGGCGGCCCCGCCCGTCCAGCAGGTACACCCGGGCGTTGGGGAGCGGCCGCCCGATGTCCGGGAGCGCGGCGGCCCCGGCCCCGGCCTCGGCCACCCGGCCCGCGGTGGCGCACACCACGCACTCCGTCGGTCCGTAGACGTTGAGCAGTGCGAACGGCGCCTTGCGCGGCGGCCGTACCCGCAGGAGGTCGCCGCCCGTGAGCAGCGACCTCAGGACGAGGCCGGGCACCTCGGGGAAGTCGGAGAGCACCAGCTCGGCGAGCGGCGTCGGCATGCCGGCCACGGTGATGCGGTGCTCGGCCAGCTCCTTGAGGAGGTTCTCCGGGGTCTGCAGGGTGTCCTGCACGAAGCACAGGGTCGCGCCGTAGTAGAGGGCGGACATGACTTCGAGCACGGCCAGGTCGAAGCCGGGCGCGGCCAGCTGCGCGATGCGGTCGCCGGCGCCGAGTCCCGTCTCCTCGCCCCACCAGTGCAGCAGGTTGATCAGGCTGCGGTGCTCCGTCTCGCAGCCGAGCGGGTGCCCGGTCGAGCCCGACGTGTGCGAGACATAGGCCAGGTTGGCCGCGCCCGCCCGCTGCGCCGGCGCGGCGTCGGCACCAACATGTCCATGTCCATGTCCATGTCCATGTCCGTCGCCGTCGCCGTCGCCGTCGCCGTCGGCATCAACATCGGCGATCCGGACGACTGGGCCTGCGAGGCCCTCGGCCACTGCGCCCGCACCCGCACCCGCACCCGCACCCGCACCCGCACCGACCAGGGTCACGGGAACGGTGAGCCCCACCAGGATGCTCCGGATCCGCTGCTCCGGCACGGCCGGGTCGATGGTGGCGAAGGCGCCGCCGGCCTTCTGGACGGCGAGCCAGCCGACCACCAGGTCGGCGCCGCGCTCCGCGAGCACCGGGACGACGCTGTCCGGGCCGACGCCGTGCTCGGCCAGTCGCCGCGCCACCCGGTTCGCCCTGCGGTCGATGTCCCGGTACGTGTGGTCGCCTGCACCGTCGACGACGGCGGTCTCGTCCGGGCGCCGCGCGGCGTGCTCCTGGAAGACCTCGCTCACCAGACGCATGTCGGACCAGTCCCGCCGCTCGCCGACGAGGAGCGCCGACCCGCTGTCGTGGACCGCCGGCTCGCCGTCGTGGACGGTCGGCTCTTCGCGGCCCCGGACGAGCTCCTCAAGGGGCCGGTCCGGCTCGTTCATCGCGGCCGCGGCGACGAACTGGAAGAGGTCGACCAGGCGGCGTGCGGTGGCGGGCTCGAACAGGTCGACCGCGTACTCCAGGTAGCCGTCCATCGGACCGCCGTCCTGGTCGTACAGGCCGAAGGTGAGGTCGAACTTGGCGGTTCCCGGGGCGACTCCGGAGACCCCGGAGAGTTCTTCCCCGACGCTCTCGGTGGTGAGGCCCGGCAGGTCGAGGGAGGCCGTGGCGGTGTTCTGGTGGGTGTAGCAGACCGTGAACACCGGATGCCGCGAGGGGTCGCGGTGGTCCGCGTCGGCGACGATCTTGGCGAACGGGATCTCCTCGTGGTCGAGCACCCCGGTGGCGGTGGTCGCGCACCGGGCCACCAGCTCGCGGAAGCTCAGCCCCGGGTCGACCTTCGTGCGGAACGGCAGGAGGTTGTTGAAGTAGCCGATCAGGCCGTGCGTCACGGGGTTGAAACGGCCGGTGGTCGCCGCGCCCACCACCACGTCGCGGTGGCCCGCCCACAGGTGCAGGACCGCGTCGATCACCGCGAGCATGGTGACGAAGCTCGTCGTGCTCTCGCGCACGCTGAAGGCGCGCAGCTGCGCCGCGACTTCCGGGTCGAGCCCGAACTTCACGGAGTCGCCCCGGAAGGACTGCACGGCCGGGCGGGGGTGGTCGAGCGGCAGCTCGGGGAGGTCGAGGCCGCTCAGCTGCGCGCGCCAGAACTCCAGGCCGCGTGCCGTGCGCTCCTCGTCCAGCCACTCGCGCTGCCAGGCCGCGAAGTCCGCGTACTGGACGGACAGTCCGGGCAGCCGGGCCGGGGGTCCGCCGCGCCGGGCCGTGTAACAGGCGGAGAGCTCGCCGAAGAAGACGGCGGGTGTCCAGCCGTCGAAGACGATGTGGTGCCAGGTGTGCAGGACCACGTGGTCCCACTCGCCGATCTTGATGACCACGGTGCGGAACAGCGGTCCGCGCGCGAGGTCGAAGGGCGCCGTCGCCTCGTCCGTCATCGCCCGCGACAGTTCCGCGGTGCGCCGGTCGTCGGGCAGCGCCGCGAGGTCGAGGAACGTCAGCTGCGGCTCGGGCACCTCGTCGAGCGCGTAGGGCCGGCCCTCCTCGTCGAGGATGCGGGTGCGCAGGATCTCGTGCCGGTCCGTCACATCGCGCAGCGCTCCCCGGTACGCCTCCAGGTCGAAGTCGCCGACGTAGCGCAGGTTGGTGGGGATGTTGTACAGCGCGGTGCCCGGTTTCAGCCGGTCCAGGTACCACAACTGCTCCTGGTTGAAGGAGAGCGGCAGCCGGCCGGGGCGCGGTATCGGCGTGATCGTCCAGTCGTCCCGCTCCGTGTCCGCGGCGCGCAGGACGTCGATGCGCGTGGCCAGTTCGCGCAGTGTGGGGTACTGGTGCAGGTCGGAGAAGGTCAGGTGCACGCCGAACTGCTCCTGGGCCTGCCGCAGGACCGTGATGCCCGCGATCGACGTGCCGCCGAGCTGGAAGTAGTTGGAGTCCGGACCGACGCCTTCGGCCTTGAGGACGCCGGCCCAGATCGCGGCCAACTGCCGTTCGGTGTCTGCCCGTTCACTCTGCCGGCCCGGTGCCCCGGGCCGCTCGGCCCCGGCCGCGCCGGCCGGGTGCGCGTCCAGCGGAGCGCCCGGCGGACGGCACCAGCAGGACACCTCGTCGGCGTCGAACGGGTACGTCGGCACCTCGATGCGCCGCAGGCTCCTGTCGGCGTAGTACCGGCTCCAGTCGAGGTCCACGCCGAGTGCGTAGAGCCTGGCGAGCGCGCCGAGCACGCCCTCACGCGAGGGATCCGCGAAGAGGCGTACGACCGCGAGCTCCGGGGCGACCCGGGAGATCTCCCGCGCCAGGGTGCCGTCCGCGGCCAGCTCGACGAGGACGGCGCCCTCTTCGGCGAGGCTGCCCACCGCGCGGCGCAGCCCGGCCTCGTCGACCGTGCTGGTGATCGGGGCATCCGCCGCCTTGCGCCGCGCCTGCTCCGCCGTCGCCGGGTTCTGGATGCTCCGCACCACGAGGTTGCCGATGCCGGAACCGACCAGCCGCGTCTCGGTCAGGCCCAAGGAACGCGCCAGCTCGTAGCCCGCGCGCTGCCGGGCGTGCAGCCGGGCGCCGGGCGAGGTGTCAGCCGTGCCGTCGGCGTCGGCGAGCTCCGGGAAGGCCGTGCGCAGGCCCTCCCACGTCTCGTCGCCGAGTTCGCCGTCACCGGAGAGCAGGAGCACCAGGGGCGCCGCGGCCGACGGCTCCCGCCCGCCGGGACGTGCCGCGCGCAGCAGGGCGGCCAGTTCCTGGTTGTCGCGCGCGGTCGCGGCCCAGCGGTACGGGTGGTCGTCGCGACCCCGGTTCAACGCATGCGCCACGGAGGGGAGTTGGTGTCCGGTGCGGTCCAGGAAGTCAGCGAGGCGCTGAGCGTAGGCGGTGAGGGCCCCGGGTGACTTCGCGGAGAGGGTGACCAGTTCGGGTGCCTGTTCGCCCGGCTCCTCGGCGGGTGCCACGGCGGGCGGCTCCTCGACGACGGCGTGCACGTTGGTTCCGGTCAGTCCGAAGGAGCTCAGGCCCGCCCTGCGGGTGCGGCCGGCCGTGCGTTCCCAGGCCGTCGCGGCCTCGTCGACGTGGACAGGGCCGGTGAAGTCGATGAGCGGGTTGGACGTCTCGAAGTTGGGGTTCGGGTAGCGGGTGCCGTGCCGCAGCCCGGCGAGGACCTTGAAGAGGCCGGCGACTCCGGCGGCGTGGTTGAGATGGCCGATGTTGCCCTTGATCCCGCTGATCCCGCACGGGTCGGTCAGGCCCGCGTCGGCGAAGGCCTGGCGCAGCCCCTCGGCCTCGATGACGTCGCCGAGCCGCGTGCCCGAGCCGTGGGCCTCGATGTAGTCGAGCGGGGCCGTACCGGCCTGCCGCCAGGCTTCGGCGATCACTTCGGCCTGTCCGCGGGCGCTCGGCGCGCTCATGCTCGTGGCACGGAAACCGTTGTGGTTGAGGGCTATGCCCCTCAGTACGCCGTGGATGTGGTCCCCGTCGGCCAGTGCGTCGCCCAGGCGCTTGAGGAGGACGAGTCCGCCGCCTTCGCCGCCGGTGGAACCGTCTGCCCGGGCGTCGAAGGGACGGCACACCCCCTCGGGGGACTCCAGTCCGGCCATGGCCACGCGGTCGCGCTCGGGCACCATCACCGGGTAGATGCTGAGCCCGCCCGCGATCGCCAGGTCCGACTGCCCGTTGCGCAGCTTGTCCACGGCGACGGTGATCGCGGTGAGGCTGCTGCTGCACGCGGTGTCCAGGGCCAGCGCGGGGCCGGTGAGGTCGAACAGGTAGGAGATCCGTGCCGCCACCGCGGAGGGGTGCGCGCCGAGGATCTGCTGCGGGTCGCTGTCGGTGTACAGGCTCGCGTAGTGGGGTTCGGGCGCGCTGAGGACGACCGCGGTGTTGGAGCCCTTCAGGTCGCCGGGCGCGTAGCAGGCGTTCTCGATGGCCTGGTGGGCGAGTTGTGCGGTCATCCGCTGGTGCGGGTCCATCAACTCCGCCTCGCGCAGCGAGAGCCCGAAGAACCGGTGGTCGAACAGGTCGATCCGGTTCAGGTAGCCCATCTTGAGGTAGTCGACGTCCGTGGGCGCCCCGGCGTAGTGCACCCGCTCCTTGCCCGGCGCCCGCACACTGGCCCGCCCGACGAGCAGGTTGTGGTGCAGGGCATCGAGGTCGTAGGCATCGGGGAGGGCGAGGGCGACACCGATGATCGCCACGGCCTCCTGCTCGGAAAGGCTCGGATTCGTCACAGCTCGTACCCCAATTCATCAGTGGTTTCGCGGGCGGGCCCGTCGTCAATGAGCCGGGCCATCGCCTCGACCGTGGTGTGCTCGAAGAGAGCGCCCAACGGCACGGGATGCCGGGCGAGTTCGGCCAGTCGGCTACTCAGTGCAAGGAGGGAGAGCGAGGTCCCGCCGGCGTCGAAGAACTTCTCGTGTACGTCGATCTCGTCGCGGTCGAGCAGCTCCGCCCAGATCGCGGCGACCGCGCGCTCGGTGGCCGTGCGCGGCCGGACCACGGCGGCCTCGGGCCGGGCCTCGGGGCCTCGGGGGTCCGGCAGGGCGTGGCGGTCCACCTTGCCGTGCCGGGTGAGCGGCAGGGCGTCGAGCTCCACGAAGACGGACGGCACCATGTGGTCCGGCAGGCGCCGCGCCAGATGCGCGCGCAGTTCCTCGGCCCCGGAGCCGAAGGACGCCGTGGGGGCGGGCTCGTCGGCCGGGACCACATAGGCCACCAGCTGCTGCCCCCCGGCGCCGCCCGGGCTCTGCCGGGCGACCACCGCCGCCCGGGCCACCCGCGGATGGGCCGCCAGGGCCGCCTCCACCTCGCCGGGCTCCACCCGGAACCCTCGGATCTTCACCTGGTCGTCGGCGCGTGCCCTGAACACCAGCTCACCGTCCTTCGTCCACGTCACCACGTCCCCGGTGCGGTACATCCGCGCCCCCGGCCGGTCACCGAACGGGCAGGCCACGAACCGCTCCGCCGTGAGGCCCGGACGGTGCACATAGCCCCGCGCCAGACCCGAACCCGCCAGGTACAACTCGCCCTCCACGCCCGGCGGGACGGGCCGCAGCAGGTCGTCCAGGACGTACACGCGTGTGTTGTCCATGGGCCGCCCCACCGGGACCACCGCACCGACCCGGTCGGCGGCCGTGATCCGGTGGCAGGTGGCGAACACCGTCGCTTCCGTCGGCCCGTAGGCATTGACGACCGTGACGCCCGGGCAGGCTCGGAGCACCCGCGCCACAGCCGCCGCGGGTACCGCCTCGCCGCCGGTCAGCACCTCGCGCACCCCTGCGAAGCTCTCCGGGCGCTCGTCGGCGATCACCGCGAAGAGCCCCGCGGACATGCACAGCGCGCTCACCCGCTGCTCGGCCATGACCGTGGCGAGCGCGTTGACGTCCAGCCGCCCCGGGGGCGCCACCACGATCCGGCCGCCGTTCAGGAGCGGCACCCACATTTCGTAGCCCGAGATGTCGAACGTGGGCGCCGAGTGCATCAGGACCCGCTCGTGGGCGCCGCCGGGCCACTGCCGGTCGGCCGCGAGGTCCACCAGGGCCCGGTGGCTCACCCCGGCTCCCTTGGGCACCCCCGTCGAGCCCGAGGTGTAGATGACGTACGCCAACCGGTCCGGGCTTCCCTCATCGGGCAGGTCGCCGCCCGGCTGGGCGGATACGGCCGCGGCCGTTGCGGGGTCGTCGACGAGCAGCCGGGGGCAGGTGCCCCGGGGCACGTCGGCCGCCACGGCGGAGGTGGTCACGAGCAGCGCGGGGCGCGCGTCACGCAGCATGAACTCCACGCGCTCCGCCGGGTGGTCGTGGGCCAGCGGCACATACGCGCCGCCGGCCTTCAGGACGGCGAGGACCGCCACGACGTACTCCGGCGAGCGCGGCACGGCCACGGCCACCGCCGACTCCCGGCCCACCCCGCGCCGCACCAGCTCGCGGGCGAGCCGGTTGGCGCGCGCGTTCAGCTCACGGTAGGTCAGCGATTCCCCGCCGCTCACCACCGCGACCGCGTCCGGCACGGCAGCGGCCCGCCGTTCGAAGAGCTCGGGGACCGTCACCTGCGGTGTGGCCACGGCGGTGTCGTTGATCCCCCGGACCAGTCGGTCCCGCTCGGCGGGCGCCAGCGCGTCCACGGTGTCGAGCCGCTTTCGCGGCGCGGCCGTCAATTCCGTCACCAGGCGTACGAATCCGGCCGTCAGGCTCTCCGCCGTGCCGCGGTCGAACAGGTCGGTGGCGTACTCGACGAGCCCGGACAGTTCCTGCCGCGCCTCCATGCCCGGCTCTTCGACGTGGAAGAGCAGGTCGAACTTCGCGGTCCCGGTCACGACCGGTTCGGGGACGGCTCTCAGACCGGGCAGTTCGAGGCTGCCCGCGCCGCCCTGCCAGGAGAACGCCACCTGGAACAGGGGGTGGTGGGCGGTGGAGCGTTCGGGGTTGAGCGACTCGACGAGCCGCTCGAAGGGCACGTCCTGATGGTCATAGGCACTCACCGCCTTGTCCCGCACCTGACGCACCAGGGACTCGAACGACGGATTGCCCGACAGGTTCGCCCGCAGCACCCACGTATTGACGAAGAACCCCACCAGATCGGCCAGCCCCTCATCAGTACGCCCCGCGACCGGCGCACCCACAGTCACATCATCGCCACCACCCATCAGATGCAGCAGCACCACCAGCGCGGACTGCAGCACCATCGGCACGGTCGCGCCCTGCGCCCGCGCCACACCCTCGACCGCCGCCAGAACCTCCGGCCCGATCGTGAAGCCCACCGTGTCCCCCCGATGACTGGGCACCGGCGGCCGCGGCCGGTCCAGCGGCAGCCCCAGCGGCTGCGGAACACCCGCCAACTCCCCCCGCCAGTACGCCAGTTGACCGGCCAGCAGACTCCCCGGATCCCCCTCCTCCCCCAGCAGCTCCCGCTGCCACAGCGTGTAGTCCGCATACTGGACCGGCAGACCGGCCCACTCGGGCGCCTGACCACGCAGGCGTGCCGCATACGCCGCGCCCAGATCACGGGCCAACGGAGCCATCGACTCACCGTCCGCCGCGATGTGATGCAGCAACAACACCAGTACGTGCTCATCCGCACCACACCGCAGCACACACGCCCGCACCGGAATCTCCACCGACAGATCGAAGCGGCGGGCCACCTCCCGGGACACCGCGGCACTCACCTCGCCCGGCGCCACTTCCCGTACGGGCACCGTGAGCACGACGTCACCGGCCGGCACCACCACCTGCGCCGCGACACCCTTGTCGTCCGTCACGAACAGCGTCCGCAGACTCTCGTGCCGCACCACCACATCGCGTACCGCCAACGACAGTGCGCTCACGTCCAGTTCACCGCTGAGGCGGACCACGAACGGGAGGTGGTAGGTGGGCAGCGGCTCAAGCTCGTCGAGGAACTTCAGCCGGTGCTGTGCGAACGACAGCGGTACCCGCTCCGGCCGCGTCTGCGTCCGGCGCAGCGCCGGACGCGACGACCGGGCCCCCAGGCCCTGGCACTCCACCAGCCGCGCCACGGTCGCCGACTCGAACACCGTCCGAACCGGAACCTCCACCCCCAGCACCGCACGCACCCGGTTCACCAGCCGCGTGACCAGCAGTGAGTGCCCGCCCAGATCGAAGAAGTCGTCGTCGATGCCGACCTTCTCCACCCCGAGCACCTCCGCGAACAGGTCGGCCAGGAGCTCCTCCTGACCGGTGCGCGGGGCCCGGTAGGGGGAGGCGCTGGTCAGCTCGGGGGCCGGCAGGGCCCGGTGGTCGAGCTTGCCGTTGGGGGCGACGGGGAGGCGGTCGAGAAGCACGAAGGCGGCGGGGACCATGTAGCCGGGGAGCCGCCCGGCGAGGAAGGCACGCAGCTCTGCCGGGGCCGGCCCGCTCTCGCCCTCGACGGGCACCACGTAGGCGGCCAACTGCCGTGCGCCGTGGGCGTCATGGGCCAGCACGACGGCCTGGGCGACGCCCGGGTGGGCCGTCAGGGCCGCCTCGATCTCACCGGGCTCGACGCGGAAGCCGCGGATCTTCAGCTGGGAGTCGCCGCGGCCGAGGTACTCCAGCTGCCCCCTCTCGTTCCAGCACGCCAGATCGCCGGTGCGGTACATGCGCGCGCCGGGCTCGGCGGCGAACGGGTCGGCCACGAACCGCTCGGCCGTCAGGCCCGGGCGCCCGTGGTAGCCGCGGCTGACGTTGCCCGCGACGTACAGCTCGCCGGCGACGCCGACCGGCACCGGCTGGAGTCCCGGGCCGAGGACGTAGGCGCGCATGTTGCCGAGCGGCGAGCCGATCGGGGTGCTGCCCGCGGGCTCGTCGCCGGGTTCGAGGGTGTGGGCGGTGGCGTAGAACGACTCGGTCTGACCGTAGGCGTTGACGACGCGGATGCCGGGGACGGCTTCGCGTACCCGCCGCACCAGGGCCGCGGGCAACGCCTCACCGGCGAACACCACCGTGTCGGCGGCGAGGGGGCCGCCGCTCTGGTCGAGCAGCTCGGCGAAGACCGACGGCACGGTGGAGACGACGCCGCCGCTCCAGCCGCCGCGCTCACTGATGGCGAGCACGTCGCGGGCGACCTCCAGGGTGCCGCCGTGGGCGAGGGTGGTGACGGTCTCGAAGACGGAGACGTCGAAGTTGATCGACGTGCCGGCCAGCGTGCGGGTGCCCTGGGTGATGCCGGTGCGCTCGGCGAGCCGGAGCACGCCGTTGACGACGTTGGCGTGGGTGACCGCGACGCCCTTGGGGACGCCAGCCGAGCCAGAGGTGTACATCACGTACGCCGCGTTGTCGCCCCGCAGCATGACCTCGGGCCGCGTGGCGTCGCCGTCCGTCCACCCCGGCTCGTCGAGCAGGAGGTGCGGCACGCCCGGCTGCGGCAGCGTGTCGAGGGTGTCGGCGTCGGTGAGCAGCAGTACCGGGCGCGCATCGGCCAGGATGTGCGCAAGGCGCGCGCTCGGGAAGCGCGGGTCGATCGGCAGGTAGGCGCCACCCGCCTTGAGGACGGCGAGGAGCGCGACCACGAGGTCCGCCGAGCGCGGCAGCGACAGGCCCACGACGGTCTCCGGGCCGACTCCCCGGGCGATCAGGTGGCGGGCGAGCCGGTTGGCACGCGCATCGAGGTCCCGGTAGGTCAGGGTGACATCGCCGTGCTCGACGGCGATCGCCTGCGGGGTGTGCTCCACCTGCTGCTCGATGAGGCCGGGGATCGTGACGTCGGGGGTGTGGGTCGCGGTGTCGTTGAAGCCGCGCAACACCAGCTCCCGCTCGTCCGCGGCCAGGACAGCCACCTGACCTGCCAACTGGTGGGGGTCCGCGGCGAGTTGCGCGAGCACCGCCTTGAACCGGTCGGCGATCCGCCGGACCGTCGCACGGTCGAGTGCCTTCGGCTGGTACTGCAGCGTCAGCCGTAGATGAGGGTCGAGTGCGGCGTTCACGGTCAGCGCGTAGTGCGTGCTGGACAGCGGGCGCAGGCCGGTGACCGTGATGCCCGCGGCGTCGTGTGCCTCGCTGAGGCCCATCCGGTCCACGGGGTAGGAGTCGAACGCCACGAGCGTGTCGAACAGCACGCTCGTGCCGGTGGCCCGGTGCATCCCCGTCAGGCCGTAGTGGTGGTGGTCGAGGAGTGCGGCCTGGCGGTGCTGCAGGTCGGTGAGGAGCCGGGCGAGGGGGGCCGCGGGGGCGCACCGCACCCGTACCGGCAGGGTGTTGGCGAAGAGGCCGACCATCGTGTCCACCTCGGGCAGCGCGGCCGGGCGCCCGGACACCGTGGCGCCGAACACGACGTCCTGGCGTCCGGTGAGGCCGGCGAGCAGCACCGCCCAGGCACCCTGCACCAGGGTGTTGAGGGTGATGCCGAGTTCGGCCGCCCGCCGGGCCAGCTCCCGGGCGGTGTCCGTGGGCAGCGGCACTTCGACCTGCCCGTAGCGGGCGTCCTCCGCCTCGGGCCGCTCGGGTGCGGCGGTACCGGAGGCCGCCAGCAGGGTCGGCCCGTCCACGCCGTCGAGTTCCCCGGCCCAGGCGCGCGCAGTCGCTTCCTGGTCCTGATGCGTCAGCCAGCGCAGGAAGTCGCGGTATTCGGGTGCCCGCGGCAGCGCCGAGGCGTCCCCATCGGCCCCGTACAGTCGCAACAGGTCCTGGATGATCAGTGGGAAGGACCAGCCGTCGAACAGCAGGTGGTGCGCGGTGAGGACGAGTTCACAGCGGTCCGCGCCCAAGCTCACCAGGGCCATCCGCAGCAGCGGCGGCACAGCCGGGTCGAAGCGGTTGCCCAGGTCCTCGGCCAGGTAGTGCTCGACGGCCGCGGCGCGAGCGGCCTCGCCCAGGTCCGTTGCGTCGATGTGCCGCCACGGCAGCTCCACGTCCTGGGACACCAGCTGCACCGGGTCCCCGCTGGCGCCGGGCACGAAGGCCGCCCGCAGGTTGGCGTACCGGTTCAGGAGGGCCTGTCCGGCCACGCGCATCCGCTCCGGGTCCACCCGCCCGCGCAGATGGAACACCAACTGCATGTGGTAGGCGTCGAACGACGCGTCGGCGAGCAGCGCGTGGAAGACCAGGCCGGACTGGAGAGGGGTGAGCGGCCACACGTCCGCGAGGCCGCGGTAGGTGCGTTCCCACTGTTCGAGGTCGCGCCGGGCCACCGCCACCAGCGGCACGTCCGAGGGCGTGAGCCCGCCCGCGCCGGGCGCGGCGGCGTGCCGGGCCAAGCCTTCCAGGGCCTGGCGCCACAGCTCTGCCAGCTCCAGCGCCTCCTCGCGTGCCAGCGCACCGGTGGGGAAGGAGAGCACCGCCTCCAGGACCGGTCCCCGCGCGGTGTCGGTGGCCTGCGCATCGATGTGCAGCACGGCCGGTGCGGGCAACTCGGCGTCGGCCGCGGCCGGTTCGACGGTCTCAGCGCTCTGGTGGAAGCCGAGGCCGCGCAGGTCCTGCGGCATGTCGGCCGGGGAGAAGCGGCCGAGGTAGTTGAGTTCGATCTGCGGTGCGGGGTACTGCCTCAGCTCCGCTGCGGTCCGCGGGTTCAGGTGGCGCAGCAGTCCGAAGCCGATGCCGTGGTCCGGGATCGCCAGGAGCTGTTCCTTGACGGTCTTGATCAGTTCTCCGGCGGCCGGTCCACCGGCCAGCACCTCGTCGAGGTCGCACCCGGCGGTGTCGAGGCGCACCGGGAACAGGCTGGTGAACCAGCCGACCGTGCGGGACAGGTCCGCCCCCGGCACGGCGTTCTCCTCGCGGCCGTGCCCTTCGACGCCCATGAGTACGGACGGCGCGTCGCCTCCTCGGGCCCCGCGCCGGCGGGCGACGGCCGCCGCGAGGGCTGCGAGCAGGCCGTCCTGGACGCCGCAGCGGAACGCCGCGGGCAGCGTGGTCAGCAGTGCTTCGGTGACCGGTGTCTCAAGCCGCACCCGCACGGTGTCCACCGTGGGCATGCGGTCCACGGCGGGGTCGAGCCGCCGGGAGCCGAGGACCGGGTCGGGTCCGTCCAGGATCGACTGCCACAGCGGCAGCTCGGCAACCCTGTCCTCGGCGGCCGCCTCCGCCCGAAGGGCGTGCGTCCAGCGCCGCATCGAGGTCGTCACCTCCGGCAGGGCCGGGGTGCGGCCCGCACGGACCTGGGCCCATGCGGCGGCGAGGTCCGGCAGCAGGATGCGCCACGACACCCCGTCCACCACCAGGTGGTGCAGGACCAGCAGGAGGCGGCCCGTGCCGCTGCCCGCCGCCGGGTCGAACCACACGGCCTGGACCATCACCCCGGCATCCGGGTCCAACCGCGCTGTCGCGGCGTCCAGTTCCGTCGCGGCCGTCCGCCGCCACCGCGCGTCCCAGTGGCCGTCGCACGGGACGCGGCGGATCAGCGCCGCCGTATCCACCGAGCCCGGCGGGTCGACCAGCAGGTCCCCGTCAGGGTGCTCCTCCAGCCGCGACCGCAGGATGTCGTGGCGGTCGAGGACCGCGCTCAGGGTGGCGGTCAGCCCTGCTCCGTCGATGCCGTCCGGCAGCTCCACCAGGGCCGACATGGCGAACCGGGCCCAGCTGCCGCCGAGTTCGCGCAGCTGCAGGTCGATCGGCGGCAGCGGCATCCGGCCCACGCCACCGCCGTCGAACTCTTCGAGCACCGCGCCCGCGGCGGGCTGCCGGTGGGCCGGGGCGAGCCGGGCGAGAGCGGCCACCGTGCGGGCCTGGAAGATCTGGCGCGGGCTGACCTCCACGCCACGGGCCCGGGCCCGGGACACCACCTGGATCGAGCGGATACTGTCCCCGCCCACGGTGAAGAAGTCGTCGTCGGTGCCGACGCGGTCCACGCCGAGCACCTCGGCATACACGGTGGCCAGGATCTTCTCCGTCGGGGACTGCGGCGCGCGGTACCGGCTGTCGCCGGACTCGGGCTCGGGCAGGGCCGCCCGGTCCAGCTTCCCGTTGGGCGCCAGCGGCAGCCGGTCCAGGACCACGAACACGGCCGGGACCATGAACTCGGGCAGCCGGTCCGCCGCGAACCGGCGGACCTCGCCCACCGACACACCGCCGGCGAGGTCGATGTCGTCGGCGCCCGCGCCGGCGTGGTGCACGGGAACCAGGTATCCGACGAGCTGCCGGTGGGCCCCCCTCCCCTCGCGGACGGCCACCGCGGCTTGCGCCACGCCGGGGTGGGCGGTCAGAGCGGCCTCGACCTCACCGGGTTCGATGCGCAGCCCGCGGACCTTCAGCTGTGCGTCGGCGCGGCCCGCGTACTCCAGTTGCCCCGCGCCGGTCCAGCGGGCCAGATCGCCGGTGCGGTACATCCGTGCCCCGGCGGGCCCGAAGGGGTCCGCCACGAATCGTCCGGCAGTGAGCGCGGGCCGCCCGTGGTAGCCGCGGCCCACCGCACCCGCGACGTACAATTCGCCGACCACGCCCGGCGCGACGGGGGCGAGCCCCGGCCCCAGCACATAGGCACGCATGTTCCCCAGCGGCCTGCCGATCGGCGCGCTGCCCGTGGCACCGCATCCGTCGTCGGGCTCGGCCGCGGTCGCGTAGAAACTCTCGCTCTGCCCATAGGTGTTGACCACCCGCACGCCGGGCAGGGCGGCCCGCACGCGCGCCACGAGTGCGGCGGGCAGTGCCTCGCCCGCGAAGACCAGGGTGTCCACCTGCACGCGGTCGGCGATCTCGTCGAGGAGCTCCGCGAAGACCGACGGCACGGTACTGATCACGGCACCGGTCCAGCTGTCCCGCTCGGCGAGCTCCAGGACGTCCCGGACCACCTCGACCGAGCCGCCGGCCGACAGTGCGGTGACGATCTCGAACACCGAGACGTCGAAGGCGACCGACGTCCCGGCGAGGATCCGCGACCCGGCCGTGACCCCGGTCGCGGGCGCGAGGCGCAGTACCCCGTTCACGACGCCGTGATGGGTGATCGCGACGCCCTTCGGGGTCCCGGTGGAGCCCGAGGTGTACATCACGTAGGCGAGGTTGCGGGGCGACAGCGCGGCCGTCCGTTCCTCGTCCCGCAGGTCCGTGCCGTCGCCGTCGGCGAGGTCCAGCTCGTCCAGGAGCAGCCGGACCGCCCGGCCGTCGTCCTGCGGCAGGACGCCCTGCGTCGCGGAGTCGGTCAGGATGCACTGCGGGCGTGCGTCGGACAGGACGAAGCCGAGGCGGCGGCTGGGATAGCGCGGGTCGATGGGCAGATGGCCGGCGCCGGACTTCAGGATGCCGAGCAGCCCGGCGACCAGGTCGGCCGAGCGCGGCAGGGCGAGCCCCACCAGCTGCTCCGGTCCTGCGCCGTGTCGTACGAGTTCCCGCGCGATCCGGTTGGCGCGGGCGTTCAACTCCGCATAGGTCCAGGTCACTTCACCGCACACGACCGCGACCGCGTCCGGTGTGGCGGCCGCCTGCCGCTCGAAGAGCGCGGGAAGGGTCAGGTCCGGGGTGGCCACGCCCGTGTCGTTGAGGTCGTACAGCAGCCGCCGCCGCTCCCCCGCCTCCAGCACATCCAGCGCCGCGACCCGCGCGTTGGGGTCGGCCGCCACCTGCCGCACCACCTGTACGAACCGTGCCGCGAGGGCCTCGGCCGTACCCCGGTCGAACAGGTCGGTGGCGTACTCGACCTCACCCGAGACGCCCTGCCCCGGTGTGTCGACCATGCTGAACAGCAGGTCGAACTTGGCGGTCGCGGTCGGGACGGGGGCGAACCGGGCCTTGAGACCGGCCGGTTCGAGGTCCTCGTGGGCGATGGTCTGCCAGGCGAACATCACCTGGAACAGGGGGTGGTGGGCGGTGGAGCGTTCGGGGTTGAGTGACTCGACGAGCCGCTCGAAGGGCACGTCCTGGTGGTCGTAGGCACTCACCGCCTTGTCCCGCACCTGACGCACCAGGGACTCGAACGACGGATTGCCCGACAGGTTCGCCCGCAGCACCCACGTATTGACGAAGAACCCCACCAGATCGGCCAGCCCCTCATCAGTACGCCCCGCGACCGGCGCACCCACAGTCACATCATCGCCACCACCCATCAGATGCAGCAGCACCGCCAGCG
The DNA here is from genome assembly GCF_051550175.1 of Streptomyces sp. HUAS TT7. Lineage (NCBI taxonomy): Bacteria > Bacillati > Actinomycetota > Actinomycetes > Kitasatosporales > Streptomycetaceae > Streptomyces > Streptomyces sp. HUAS TT7. The sequence goes on from NZ_CP196176.1 coordinate 166,399, forward strand.
CGGACTGCAGCACCATCGGCACGGTCGCGCCCTGCGCCCGCGCCACACCCTCGACCGCCGCCAGAACCTCCGGCCCGATCGTGAAGCCCACCGTGTCCCCCCGATGACTGGGCACCGGCGGCCGCGGCCGGTCCAGCGGCAGCCCCAGCGGCTGCGGAACACCCGCCAACTCCCCCCGCCAGTACGCCAGTTGACCGGCCAGCAGACTCCCCGGATCCCCCTCCTCCCCCAGCAGCTCCCGCTGCCACAGCGTGTAGTCCGCATACTGGACCGGCAGACCGGCCCACTCGGGCGCCTGACCACGCAGGCGTGCCGCATACGCCGCGCCCAGATCACGGGCCAACGGAGCCATCGACTCACCGTCCGCCGCGATGTGATGCAGCAACAACACCAGTACGTGCTCATCCGCACCACACCGCAGCACACACGCCCGCACCGGAATCTCCACCGACAGATCGAAGCGGTACCCGGCCTCCGCCGCCACCGCGGCACTCACCGCATCGGGGGCCACCTCCCGCACCGGCACGTCGAGCACGACGTCCTCGCCCGGCACCACCACCTGCCAGGCAACGCCCCGGCCGTCCGCCTTGAACAGCGTCCGCAGACTCTCGTGCCGCACCACCACATCGCGTACCGCCGACGCCAACGCCTCCGTGTCCAGCTCACCGCTCAGGGGCAGCACGTACGGCAGGTTGTAGGTGGCCGAAGGGCCCTCGTACCGGTGCAGGAACCACAGGCGACTCTGCGCGTACGACAGCGGCACCCGCTGCGGGCGCACCTCGGCCCGCCGCAACACCGCGCGCGACGACCGCACCCCCGTCGGCAAGGACTCCGCGAGCCGCGCCACCGTCGACGAGTCGAACACCACCCGGGCGGGAACCTCCACCCCCAGCACCGCACGCACCCGGTTCACCAGCCGCGTGACCAGCAGTGAGTGCCCGCCCAGATCGAAGAAGTCGTCGTCGATGCCGACCTTCTCCACCCCGAGCACCTCCGCGAACAGCTCACACAGGACCTGCTCCCGCCCTGTCCGCGGAGCCCGCCCGTCGGCGCCGCGCGCGTAGTCGGGAGCGGGCAGCGAGCGCCGGTCCAGCTTTCCGTTCGGGTTCAACGGCACCTCGGCCAGCGGCACCACCGCCGACGGCACCATGTACTCCGGCAGCCGCTCGGCCACGAAGGCGCGCAGCTCGGCGGAGGCCGGCCCGGTGCGGCCGTCGGCGGGCACCACGTAGCCCACCAGGCGCCGGTCACCGTCGTGCTCGGCGCAGACGACGACCGCCTGAGCCACTGCGGGGTGCGAGCCCAACACTGCCTGGACTTCGCCGAGTTCGATGCGGAATCCGCGGATCTTGACCTGGTTGTCGGCGCGCCCGTGGAAGACCAGCTGGCCGTCGGGGGTCCAGGTGACCACGTCGCCGGTGCGGTACATCCGGCGGCCGGGTGCACCGAACGGGCAGGCCACGAAGCGTCCGGCGGTCAGGCCCGGCCGGCCGAGGTAGCCGCGCGCGAGCGACGCGCCCGCCACGTACATCTCGCCGGGCACCCCCGCCGGCACCGGCCGCAGCGCGTCGTCCAGAACGTACATCTGCGTGTTGGCGATCGGCCGGCCGATGGGCGGTGTGCGGCCGTCGGCCGTCAGCGGATCGCTGAACGTCACGATCGCCGTGGTCTCGGTCGGTCCGTAGGCGTTGACCATGTCCCGGCCTTCGGACCAACCGGTCACGAGTTCCGGTGTGGCCGCGTCGCCGCCCACCGCGAGGCAGGTCACGCCGGGCAGCGAGCCGGGCGGCAGCGCCCCGAGGACCGCGGGCGGCAGGAAGACATGGGTCACCCGCTGGGCGGCGATCGTGTCGATCAGCGGCGAGCCGGGGGCCAGTCGGTCCTGGGGGGCGAGGATCAGCGTGGCGTCCGTGAACAGCGCCATGCACACCTCGTAGACCGAGACGTCGAAACTCGGCGAAGCGAACTGCAGCACGCGGCTCGTGGCCGTCAGACCGAGCCGGGCCCGCTGGGTCGCGACCAGGTCGGCCAGTCCGAAGTGGGTGACGGCCACGCCCTTCGGCCGCCCGGTCGAACCCGAGGTGTAGATCACGTACGCGGCGTTCGCGACGGACAGCGGGCCCTTTCGGTCGGCGTCGGTCAGCGGCGCGGGGTCGAGCCGCGCCAGCGTCGCGGTGATGTCCGCGGCGTCCAGTCGCAGGACCGGCGTCGCCAGTTCGGGCAGCCGGTCGGCGGTCGTCGTGTCCGCCAAGACCATCAGGGCGGCGGAGTCCGCGAGCATGTAGGCGATCCGGTCCGCGGGATACGCCGAGTCCACCGGCAGATAGGTGCCGCCGGCCTTCATGACGGCCAGCAGCGCCACCACAAGGTCGGGCGAGCGCGGCAGCGACACCGCCACCACCGTCTCCGTCTCCACCCCACGCCGGATCAGCTCGCGCGCCAGCCGGTTCGCCCGTGCGTCCAGCTCCCGGTAGGACAGCGCCTCGTCGCCGCACACCAGCGTCACCGCGTCGGGCGTCACCGCGGCCCGCCGCTCGAAGAGCGCGGGGACGGTGGCGGCCTCGACCGGGACGGCGGTGTCGTTGTTCTGGTTGAGCAGCCTCTCGTGCTCGGCGGGGCCGAGCAGATCGAGGCGGGCCAGGGGCACGTCGGGCTCGGCAGCGATCCGGCGAAGGACGCGTGCGAGCCGCTCGGCGAGCGCCCCGGCGCCGTCGGGGTCGAGGAGTTGGCGCCGGTACTGCAGAGCCACCTGGAGACGCGGTCCGGCGGCGACGGTCACCGTCAGCGGGTAGTGGGTGCCGGCGAACGCCCGGACACCGGCGACCTCGATGCCCGCGCCGCCGCCGTCCAGGTGGTCCAGGTGGTCCAGGTGGTCCACCGTGAACGTCTCGGACGTCACCAGGGTGTCGAACAGGAGGTTCGTGCCGGTCGCCCGGTGAATGTCGGCAAGGCCGCAGTAGTGGCCGGCGAGGGCCTCCTGCCGCTGTTGCATCCCGCGCAGCAGATCCGCCACGGTGTCGGTGGGCGCGAGCCGCGCCCGTACCGGAAGCGTGTTGACGAAGAGCCCGGCCATCGCGTCCACGCCGGGCACCTCGGCCGGACGCCCGGGCACGGTCGCGCCGAAAACGACGTCCTTCTGTCCGGTCAGCCCGCCCAGCAGCAGCGCCCAGGCTCCCTGCACCAGGGTGCCCACGGTGACGCCCAACTCGGCTGCCCGCCTTGAGAGTTCGCCTGCCGTCTGCTCGGTCAGAGCCACCTCTGCCTCACCAAGCCCGCCGTCCTGCGGCTCCGCCCCGTCACCGCCGGATCCGACGACCGGGGCCAGCAGGGTCGGCTCCTCCACCCCCGCCAGCTCCTCGGCCCACACGCGGGCCGCGGCGTCCCGGTCCTGCCCGGACAGCCACCGCACGAAGTCTCGGTACTCGGGAACCCGCGGCAGCGCCGAGGCGTCCCCATCGGCCCCGTACAGTCGCAACAGGTCCCGTACGATCAGCGGGAACGACCCGCCGTCGAACAGCAGGTGATGAGCCGTCAGAACCAGCTCGGAGCGCTCGTCCCCGGTCCTCACCAGGGCCATCCGCAACAGCGGCGGCACGGCCGGGTCGAAGCGGTGGCCCAGGTCCTCGGCCAGGAGGGCCTCGAACGCCTCCGTGGCCTCAGCCTCTCCCGCCAGATCCGCCTCGCGCCAGGGGAGCTCCACGCCGCCCACCACCACCTGCACCGGCTCCCCGTCGGCGCCCGCCGCAAAAGCCGTGCGCGCATGAGCGTGCCGGTTGAGGAGCGCCTGGCCGGCCGCCCGCATCCGCGCAGCGTCGACCCGCCCCCGCAGGTGGAGGACGAACTGCATCTGATAGGCGTCCCGCGACGAGTCGTCGAGCACCGTGTGGAACAGCAGCCCCTCCTGGAGCGCTGTCAGCGGCCACACCTCCACGAGCCCCGGATACTGCCGCTCCCACACCTCCAGTTCATGCCGTCCCACCGCCGCCAGCGACACCGCCACCGTCCCGATCCGCCGACCGGGCTCGGCCGCCACCTGTCGCACGACCCGCACGAACTGCTCCGCGACCGCCTCCGCCGCCTCCTGGTCGAACCGGTCACCGGCGTACTGCGGCGTGCCGGCGACACCCTGTCCTGAGCGGCCGGAAAGGAGGCGGGACACATCGGAGGGAAGGCACTGCGGGCCGTCGTCCATGCTCCCGGCCCGATCCCGGACCCGCCGGACCAGCACCGTGAACGGCGGATCGTCCTTCACCAGCTCCGTCAATGACGCCAAGGCATCGGCAAGGAGCCACGGCGTCCCCGCCGCGCCCTCGTCACCTGTCCCTGGACGCCCCGCCACCGGCAGTCCCATCGCCAGGCCGTCAGCCCCGCCCAGCCGGTGCAGCAGCACCACGAACGCCGCCCTCAGCACCAGGGGAGCCGTCGCGCCCAGCCGGCCGGCCGTCTCCTCGACCGAGCACACGAGTTCGTCGTCGAGGCGGAATGCCACCGCTCCGCCGGAGCGCGGAAGGATTCCCGGCTCGCCCGAACCGGGATACAGAAAGGTAGTCACGGAAAACCGCACTCCCATCGGGTTGGGGGGTGGAACGCAATACGCCCCCTGCGCGGCGAGAACTGCCGGAACAGGCGACGGGAACCCCCATCACCATGACGGACGGCCCGCCCGACAGCTCTTTTCCTCCGACTGCTCTACAGTGCATCTCAAGCGGAGAACCGGCTCGGACTATTGCCGCGCAGGGATTTTCTCCGCATCGCCGAGGCGAGATTCCGGCGATCACGCAACAGCACTGGGCTGCGGCTTATCGGACACAACCGCAGGTCGGCGGGTATCCCGGTTGGCCCGGCCCACCGCGCCCCCCACATAGGGGCGGTCGCCTTTCACGAGAAGCCCCCGGTTGATTTTCAGCCATAAACCCCGCGCCGAAATGGCCGAAAATCACGAACGAATCCACACCGTTCACCGGCGGCCCCCACGACCCTATCCCTTTAGGAGCCCTCAAGGACTTCTATATCAACCCCGCCCCGGACTGGCTTACGCTATCGATTGATAGGCGAATTCTTCTTGCCCGGAGACCGCGGGCTCCGTGGAAGGTGCGGTCAACAGCTGTGTGAAATAAGCAGCTTGTTTACGTTCCTTGCCCGGTGGCCGCCTGGAGTCTGCTCCTCCTCGTGGAGACCGGGACGGCGAAGACGGCACGCACCACCTGCAGACCCGAGGAGAGATCACCCCCATGACGACAGCCCCCGTGACGACAACCGTCGAGGACGTCCTGGCCTTCCTGGCCGCCGCGCTCGGCACCGAAGTCGGCCCTGACGACGACTACTTCGCCGCCGGACTCGCCGACTCCCTCTTCGCCCTGGAACTGGTCACGTTCGTGGAGCAGCGCTTCCGGCTGACGGTGGAGGTCGAGGACCTCGCCATCGACAACTTCCGTACGGCTGCGCGCGTCCTGGCCTTCGCCCGGGCCCGGGGCGCCTGCACCGGTGCGGCGGCGTCATGACGTACGCCGTCGAACCGGTCGGCCCGCCGGACGCGGTGAAGTTCGCCGCCACCGTCCGGGGCGAGGCCGGCAACTGGGACCGCGCGGGCACGCTGCCCGAGCCTGTGCGCGAGGCCGTCGCGCGAGCCGGGCTCTTCGGGGTGGGCCTGCCCGAGCGCTACGGCGGATCGGGCGGCGGCCCGGCCGAACTGGGCGAGGTCTGTGCCGAGATCGGCGGGGTGTGCAGCGCGCTGCGCGGCCTGCTCACCGTCCAGGAGATGGTCGCCGCCGCGCTGCTGCGCTGGGGCACGGCGGCCCAGCGCGAACAATGGCTGCCGCAGCTGGCCCGCGGCCACCGGTTCGCCGCGTTCGCGGCGACCGAGGCGGGGGCGGGCACGGATCTGGCCGGAGTGGAAACCCGCATCGACGAGGACGGTGACGACCTGGTCGTCACCGGGCGCAAACGGTGGATCACCTTCGGCGGGACCGCCGATGTCTTCCTGGTCCTCGGCCGGGCCGCCGGGCGGCCCGCAGCGGTGCTCGTCGAGGGCGACCTGACGGGCGTGCGCCGGGAGCCCGTCGAGGGCCAACTGGGCATGCGGGCGGCCGAGATCGCCCATGTCGACTTCGACGGGGTGCGGGTGCCGCGGGACCACCTGGTCGGCCCGCCGGGCACGGGCCTCACCCACGTGGTGGGCACCGCCCTGGACCACGGGCGGTACACCGTGGCATGGGGCTGCGTCGGGATGGCCGAAGCCGGCCTGGACGCCGCTGCCGACCATGCGGTGAACCGTCTCCAGCGGGGTGTCCCCCTGGCCGAGCACCAGCTCGTACGGGCCCAGCTCGCCCGCGCCGCCGTTCAGACCAGAGCCGCACGCGAACTGTGTGCCCGCGCGGGCAGGCTGCGCCGGCAGGGCGATCCGTCAGCCGTGGCGGAGACCGTCGTCGCCAAGTACGCGGCGGCCGGTGCCGCCACCGCCGTCGGCTCGACGGCGGTGCAGACCCTTGGCGCCGCGGGCATCGCACCGGACAGCCTGGCGGGGCGGTTCTTCCGGGACGCCAAGGTCATGGAGCTCATCGAGGGCTCCCCCTTCGTGTCGGAACTCCACATCGGGGACCGGCTGTTGCGCCGCCACGGCTTCTGTCCCCCCTCCGGCGAGCGAGCTCGCGCAGTGATCCAGGAAGGACCGCAATGACGACCGAGGCAACCCGCACCGAAGCGCCCACACCCGCACCCGCACCCGCACCTACCGTGAAGTGCCTGGTGTGGGACCTCGACGACACTGTGTGGGACGGCACCGTTCTGGAGGGCGACGCCCCGCAGCCCTTCCCCGAGGTCCTCGCCACGCTGCGCGCCCTCGACGAGCGCGGCATCCTGCACGCCGTCGCCAGCCGAGGCGACCACGCCACCGCCACCGCACATCTGGAAGCGCTCGGCATCGAGGAGCTGTTCACGGTCCTGGAGATCGGCTGGGGCGCCAAGTCCGACGCGGTGCGTCGCGTCGCCGAGGCCCTCAACATCGGCATCGACACCGTGGCGTTCATCGACAACGACGCGGTCGAACGCGCGGAGGTCGCGGCGGCCCACCCGGCCGTGCGCGTCCACGCGGCGGAGCAGGCGGGCGGGCTTCCAGCCCTGGCCGCCTTCCAGCCTCCGTTCGTCACCGACGAGAGCCGCGGCCGCCGCCACCTCTACCGCGGTGAACTGTGCCGCAAGCGCGCCCAGGACAACTACACCGGGCCGGCGAAGGACTTCCTGGCCACCCTCGGCCTGGTCCTCTCCGTCCGGCGGGCGAGTGAGACGGACCTGGAGCGCGCCCATGAACTCACCGTCCGCACCCATCAGCTCAACACCACGGGCCGCACGTACGACATGGCAGAGCTGCGCGAGCTGCTCGCCTCACCGACGCACCAGGTCCTGGTGGCAGGCCTTGAGGACCGCTACGGCTCGTACGGCACCATCGGCCTCGCGCTCACCGAACTCACCGAAAACGACAGCGTGTTGAAGCTGCTGCTGTTGTCGTGCCGGGTGATGTCGCGCGGCGTCGGCCCCGCTTTGATCGGTCACGTCGTCCGTGACGCGCTGGCGGGCGGCCGCCGGCCGGTGGCGGAGTTCGTGCCGACCGAGGTGAACCGGGTGATGCTGGTCAACCTGCGCTTCAGCGGCTTCGACGTGATCGAGCGCAGCGGCGACCGGGTCCTGCTCGGTTTCGACCCCGCGGCGACACCACCCGCCCAGGACGGTGCGGTACGCGTCGTCGCCACCGTCTGACCCCCTCCGTCGATCAAGGAGAGCCCGCGATGCACACGACCACCCGCCCCACCCCCCGCCGTACGGTCGGCGTCGTCGGCGCAGGCACGATGGGCGTCGGTGTCGCCCACTGCCTGGCGGCCGCGGGCCATGACGTGACCGTCGTGGATCCCGTGCCGCAGGCCCTGGCCAACGCCCCCGGCCGACTGCGCGCCGGCATCCGCATGGCCACCCTGCTGCGCCGGCCCCCGGCCGACGGGGTCGAGCGCACGGTGGAACGGGTGCGCTTCGGAGCCGACCTCGAAGAGCTGCGTACGGCGTCCTTCGTCGTCGAATGCGCCCGCGAGAGCATCCCCGTCAAGCAGGAGGTCTTCCGCCTGCTCAATGCCGTGCTCGCACCCAACGCGGTGATCGCCACCTGTACGTCCGCCATACCGGTCGGTCTGCTCGCCGAGCGCGTCGACGCCCCCGGCCGGGTGCTCGGCATGCACTTCATGAACCCGGCCTACGCCAAGGACTCCATCGAAGTCATCCGCGGCGAGGACACCACCGAGCAGACCCTTGAGCACGCCCACAACCTGCTGAAGAGCATGGGCAAGCAGGGCATCGTGGTGCGCGACGCGCCGGGGTTCGTGTCCAACCGGCTTTCGCACGCCACGTACAACGACGCGGCCGCCGTGGTCGAGGCCGGCACCGCGGACGCGGCCACGGTGGACCGGCTCTTCCAGGAGTGCTTCGGACACACCATGGGGCCGCTGCGCACCGCCGACCTGATCGGCCTGGACACCGTCGTGGACACCCTGCACGTGCTGCGCGAGCTCACCGCCGACGACCGTTTCACCCCGTGCGCGCTGCTCACCGACCTGGTGGCGGCGGGCAGGCTCGGACGCAAGAGCGGCCAGGGCTTCCACACCTATGCCACCGCGAAGTCCTGACGGACGGCCTCCGCCGAAAGCCCGACGGGCCGTCAACTCCTGTGAACGCCATGGGAGTTGACGGCCCACCGCTTCCCTCCGGCCCGCCGGTCAGCCCGGCGCGTGTGCCCGTGCCCGCGGGCTGCGGCTCGCCGGGCCGCCCAACTGCCGCGTACGGACGGGGCCGGACGCGGCCCGGCGGCGGACCAGGAGGCCCTGCACGCCGAGGGAGACCGCCAGGTGGAGGTAGAGAGTGGAGAGCCCGAGCGATCCGGCTCCCGCGGCCCGGTCGATCCACGTACCGATGCAGAAGTGGCCCGCGACGGAAGCGAACCACAGGATCGTCGTGAGGGGCGTGTCCCTGCAGAGGGTCCGGCCCCCGGGTGTGCGCCACACCTGCACCGTACGGGACCGTGCCGCTCCGAACCCCGCGCCCACGACGAGGCTCGCCATCACGAGGGTGACGGCCCCGGCGTCCAGCGGGCGGTGTCTCACGACGGATGCCACGCCGAGGGCGAGGGCGAGAAACCCCAGCGCGGTCAGGAATCCCAGCAGCGCCGGGTGGTTGTTCTCCCGTACGGTCCGCGCGCGCTCCTGTCGGTGTACGACCAGCGCGACGATCACGAACCCTAAGACGATGCCGCTGCTCACAGTTGAGGTCCCCTCTGATACGCCGCCTCGCGCCGTCAGCGGCCGCCGGAGACCCCCGGACCACCTGCCGACGGGGCGTCATGACGGCAACGTTCCGAGTCCCGGAATTCACGGCCGGAAGGCCTGACGCGGCTCCAGCTTGCAGAACGACAATCGGCTACGGCAAGGGAATCGAGGCCGAAGCGGCTCCGTGCGGCGTCACAACCATCCGTACTGGCAACAGGACAGGCCGACGGGCCACGGGCTCCTGCCCGTGGCCCACGCCGCAAAGGAGCCACCCCCGGCCCCAGAAGCCGCCGTTGCGCTGGAGGACGGTGCCGCCGCAGGCAGACGGCCCGAGAGCCGCAGCCGCTGCCCGCGACGAAGCGGCCGGAGGCGCGACGGCCACTGCGCACCACAGGGCAAGGCCAGGAGTCCGCAGCCCCACCAGCCATGACGCCACGATTGCGCCATCACGACTTGCGATGGCGCCATGACGGTGCCATGATGGCGTCATGGACCTTACTCCGTACGTCGACCATCTCCGGCACGAGCTCGCGGTCGCCGCGGATGCGGGCGGAGCCGAAGCACGGGCCCTGGCCGAGCGGCTCACGGCGCCCCTGGAGTCGGCTGCCCGGCTCACCCTGCTGAACGCGCTGTCGGCCGCCATGGGCGAGGTCACCCGTGACCTGGCACCGGGCTCGGTCGATGTACGGCTTCGTGGGCTCGACCCCGAGTTCGTGGTGACACCACCGCCGGGGCAGGAGCCGTACGAGGATGCAGGGGAGCGCGCGAGCACACCGAGCGGTGCACGGGCGCCGTTGGCACCCGCCCCGACGGACGGCGACGACGGCAGCACCGCGCGGATCAACTTCCGCCTCCCCGCCCATCTCAAGAACCGGCTGGAAGAAGCCGCGGCCCAGGAAGGCCTCTCGGTCAACGCCTGGCTGATCCGGGCCGCCGCCACTGCCCTGGAACCCGCCGAGCCCAGCCGCACGCAGGGACGCAGTAGACATCTGGGCCGACAGGGGTACACGGGCTGGGTCCGCTAGCGCGGACGCGAACCCCACCACCTCCCTCCCCCGCCGCACCGGCGGGCACGCACACCACCGCCATGAGGACGGGACACCATGCCCACTTTCGACACCCCAGGCCCCATCTCCGTCACCCTCGAATTCGACGTCGGCTCGGCACGGATCACCGCGGGCAAGCGCACCGACACGGTCGTCGACGTGCTCCCGAGCAACGGCGCCGACGACATCGACGTACAGGCCGCGCAGCAGACCAGAGTCACCTGCTCGGGCGGCAGGCTGCTCGTCAGGGGACCCAAGAAGCACTCCCTGTTCGGCAAGTCCGGATCGGTCGAGGTGAACATCGAGCTACCGGCCGGATCGGACGTCCAAGGCACCTCGTCCATGGCGGACTTCACCTGCGCGGGCCCGCTCGGGGACTGCCGGCTCAGGACCTCGCTCGGCGACATCCAGATCGACGAGGCCGCTACCGTGCGGCTGGGCACGGACCACGGCGACATCCGCGTGGACCGGGTGACGGGGGACGCCGAGGTCTCCGGAGCCGGCCGGATCGACATCGGCGAGATCGCGGGTTCGGCGACGGTCAAGAACGTCAATGGCGAGACCACCGTCGGCGAGGTCACCGGCGAGCTGCAGGCGAAGGCGTCCAACGGCCGCATCTCCGTGGGCATCGCGCATGCGGGGGTCGACGCCAAGTCCGCCAGCGGCGGCATCCGGATCGGCGAAGTGGCGCGCGGCCAGGTGGTGTTGCAGACCGCGGCCGGTGATGTCGAGGTCGGCATCCGTGATTCCACCGCTGCCTGGCTCGACGTGAACACCCGCATCGGCAGCGTGCGCAACTCCCTCGGCGCCTCCGAGGCCCCCGCGACGTCCGACGAGACCGTCGAGGTCCGCGCCCGCACCGGTGTGGGCGACATCGTGATCCGCCGCCCTTGATCCCCCGCACGACCCCAGCGATACGACTGCCGCACCCCGGGCTGCCGGACGGTATGCGTCCCCCGGCGACAAGGCGGTGCCGAGGCGCCGTCTGCGCATGGCCCGGGCCCTGCATCACGGGCGAGAGCGCCACCGAGCCGGCTCTCCCCGCTCCCACTCAAGCCGACTCACACCGGACGTGCCGCTCGCGCCGCGCTCCGCGTCCCCGCACCGTTCCCGGCCCGAGGCGACCTTCGACGCCACCTCGTGATCGTCCGCCCCGGCCGGCTTCGTGCTGCCCGGACGGCATCGGCTCGCCGGACCACCCGGCGGGCAGCCGCAGCACCATCGTTTCACCCTGCACGTCACGTCGTTGACCACACAGGCATTCCGCACCGGAGGACACCATGCGACACGAACCGTCCAGCCACACGCCCGGAACCGCCCACGAGGCAGCGCCACTCGCCGGGCTGCCCACCCGACGGCCCACGGGCTGCCCCTTCAGCCCGCCCAGTGAACTGGCCGAGCTGCGCGAACAGGGCGGGCTCGTCCGGATGCGTTACCCCGACGGCCACATCGGCTGGCTGGCCACCAGCCACGCCGTGGTCCGCTCCTTAACCGCCGACTCCCGCTTCAGCTCGCGGTATGAACTCATGCACTACCCGTTCCCCGGCGGGGACGTCACCGAGATGCCCCCCGCGCAGGTCGGCGACCTCACGGGGATCGACCAGCCCGAGCACACCCGCTACCGACGCCTGCTCGCGGGCAAGTTCACGGTCCGCCGGATGCGGGCACTCACCGCGCGCGTCGAGCAGATCACCGCCGAGCACCTGGACGCCATGGAGCGCCGCGGCCCCTCGATCGATCTGGTGGAGGCGTACGCGCACCCCATCCCGGCGCTGATGATCTGCGAGCTGCTGGGCGTGCCCGAGGCCGACCGCGAGGTCTTCCAGCGTCACGCGGCCACGTTGAGCGGCGTGGATGCCACGCGAGAGGAGCAGTTCGCCGCCTACACCGCGCTTCAGGAGGTGGTGCATACGCTGGTGCTGGCCAAGCGGGCCCGCCCCACCGACGATCTGCTCAGCGACCTCACCACGAGCGACCTCACGGACGACGAACTGGCCGGCATCGGGAGCTTCCTGCTGGCCGCGGGGCTCGACACCACGGCGAACATGATCGGGCTCGGCACCTTCGCGCTGTTGAGCAACCCCGCGCAGGCAGCCGCCCTGCGCGGCGAGCCGGACCTCGCCGACCAGGCGGTCGAGGAGTTGCTGCGCTACCTGAGCATCGCCCACACCGGAGTGAGGGCGGCGCTGGAGGACGTCGAGATCGACGGCCACCTGATCAAGGCCGGAGAGTCGGTCACCATCTCGGTGCAGGCAGCCAACCGCGACCCCGCCAGGTTCGCCGATCCCGACACCCTCGACCTGCGCCGCAAGGCCACCGGGCACCTGGCCTTCGGCCACGGCGTGCACCAGTGCCTGGGCCAGCAACTGGCCCGTGTGGAGATGCGGGTCGCCCTTCCGGCGCTGTTCACCCGCTTCCCGACCCTGCGGCTCGCCGTCCCGCCCGAGGAGGTGCCGCTGCGCGTCGGCATGGACGTCTACGGGGTGCACCGGCTCCCCGTCACCTGGGACGGGGAGTAGCCGATGCGAGTCGTCATCGACCGCGAGCGCTGCCAGGGCGCGGGCATGTGTGCGCTGGCTGCCCCCGAACTGTTCGACCAGGACGAGGAGGAGGGTCGGGTCCTTCTGCTGCCGGTCCCTCCGTCACCAGGGCGGGACGCGGCCGCCCGCCAGGCAGCCGGCTTCTGCCCCGCCGGGGCCATCACCGTCATCTCCCAGCGGGCGGGCGGAAGTTCACCGGCGGCCGAGTAGCTCGTGGATCCGGCAGGAGCAAAGGTGCTCCTGCCGGGCCGGCCGTCCTGCCCGGATCCCCGCACGTGGCGCGGACGGTCCCGGGCGCTCGGCACGGCCTGCCCATGGGGCGCCGACGAGGACGAACACGCGCAACCCCGCGGGCCGACATGAATCGCGCATGCGGTACGTGGCCGGCGGAGGTCAAAGCCTGGTCGGCGCGCCGACGGGGGATGGGCGGCGCGCCGATGTCGAACACCGTACGACAGTACGCACGCCGTACGCAATAGCGTACGGCGTGCGAAATGCTGCGGGTCAGACGATGGCGCCGTGCAGCCCCGCGGTCCAGCAGCCACTGGACCGTGGGGCCGTGACGGGTGATCAGTCCACGAGCTGGCGCTCCCGGCGCGGGTGCATCGGGATCGGGGCGGGCGCCACGCGGCTCAGCTTCTCGCCCTCGACGTCCACGTTCGGCAGCAGCCAGTCGAGCCATCGGGGCAGCCACCAGGCGGACCTGCCGAGCAGTGCGAGCAGTGCGGGCACGATCGTCATCCGGACGATGAAGGCATCGAAGAGGACGGCGACGGCGAGGCCGAAGCCGATCATCTTGATGAGGTCGTTGTCCTCCATGATGAAGCCCGAGAAGACGCTGGCCATGATGATCGCGGCGGCGCTGACGACCCGGCCGCCGTAGCGGAAGCCGGTGACGACCGCCTCGCCGGGCTGTGCCCCGTGCACATAGGCCTCCCGCATGCGGGTCACGAGGAAGACCTCGTAGTCCATCGCGAGGCCGAACACCACGCCGATCATGAAGATCGGCATCGTGCTCATGACCGGGCCCGGTTGGGCGACGTGGAAGACCTTGGCGAGCCAGCCCCACTGGAAGACCGCCACGACCGCGCCGAGCGCCGCGCTCACCGACAGCAGGAAGCCGAGCGCCGCCTTCAGCGGTACGAGGATCGAGCGGAAGACCACCATCAGGAGCAGGAACGCGAGGCCCACCACGAGGCCGAGGTACGGCAGCAGCGCGTCGTCCAGCGTCTTGGAGAAGTCGATGAACATCGCGGTCTGGCCGGTCACCAGGATCTCCGCGCCGTTCGCGGCCTGGAGGCCGGTCACGGTGTGGCGGATGGAGTGGACCAGGTCCTGGGTCTTGCTGTCGGTCGGCCCGCTGGTCGGGACGACGTTCAGGATCGCGGTGTCGCCCGCCTTGTTGACCGTGGCCGGGGACACCGAGGCGACGCCGTTCTCCTTGGCGAGAGCCTTGCCCACGCCGTCGGCCGCGGAGGCGGCGTTCTTGGCCTCCACCGTGACCATCAGCGGGCCGTTGAAGCCCGGGCCGAACGAGTCCGAGAGGATGTCGTACGCCTTGCGCTGGGTGGTCTCCGGCGCCATCGTGCCCTCGCCGGGCAGCCCGAGTTCGAGGCTGGCGGCCGGCACGGCGCAGGCACCGAGGCCCACGACGGCGATCAGCAGGACGCCCACCGGGTGGCGCAGGACGTAACCCGCCCAGCGGGCACCCAGGTTGGGCCCCGCCTTGGCGGCCCGCTTGGCCGCCTTGCGCTGCTGGCGCTCCGAGAGCGGCTTGCCGTAGTGCTGCTTGCGGTCCCTGCGGCGCAGCACCTTGACGGGTGCGAAGCCGAGCAGCGCGGGGACGAGGGTGATCGCGATGAGGACGGCGACGGCAACGGTGCCCGCTGCCGCGAGCCCCATCTTGGTGAGCATCGGGATGTTGACGACGGCCAGCCCCGCGAGCGCCACGATGACGGTCAGACCGGCGAACACGACGGCCGAACCCGCGGTGCCGGTGGCACGCCCGGCGGCCTCCTGACGGTCGCGGCCCTCGGCGATCTCGGCGCGGTAGCGGGAGACGATGAACAGGGCGTAGTCGATGCCGACGGCGAGGCCAAGCATCATCGCCAGCGTCGAGGTCGTGCTGGACAGACCGAGGGTGCTGCCGAGCGCGGTGATGCCGGAGATGCCGATCCCGACCCCGATCAGGGCCGTGAGCAGCGGCATGCCGGCGGCGATCACGGAGCCGAAGGTGATGAGCAGGACGACGGCGGAGACCAGGATGCCGATCTTCTCGCCGGTGCCTCCCATCGAGGCCTCGACCTTGACCGCGTCACCGCCCGCCTCGACGGTCAGGCCCGTGCCGCGGGCCTTGTCGGTGGCCTTGGTCAGTGCGTCGTGCGCCGCGTCGGTCAGCTTGGGCGCGGCGTCCTTGTAGGTGACCACCGCGTAGACGGTCGTGCCGTCCTTGCTGACGGCCTTGGTCTGGAACGGGTCGGTGACCGCGACGACCTGCGGGCCCTTGGACAGGTCTGCGACGAGTCCGGCCACTTCGGCCTTGTGCTTGGGCGCGGAGATCTTCTCGCCCTTGGGTGCGCGGACGACGACGCGGGCGCTGGCGCCGTCGGCGCTGGCGGCGGGGAACTTGGCCTGCAGCAGGTCGAAGGCCTTCTGCGACTCGGTTCCCGGCATCGAGAACGTATCGGCCGGCGGTGTGGGCGCGGATGAGGCGGCGAAGCCCACTCCGCCGAAGATCAGTACCCACAGCAGTGCCATCAAGCCCCGCCGTCGGAAGGCGAAGCGGCCCAGTTTGTAGAGGAACGTAGCCACGGCGAAAGGACTCCCGTTGGGGTCGGGGACAGCAGGACTTGGAACACACTCGAAAACCGCTCAGACGGTTTCCTTGACGGTATCCGCGGAGCCGGAAGCGCCTCAAGTGCCCTGGATCGAGGCTTGAGTTGATCTCGATTCGGCCTTGAGCCGGTCGATGTTTCGAGCCCGGTCTGGGGTCAATTGCGCCCCAAAAACAGGTTCGCCAATATGTTTTTGGCGGTACACGTCGGCCTGCGGTCATCCGCAGGGCGCGGGCTGGCGGTCCGCGGGCCGGGACGCGGCGAGGACGGGCGCGGTGTACGCCACGGGTACGGGGGCGCCGAGGCCCGGGCACGGCGTCACGGCTTCCTGGAGCCGGGCGGTCGCGATGGCCTGCAGCCGGCCGCCCGACACCCGCCGGCCGCACGCGCGGGGCACGGGCTCGGCGAAGGTCTGCGCGATCAGGACGGCGAACTCGGCGGGGGCTCCGCCGAAGGCGGCATCGAGCGCCGCCTCCACCTGCCACAGCCCGTCGAGCGCCAGGTCGAGGCGGCTCGGGAGTGTCACCGTGGCCTCCGCCACGACGTACCGCCCGTCGCGTTCCTGGGCGCTGCAGCAGAGCCCGTGCACGCCGGCTCCGAGGGCGTCGAGCACCTGGGCGAGGGCGGAGGCAGGCGCGACGCCGCCCGCTCCGGGGTGCCGCGCCGACCGGCGGAGGTGGGGTGGGAGTGCCGGTCATGGCCACGGAACGGTCACCCCTCCACTGGGGGAAGTCGGGTCGAAAACGGCCGAGCGGTGACCGTGGCCGACGTGGACTTGCCACGTCGGCCACGGTCACCGCTGTGCGCTCGGGCAGCCTGCCGGGATCAGTGGCTGGCCTCCACGGCCCCGGCGCCCGCGACGTCCGGCGCCGAGGCAGCCTGCTCCGCGCCGGCCTCCGCGCCCTCCGCCGCGGGGGCCGCCTTGCCTCCCTTGATGAGGAAGAGGGCCAGTACGGCGGCGCCCACGACGCCACCGGCGCCCGCCAGGAAGCTGGCGGACATGGCGTCGGTGAACGCCCGGTGGACGGTGTCGAGCAGCGAGGAGTCCTTCGTCTGGGCGACGACGGCGAGGGCGTCGACGATGGACTTCTTGGCCGTCTCGGGCGCCGAGCCCGGCATCGAGCTGGTGTAGGTGCCCGACAGGACGGCACCCAGAACGGCGACGCCGAGGGCGGCACCGGCCTGCTGGATGGTGTCGTTGAGCGCGGAGCCGACACCGGCGTGCTCCTCCGGCACGGCACCCATCAGGGCCGACATGACCGCGGGCATCGCCAGACCGCTGCCCGCGCCCATGAGGACCATGGCCGTGATCAGCGGTCCCCAGCCGTCGTCGGCCGAAAGCGTCGACAGCACGGCGAACCCGGAGGCGATGAGGAGCAGACCCACCACGGCGATGGGGCGGTTGCCGGTCTTCGGGATGAGGCCCGCGCCGACACCGTTGAACGCCAGGGTCGCGACAGCCAGCGGGGTGAAGGCCAGACCGGTCTGGACCGGGGTGTAGTCCATGACGTACTGCAGGTACTGGGTGAGCACCAGCATCAGGCCGCCGTTGGCGAAGGTCAGCAGTACGAGCGAGAAGCTGGCACCGGTGAAGATCTTGTTGCGGAACAGGGTGAGCGGCACCATCGGCGATTCGACGCGGGTCTCCCAGATCACGAAGGACACCAGACCGACCACTGCCACGGCGAGGGATGCGACGGTGCTGCCGTGGCCGAGGCCGCCCTTGGGCAGCTCGTTGATCGTCCAGACCAGCGCCCCCATGCCGACGATGGAGAGCACCATGCCGACCGGGTCGGCCTTGCGCCAGGGGCCCTTGGACTCCGGCATCAGGACCAGCGCCGCGATGATCGCGAGGAACGCGATCGGGATGTTGATCAGGAAGACCGAACCCCACCAGAACTGGGCGATCAGCGCGCCGCCGAGCACCGGACCGCCGACCAGGCCGACCATCGCCACCGCGCTCCAGGCCGCGATCGCCTTGGGCCGCTCCTCGTCGTCGAAGACGGTGATGAGGATGGACAGCGTGCTCGGCATGATCAGTGCGCCGCCGATGCCCATCAGGACACGGGCCAGGATCAGTTGCTCAGGACTTCCGGCCCAGGTGGCCAGGACCGACGCGGCTCCGAAGGCCGCGAGGCCGATGATCATGACTCGTCGTCGCCCGAACTTGTCGGAGAGGCTTCCCGCCGTGAGCAGGAGGCCGGCGAAGACCAGCATGTAGGACTCGATGATCCACTGGATGTCCTGGGCGCTCGCCTTCAGGTCCTCCGCGACGTGCGGAACCGCCACGGTGAGCACCATGTTGTCGATGACCAGCACCAACGTGCTGAGACACAGCACGATCAGGATGAGCCAGCGTCGCGGATGACGTTCCATCTTGAATACCTCTCGAACGGTGTGGGCAAGGCGAACAGCCACGCCCGGGTAGGGGGAGCTTAGGCGGCTATCAAACCAGCGTGCCGGTTTTTTATCTAGAAGCTAGTCCGTTTCAAGCCACCCCCTGAGAGCTGTACGCCGTTCGATCTAGCGAACACCGTACGCTCAACGAACACTGTACGCAACCCCGTACGTTGTGCGGGATTCGCGCTATGCTGAGGCGACGAGAGAAGGAGGCCCCATGCCTGCCAAGGAGCAGCTGATCCAATCGGTGTGGACCCGCCCGCACCGCGCCCGACGTGAGCAGCCGGCTCTGAGCCGGGACCAGATCGTGGCCGAAGCGGTCCGACTGCTCGACTCCGAGGGACTCGAAGCCCTGAGCATGCGGCGCCTGGGGGCTCGTCTGAACGCCGGGGCCACCTCGCTGTACTCGCACGTGGCCAGCAAGGACGAACTGATCGAGCTGGTCGTGGACGAGGTCTACGGCGAGATGGAGGTCCCGGACGCGGCAGCCGCGGGCTGGCGTTCGGCGGCCGCCGACAGCGCCCAGAGCCTGCGAGCCGCCATCATGCGGCACCCCTGGCTGGTTTCGGTGCTCGGCCGGGCCGGGTTCTCCTCGCTCGGCCCGAACATGATGCGCAATACCGACCGGCTGCTGGCCGTGTTCGAGGCGGGCGGCTGTGACCTGAACGAGGCCGACCACGCCATGAAGGCCCTCGTCGCCTACGTCGTCGGCATGGGCACCAGCGAGGCGGCATGGATGACGGCGCTGAGCCGGAGCGGCAAGAGCCAGGAGGAGTGGGCCGAGGACCTGTGGCCGGCCGTCGAACAGGCCGCGCAGCCCTACCCGCGGCTGCACGCATGGTGCGTGTCGCGCCGCAGCAGTGACCCGATGGGCGGCGACTCGACGGACATCTTCACCTACGGCCTGGACCGGCTCCTCAACGGCCTGGAGGCCTAGAGCATGCGCGGCAGACTGCGGCCGCCGAGAACTTCTCGGCGGCCGCAGTCTGCCGCGGCGCGGCGGGCAGCAGTGTCCCTGGTACGACCGGCTGCCGCGCCCGCTACCGAGGCACCCGTGGGTGGGGCGCCCTCGTCCAGCGCCCCGGCTCGTGGGCAGGGCGCTTCGTGCGGCGCCGTCGTGACGGCGCGTCCTTGGGGGTGCCGCCCACGACGGCATGTCGGATGGGCCTCAGCGGCCGCCCCGCCTGCGGGGCGTCACCGGCGCAGCCCCGGGGGCCCATCCGGTCCCGGCGGTGTTCACGGCGCCACCCCGGTCATGGGCAGGCCCGTCTCCTCCGGCAGACCGAGGGCGATGTTCATCGACTGCACCGCGCCGCCGGCGGTGCCCTTGGTGAGGTTGTCGATGGCGCACACCGCGATGACGCGGCGCGCGCTCTCGTCGTAGGCGACCTGGACCTGCACCGCGTTGGACCCGTACACGGCCGCGGTCGTCGGCCACTGTCCCTCGGGCAGCAGGTGCACGAACGGCTCGTCCGCGTACGCCTTTTCGTACGCCGCGCGCACTGCCTCGTGACTCACCCCCGGCTTCGCCCGCGCCGAGCAGGTGGCCAGGATGCCGCGCGGCATCGGAGCCAGGGTGGGCGTGAACGACACCGTGACCGGCTCACCCGCGACGGAGCCGAGGTTCTGTGCCATCTCCGGGGTGTGCCGGTGCCCGCCGCCCACTCCGTACGGCGACATGCTGCCCATGACCTCGGAACCCAGCAGGTGCGCCTTGGCCGCCTTGCCCGCGCCGGAGGTTCCGGACGCGGCGACGATCACCGCCTCGGCCTCGGCGAGCCGCCCGACGTAGGCGGGAAACAGCCCCAGCGAGACCGCGGTGGGGTAGCAGCCGGGCACCGCGATGCGCCGGGATCCCTCCAACGCGGCGCGGGCGCCCGGGAGTTCGGGAAGCCCGTAGGGCCAGGTGCCGGCATGGGGGGAGCCGTAGAACTTCTCCCAGTCCGCCGCGTTCCGGAGCCGGAAGTCGGCGCCCATGTCGACGACGAGGACCCCGCGGCCCAGTTGTTCGGCGACGGCGGCGGACTGGCCGTGCGGCAGGGCGAGGAAGACCACGTCGTGGCCGGACAGCGCCTCGGCGGTGGTCTGTTCCAGGACGCGGTCGGCGAGGGGCAGCAGGTGCGGCTGCAGTGCTCCCAGGTACTGGCCCGCGTTGGAGTTGCCGGTCAGGGCACCGATCTCGACATCGGGGTGGTTGAGGAGCAGCCGCAGCACCTCTCCTCCCGCGTATCCGCTCGCTCCCGCCACCGCTGCTCGTATCCTCATGAGTCCTCCCCGTCGCGGACCTGTCGTCGTACCGGCCCCCGGCGGCCGCTGTCGGCAATGTCGGTCATGGCCATCTCAAAGCCGGGCCAGGTGCTCGGTGCGCACCTCGGTCAGGGCGTCGACGGCCGTCGACGCCCGGCGCCACCCCTCGTGCACCTGGCCCAGTACCCGGGGCAGTGTGCGCAAGAAGGCGGCCACGTCGTCGTCGCCCAGGATCAGCGGCGGGGCGAGGCGTATCACCTCCGGCGCGACGGCGTTCACCAACAGGCCCGCTTCCTCCGCCGCCTGCTGCACCTGGAGGGCGAGCGGCTCGGCGAGGACAATGCCCAGCAGGAGACCCGCGCCGCGGACCTCCTCGACCAGCGGGTGCGCGAGCTCCTCGATGCCACTGCGCAGCTTCTCGCCCTGCCGCTCGACGTGGCGCAGGAGGTCGTCGCGGGCGATGGTGTCGAGTACGGCGAGCGCGGCGGCGCAGGAGACCGGATTGCCGCCGAAGGTGGTGCCGTGCGAACCGGGGCCCAGGAGCTGGGCGGCTGTGCCGAAGGCGAGGGTCACGCCGATCGGGAGACCGCCGCCAAGGCCCTTGGCCAGCGTGACGATGTCCGGCTCGATGCCCTGCGCCCGGTGCGCGAACCAGTGGCCGGTGCGGCCGATGCCGGTCTGCACCTCGTCCACCGCGAGCAGCGCTCCGGCGGCCCGGGTGATCTCACGGGCGGCGGCGAGGTAGCCGGGGGGCGGAACGACCACGCCGTTCTCGCCCTGGATCGGCTCGATGACGACGAGGGCCGTACGCCCGGTGACGGCGCGGCGCAGGGCCTCGGCATCGCCGAACTCGACGAAGGTGACGTCCTCGGGGAACGGCTCGAAGGGGGTTCGCTTGGCCGGCTGACCGGTGACCGACAGGGCGCCCATGGTGCGGCCGTGGAACCCGCCGCGGGTGGCCACCATGTGCCGGCGCCCGGTCAGGCGGCCGATCTTGAAGGCCGCCTCGTTGGCCTCGGCGCCCGAGTTGCAGAAGAAGACCCGCCCCGGGCGGCCGGCGAGCTGGAGCAGCCGCTCGGCGAGCTCGACCGGCTGCGGGGCGACGAACAGGTTCGACACGTGACCGAGCCGGCCGATCTGCTCGCTGACGGCCTGCACGACGGCCGGGTGCGCGGTACCCAGGGAGTTGACGGCGATGCCGCCGACGAAGTCCAGGTACTTCTTGCCGTCGGCGTCCCAGAAGGCGGTGCCCTCGCCGCGCACCAGCGGGACGCGCGGCGTGCCGTAGTTGCCCATCAGCGACGCCTGCCAGCGCCGGACGAGCTCCGTATTCGCACCCTCGCTCATGACTTCCCCTCTTCGTCGTCCGGCACGACCACCGTGCCGACTCCCTCGTCCGTGAACATCTCAAGGAGGACCGCGTGCTGGACCCGGCCGTCGATGACGCGGGCGTCGCTCACGCCGTTGCGTACCGCGTGCAGGCAGCCGGCCATCTTCGGCACCATGCCGCTGGACAGCTCGGGCAGCAGCTTCTCCAGCTCCGTCGCCGTGAGCCGGCCGATCACCTCGTCGCTGTTGGGCCAGTCGGCGTAGAGGCCTTCGACATCGGTGAGGACCATCAGGGTCTCGGCGCCAAGCGCCGCAGCGAGCGCCGCAGCCGCCGTATCAGCATTGACGTTGTAGACATGTCCGTCGTCCTGTGAGTGGGCGATCGAGGAGATCACCGGGATCCGGCCGTTATCGAGGAGCGCCTCGACGGCGCCGGTGTCGACCTCGGTGATTTCACCGACCCGGCCGATGTCGACCAACTCGCCATCGATCTCGGGCCAGTGCCTCGCGGCCGTGATGGTGTGCGCGTCCTCGCCCGTGAGGCCGACGGCGAGCGGGCCGTGCTGGTTCACCAGGCCGACGAGCTCGCGCTGGACCTGGCCGGCGAGCACCATGCGCACGACGTTCATCGCCTCGGGCGTGGTGACGCGAAGGCCGGCCTTGAACTCGCTGGCCAGGCCACGCCGGTCGAGCTCCGCGCTGATCTGCGGCCCGCCGCCGTGGACTACCACCGGCTTCAGTCCGGCGTGGTGCAGGAAGACGATGTCGCGCGCGAAGGCGGCCTTCAGCTCGTCGTCGACCATGGCGTTGCCGCCGAACTTGACGACGACGATCTCGCCCCGGTGGCGGACCAGCCACGGGAGCATCTCGATGATGGACTCCGCCTTGGCCAGGCCCGGATGCTGGTCGGTCTTCATGAGGCGTACGCGCTGTTCTCGTGGACGTACTCGGCGGTCAGGTCGTTGGCCCAGACGGTGGCCGACTCGGTGCCCGCGGCGAGGTCGGCCGTGATGACGACCTCCCGGCCGCGCAGGTCCACCCGGTCGCGGTCCTCGCCGATCGCCCCTTCCTTGCAGACCCACACGCCGTTGAAAGCGACGTTGAGCCGGTCCGGGTCGAAGGTCGCCCGTGTGGTGCCGATCGCGGCGAGCACCCGTCCCCAGTTGGGGTCCTCGCCGTGGATGGCGCACTTGAGGAGGTTGTTGCGGGCGATGTTCCGGGCGACCTCGACGGCGTCGTCCTCGCAGGCCGCGCCGACGACATCGATGCGGATGTCCTTGGAGGAGCCCTCGGCGTCGCCGATGAGCTGGCGCGCCAGGTCGTCGCACACCATACGCACGGCCTCGGCGAACTCCCCGTACTCCGGGGCCTGTTGGGAGGCTCCGGAGGCGAGCAGCAGCACGGTGTCGTTGGTGGACATGCAGCCGTCCGAATCGACCCGGTCGAAGGTGGTGCGGGTCGCCGCCCGCAACGCCTCGTCGAGGGTCTCGCTGGCGAGGTCCGCGTCCGTGGTCAGGACCACCAGCATCGTGGCGAGGCCGGGAGCGAGCATGCCGGCGCCCTTGGCCATGCCGCCGACGGTCCAGCCATCGCCCTCGTACACGGCGGTCTTGTGCACCGAGTCGGTGGTCATGATGGCGACCGCCGCGTTCTCGCCGCCGTCCGCGGACAGTTCGACGGCCGCCTTCTCGACTCCCGGCAGCAGCCGGTCCATCGGCAGCCGGACGCCGATGAGCCCGGTGGAGGCGACGGCGACCTGGTCGGCGGTGTGCCCGTCGAGCACCTCGGCTGCCTTCTCGGCGGTGGCTCGCGTGTCTTCCAGGCCTTCCGGTCCCGTGCACGCGTTGGCGCCACCGGAGTTGAGGACGACGGCGCTCACCACCCCGCCGGCCAGCACCCGTTTGCTCCACCCGACGGGCGCGGCCTGCACCCGGTTGGAGGTGAAGACGCCCGCCGCGGCTCTGCTGGGGCCGCTGTTGACCACAAGGGCCAGATCCGGGTTGCCATTGCTCTTGATTCCGGCTGCGACGCCTGCGGCCGAGAAGCCCTGCGCTGCCGTAACACTCATGGCGAAACTCCTAAGGTGGAAAATTCCTGTTTCCTGAGGGCCGATGGCGGCCACCGACAAGGCCGCGGCCCGTGCTGTTGGCGGGAGCGGCACGGCCGCCGCAAAGGGCAGGTGAATCGCACCTTTGCCGACCGGCTTTCCTGGGCTCCGTCGCCGGTGCCGGAGGGGTACGTCGGCCACTATCGGCCGGAACTTGACCGTCCGTCCAGCGCCTTGTGCCAAACTGCTGGCAATTCAAGTCCTTCAGCGCGGACTGTCCTGTCCACAGGACACCTCAAGATCTGATCCAGGGTAGAACCACCTGGCTTTGACTGCAGGCGCAACGCTGATATGCATGGACCGATCAACCGGCCTGCAAGAGCCCGGAGTCGCCGAAAGCCCCGGCTCCGACAGGCCGAACACCCTAAGAATGCGGGCTGGGGAGCCTATCCACCTCGCAGAGTACACGGATCACGAAATGGCTTCCCGCTGGAAAGCCGATCGTGAACGGCTTGAATTGGAGTGGACGATGAGCAGCAACCTGTTCGATGACGCGGATGGCCAGTTCTATGTCCTGGTGAACGAGGAGGAGCAGCACTCCCTGTGGCCGTCCTTCGTCGAGGTCCCCGCCGGCTGGCGGGTGACATTCGGCGAGGCCGGTCACCAGGAGTGCCTGGACTACGTCGAGAAGAACTGGACCGACCTGCGCCCGAAGAGCCTGCGCGAGGCGATGGCCGCCTAGGCGACTGCCCGCCGGCAGTCTCCATAGCCCCGCCGCGGGACACGCGAACGGCTCGTCAGCCCGGCTGACGGGCCGTTCGCACAGGTTCACGGCTCATCCGCCCACCGCGGCCAGTACCCCTTGGGCCTCCTGCTGCCGCGGCGCGGGACGGCTGCTGACGATGGAGTCGGCGATCTCGCCGCTGCGTACGGCGATGTTCGACAGCAGGGCCGACGACAGGCCGTGGGTGTGCTCGGTACCTCCCTGGATGTAGATGCCGCAGGACAGTTCCGGGGTGGTGACCAGCCGGTTGTCGCGCTGTACCTGGTGGCGCCCGGCGTCGTCGCGCAGGCAATGGCGGTCGAGGTCGCCGAGCAGGCGGCTCGGGTCCAGGGAGTCGTAGCCGGTGGCGAAGACGATCGCGTCCACGTCGAGTTCCCGTGTATGGCCGTCGAGCAGGGTGTCGAGCAGAACGCGCGTCTCGTCTCCGGCCCGCTTGACCTCCCTGACCCGCGTCATGTTGAGGAAGTGCAGGCGCTGGACGCCCTGGACGTCCTCGTCGTAGGAGCGCCGGTACAGGTCCTTGATGACGTCGGCGTCGACCACCGAGTAGTTCGTGTTCTTGTGGTAGCGCCAGAACGATTCCCGTGCCTTCTCCGTTCCGTAGTAGTAGTGGTCGACCGCGTCCGGGTCGAATATCTGGTTCGCGAAAGGCGTGTCGTCCGCGACGGAATATCCGTACGACGGGAAGACCGCCGACACCTGCGCGTGCGGAAGGCTGTCGTACAGGAACCGGGTGATCTCGGCGGCGCTCTGGCCGGCGCCGACCACCGCCACGTTCTTGAGGTCGGCCGGGTTCATGCGCCGGTACTTGGCCAGGAACTCCGAGCTGTGCCATACGCGTTCGTCGCTCTTCATGCCCTGCGGCATGCGCGGTACGAGCCCTGTCGAGATGGCCACGTTGCGCGCGTTGACCAGGCGCTTGGCGCCGGTGGCGTTGTCCCTGACCTCGACCTCAAGGTAGTCGGGCCGCTCGGCGCCGTCGGCCGGCGGCATGCGGATCGCCGTGACGTCCGAGCCGTAGTGGACCCGGTCGTCGAAGCTTGCCGCCGCCCATTCCAGGTACTGGTGGAACTCAAGACGGGTGGGGAAGAAGTCCATGTTGTTGACGAACTTCGCCAGCCGGCCCGACTCGTGCAGGTACGACACGTAGCCGAAGCGCGACACCGGGTTCCGGAAGGTGGCCAGGTCCTTCAGGAACGAGATCTGCATGGTGGCCGACGGCAGCAGCATGTTGCGGTGCCAGCCGAACGCGGACTGCCGCTCGAAGAACACGGCTTTGGTCGGATGTGCCGGAACATTCTCCCGGTGTTCTTCCAGGGAGATGGCGAGCGACAGGTTTGACGGGCCGAAACCGATGCCGACCACGTCGTATATCTCGTGTGCACGAGTACTCATAGAGAATTCTCCCGTTTGCGTAGCTGTGACGGAACCTGCCGTAGTTTCGGCAGGCCAATCTGTGTATACCCCAAGAGGCCCCTGATCAGGAAAGTCGTCAACTGTCGTCAAGCGCACGGCAGATGGTCTCGGAATCTCAACCGGCAGTCCGGGAGAGAAGCATTCGCGTATGGCACTCAAGAATGCTTCGGGAACCAACGTAGAGCGGCCGGACGAGCGTTGCAAGACTTTCGGTCAAGGCAGGCACCCGGCGCCGCTGTCCTGTCGACAGGACAGCGCGGCGACTGCTCCGAAAACATTTGACAGAACCGCTCGAATCACCAGTAGCGTCGATGCTGCTTGGACTCGTCTTCGAGTGAGATCTCCGAAAGGGTGGATGTCAGATGTTCGTTCCCAGCCAATATCGTGAACCGGACGGTTCATGGATGGTCGACCTGATCCGCAACAATCCGATGGCGCTTATGGCGACCAACAGCGGCCCGGCCGACGGAAGTTCTCCCGCGAGCCCTTTCGCCACTCACCTGCCGGTCATCCCGGATCCGCAGATGAATGGCGAACCAACCGACGACCTGTCCGGAATGACCCTGCTCGGCCATATGAACAGGGCGAATCCCCACTGGAAGGCACTCAAGTCGGGAAGCTCGGTCCTGCTGGTCTTCACCGGCCCGCACGCCTATGTCTCGCCGACGGTCTACGACATCACGCCGGCTGCTCCGACCTGGGACTTCACCTCGGTTCATGTGCACGGCGTGGTGGAGAAATTCGATTCGCTCGACGACACGCTGGAGGTGGTGCAGTCCACCGTGCGGGCCTTCGAGGGCGAATTCGGCACCGGCTGGGACATGTCCGAGTCCATCGGCTACTTCCACAAACTCGCGCCGGCCGTCGGTGCGTTCCGGGTCAGGGTGACCGGCGCCGACGGCATGTTCAAGCTCAGCCAGGAGCAGGCGCCGGAAGTCCGTGACCGCGTGCAGCAGTCCTTCGCCGGACGGGAGTGCGGCCGTCACCGCGACACGGCCAGGCTCATGAGCGAGCTGCCGTGCGCGCGGGTCTGAAGGAGCGAGGGCCCATCGTCGCCTAGCGCTCTCGTCCGGGCAGCCTTCAGGGCCCCCACTCCGGCTGGAGTGCGGGCCCTCGGCATTCGTCCGGGCGCGGCGGCTCCCGCTTTCCGGCTGTACGAATTCAGGCGCTGATGCTGGCCCGCTCCCGCATCTCCTCCATCTCCGCTATCTCCTCCAGGGCCCGTCCGGCCGCGCTGTCGAGCGTCTCCAGGACCCATTGTTCGAGGTCGAGACCCGACTGCTCCGCGGCCTTGTGCCACCACTGCAGGCGGCTGTCGGGCAGTGCGAGGCTCCGCGTCGTCTGGAGCTGCTTGCCGGCGCGCGGCTCGCCCGCACGCGCCACCCGCAGGGCGCCGCGGAGCTGCTTGGTGGTCCACTTCTTCTGCTCGGCGCGGTCGAGCCACACCTCCTGCTCGTCGACGGGCAGGGAGGCTATCTCGGCGTGGTGCTGGAACGTCAGTGCCTGCCGTCGTCGGCCGAACTCGAACCGCCGGGCGACCCATGCGTAGTTGCGCAGTGTCTGGTACTGCAGCCCGGCCGTGCGGATGCCCCGCTGGTAGCGGTCGGTGTAGTGGTCCTTGCCATAGACGAGCCAGTCGCCGAGCCACCACGAGGACGAGTCCACGATGCCGGAGAGCTGACGGCCCGCCTGCTCCCAGTCCTCGTAAGTCGTCCCCGCCGGAATCTGCAGACCCACCTTCGTCGTGAGCACCTGGCCGTGGCGTGCCCCGTCCGCGCCGCTGCCCCGGCGCTGCCTGGGCAGGCCTTCGGACCTTCGGCGGAAAGGGGCAACTGTGGCGCCTGCGGGATCACTGGTCCGACTGGTCATCATGCCTCCGTGTGAATGGACGCGAAGCGCTGGAGCAGCGCGATCCGCTCCCAAACAGGAATAGATTCATGGGAATTCGGCAGCAGCCCTCGAGTGCGGCACGGTGCCGGCCGTTCATGCGGCTCACGATGCACGTCCGGACCGACAACACCCGTCGACCACTTCCCCCGTTCGCCTCGACCACAGAACTCCCCACGTCATGGCGGCTATTGGCTCGCTCCCCCGCGCCCGCGCGGCACACTCCCTCTCGCGCGGGGGCGGGTTCGCTCATGGACCATCGAACACTCCGGCCCGCAACCGGTGCGCAACAGGCCGACACGGCAGCCGTGTTGCGCACCTGTTGCGCGCCCTCGGGTCTCCTTGTCCGCGACGGTTCGCCGCACTCGCCGGCGCCGTGGGCACCCGCCGAGTGCGGGTGCGAAGGACCGCCCGGGCAGCTGCCTCCCGGTCCCCTTGCACCGCGTACGGAAGCAACCGCTCCCGCCATCGAGAAGAGGCCCGAAGATGACCGCCACCACCACCGCGCAGGCGCCTACCGAGACGACCGGTGCCCGCACGGAGCAGGCCGCGTCGCTGATCGGCGACGCCCGCGAGCGCATCGACGCGCTCGACAACCGCATCATCGGCCTGATCCGGGAGCGCATCGCCTTCTCGGCCATGATCCAGGACACGCGTATCGCATCGGGCGGCCGGCGCGTGAACCTGTCGCGCGAGATGGAGATCCTGTCTACCTACAACGGGGCCTTCGGCAAGCCCGGTACGGCCCTCGCCATGACGCTCCTGGAGCTCGGCCGCGGCCGCATCTGAGCCGGACGGGACCCCCACTCGCCTGCACGCCACGAACGGCGGAGGGGCCGCACCCAAGGGTGCGGTCCCTCCGCCGTTTCTCATGGCTCCGGCGTGCGACGCGAGCCGCTCGCCCAGCGAGCTCTCCCGGACAGCACCGCGGCCCGCCGGGCAGAACCCGGCGGGCCGCGGTGTGCCGCGCTCCTACGCCTTGCCGGCCACCGCCTCGGCCAGTTCGGCGATCGTCTGCCGCCGGAACACGTCCTTGGCGGTGATCGGCAGCCCGGCCTTCTTCGCCTTGGAGACGACCATGATGCCGAGGATCGAGTCGCCGCCCAGTTGGTAGAAGTTGTCGGTGATGCCCACCTGGGCGAGACCGAGCACCTCGGCCCAGATACCGGCCAGCAGGCGCTCCGTGTCGGTGCGCGGCTCAAGTCCGTCGCCGCCCTCCACCGGGTGCTCCGGAGCCGGCAGCGCCTTGCGGTCGATCTTGCCGTTCGGGGTGAGCGGGAACTCGTCGAGCGACACGAAAGCCGAGGGCACCATGAACTCCGGCAGCCGGGCGGCTACGAAGTCGCGCAGCTCGGCCGCCTGCGCCTGCCGCCCGGTGGCGGGCCGCACATAGCCGACGAGGCGCTTGTGCCCGCCCTCCTCCAGGGCCATGACGAACGCGGCCTCGATGTCCGGGTGTTGTGCGAGAACCAGCTCGATCTCGCTCGGTTCGATCCGGTAGCCCCGGACCTTGACCTGGTGGTCGACCCGGCCCACGTACTCAATGACTCCCTCGGACGTCCACCGCACCAGGTCTCCGGTGCGGTACAGCCGGTCGTCCGGGGCCTCGCCGTACGGGTTGTCCAGGAAGCGTTCCGCGGTCAGTTCGGGCCGGTTGAGATATTCGCGGGCCACTCCGGGGCCGGCGATGTACAGCTCGCCGACCACTCCCACGGGCACCGGGGCGAGCTGCTCGTCCAGCACGTAGACCGTGGTGTTGGCGAGCGGACCGCCGATGGGGACGGAGGAGTTCTCGTCGGCCTCGCGCACCAGGTGCCAGGTGGCGAACGTGGTGGTCTCGGTGGGCCCGTACACGTTCAGCAGCCGCTCCGGGGGCTCGGCTGCGAGCACCTGGGCCACCCGGGCGGAGTTGCTCGCCTCGCCGCCGAAGAGCAGGTTGCGCAGTGTGCGGAAGGCGGTGGGGTCGGCGGCGACGACCTGGTTGAACACGGCGGTGGTCAGGAACAGCGTGGTGATCCGGTGCCGGGTCAGCGCGCCGATCAGTGCGGCCGGGTCGAGGAGGGTGTTCTTGTCGATCACAACGAGGCGGGCACCGGCGACCAGCGGCGCCCAGATCTCGAAGGTGGCCGCGTCGAAGGTCGCGTCGGCTCCCTGGCCCACGACGTCGTCCTCGCGCAGCGAGACGTAGTCGGCGTTGCACACCAGGCGGGTGATGGAGCGGTGCTCGATCACGGTCCCCTTGGGCCGGCCGGTGGAGCCCGAGGTGTAGATGACGTACGCCGCGTCGCGCCCCGAGACCTGGATCCGCGGAGGCTCGGCCGGCAGCGCGGCGATGGTCTCCCTCTCCTCGTCCAGGCACAGCATCCGGACGTCCGTGTCCAGCAGCTTGGCGGTCAGCCGCCGTTCGGTGAGGCACACCGTCGCCCCGGCGTCGGCGAGCATGAAGGCGAGCCGGTCGGAGGGGTAGTCGGGGTCCAGTGGCAGGTAGGCGCAGCCGGCCCGCAGGACGCCGAGCAGCGCGGCGAACAGCTCCGGACCTCGCGGCAGGCACACCGCGACGAAGGATCCCGGCCGGACCCCGGCCGACACCAGCAGGTTGGCCAGCAGGTTGGCTCGCGCGTCCAGCTCCGCGTACGTCGTCGTGTCCGAGCCGTCCTCCACCGCGACCGCGTCGGGCTGCTCCTGTGCCCGGTCGCCGACCAGCTCGTGCACCCCGCGGTCGGCGGGGAAGTCGACGCGGTTGACGGCCCAGTCGGCGGTCACCGTGCGGCGCTCCTCCTCGTCGAGGAGGGGCAGGTCGGCGACCGGGCGCGAGGGGTCGGCCACGGCGGCGGTCAGCAGCACCCCGAGGTGCCGGGCGAGCCGCTCCATGGTGGTCGCGTCGAACAGCGCCGTGTCGTACTCCAGGACACCGGCCAGTCCACCAGTGCCGGTCGGGCGGAACTCCACCATGACGTCGTACGCGGCGGGGACTCCGGCCGGCCGGAACTCCCGCACCGTGAGTCCGGGCAGCTCGGGGGCGTCGCCGGGTGCGTCGCGCAGCACCACCATCGCCTGCACCAGCGGCTGGCGGCCCCCCTCTCCCCTGTCCCCCAGTTCCTCCAGGAGACGCTCGTAGGGCACCTCCTGGTGGGCGTGGGCGTCCTGGATGGTCTGGGTGCTCTCGGCGAGCAGTTGCGTGAACGGCGTCTGCGGCAGCACGGTCCCGCGCAGGACCAGCGGGTTGGCGAAGTGGCCGACCAGGTCCTTGAGCTGCGGCCGGGACTCGCGGCCGGCCGCGATGGTGCCGAGCACCAGGTCCTGCTGCTGGGTGTATCGCGAGAAGAGCACCTGGCATGCCGTGAACAGGCCGCCGAACAGCGTGCCGCCCTGCTCCCGGGCCAGTTCGTCCAGGCCGCTGACGACGTCGGCGGCTACCTCGAACTCGTACAGCGCGCCGTCCGCGCCGCGCCCGCCGCCCCGGGGCCTGTCGGTGGGCAGCCGGAGCACGGGAAGGTCGGCGAGGCGCTTGCGCCAGCAGTCCACGCGAGAGTCGAGCTTGGCGTCGGTGAACCGCTTGCGCTGCCAGGCCGCGTGATCCGCGTACCGCGCGGTGAGCTCGGGCAGCCGGGTGGGCCGGCCCGCCACGGCCGCCGCGTACAGCTCGCCCAGTTCCGCGGTGATGACGTCCTTCGACCAGTCGTCCGCGGCGATCCGGTGCAGGCACAGCACCAGGACATGCTCGGTGGCGGTCAGGCGGGCCAGGAGCACCCGCAGCACCGGTCCGGACGCGAGGTTGAAGGGTGCTGCGAGCAACTCCCCGGTCCGGACGTCCAGTTGGGCCTGGCGATCCGCTGCGGGCAGCGGCTCCAGATCGGCGAACTCCAGCTCGATGGGAGCGACGGGCCACACGCTCTGGCAGGGGCGGCCGTCCACCACGGCGTAGGTGGTGCGCAGCGGTTCATGCCGGGCCACCAGCTGCCGCACCGCTTCGGTCAGCGCCGTCTGCCGCAGCTCGCCGCTCAGGCGCAGCGCCACGATCAGGCGGTGCTCCGCCCCTTGTGATGCCAGCCGGTACAGCTGCTCCTGGCCGAGGGAGAGCGGAAGCCGGTCGTCCCCGGCCGCCGGCCCCCGTTCCCGCAACAGCACCGTCGGTTCCTCACCGAGCAGGGCACCACGGCCGATCGTCACGTCGGTCATCTCGTCATTCCCTTCGCGTCCACAGAAAACGGCCGCCGTCAGAACTGCACTTGCACTGATGGATGGGGCGGGCCCCGCACGCAGCGGGACCCGCGGTGGAGCGGAGCGGGTGCCGGTTACGCGGCCACCTGATCCGCCATGAGTTCGAGGAGCTCGGGGGTGAGGAATTCATCGACCGGGCAGACGCCCGACATCGTCGAGAAATACCGGGAGGTGAGTTCGGGACTTGTGGAAATGGCGCGCAGCATGTCCAGCTGGTGGGCGGGCGCGGACAGCCGGCCCGTCTTCAGGGTGCTGCGGTAATAGGGCATGAGGGCCTCGGTCCGCTGGACCGCGAAACTCTCCAGCGCCGCCTCCAGGCGGTCGGGGTCCTGGAGGCTGTCGCCGATGCAGTCCACGAGGAGCTGGGACTGGAAGAAGCCGTCGGTGATCCCGCGTGCGGTGATCGAGTCCTTGTGATGTCCGGCGTCTCCGATGAGGGCCCAGCCGGGACCGGCGGCCTGCCGGAAGAAGTTGCGCTGGTCGCCGGTGCCGTGCACGCGCTCGAGCCGGCTGCCGCCCGCCATCTGTTCGCGTACCTCGGGCGCCGTCCGCGCCACGCATTCGAGCAGGCCGTTCAGGGCGTCGCCGCGGACGCTGCCGAACTCCGACTGGGGGAAGTAGCCCGCCACGAGCGTCGCGCCGTCGTTGGTCGGTACGGTGCCGACCCAGCGTCCCGGCGCCTCGAAGAGCCTGAACTGCTGTGGCAGGTCCGACCAGTAGGTGTAGTAGGCGCAGGTGAGGGACGGGTCCTCGATCACGAGCGGGGCCTCGACCTTGGCCGCCACCGTGGAGCGCATTCCGTCGGCGCCGATGACCAGCCGGGCGCGTTCGACGGTTTGGCCGCCGCCCCGGACGGAGCCGATGCGGACGCCTACGACCCGATCGTCCTCCCACACAAGGTCGTTCACCGAGCAGTTGTCGCGGAACTCCACTCCGGCGTCCACCGCGGCTTGCGCCAGGATCGAGTCGAGCAGGTAGCGCCGGGGCGCGTAGGAGGCCGCGTTGCCGTCGGCCGGCCAGGAGCAGCCTTCGAGCCTGATGTCGTCGATCGTGTAGCGGACGTTGTCGAGGGCCGGGGCGCCGGTGTTCACGACGTCGGGCAGCACGCCCCAGCGGTCCAGCTGCGCCACACCGGGCTGGTGGATGTAGAGGGTGGACAGGGTGTCCTTGGGGAACCGGGCCCGCTCCAGCATGAGCACCCGGTATCCGGCGCGCGCGAGCAACATGGCGGCCGGTGCTCCGGCGGCCCGTGCGCCAACCACAATCACGTCATACAAGAGATGCTCCCGAATTCGCCTTGATTTCCTTGAGGTGCCGGTTGATTACCTTGCAGATCTCGGCCGCAGGGCCCGGCATATTCATGCCGAGGTGGGTGGAGTGGATGTCCCACTCCTGTACGGAGCCCAGGATGTAGGGGGTCCAGTGGCTGCGGTACGAGTCGTCCGGGTTCAACGTCGCATTGAAGAACAGGGCGTCACCGTCGAATACGGGCGACTCGAAGTCCTTCATCATCGTGATGTGGCGCACCATGATGGCCGACGAGTTGTCGACGAGTGATTCCCGGTCGCCTTCGGTCGAGCCCGCCAGGGCCGGGAGCCGTTCCCCGAAGAATTCGCGCACCTCGGACACGTCGACCGTTTCGTTGTGCGTGAACCAGGAGGCGGGGACGCAGTCCAGCAGGGCGAGCGTCGCCACTTCGTGGCCCTGCTTCTGCAGCTCCGCAGCCATGGCCTGGGCGAGCGTGCCGCCGAGGGAGAGCCCCACCAGATGGAAGGGGCCCTGCGGCTGGACCTTGACCATCTGCTCCAGGTAGTCGGCGATCATCGCCTCGATCGATTCCGGCAGTGCCGTCCCGTCGAAGCCGCGCGCCTGGATCGCGTAGGCGGGGCGGTCCTCGCCGAGGTGTCCGGCGAAGCCCATGTAGGCCCAGGAGAGCCCCACACCGGGGTGGACGAACCACAGGGGCGCCTGGTCCCCGTCGGTCTTCAGCGGCAGCACGACACCGAACGGATCGGTGAATTCGGACGAGCCGGTGCCCGACGCCAGGTATTCGTTCAGCTCGACGACGGTGGGCGACTGGAAC
The DNA here is from genome assembly GCF_051550175.1 of Streptomyces sp. HUAS TT7. Classification (NCBI taxonomy): domain Bacteria; kingdom Bacillati; phylum Actinomycetota; class Actinomycetes; order Kitasatosporales; family Streptomycetaceae; genus Streptomyces; species Streptomyces sp. HUAS TT7. Next base: position 200,535 of record NZ_CP196176.1, read on the forward strand.
ATGACCCGGATGGGGATCGCGACGCCGAGCAGCGTACGGATCCGGTTGATGAGCCGGCTGGCCAGCAGTGAATGCCCGCCCAGGGTGAAGAAGTCGTCGTCGATGCCGACCCGTTCGAGGCCCAGCACTTCGGCGAACAGTCCGCACAGCACCTCTTCGCGCGGCGTCCGGGGCGCCCGGTAGGCCCCGCCGGTGAACTCCGGCTCGGGCAGGGCGGCCCGGTCCAGCTTGCCGTTCGGGGCCAGCGGGAGCCGCTCCAGCGGCACGAAGGCCGCGGGGACCATGTAGTCCGGCAGGCGTTCCGAGGCCAGGTGGCGCAGTTCGCCGACGGAGAGGCCGTCGCTCGCCGGGACCACGTAGGCGACGAGTTGCCTGCCGGCGTTGCCGGCGCGGCCCTCGCGGGCGATGACGGCCGCCTGCGCGATGTCCGGGTGGGCGGTGAGAGCGGCCTCGACCTCGCCGGGCTCGACACGGAATCCGCGCACCTTGACCTGGGAGTCGTCGCGGCCCGCGTATTCGAGCCGGCCCTCCTCGTTCAAGCGGGCGAGGTCGCCGGTGCGGTACATCCGCGAGCCGGCGGGTCCGAAGGGGTCGGCGACGAAGCGTTCCGCGGTCAGGCCCGGACGGTCGTGGTAGCCACGGCCGATGCTCCCCGCGACGTACAACTCCCCGACGACACCGGGAAGTACGGGAGACAGCCCGGGACCGAGCACGTAGGTGCGCATGTTGCCCAGCGGCGTGCCGATGGGTGTGCTCCCCGAGCCGGTCCACTCCTCGTCGCCGGGGATGGCGAAGGCGGTGGCGTAGAAGGACTCGCTCTGCCCGTAGGCATTGACCACCCGCACGCCGGGGAATGCCTGGCGGGCCCGGTGCACCAGCGTCGCCGGCAGCGCCTCGCCGGCGAAGACAAGTGTCTCGACGGTGGTGTGGTCCGCGATCTGGTCGACGAGCTCGGCGAAGGCGGAGGGGACGGTGCTGATCACACTGCCCGTCCAGCCGTCGCGCTCGCCGAGGACGAGGACGTCACGGACCACTTCGATGCTGCCGCCCGAAGTGAGGGTGGTGAAGATCTCGAACGCCGAGACGTCGAAGTTGACCGAGGTGCTCGCCAGCGTGCGCCGGTCCGGACCCGTGCCCACCTGCGCGGCCAGCTTCAGCACACCGTTGACGACGGTGCGGTGGGTGATGGCGACGCCCTTCGGCGTGCCGGTGGAACCAGAGGTGTACATGACGTACGCCAGGTTCTCCGGCCGCAGCGGGGCCGTCAGTTCCCGGCCGGTGGGATCGGTGTCCGGTCCCGCCTGCTCGAAGTCGAAGGCGTCCAGGTGGAAGCGGACGCTGTCACCGGGTGGCAGCACGGACTCGGTGGCGGTGTTCGTGAGGATCAGTTGCGGCCGGGCCTCGCCGAGGATGGCCTCCAGTCGGTGGCTGGGGTACTTGGGGTCGATCGGCAGGTAGGCGCCGCCGGCCTTGAGCACCGCGAGCAGCGCGACGACCAGGTCCGCCGAGCGCGGCAGCGAGACAGCCACCACCGACTCGGGGCCGACTTCGCGCCGTATCAGTTCCCGCGCCAGCCGGTTGGCCCGCGTATTCACCTCGCCGTACGTCAGCGACTCGTCGTCGCAGACCACCGCCACGGCGTCCGGGGTCGCCGCGGCGTGGCGCTCGAACAGGGTGGGAACGGTCAGTCCGGGGGTGGACATGGCCGTGTCATTGAGTTCGAGCAGCCGCTCGTGCTCGGCCGGCTCCAGCACGTCCACCTGACCGACCGGCACGGTCGGATCGGCCGCCACCTGCCGCAGGATCCGCGCCAGCCGAGCCGCGATCGCCTCCACCTCGTCCCGGCCGAAGGCGCCCTGCTGGTACTGCAGCACCATCATGAGGTGCGGTTCGGCGCCGGCCATAAGGGCCAGCGGGTAGTGGGTGCCGGAGAAGGGCCGGATGCCGGTGAAGGCGATGCCCGCCGCCGTGTTGGCGTCGGTCAGGCCTTCCTTGTCCACCGGGAACGACTCGAAGACGACCAGCGTGTCGAACAGGCTTCCCTGGCCGAGGGACTGCTGGATGTCGCTCAGACCGTAGTAGTGGTGGTCGAGCAGGGCCGCCTGGCGCTTCTGCAGACCGGTCACCAGATCGGCCAGCGAGTCCCCCGGGGCGTATGCGACGCGGACCGGAAGGGTGTTGATGAACAGGCCGATGATCGAGTCGACGTCGGGCAGGGCGGGCGGGCGTCCGGAGACTGTGGCGCCGAACACCACGTCCTGACGGCCGGTGAGCTGGCCGAGCAGTACGCCCCAGGCGCCCTGGAGCAGGGTGTTGACGGTGACGCCCAGCTCGGAGGCGCGCCGGTTCAGGGCACGGGCCTCCTCCAGCGGCAGCGGGATGTCGATCTGTCCGACGCCCTCGGTGTCCGGGGCGGCGGGGGCGAGCACGGTGGGCTCGGCGCCGACGAGTTCCTCGGCCCAGGCCCGGGCGGTCGCGTCGTGGTCCTGCTGGGAGATCCAGACCAGGAAGTCCCGGAACCCGCGCACCCGCGGCAGCGCCGAGGCGTCGCCGCCGGAGCCGTACAGCCGCAGCAGATCCTGCATCAGGAGCGGGAACGACCATCCGTCGAACAGCACGTGATGGGCGGTCAGGACCAGCTCGGAGCGGTCCGGGCCCATGGTGACCAGCGTCAGCCGCAGCAGCGGAGGCTTGGCCGGGTCGAAGTGCTCGTGGTGGTCCTCGGCGAGGAGCCGCTCGAACGCCTCCTCACGGGCCGACTCCTCCAGGCCGCGCAGGTCGACCTCCCGCCAGGGCACCTCGACGTGGTCGAGGACGACTTGGACCTGGTTGCCGTCGGAGTCGGTGACGACCGCGGTGCGCAGGCTGGCGTACCGGTCGAGCACCGCCTGTCCGGAGCTGCGCATCCGGGCGGGGTCGACCTCTCCGGAGACGTGGAAGACGATCTGCATCTGGTACGCGTCGAAGGTGTTGTCGTCGAGCATCGTGGACTGGAAGAGCAGACCGGACTGGAGCGGGGTCAGCGGCCAGACGTCCGCCAGGCCGGGGTAGCGCTGCTCCCAGGCCTCGATGTCGCTTTGGCGCACCGACACCAGCGGCAGGTCCGAGGGGGTGAGCCCACCGGCGCCGGGAGCGGCGACGTGGCGGGCGAGCGCCGCCAGCGCCTCGCACCACAGGTCGGCCAGTTCCTGCACCTCTTCGCGGCCGAGCACGCCGGATGGGAAGCCGATCACCGCGCCGAGCTGCGGGCCCTGACCGGTGTCCAGGACTGCCGAGTTGATCTCCACGGTCGACATCGCCGGCATGTCGGCGTCCAGGGGCGCGTCCATGTCGGGCAGTTGGGTGAAGCCGAGCCCTCGGAGCTCCTCGGGCATGTCGGCCGAGGAGAACTGGCCCAGGTAGTTGAACCCGATCTGGCCCGCCGAGTGCTGTCGCAGCTCCGCCGCGGTCTCGGGGTTGAGGTAGCGCAGGAGACCGAAGCCGAGCCCCTTGTCCGGGACCGCCCGCAGTTGCTCCTTGACCGCCTTGACCACACCGCCCGCGGCCGGGCCGCCGGCGAACGCCTCGTCGAGGCTGAAGCCGGCGGTGTCCAGGCGGACCGGGAACATGCTGGTGAACCAGCCCATGGTGCGCGACAGGTCGGCGCCCGGCACCACGTCCTGCTCACGGCCGTGGCCTTCGAGGCGGATCAGTGCCGACGGCTCGGACACGCCGCGCCCACGACGCCACTTGGCGACCGCGAGGGCGAGAGCGGCGAGCAGGCCGTCGTTGACACCGCCGTGGAAGGCGGCCGGCACCGACGTGAGCAGCGCCTCGGTCACCGCCACCGGCAGTTGGATCTCAAGGTGTTCGACGGTGGACAGCACGTCCACCGCGGGGTCCAGCGGACGCGAGCCCAGGATGGGGTCGGGTCCGTCCAGCATGCCGCGCCACAGGTCGAGTTCGGCCACCCGCTCGGGGCTGCCCGCCTCGTCCACCAGGGCGTGCGTCCAGCGGCGCACCGACGTGCCGACCTCGGGGAGTTCCGGTGTCCGGCCGGCTCGGATCTGCTTCCACGCCTCGGCGAGGTCGGGGACCAGGATCCGCCAGGACACGCCGTCGACGACCAGGTGGTGCAGTGCCACCAGGAGTCGGCCGGCTCCCTGGTCGGGGTCGAACCAGACGAACTGGGCCATGACTCCGGCGGCCGGGTCGAGACGGCCGGTCGCGGCGTCCAGCTCTGCCGCGGCTGCCTGATCCCAGTCGCTCCAGGCGCCGTCGCAGGCGACCCGGTGCACCAGCGCGGCCACGTCGGCCGTACCGGGCTCGGTGATGTCCAGGGCGCCGCCGTCCTCCAGGAGGAGGCGGGAGCGCAGGATGTCGTGGTGGTCGACGACCGCACCCAGGGTGGCGACGAGCTGCTGCTCGTCGATCCCTTCGGGCAGTTCCAGCGCGATGGACATGGAGAACCGGTCGAAGCCGCCGCCGAGTTCGAGCATGTAGGCGCCGATGGGCAGCAGGGGGAGCCGGCCCACGCCGCCGCCTTCGAGCTCCTCGAGGACCTGGCGGGCGCCGAGGTCACTCGTGGCAACCTCGGCGAGCTCGCCGACGGTCCGCTGCTCGAAGATCTGACGTGGCGTCACCTCGATGCCCTGGGCCCGGGCCCGGGTGACGACCTGGATCGAGCGGATGCTGTCGCCGCCCACGGCGAAGAAGTCGTCGTCGAGACCGACCCGGTCCAGGCCGAGCACGTCGGCGTAGACGGCGGCGAGCGTCTGCTCGACCGCGGTGCGCGGCGCGCGATACTCGCCGCCGGTGAACTCCGGATCGGGCAAGGCGGCTCGGTCCAGCTTGCCGTTGGGGGCCAGCGGCAGCCGGTCCAGGACCACGAAGGACGACGGCACCATGAACTCGGGCAGCTTGGCGGCGACGAAGCGGCGCAGGTCGCGCGCGGACAGACCGGCGGTCATGTCCACTTCGAGATCGCCGAGCCCGTCGACGCTGTGGTCGGCGTCCACGCCGACCGGAACGACGTAGCCCACGAGCTGCTTGGAGCGGCCGGGCCCGTCGCGGACGATCGCCACTGCCTGGGCCACCTCGGGGTGGGCCGTCAGCGCGGCCTCGACCTCGCCGGGCTCGATGCGGAAGCCCCGCACCTTCACCTGGGCATCCCCGCGGCCGGCGTACTCCAGCTGGCCGTCGGCGTTCCAGCGGGCCAGGTCGCCGGTGCGGTACATCCGCGAACCGGCCGGGCCGAACGGGTCGGCGACGAAGCGCTCGGCCGTCAGCGCGGGGCGCCGGTGATAGCCGCGCCCGACGTTTCCGGCGACGTACAGCTCGCCCACTACGCCGACCGGGACCGGTTCGAGGCCGGGGCCCAGGACATAGGCGCGCATGTTCCCGATCGGGGCGCCGATCGGAGCGCTGCCCGCGCGTTCCCATCCCGCGCAGGGCGACATGGGGAACGTGGTGGCGTAGAACGACTCGGTCTGTCCGTAGGCGTTGACCACCCGGACGCCGGGGATCGTCTCCTGGACCCGGCGCACCAGCGAGGCCGGGAGCGCCTCGCCGGCGAACACGACGGTGTCGGCGTTGATCTCGCCGGCCGTCTGGTCGAGCAGCTCGGCGAAGACCGACGGGACGGTGCTGATGACGCCGCCGCTCCAGCCGCCGCGCTCGCCGATGACCAGGACGTCCCGGGCGATTTCAAGGGTGCCGCCGGTCGTCAGCGTCGTGAAGATCTCGAACACCGACACGTCGAAGTTGATGGACGTGCCCGCCAGGGTCCGGGTGCCCTCCACCATGCCGGTGGACGACGCCAGGCCCGAGACGCCGTTCACCACGTTGTGGTGGGTGATCGCGACGCCCTTGGGGCGGCCGGTCGAGCCGGAGGTGTACATCACGTACGCCACGTGCCCGGGCCGCGGCGCCGTGAGCCGCTCCGCGTCTTCGGCGCCGGTGTCCGGCCCGGTCGCGCCAAGGTCGAGGTCGCCGAGGAGCAGGCGCGGGATGTCGGTCTCCGGCAGGATCCCGACGGTCTCCGCGTCGGTCAGCAGCAGCGTCGGACGCGCGTCGGACAGGATGAAGTCGAGCCGGGTGCTGGGGTACTTGGGGTCGATCGGCAGATACGCACCGCCCGCCTTCAGCACGCCCAGGAGCGCGGTGACCAGGTCCGCCGAGCGCGGCAGCGACAGAGCCACCACCGTCTCGGGCCCCACGCCCCGTCCGGCCAGTTCGCGCGCCAGCCGGCCGGCCCGCGCATCGAGCTCCCGGTACGTCAGCGACTGTTCGCCGTGCACCACCGCGACCGCGTCCGGGGTTCGCGCGACCTGGCGCTCGAAGAGCCCGGGAACGGTTACGTCGGGGATCTCCACCGCCGTGTCGTTGAACTCGCGCAGCACCAGCTCCCGCTCGGCCGGCTCGACCAGTTCGACCGTGCCGACGCGCCGGCGCGGATCGGCCGCCAGCTGACCGACGACGCGGGTGAACCGGGCCGCGATGGCCTCGACGGTCTCGCGGTCGAACAGGTCGGTGGCGTACTCAAGATGGCCGAGGACGCCCATGCCGGGCAGGTCGGCCATGTTGAAGAACAGGTCGAACTTCGCGGACTCGTTGCGCACCCGCTCGAACTCCACCCGCACGTCGGGCAGGGTGAAGTCCTTCCGGGCGAAGTTCTGCCAGGCGAACATCACCTGGAACAGCGGCGAGTACGCGGTGGAGCGCTCCGGGTTCAGCTCCTCCACGAGGCGCTCGAACGGAACGTCCTGGTTGTCGTACGCGGCCAAGGACTTGTTCCGCACCTGCTGGAGCAGTTCCTCGAACGAGAGGTTTCCCGACAGGTCGGCGCGCAGCACCCAGGTGTTGACGAAGAACCCGATGAGGTCCGCGAGGCCCTCGTCGGTGCGGTTGGCGATCGGGGATCCGATGGTCACGTCGTCGCCCCCGCCGAGGCCGTGCAGCAGCACCGCGAGGGCCGACTGCAGGACCATGGACACGGTCACGCCGTGAGTGCGGGCCAGCTCGTCGACGGCGGCGATCACGTCCGGTGCGAGGCCGAACTCCACCGTGTCGCCGCGGTGGCTGGCGGCCGGCGGGCGCGGGCGGTCCGCGGGCAGCTGAAGCGGCTGCGGAACTCCCGTCAACTCCTCGCGCCAGTACCGGACTTGGGCGGACAGCGCGCTGTCGGGGTCGTTCTCGTCCCCGAGCACCTCGCGCTGCCACAGCGTGTAGTCGACGTACTGCACCGCCAGGTCCGCCCACTGCGGGGCCTCGCCCTCGCGGCGTGCGGTGTAGGCGGTGGCGAGGTCCCGGGCCAGGGGCGCCATGGATTCGCCGTCGCTGGCGATGTGGTGGATCAGCAGTACCAGGACGTGCTCCTGCTCGCCGACCCGGAACAGGGTCGCCGCCACCGGGATGTCCGAGGACAGGTCGAACGGGTGGGCCACGGCCTCGGCCATGGCGTCGGCCAGGCTTTCGGCGTCCGTCTCGACGACCGGCATGTCCAGGGTGGCCTCGTGCGCCGGGAGCACTCGCTGGTGCGGGACGCCCTCGGCGTCCTCGACGATCAGCGTGCGCAGGCTCTCGTGCCGGGCCACGACGTCCCGTACCGCCGACTCCAGCGCGGCCACGTCCAGGGTGCCGGTCAGCCGCAGCGGGAAGGGCGCGTTGTAGGTGGCCGAAGGGCCCTCGAACTTGTCGATGAACCACAGGCGGCGCTGCGCGAACGACAGCGGCACCAGGTCCGGCCGGTGCTCCGCCCTGTGCAGCTGCGGCCGTGCCCGCGAGCCCGAGGACAGGTGTCCGGTGAGCTCCACGACGGTGGGCGAGTCGAACACCGTCCTGATGGGAACCTCGATGCCCAGCGACGTACGGATCCGGCTGACGAGCCGGGTCGCCAGCAGGGAGTGCCCGCCGATGTCGAAGAAGTTGTGGTCGATGCCGACCTGGTCGAGTCCGAGGACCTCGGCGAACAGCGCGCAGAGGACCTCTTCCTGCGGGGTCCGCGGTGCCCGGTAGGTGTCGCCGGTGAACTCCGGCTCGGGCAGGGCCGCCCGATCCAGCTTGCCGTTGGGGGCCAGCGGCAGCCGGTCCAGGACCACGAAGGCCGACGGCACCATGAACTCCGGCAGCTGGGCCGCCACGAATTTGCGCAGCTCGTCGATGTCGGCGCCGGCGCCGTCCTCGCCCGCCGCGGCGGGGACCGCGTAGGCCACGAGCCGCTTGCCGGAGCCCGTTTCGCGGGCGACGACCGCGGCTTGCGCGATGCCGGGGTGGGCGGTGACGGCTGCCTCGATCTCGCCGGGTTCGACGCGGAAGCCGCGTACCTTGACCTGCGCGTCGTCGCGGCCGACGTACTCCAGCTGGCCGTCGGCGTTCCACCGCGCGAGGTCACCGGTGCGGTACATGCGCGAGCCCACGGCGCCGAAGGGGTCGGCGACGAATCGCTCCGCGGTCAGTGCGGCCCGGCCCAGGTAGCCGCGCGCCACGGCGCCGGCGATGTACAGCTCGCCCACCACTCCCGGGGGGACCGGCAGGAGGCCGGGGCCCAGGACGTAGGCGCGCATGTTTCCGATCGGGGTGCCGATCGGAGCGCTGCCGGTTCCGTCGCCGGAGTCCGAGGAGGTGGTGGCGTAGAAGGACTCGGTCTGTCCGTAGGCATTGACCACCCGTACCCCGGGCATCGATGCACGGATCTTGTGTACCAGCGATGCGGGGAGCGCCTCGCCGGCGAACACCAGTGTCTCGGCGCTGATCCGGTCCTCCAGCCGGTCGATCAGCTCGGCGAAGACGGACGGGACCGTGCTGATGACACTGCCCGTCCAGCCGTCGCGCTCACCGAGGACCAGGGCGTCGCGGACGACCTCGATGCTCGCGCCGCTCGACAGTGCGGTGAAGATCTCGAACACCGACACGTCGAAGTTGATGGAGGTGCTCGCCAGCATACGCGAGCCCTCCTCTGCGCCGACGCGCGAGGCGAGCTGCGTCACGCCGTTGACGACGGTGCCGTGCGTGATCACGACGCCCTTGGGGGTCCCGGTGGAGCCCGAGGTGTACATGACGTAGGCCAGGTGCTGGGGGTGCAGCGGTGTCGTGCGGTCCTCGTCGCGCAGCGGTGCACCGTTGCCGGCGCCGTCCCCGTCGAGGTCGTCCAGGTGGAGGTGGGCGATGTCGGTGGGCGGCAGCACGTCCGCGGTCGCGGCATCGGTGAGGATCAGCCGCGGCCGGGCCTCGGACAGGATGAAGTCCAGGCGGTGGCTCGGGTACTTCGGGTCGATCGGCAGGTATCCGGCACCGGACTTGAGGATGGCGAGCATCGCCACCACCAGCTCGGCGGAGCGCGGCAGGGCGAGGCCCACCACGGTCTCCGGGCCCGCCCCGCGCCCGATCAGCTCGCGGGCCAGCCGGTTGGCCCGCACGTCCAGCTCCCGGTAGGTCAGCGAGGTGTCCTCGAAGACCACCGCGACGGCGTCCGGGGTGCGGGCCGCCTGGCGCTCGAACAGTCCGGGGACCGTCAGCTCGGGGGCCGGCGCGGCCGTGTCGTTGAACTCGACCAGGAGCCGGTCGCGTTCGGCCGCCTCCAGCACGTCGACCTGGCCGACGCGCACCTGCGGGTCCTCGACGAGCTGCTGCAGGATCCGCTGGAACCGTGCGGCGATGGTCTCGACGGCGGCGCTGTCGAAGAGGTGGTGCTGGTATTCCAGGGCGACGCGCAGCCGTGGTTCGGCGGTGGCCGTCACGATCATCGGGTAGTGGGTGCCGCTGAGCGGGCTGATGCCGGTGACGGCGATGCCCGCCGCCGAGTACGCCTCGGAGATGCCCGCGCGGTCGATCGGGTAGGAGTCGAACACCACGATGGTGTCGAAGAGCGACTTGAGACCGGTGGCGTGGTGGATCTCGGCGAGGCCGTAGTGCTGGTGGTCCAGGAGCGCGCCCTGGCGGTCCTGGAGGCCGGTCAGTACCTCGCCGAGGGTGTCCGCGGGGGCGCAGTCCACCCGCACCGGGAGGGTGTTGATGAACAGTCCGACCATGGAGTCCACGCCCGGCACCATGGGCGGGCGGCCGGACACCGTGGTGCCGAACACCACGTCCTGACGGCCGGTCAGCCCGCCGAGGAGGAGGCCCCAGGCGGCCTGTACGACGGTGTTCATGGTGACGCCCAGCTCGGCGGCGCGCCGGGACAGTTCCTGGGAGAGCTCGGCGGTCAGGGGGACGTCGACCTGGCCGATGCCCGTGGGTGCCGCGTCGGACGACACGGCGGCGGGGACGAGCAGGGTGGGCTCCTCGATCCCGGCGAGCTCGTCGGCCCACACCCGGGCGGCCTCGTCGCGGTCCTGCTGCGACAGCCACACCAGGAAGTCCCGGTATCCGCGCACCCGGGGCAGCGCCGAGGCGTCCCCGCCGGAGCCGTAGAGCCGCAGCAGGTCCTCAAGGAGCAGCGGCACCGACCAGCCGTCGAACAGCACGTGGTTGGCGGTGAAGACCAGCTCGGCCCGGTCCGGGCCCATGGTCACCAGGGTCATCCGCAGCATCGGCGGCGTGACCGGGTCGAAGTGCGTGGCGTGGTCCTCGGCCAGCAGCTGCTTGAGCGCCGCGCCGCGCGCCTCCTCGCCGAGGCGGCTGAAGTCGACCTCCCGCCAGGGCAGTTCGACGTGGTCGAGGACGACTTGGACCTGGTCTCCTGCCGCGTCGGCCACGAACGCGGTGCGCAGGGCGGCGTAGCGGTCCAGGAGAGCCTGGCCGGCGGCCCGCATCCGGGACGGGACGACCTGCCCGGACAGGTGGAACACCATCTGCATCTGGTAGGCGTCGAACGCGGCGTCGACCATCAGGGTGTGGAACAGCAGACCCGACTGCGTCGCGGTCAGCGGCCAGACGTCCGACAGGCCCGGGTACTGCTGCTCCCACCGGTCGATCTCGCGCTGGGTGGCCGACACGAGTGCCAGGTCCGAGGGTGTGAGTCCGCCGGCGCCGGGCTGCTCGGCGTGCCGGGCCAGGGCTTCGAGCGCGGTCCGCCAGTAGTCGGCCAGTTCCTGTACGTCGGCCTCGTCGAGCACTCCGGTGGCGAAGCCGAGCCGGGCGCTGAGCTGCGGGCCGTGCTCGCCGTCGGTGACGATGGCGTTCAGGTCGAGCGTCGAGAGGGCGGGCATGTCGGCGTCCGGGTCGGCGACCAGTTCGGTGGTCCCCTCGGCCTGGGTCCAGCCGAGGCCGCGCAGGTGCTCGGGCATGTCCGTGGTCGAGTACCGGCCCAGGTAGTTGAAGCCGATCTGGCCCGTGGAGTGCTGCTTCAGCTCCGCCGCGGTCTGCGGGTTGAGGTAGCGCAGCAGGCCGTAGCCGATGCCCTTGTCCGGGATGGCGAGGAGCTGTTCCTTGACGGCCTTGATCGCTTCGCCCGCGGACGCGCCGCCCGCGAAGGCCTCGTCGAGGTCGACGCCGGCGAGGTCGAGCCGGACGGGGAACATGGTGGTGAACCAGCCCACGGTGCTGGACAGGTCCGCCCCTGGGACGGCGTCCTCCTCGCGGCCGTGGCCTTCGAGGCGGATCAGCGTCGAGGGCTCCTCGATGCCGCGTGCCCGGCGCCAGCGGGTGACCGCGAGGGCGAGGGCGGTGAGCAGGCCGTCGTTGACGCCGCCGCGGAAGGTCGCGGGCAGGGTGTTGAGCAGGGTCTCGGTGATCGTCTCCGGCAGCCGTACCCAGATGTGCCCGGACTTGGAGACGACGTCGACCTCGGGGTCGAGGGGGCGGCTGCCGAGGACCGGGTCCGGTCCGGCGACCACCTCGCGCCACAGGTCGAGTTCGGCGACCCGCTCGGGTGATGCGGCGGCATCGACGAGGGCGTGCGCCCAGCGCCGGGCCGAGGTCGTGGTGGCCGCGGGCTGCGGTGTGCGACCGGCTCGTACGTGTTCCCAGGCGGCGGCGAAGTCGGGAAGCAGGATGCGCCAGGACACCCCGTCGATCACGAAGTGGTGCAGCACCACCAGGAGGCGGCCCGGGGCGTCGCTGCCCGCGTCGAACCACACGAACTGCGCCATCGTCCCCGCGGCCGCATCGAGCCGGCCGGTGGCCGCGTCCAGTTCCGCGGCGGCGAGTTGCTGCCACTGCTCGTTCCAGCGGCCGTCGCACTCGACGCGGTGGATCAGGCTCGGCACGTCCACCGTGCCGGGCGCGTCGACCTCCAGGCCCCAGTCGTCGCCGGACACCAGGCGGGAGCGGAGCGCGTCGTGGCGGTCGAGGACCGCGCCGAGGGTCGCGGCGAGGCCCTCCTGGTCGATGCCCCGAGGCAGTTCCAGGACCAGGGACATGGAGAACCGGTTGATGCCGCCGCCCAGTTCCATCAGGTACTTGCCGACGGGCAGCAACGGCATCCAGCCGACGCCGCCGCCTTCGAGCTCCTCCAGGACGACGCCCGCTCCGGCGGGGCCGCCGGCCTGGGCGACCTGGGCGAGTTCGGCCACTGTGCGGCTCTCGAAGATCTGCCGGGGGGTGACCTCGACGCCCTCCGCCCGGGCCCGGGAGACCACCTGGATCGAGCGGATGCTGTCGCCGCCGATGGCGAAGAAGTCGTCGTCGATGCCGACCCGGTCGAGGCCGAGGACCTCGGCGTAGACGGCGGCGAGGACCTGCTCGGCGGGAGTGCGCGGCGCGCGGTACTCGCCGCCGGTGAACTCCGGTTCGGGCAGGGCCGCCCGGTCCAGCTTGCCGTTGGGGGTCAGCGGCAGCCGGTCCAGCATCACGAACACCGAGGGGACCATGAACTCGGGCAGCTTGGCGGCCACGAAGCGGCGCAGGTCGCGGGCCGAGACACCGGCGGTGATGTCGATGTCGAGGTCGCCGAGGCTCTCGACGCTGCCCAGACCGCTCTCCTCGACCTCCACCGGGACGACGTAGCCGACGAGTTGCTTGCCGGTGCCGCTGCGGCCCTCGTGGACGACCACCACGGCCTGGGCGACGCTCGGGTGGGCCGTCAGCGCGGCCTCGATCTCGCCGGGCTCGATGCGGAATCCGCGTATCTTCACCTGGGAGTCGTCACGGCCGGCGTACTCCAGCTGGCCGTGGGCGTTCCAGCGGGCCAGGTCGCCGGTGCGGTACATCCGTGCCCCGGGCGGGCCGTAGGGGTCGGCGACGAAGCGCTCCGCGGTCATCTTGGTCCGGCCGTAGTACCCGCGGGCCACATTGCCCGCCACGTACAGCTCGCCCACCACGCCGACGGGGACCGGCTCCAGGCCGGGACCCAGGACGTAGGTGCGCATGTTCCCGAGCGGAGTGCCGATCGGGGCGCTGCTCGCGCCGTCCCACTCCTCTTCGGGCAGCAGGGCGAAGGTGGTGGCGTAGAAGGACTCGGTCTGTCCGTAGGCGTTGACCACCCGGATGCCGGGGATCGTCTCGCGGACCCGGCGCACCAGCGCCGGCGACAGCGCCTCGCCGGCGAAGACGACGGTCTCGGCGCTGATGTCGCCGCCCACCTGGTCGAGCAGTTCGACGAAGACGGACGGGACGGTGCTGATGACTCCGCCCGACCAGCCACCGCGTTCACCGATGACCAGGACGTCCCGGGCCACTTCGAGGGTGCCGCCGGTCGACAGCGCGGTGAACAGTTCGAACACCGACACGTCGAAGTTGATGGAGGTGCCGGCCAGCAGCCACGTGTTCGAGTCCACTCCCACCGCGGACACCAGCCGCGTCACACCGTTGACCACGGTGTGGTGGGTGATCGCGACGCCCTTGGGCTGCCCGGTGGAGCCGGAGGTGTACATCACGTACGCGATGTGGTCGGGTCGCAGCGGGGAGAGCCGCTCGGCGTCCTGGAGCGGCGTGCCGTCCGCGTCGCCGGTCAGGTCGAGGTCGCTGAGGAACAGGCGCGGGGTGTCGGTCTCCGGGAGGATCCCGACGGTCTCCGCGTCGGTCAGCAGCAGCTGCGGGCTGGCGTCCGAGAAGATGAAGTCGAGCCGGGTGCTGGGGTACTTGGGGTCGATCGGCAGATACGCGCCGCCCGCCTTCAGCACACCGAGCAGCGCGACGACCAGGTCCGCCGAGCGCGGCAGCGAGAGCGCCACCACCGTCTCCGGGCCGACGCCGCGCCGGACCAGCTCACGCGCCAGCCGGTTGGCCCGCGCGTCCAGCTCTTGGTACGTCAGCGCGGCGCCGTCGAAGACCACGGCCTCGGCGTCCGGCGTCCGGGCCACCTGCCGCTCGAACAGCTCGGGAACCGTCACCAGGGGGGTCGGCCTGGCCGTGTCGTTGAACCCGCGCAGCACCAGCTCCCGCTCGGCCGGCTCCAGCACGTCCGCCTGCCGGACCGGCTTGTCCGGGTCGGCCACCATCTGCTCGATGACGCGGACGTAGCGGGCCCCGATGGCCTCGACCGTCCCGTGGTCGAAGAGGTCGGTCGCGTACTCGATGTAGACGAGCATGCCCGGCTTGGTGGGGTCGGCGAAGTAGTTGAACTCCAGGTCGAACTTGGCCGACGAGGTCGCCTGGACCTCCAGGCGCGCCTGCAGCCCACCGGGCAGTTCGAGGTCGATCCAGCGCTCGTTCTCCCAGGTGAACATCACCTGGAACAGCGAGTGGTAGGCGGTGGACCGCTCCGGGTTCAGCTCCTCCACCAGGCGCTCGAAGGGTGCGTCCTGCTTGTCGTAGGCGGCCAGCGCCTTCTCCTGGACCTGCCCGATGAGCTGGTTGAACGTCGGGTTGCCCGACAGGTCCGTGCGCAGCACCCAGGTGTTGACGAAGAACCCGATCAGGTCCTGGAGTTCGTCGTCGGTACGGCCCGCGATCGTGTTTCCGATCGGGATGTCCTCGCCGGCGCCCAGGTGCTGGAGCAGAACCGCCAGGGCCGTCTGCATCACCATCGGCACCGACACGTCGCGGTCGAGGGCGAACTCCTCGACGGCGGCGAGCAGTTCGGGTTCGATCGGGAACTCCACGATGCCGCCGCGGTGGCTGGCGGCCGGCGGGCGGGGGCGGTCGGTGGGCAGGCGCAGCGGCTGCGGAGTGCCCGTGAGCTCGTCGCGCCAGTACTTCACCTGGGCCGACAGGACGCTGTCGGGGTCGTCCTCGTCGCCCAGCACCTCGCGCTGCCACAGGGTGTAGTCGATGTACTGGACCGGCAGCTCGGGATAGTCCGGGGCCTCGCCCAGGATCCGGGCCGTGTAGGCGGTGTCCAGGTCGCGCGCCAGCGGAACCACCGACTCTCCGTCGCTGGCGATGTGGTGGATCAGCAGCACGAGGACGTGCTCCTGCGGTCCGGAGCGGAACAGGGTGGCGCGCACCGGGATCTCGGTGGCGAGGTCCATCGTGGCTCGGCCCGCCTGGTCGACGGCGTGGTCCAGCGCGTCGGGCGCCACCTCGACGACCGGCACCTCGAACATGAGCTGGTCCACCGGCACGACCTGCTGGGACGGAACGCCCTCGGCGTTCGCGACGATCAGCGTGCGCAGGCTCTCGTGCCGGACCACCACGTCGCGTACGGCTGCCTGGAGTGCCGCCACGTCCAGGGCGCCGGTCAACCGCACCAGGAACGGGACGTTGTACGTCGCCGAGGGGCCCTCGAACTGCTCGATGAACCACAGTCGGCGCTGCGCGAAAGACAACGGGATCATTACTGTCCACTCCTGTTCATCTTGCGCAGACGGGGGCGACTCGACGTGTTCGCACTCTTCACCGTGCGCGACAATTCAGCGATGTTGCGGTGTTGGAAAATGGCTCGGATGGTCACAGAGACTCCGAGGGTCTTGCGGATGCGGCTGGTCAGGCGGGTCGCCGTCAGGGAGTTGCCGCCGAGTTCGAAGAAGTCGTCGTCGATGCCTACGCGTTCGAGGCCGAGGACTTCGGCGAACAGCTCGCAGAGCTTCTCCTCCTGCTCGCTGCGCGGGGCGCGGTAGGCGGGGCCGGCGGATCCGGGATCGGGCAGGGCCGAGCGGTCCAGCTTCCCGGCCGGGGTCAGCGGCAGTTCGTCGAGAACCACGAACGCCGCGGGGACCAGGTACGCGGGCAGGCGCTGCTCGGCGAAGGCGGTGAGTTCGCCGGTGTCGGCGCCCGCCTCTGCGACCACGTAGCCGACCAGTCGCCTGGTGTCGCCGTCGTGGGCGGCCACCACCGCCTGGCTCACCGAGGGGTGCTGCTGCAGGACGGCCGCGACCTCGGCCGGTTCGATCCGCTCGCCGCGGATCGTCAGCTGCGTGTCACCGCGCCGTACGTGGGCGAGGTGGCCGTCGGCGTGCCGTCGGACCAGATCGCCGGTGCGCACCATCCGCGATCCGGCGGGGCCGAACGGGTCCGCCACGAAGTGCGCGGAGGTGAGTTCGGCACGGCCTTGGTAGCCGCGCCCCAGGGTGGTGCCGGCTATGTACAGCTCGCCGACCGCGCCCGGCGGAACCGGGGTGAGCCCGGCGCCGAGCACATAGGTCCGTACGGAGGGAAGGGGTGTTCCGAGGGCCGTCTCGCCCCCCGGGGCCGGCTCGTCGCCCTCCTGCGGCGCGAAGGCGGTGGCACCGAAGGATTCGCTCGGCCCGTAGGTGCCCACGATCCGGGCGCCGGGAACCGCCTGGCGTATCCGCTGCACGAGCGGTGCCGGCAGCGGCTCGCCCGCGAACAGGATGGTGTCGGCGGTGATGTCGCCCGCCTCGTCGAGGAGTTCGGCGAAGGCCGACGGAATCGCGTTGATCACGCCGGAGCGTCCCGCGAAGTCGGGTGTCTCCCCGGCCAGTTCGACGCTGCCGCCGGTGCAGAGCGCGCTGAACAGGGCCAGCGCCGTGACCTCGGAGGTGCTCGTCGCCGCTGCCAGTACGTGGCTGGCGGGGGTGTCGGCCGGGTGCGCCGCCAGTCCCGGCACGCCGCCGGTCACGTTGCCGTGGGTGAGGGTCACTCCCCTCGGTCCGCCGGGATAGCCCGATGTGTAGGTCAGCCAGGCCACGTGGTCCGGGAGCAGCGGCCGTATCCGGTCCCGGTCGCCGAGGTTGCCGTCCGTCGCTTCCGGGTCGGCGGTGATCTCGTCCAGGCGCAGGTGCGGAACTCCGTGCTCCGCCAGGGAGGTTGTGGCGCCGTCCGTCAGGATGAGCGCCGCTCCGGCGTCCGCGAGGAGGGACGACAGATGATGGGCGGGGGCCTTGGGGTCGAGCGGAAGGCAGCCGCCGCCGGCCTTGAGCACCGCGAGGACCGCGGCCACGTGGTCGGGGCTCTGCGGCAGGGCCACGGCCACGACCGTCTCGGGGCCGATGTCTCGGCGGACCAGTTCGTGGGCGAGGCGGTTCGCCCGTGCGTTGAGCTCGCGGTAGGTCCACGAGACGTCGCCGCGGACGACCGCGACGGTGTCCGGCGCGGCTTCGGCGTGTCGCTCGAACAGCTGCGGGATCGTCGTCGCGGGCCCGGTCACGGGCGTGGCGTCGAGCCCGGCGAGCAGCTCGCGCTCGGCCTGGTCGAGCACGTCGACGCGTCCGACCCGTTGGGCGGGGTCTGCTCCCAGTTGGCGCATGATGCGCCCGTAGCGGGCGGCGATGGCCTCGGCCGTGCTCCGGTCGAGAGCGTTCTGCTGGTACTGGACGGTCAGGCGCAGTCCGTCGGACTCGATGAACACCAGCAGGGTCACCGGGTAGTGGCTAGCGGTGAAGGAGCGGATCCCGGTGACGGATATGCCGGCCGCCCGGCAGGCCTCGGCGATGCCGACTCGGTCGAGGGGGAAGGACTCGAACCCGATGATGGTGTCGAACAGCGCTTCCAGACCGGTCGCCGCGTAGATCTCGGTCAGCCCGTAGTGGTGATGGTCCATCAGTGCGGCCTGTCCGCCCTGCACCGCGGTCAGCAGCTCGGCGAGCGTGTCCCGCGGAGAGGTCCGCACGCGCACGGGCAGGGTGTTGAGGAACATGCCGACGATGGCGTCGACGCCGGGCACCGCCGGCGGCCGGCCGGACACGGTGGACGCGAAGATCACGTCCGAACGGCCGGTGAGCTGGTTCAGCAGGATCGCCCAGGCGCTCTGGACGACGGTGTTCAGGGTGACGCCGAGGTCGGCCGCGCGCCGCATCAGGTCGCGGGCCTCCTGGCCCGACAGCTGGACATCGACCTGCCCGATCCCGGTCCCGCCGTCGCTGTGCTCCGCGTCGGCGCCGGGGACGAGCAGGGTGGGCTCGCCCACCCCGTCGAGTTCCCGCGTCCACACCCGGGCCGACTCGTCGGGGTCCTGCTTGGACAGCCAGTCCACGAAGTCCCGGTAGCTGCGCACCCGCGGCAGGACGGAGGCGTCCCCGGCGGATCCGTACAGCTTCAGCAGGTCCTGCATCAGGAGCGGCACCGACCAGCCGTCGAACAGCACGTGGTGGGCGGTCAGGACGAGTTCGAAGCGCTCCGCCTCCATCTTGACCAGGGCGAGGCGCAGCATGGGCGGCGCGACCGGGTCGAAGTGGGTGCGCAGGTCCTGGGCCAGGAACTGTTCGAACGCCTCGGCGCGTTCGGCCTCGCCGAGGCCGCTGTAGTCGAGGTCCTGCCAGGGCAGCGGGATGCTCTCCGAGATCAGCTGGACCAGGTCGCCGTTGGAGTCGGGCCGGAACGCGGCCCGCAGGCTGGGGTGCCGGTCCAGGAGTGCCTGCCCTGCGGCGAGCATCCGCGCCGGGTCTACCTGGCCGGACAGGTGCAGCGCGTACTGCACCTGATAGGCGTCGAACGTGGAGTCGTTGAGCTGGGAGTGGAACAGCAGGCCCGACTGCAGCGGGGTGGCGGGCCAGACGTCCGAGAGCCCGGGGTAGCGCCCCTCCCAGGCCTCCAGGTCGCTCTGGCTCACCGGCACCAGGGGAACGTCCGACGGGGTCAGACCGCCGGCGTCCGGCTGGGCGACGTGTTGGGCCAGGCCGTTCAGGGCGGCGCACCACAGGTCCGCAAGCTCCCGCACCTCGGCCGGGGTCAGGACGCCGGTGGGGGCGGCGAACACGGCGCCGAGACGGGGGCCTTGGGGGGTGTCGGTGACGCTGGCGTTGATGTCGAGTTCGGCCGGGGCCGGCATGCGGGCGTCCTGGCCGGCGTCGAGCTCGGCGAGTTCGGCGATGTCGGTGGCCTGGGTCCAGCCGAGGCCGCGCAGGTGCTCGGGCATGTCGGCGGCGGTGGAGAACCGGCCGAGGTAGTTGAAGCCGACCTGTCCGATGGGGTGTTCGCGCAGGACCGCGGCGGTGCGGGGGTTGAGGTGGCGCAGCAGGCCGTAGCCGATGCCCTTGTCGGGAATGCTCCGCAGCTGCTCCTTGACCGCCTTGAGTACGCGGCCCGCGGCGGGGCCGCCCGCGAACGCGTCCTGGAGGTCCACGCCAGTGAGGTCGAGACGTACCGGGAAGGCGCTGGTGAACCAGCCCACCGTGCGGGACAGGTCCGCGCCGGGTACCACGTCCTCTTCGCGGCCGTGTCCTTCGAGGCGGACCAGGGCCGAGGTCTCCTCGATGCCGCGGATGCGGCGCCACTGGGCGAGCGCCAGGGCGAGGCCGGCGAGCAGGCCGTCGTTGACGCCGCCGCGGAAGGCCGCGGGGACGGCCGTCAGCAGAGCCTCGGTGACTGCGGCCGGGAGCTCCACGTGCGTCTTCTCGACGGTGGACACGACGTCCACCGCGGGGTCCAGGCGCCTGGTGCCGAGCACCGGGTCCGGGCCCTCGACGATCGAGCGCCACAGCTTCAGCTCCGCCGCCCGCCGGGGGCTTGACGCCTCGTCGGCCAGGGCGTGGGCCCAGCGGCGCACCGACGTGGCCACGTCGGGCAGTTCGGGGGTGGCACCGGCCCGGACCTGCTTCCAGGCGGCCGCGAAGTCGGGCATCAGGATCCGCCACGACACGCCGTCGATCACGAGGTGGTGCAGGGCGACCAGAAGGCGGCCCGCGCCGGCGGGCTCCGGGTCCTCACCGGGCTCCGGGTCGAACCACACGAACTGCGCCATCACTCCGGCGGCCGGGTCCAGGCGCTGCGCGGCGCCGTCCAGTTCGCTCAGCAGCGTCCGGGTCCAGGACTCGTCCCAGCGTCCGTCGCAGGCGACCCGCCGGATCAGCGGATCGGCCCGGACCGAGCCGGGCGGGGTGACCTGCAGGCCTCCGCCGTCCTCGGGCACGAGGCGGGACCGCAGCAGGTCGTGGTGGTCGAGGACCGCGCCCAGGGTCGCGGCGAGGCCGGCGCGGTCGATGCCCTCGGGCAGGTCGAGCACCATGGCCTGCAGGAAGCGGTCGAAGCCCGGTCCCCACTCGCGGATCCACTGTGCCACCGGCAGCAGTGGCATCCCGCCCGTGCCGCCGCCCTCCAGCTCTTCGAGGACCGGTCCGGCGCCGGCTTCGCTGTTGGCGGCGGCGACCTCGGCCAGTTCGGCCACGGTGCGGCGCTCGAAGATCTCGCGTGAGCTGAGCACCAGGCCGTGGGCCCGGGCCCGGGTCACGACCTGGATCGACTGGATGCTGTCGCCGCCGATGGCGAAGAAGTCGTCGTCGATGCCGACGCGGTCGAGGCCGAGGAGCTCGGCGAACAGCCCGGTCAGGATCTCCTCGTGCTCGGTGCGCGGCGCCCGGTAGACCCCGCCCCGGAACTCCGGCTCCGGCAGCTTGGCCTTGTCGAGCTTGCCGTTCGGAGTCAGCGGCAGCCGGTCCAGGACGGTGAACGTCGCGGGGATCATGTAGTCGGGCAGGCGCTGCGCCAGGAACGGCCGCAACTCCCCGACCGCGAAGCCGGATTCGAAGGCGATGGCGCCGTAGGCGCCGTTCTGGGCGCCGTGGTCCTGCTCGGCGGAGCCGGCCGGGACGACGTACCCCACCAGCTGCTTGCCTCTGCCGGAGCCCGCTGCCTCGTGGGCGATCACGGCGGCGTGCGCCACGCCGGGGTGTGTTTCGAGCGCCGCCTCGATCTCGTGGAGTTCGATCCTGAACCCGCGGATCTTGACCTGGGTGTCGGCCCGCCCGTGGAAGATCAGGTCGCCGTCGGGCGTCCATTCCGCGAGGTCTCCGGTGCGGTACATCCGCTCTCCGGGGTCACCGAACGGGCAGGCCACGAAGCGCCCGCTGGTCTGTCCCGGACGGCCCAGGTATCCGCGGGCCAGGGCGGCACCCGACACGTACAGTTCGCCGACCTCCCCGGCCGGCACCGGCCGCAGTCGGGCGTCCAGCACATAGGTCCGGGCGTTGTTGATCGCCGTTCCGATGGGCGGCACCCGGCCGTCGCCGGGCAGCGGCGCGCTCATGGTGGCGCAGACGGTGGTCTCGGTGGGCCCGTAGGCGTTGATCATCCGTCGGCCGGCCGACCAAGTCGCCGCGAGTTCCGGCGAGGTCGCGTCGCCGGCGACGACCAGGGTCTCGACGCTCGCCAGTGAGGCGGTGGGCACGGCGGCGAGCACCGGCGGCGGCAGCGTCACGTGGGTCACGCCGTGGGCCGCGATCGTCTCGGCCACCGGGCTGCCCGGGGCCAGGTGGTCCTTGTCGGCCAGCACCAGCGTGGCGCCGGAGAGCAGGGCCATGCACAGTTCCCACACCGAGGCGTCGAAGCTGGGGGAGGCGAACTGCAGTACCCGGCTGTCGGCGGTCACCTTGAGCCGGTCCGTCTGCGTCGCGAGCAGGCTGGCGAAGCCGGTGTGGGTGACCTGCACGCCCTTGGGGCGTCCCGTGGAGCCCGAGGTGTAGATGACGTACGCGGTGTTGGTGGCCGTCGCCGGGATGCGTTCGTCCGCCGTCAGCGGGGCGGGGTCGAGGCTGGCCACCGACTGGGCGATGGCCGGGTCGTCGAGGCGCAGTACGGGGACGGACAGCTCGGGCAGTTCCCCGGCCGTTGCCACGTCCGCGAGGATCAGGCGGGCCGCGGAGTCCTCCACCATGTAGGCGAGCCGGTCGGCCGGGTAGGCCGAGTCCATCGGCAGATAGGATCCGCCGGCCTTCAGCACGGCGAGGACCGCCACGGTCCATTCCGGCGAGCGGCGCATCGCGATGCCCACGACCGATTCGGGTCCGACGCCGCGCCGGGCCAGCAGGCGCGCCAGCCGGTTGGCGTGCTCGTCGAGTTCCCGGTACGTCAGCTGAATGTCGCGGAACACCACCGCGACCGCACCCGGTGCCGTCGCGACCTGCCGCTCGAACAATTCAGTGAACGTCTCCACCGGCACCGGAACCTCCGTGTCATTGAGCTCACCCGGCAACGAATTCTGCCCAAAGGAACACAAGGGACTTCCCCCAGAGTGGTTAGACGTCAGCGAAAAGGGCATGGATCGATTAGGGACCATGCATCCAGAAAAGAGCGGAAGGACCGCTTGACCGCTGGGGCGAGATTTTCTCTGCACCCGTAATTCGAAGGTCTGGCCGATAGCGTAGACCAGGTTTGAGCCAGACCGATATGAAAGCGCTACAGACTCGTTCAAGGCCGGTCGGCAGCTGTGGGAGCGCCCGCCGCTGCCACGCGGCGGGCGCATCGCTCACGGGGCCAGCAGGGTCTCGGCGAGGAACTCGAAGACCTGCGTGTCCGTGCCGGGGTCGAAGAGATAGAAGTGGCCGCCCGGGTAGATCTGCTTGTCGAACCCGGCGGAGGTGTGGTCGCCCCAGCCCTCGATGGTGTCGAGCGGCGCCCGGACGTCCGCCTCGCCGACCATCACCGTGATGGGGCTGTCGATGAGCGGGCCGATCGTCATGGCGTGCTGCTCCCAGAGCGCGAAGTCCGCGAGGACGGTCGGGATCAGCTCGTCCATGGCGTCCTCGTCGAGGGCGACCTCCTCGTCGAAGCCGCCGAGTCGCATGACCTCGGCGCGGAACTCGGCCTCCGAGAGGTTGTGGATCTTCGGCCGCAGCGCGGCCGCGGCGGGCGAGGGCTGCGCGGACAGGAACAGGCGCTCGGGCCGGGGGCCGCCCTCTGCGTGCAGGAGCTGTGCCACCTCGTAGCCGAGCAGCGCCCCGCAGGAGTGGCCGAAGAAGGAGAACGGGCCGTCGAGGAGCGGGCGCAGGGCCTCGGTGACGTCCCGGACGAGCGGGCCGACCTCGGTCGGCGGGTCCTCCAGGATGCGGTTCTGGCGGCCGGGCAGCTGGATGGCCGCGACCTCTATCTCGGCGGGCAGGGCGCTGACCCATTCGGTGAACGCGCTCGCGCCGCCGCCCGCGTGTGGGAAGCAGATCAGTCGGTGCCGGGCGTTGGGCCGGCGTGCCCGCCAGATGTACGGGCTCTCAAGAACCAGGCCGGGCCGGCGTATTTGTGTAGTCATGACCCCTCTACGGAAGTGAGGAAACGCTCGACGGAATGCGAGGAAGTGGCGCGGAAATCACCAGCTCGGTGATTGCGGCGACGCTGCTCGTGCCGATGCCGGCACGATGCGCATCAATTTCTCACAGAGCCTATGGGCGGCCCTCAGGGAGAGGCAAGAAAGATTCGAACGGAAGCACAACAATAATTCAGGCCGGACTTGTCCGACCAGCGGTTATGTCCAGTCGCCGGGACAATTCTCAGATGATTGTCGAGGCGCATTCGAGTGGTCACCGAGCGGTATTGGGGCGGCCTGGCGCGGAACAGCCGACGGGGCCGTCCGGGCTGTTGCCCGGACGGCCCCGTCAACGGATCGTCCATCGGTGATGTGGTGGGGGTGTTCTTCTACTGCTTGGCGAAGGCCGACCGTGCCCACAGGTAGCCGAGGGCGCCGAGGCCGACGCCCCGGGCGAGGGCGACGCCGATGACGAGGACCAGGCTGATCATGGTCTGGATGACGTTGCCGAGAACATGGCCGGTCAGCACGGAGGCGCGGGAGATCGCCATGGCGCGAAGCGGTTGACGATGCCTTCGGTCATGTCGGTGCACACCGACACGGCGGTCGAGATGGCGCCGGAGGTCACGGCCATCAGGAGGATGCCGGGGGCGACGTAGTTGGTGTAGGCGCCGCGGTCGCCCGATTCCCCTTGGCCGGGGCGGTGACTTCGGTGAGGGCGGTCATCGTCTCTGCTCCTTCCCGGCGCTGCTTCAGCGGCTCTTGCCGGCGAGCTGGGCCTGCGCGCGGTGGACCACGATGTCGCCGCGGCTGGTGCGCACGAAGACGTCGATGCTCATGCCGATCTCGCCGGAGCCGTCGGCGGAGTCGATCAGTCGGTGGACCGTGCCCGACTGGGCGTTGGCGTCGAGCCACGCGGCGGTGCCCTCGGGAATGCCGAGCTGGATGTTGCCGATCTGGGCCCGCAGGTCGACCCTTCCGCGGGCCTCCTCGATGGTGATGTCACCGGTGGCGCAGGTCGCGGTGACGTCGGTGTGGGCGCGGCCGATGGAGATGTTGCCCTCGGCGGCCCGGAGCTGGGCCTGGCCGGTGATCTCGTCGATCTCGGTGCTTCCGTTGGAGTTCTTGATCACCGCGGTGCCGTCGATCTCGCCGATGCGCAGCTCGCCGCTCCCGGTGGTGATCTCGGCGCTGCGGGTGCGCTCCACGGTGACGTCGCCCTTCTGGGTACGCAGCTGCGTCTCGCCCGCGTGGTCGATCTGGATGTCGCCGTCCATGGTCGTCAGGCTGCACTCCCCCAGCTGGCCCTTGGAGACGAAGTGGGCCCGCGCGGCAGTGCCGTTCAGCCGGGAGCCGCGCGGGAGCGCGATCTCCACCCGGACGGCACCCGGGGCGCCGCTCAGCACGCGCCCCTTCGGTGTCTTGATCAGCAGCTTGCCGTCCGAGTACGAGACGCGGGTCTGCTCCGCCGCCTTCAGGTCGGCCTCGCTGGCGGTGTCCGCCGGGTGTACCTCGACCACGGTGTCGGCGCGGTCACCCGCGATGATCCGGGCGGATCCGACCTCGACGTGGATCGTGGCGGTGATCGGCTTCGGGGTCTCGAAGGTAGGCATGGCTTCCCCATCCTCAGTCTGTAGGGCGTCCCTGCTGGTGGGACAGGTGGCGAGGGGCTCCGGCAGACGCGCCGGTCCACTCATCCGCACACTGCACGGTGCAGCGCACGGCGTTCGCACTTGATGGTCCGGCCCCCGTGGTGCGAGGTCGTGCCACCACTATGGCACACTATTGGCGCCATGGCGAGCCATAATGGCGCCATACATGGCGCAGCGTGTTGTGGCGGCGTCATGAGCGGGGGCCGGGACGGGGCGGCGGGAGCAGGCGGAGGTCTCCCGCCGCAGGTCAGAAGGCGCCGAGCCCGCCGCAGACGTTCAGCGCCTGTGCGGTGATCGACGCGGCGCTCTGTGTCGTCAGATAGCCGACCAGGCTCGCCACCTCCTCCATGGTCGAGTAGCGGCCGAGCGGGATCTGCGCCTCGAACTGCTCCTGGACGAACCCCTCGGTGGTGTCCCACGCCGCGGCGTAGCCCTTGCGGACGCGCTCGGCCATGGGCGTCTCGACATAGCCGGGGCACACCGCGTTGACGGTGATGCCGCGGGGGGCGAGTTCCTTGCCCAGCGCCTTGGTGAACCCGACGACCCCGTGCTTGGAGGCGGAGTAGGGGGCGCCGAGCAGGACACCCTGCTTGCCCGCCGTCGAGGCGATGTTGACGATCCGCCCGTATGCGGCATCCGCCATGCCGCCGTTCCTGAGCACCTCGCTCGTGACCAGGAAGACACCGTTGAGGTTCGTGTCGATGACGTCGTACCAGAGGTCGTCGGCGAGATCCGCGGTGGCACCGCCGCCGCTGCGGCCCGCGTTGTTGACCAGGATGCCGATCGGGCCGAAGCTCTCGACGGCGGCGGCGACCAGGTGGGCCACCGACGCACGGTCGCGGACATCGGCCCCGGTGCCCTCCGCCTCGAAGCCCTCCTCGCGCAGATCCTCGACGGTCTGCTTGACCTGCAGATCCGTTCGCGCGCAGATGAAGACCCGATGGCCGCGCCGCCCCAGATCACGGGCCACGGTCAGGCCGATGCCACCCGTCGCGCCGGTGATCAGGGCGGTCGTCCTCGTCGTTGCCGTCATCGCATGAGCCTCCACGAACCCGTTGGGCGGATTTGACGGTGCCCGGGCAACGTAGCCCGGGCCGTGGCGCGGGCCCCGATTCCTGAGGCGGGAGTGCGGCAAGCCTTGAGCGGACTTCGAGACCGGAGCCGGCCCGCGCGGCAGAGGCCCTCGCGCACCGCACCTCGTCCCGTTCTTGAGCCGTGCTGGAGCCGTCGCGTCTTCAATGGAGGGAAACGCAAGAGCCGCGCAATCTCGGATACCGGCGTACACGGAGCACTGCGCGCCGCCGATGACCGGAGGGGAGTGGGGAGTTGCTGATCAGACTCATGGGTCTCGTCACGATCGAGCACGAGGGTCTGGCGCCTGTGCACGTGTCGAGCGCCCAGGCCCAGGTGGCCCTCGCGCGCCTGGTGCTCGAACGTGACTCGGGGACCAGTCGGGAACACCTCGCGGACACCCTCTGGCCGGAAGGCCTGCCCGACACCTGGGCCTCGGCCCTGCGCAGTGTGGTCAGCAGGGTCCGCTCCAGCGTCGCGAGCCCACTCCAGCAGCCGGGCGCGACACCGCTGGTCTCGCAGAGCGGCCGCTATCTGCTGCGACTGCCCGAGGACACCGCCGTCGACCTGGAGGCCGCCGATGCCGCGGTCGCCGAGGCGGAGGCGGCCTTCGCCGACGGTGCGCACACCGTGGCGCGCCGCCTCGCGGCGGGCGCGCTGGACAATCTGCGCGGCTCGTTCCTGCCCGCCCACGAGGGCGAGTGGGCGGCCGGGGTACGGGAGCGAGTGGAGGAACTGCGCCTGACCGCACTGGAGCTGGCCAGCCTGTCGGCCTCCGGACTCGGCGACGAACACCATGCACTGCGCTTCGCCGACGAGGCGGTGCGCCGCGCCCCGTTCCGAGAGAGCGCCCACCGGTGCCGGATGACCGCGCACGCCGCCGCGGGCAACCGGGCGGACGCGCTACGCGCCTATCATCAGCTGGGAGAGGTCCTCGCCGAGGAGCTGGGCATCGACCCGGCACCCGAGACCCAGGCCGCCTACCTGGAGCTGCTGCGCGCCCCCCAACCGCCCCGGCGGCCCCGCTCCTCCGCCTCGGGCCGAGCTCCGGCCGACGGCCTGGACCCGGTCCTCATCGGGGCCTTCGAGGCGCTCAGCCCGCCCTTGAGGTGACCTTGAGCGTCACCGGGCCCGGGCCGTGTTGCGCCTCTGTTGCGAGTGGAGCGCTTTCCTGGTTCCCGACAGCGCCATGCCGCACGGGAGTTGGGAGCCACGATGACGACGGTGCCAGGACGGTCGGTCCCCGGGCTCGGCACCCTCAGGCACCGCCACGAGGAGAGCGCCGCCTTCCACCGGCTCCTGCTCGGCCCGACCATGGTGTGCTCCGGCGGGTACTGGGAGGACGGCGAAGGGCTGACCGAGACCCTGGACGAGGCCCAGGAGCGCAAGCTCGACCGATTCGTCGAGCTCGCCGGGGCGGCGGGCGCCCGGCGCGTCCTGGACGTGGGCTGCGGCTGGGGCACCCTGCTCAACCGGCTCACCGTCGTGCACGGCGTGGAGCAGGCCGTCGGCCTCACCCCCAGCCGTGCCGAGGAGCAGTTCATCGCCGGCTACGCCAACCCGCGGATCTCGGCACGGGTGGAGAGCTGGGAGGACCACCGACCGCGGGATCCGTACGACGCGGCGTTCTGCATCAATGCCCTGGAGCACGTGGTCCCCTGCGCGGCTCCCCCGCAGGTGCGCGCCGCGAGGTACCGGGCCTTCTTCACCGCGGTGGCCGGCGCGCTCAGGCCCGACGCGCGATTCGTCCTGCACACCCTCACCGCCGGGGCGCGGCCCGTGGACGGACGGCTCCTGGACGACCTGAGGTTGCTGCGGCGCTCCGGTCTCGGCCACGGCCGCATCCCTCACCTGCACGAGCTGGCGCGGGCCGCCGAAGGCCTCTTCGACGTCATCGAGATCGTCGACGAGCGCGAGTCGTTCGCGATGGCCTGCCGTGCCTGGCGAGAGCGCCTGACCCGCTGCCGTGACGTCGCCGTCGTGCTGGCCGACGAGGAGGCGGTGGCCCGCGTCGAGCGCTGCCTCGGCATCGTCGTGTCCGCCTTCGAGGACAAGTTCTTCAGCAATGTGCGGGTCACCCTCGCGCGGCGCTGACGAGGAGGGCGCCCGCCCTCCGTCCGGGGGAGGAACGGAGAACGGGCGCGGCTTGTGCGGGGCAACGCCCACAGATGTCAGCCTAGACAGCCGCCGGCCCCGAGTCCCGCGCACGAGGCGGATCCTCAAGCGCACCGCGAGCGCGGGTCCAGCGCGGACGCCGGGTTCAACGGCCCGGGGCCGGCCGCGACTCCACGTCCGGCGGCCCGCCTCGGTCCGCCGCCGTCCCGGCTCCCGCGACGGCGTACACGGCCAGGAAAGTGGCCAGGTCCCGCACCCCGGGCCGGGCGGTGAGCGCGGTGACGGGCACGCTGCGGCCGAGCCCCGTGCACAGGGCGCCGTGCGCGCGCAGCGCGGCGGCCGTGATCTCGCCGGGGGCACGGTGGCGGTGCTCCTGATCCGCACCGGCCATGCCGCGGGCTTCCGCCCAGGCCTGGGAGACGAGTTCCGGCGTGCTCTGTTGTGCTGACTCGGGCATGTCCACCCTCCGCTGTACGACGGGTCGGTTCAGGCAAGGTCCTCGTACGGCCGTGTGCGCGGGCAGGTCAGGGGGCGCGCCGGGTGGCGGCGAGGGTCCGGGCGAGTGCGGCGGCGCCGGTCGCGGCCGCCGGGAGCACCACGACCCGGGGCCGGCCGCCGTGCGCGGCGACCAGCCGGGCGATCTCGTAGGCGGCGGCTCCGTCCCCGGTGAATCCGGCGAGCGTGACGTGCCCGCCGTCGCCGATCCGCGGCCCGAGCGCCGAGTACCGGGCCCTCGCGCCGTCTCCATCGGGCACCGCGTGCAGCAGGACGAGTTCCTCGGGGCCTGGGTAGGCCTGTGCGAGCCGGGCGTAGAACGAGCCGGGCGTCCCGGGTGCCTGTAGGAGGGCAACGGTGCCCGCGCCCGGGCGGTCCGGCGGACGCAGCACGCCGAGCGACGGGGGCGCGGCCGCGGCGGCGCGCGCCGAGCGGTGGTTCGCCAGGCCGGTGCGGACCCCGGAATTCATGCCGGACAACAGGCCGAGGGCCTCGGCTACCGTCGTGAACTCCCTTACCCGGTCGGGGAGTTCACGCAGCAGCAGCGCTCCGTACGCGAGGACCTCGGTGGCGTCGAGCAGCCGGGCGCGGTCGTACGACACGGTCAGGGCGAGCCCTCCGGCGCTGTCGTGGTGAGCCGCCATGACGAGGGAGAAGGCCGTGTGGGAGCCGAGCGGCTCAGGGGGCTCCACGTGGATTCCCAGCGCCGCGAGTCCGGACGTCACATCGTCCGGGACCGGCGGCCGGGTCTCGAAGGCGAGGAGGCTGTCGGGCGGAGCCGGCGCGTCGTTGGTCCAGGAGCGGATCTGGCCCGCCGACACCCATTCGTAGCCCGCCGTGTCCACGGCCCGGTCACGCAGTTCGGCCAGCAGAGCCGACACCGGGGCGCCCGGGTCGATCACGACGGACAGCGGCACCGGGTTGCACAGCGCACCCGGCAGGCGTTCCACGCCGTCGAGCAGAATGCCCCGGCCCGAGACGGTGGTGCTGAAACGCACGGGAGCCACGCTCTCGGCCCCGCCGAGCCGGTACAGCAGCAGCGCCCACACGGCCTGCAGCACCGTGCTCTCGGTGGCACCCCAGGCGGCGGCCCAGACGGCGAGGCGCGCGGTCTCGTCCGGGGTCAGCCGGAGCCGGAAGCAGCCGTTGCCCGTGGCGTGGGGGTCCGTGCCGGTGAGGGCGGCAGAGCCGGGAGCGGCCGCGGCCGTGCCGGGGCGGTCGGGCGCGCCACCGGACCAGAAGTCCCGTGCCGGGCCGGTGTCCTGGTCGGCCAGCCATCGCGCGTAGTCCCCCATGTCGGGGCGCCGTTCCCCGCCCGGCAGCCGGCCGCCGGCCAGGTAGGCGCGGTAGAACTCGCGCAGCAGCAGACGCACGCTCCAGTTGTCGAGCAGGGCGTGGTGATGGGTGAGCACCACGCGGATGGGCGGGGCGGTGGCGAACATGGCGGGTCCACCGCCCATGACCGTGATCCGCAGCGGTCCCGGACGGCGCGGGTCCAGGCCCCGCCGCCGGTCGCGTTCGATGAGCGCGTTCCAGTGGGCAGTGCCTTGCGGCAGGCGTACGACCTCGGGTGCGACCCGGTCGTGCACGACGACGACCGGCTCGGATCCCCCGTCGAACGCGCTGCGCAGCACGCTTTCGCAGTCGAAGACGGACTGCCAGGCGGCGGTGAAGCGCTCCTCGTCGAACGGGCCGTCCCAGTTCCAGGCGAGTTGTCCGACCTGGCGTCCGGTGCCGGGGTGGGCGTCGGCATCGGCGAGCAGCTCGCGCTGGAGCGGCGTCGCCGCCGTGCGGCGCGCGCAGAAGGAGCCGCCGGTGCTCGGGTGCGTAAGCAGGTCGGCCAGGCGTCCGAGCGGAAAGTCGCCCGGTCGGGCTCCCGCGTCGGCGGTGAACCGCAGGGTGTGGTGCCCGGGGTGGTGGGACTGGAACACCGGACGCCAGGCCGCGGCGCCCGGGCAGTGGACCGCGATGCTGTCCAGGGCGGCCTCGACGCGGGCAGTGTCCAAGGGGCCGCGCAGGTCCAGGACGGGCAGCGTGCCGTGAGCGGCCGAACCGAGGTCCACGACAACGGCCGTCGGCTCGTCCTGCGGTATACGTGCGGGGTGGCTGCTGGTCATCGGCTGTCCGGGGTGCGCCGGAGAAGACCCCTCCCCCTCCCTCTCTGGCAAGCGCGGGAACGAGTATGTGAGGCCCCGCCCATACGGCGCTGACAAAGCCCTGAGACGTCGCTAGTGAAGCGCTGCAGTGGCCCGCGCCGGGCCGCCCGCTGCGCTTCCTCGAACCGCGTGGCACAGGCACGTTCGAGGCGCTGTCCACACCGGGTGGAGGACCGCGCCCGACCCTCCGTGCGTGAGTAGCGTGCCCGGCTCCAGAGCTGCACACGAGGACGAGGAGCTCGGCGTCGACCTCGGCGACGACCGCGCGGTCGTCGCCCGCGTCGTGGAGCGGGTCAAGGCGCGCGAGCTCCAGGGCTACACCTACGAGGCCGCCGACGCCTCCTTCGAGCTGCTCCTGCGGGGCCAGCACAACACCGCCTCCACGGCCCGCGTCCTGATCACCACCTCCGACAGCGTCGGCACCTGGACGACGGTGGGCGTCGCCGACAGCGTCGTCGCCGCATCCTGGCGAGCCGTGCAGGACTCGTACACCTACGGTCTGCTGCGCGCGGGCGTCGAACCGCCGCGGTGAGCCGTGCTGGCCGGCGGTCCTTGAGGCGTCCTCGAATTGCCCTGGATCGACGTGCCCGAGACTCGCCGTACCCCCTTGTACGTTCCTGGAAGAGGAAGGCAGATCGCATGACCACCGAGATCCGCAACGAGCCTTCGGGAAAGATGGAGTTCGCCTCGCTGTACGCGCAGGTCGAGCAGTTCTACGCGCACCAGCTGGAGCTCTTCGACGCCCACGACGCCGAGAGCTGGGCGGGGACCTTCACCGAGGACGCCGTCTTCGAGGTGCCGCCGCTGAGCGAACCGGTCCGCGGACGCGCCGGCCTGGCCGCGAACGTGCGCCGCGACCAAGCACGGCAGCAGCGCGAAGGTGCCTGTGTGCGGCGCTGGATCGGCAAGCTCGACGTACGGCCGCAGTTCGACGGGACCCTGCGCACGCGCTGCTCCGCGCTGGCGTACGCGACTCCGCCCGGCGGCGATTCGAGGGTCCTGCACGTCTGTGTCATGGAGGACGTGCTCGTCCGCTCGCGGAGCACCTGGCGCACCCGCCACCGCCGCGTGACCCGCGACGATCTCGCCTGAAGCACGCACTGACCGGGGCGCACGCGACCGGACGCCGCCCTCCACCGCACATGCAGCCTCGACCCCCTGCACCAGGCCTCCCAGCCTTTGCATGCATGCTCACGTTCCCCTCCAGACCGGGGGCTTCACTGCATTCACGCTCCCTTGAGAAGGCTTGTATGGCCGCTGGAGGCGGGCTCGCGGATCACGTCGACCCCGGCGTGCCGCAGCTATCGTCCGAAGTCCTTGCCGGAACCGTCGACGGAGTCACCATGGAGCTGCGCCTGTTCGTGTTCCACCACGCGGGTGGATCGCACCTGATGTACCGCGAGTGGCCTGAGCGGTTCCCGTCCGGCTGGGACGTACGGACACCGGACGCGCCGGGCCGCGGGCCCTGGGACGACCGTCCTCCGCTGGGTGAGGTGGGCGCGGTGGTGGACCACTTCCTGCACGAGCTGGGTGACCAACTCACGGGCCGTTTCGCCCTGTTCGGGCACAGCATGGGCGCCGCCATCGCCTACGAGCTGACCCGGAGGCTGCTCGCCGAGGGCCGCACACCGCCCTTCTGGCTGGGGCTCTCGGCCAGCTTCGCGACCCGGCCCGCCGACACGGTCCAGCGCCACCTGCTCTCTGACGCCGCGCTGCGCCGCGAGGTCGCGGCGATGGGCGGCACGCCCCCCGAGGTTCTGGAGGACCCGGGGCTGTGGGCCATGCTCGCCCCCACCATCCGGAGAGACCTGCGACTCGGGGAGACGTGGCGCCCCTCGCCCGACCCGCTGCCGCCGGCCGTGCCACTCTCGGTGTTCGGCGGCAAGCGCGACACGGCGGTGCCGCCCGACCAGCTCACCGGCTGGTCCGAGCTGTCCGAGCGGTTCCTCGGCCTCCACCTCTTCGACGGCGACCACTTCTACTTCCGGGACGACCCCACCGCCCTGATCGAGCGGATCGTCAAGGATGCGGGCCGTTCTCACGCGCTCGCCCAGGCCACCCCCGCAGTGCCGCGATGACCCTCCTCGACCTGGGCTCTCCCGTCGCGGTCGGCCCGGGTACGCAGACCGAGTTCCGGCTGCTCGGCTCCGTGGTGGTCCACGACGGTCGGACAGGCGCCTCCCTTGTGCCCTCCGGCTCCAAACAGCGCGCTCTGTTCTCCGCGTTCGTCATCCACGCCGGTGAGCTGCTCTCCACCGACCGGCTTGTCGAAGAGCTCTGGGGCAACCAGCCTCCGTCGAACGCGGCGAACGCGCTGCAGGCGCATGTGGCCCGGCTGCGGCGGCTGCTGCCCTCCCTTGCCGGGCCGGACGGTCCCGGCCAGGAGTGGATCAGCACCCTGCCCACCGGCTATCTGCTCACCCTGGGCCGGGCCACCACCGACGTGCAGCGCTTCGAGCGCCTCTCGGCGCGGAGCCGGGCAGCGGCCCCGTCCGACCCCGCGCACGCCCTGGAACTCCTGCGCGACGCCCTGTCCTTGTGGCGCGGGCCCGCGCTCCAGGACAGTCGGTACGGGCCGATCTGCACCGCAGCCGCCGACCGTCTGGAGGAGAAGCGGCTCACCACGCTGGAGACGTTGTACGACGTGAGCCTGCGCTGCGCCCAGCACAGCGAGATAACGGGCGAACTGGAGCGGCTGACGGCCGACCATCCCCTGCGCGAGCGGTTCTACGACCTGCTGATGGTCGCGCTCTACCGCAGCGGCCGACAGGCCGAGGCACTGGGCGTGTACGAGCGGGCGCGCCGCCGGTTGGCGGGCGCCCTCGGCATCGGGCCGGGCCCGGCCCTGCGCGGCCGGATGGAGGCGATCCTCAACCAGTCCCCCGGTCTGTCGGCGCCGCGGTCCGTACCCGCCCCCGCGCGGACCACCGCCTGGGCGGAGGGGCTCGACCTGGGCGGTGAGGTCGCCCGTCTGCGACAGCGCATTGACGAACTCGGCCAGGAGCAGGAGGCGTTGGTACGACGTTTCGAGGCCCTGGCGGCGCTGCTCCCGAAGGCGTCGTAGCACCCCTTGCCGCGCCGCAGGGCTGCCCGCCACCGGATCCGGGCCGGGGTTGCCGGAAACTCCGCCGCGCGGCGAGAGCCCCTTGGCACGCGGGCCGGCGACGCCGTGGGCGCGGGCCGGCCCACCCGCGCCGGCCTGGGACGGCCGGCGCACATGCGCAAGCGACCCCCGCGGTCCGTTCCACGGGGGTCCATCGGGGTCTGTGTGTCCAGGGAGCTGATGCTACGCGGCGTCGGTCAGGGCGGCGGGGACGGAAGGTGCGTCCGTGCGGTAGCGCGCCGCGTGGCCGGCCGGGACCAGCGCCGGCAGCAGGAACTCCCACAACGCGCCGACCCTGCGGCTGAGTTCGGGGAACGGCATACCGGTGCCCGCCAGTGCCACGATGCCGCACACCGCGGCGGAGAGCAGTGTCTCCGGCCCGTCGCCGGAGCCGTGGTCGGCGACCTCCCCCGCCACTCGTGCCGGCCCGGCCAGCCGCAGTACTTCGGTGATCCAGAGCTGGTGGAAGTCGGTGGCCGACGGCCGCCGCCCGGTGCGTTCGTTGGTGATGCGGAAGCCGGCCCGCACGACGGGGTCCTCGTGGAGGCCGCGCGCCAGCCAGTGCGTCATGTCGATCAGCGCCTGGACCGGCGGGACGCCGCGTTCCCACTGTTCCTGGACGAAGTCGCCGAGCATCGCGCGGCCCTGCTCCTGCACCGCGTCGGCCACCGCGTCCTTGGAACGGAAGTGGAGGTACAGCGCGCCCTTGGTCGTCCCCGCGGCCGCGGCGATCTGCAGCAGGGTCGCCTGCGCGAAGCCGTTCTCGTCAAACGTCCGCGCACCGGCGTGAACCAGCCTCCGGCGGGTCCGCTCCGACCTGGCCTGCATCCGGGACTCCTTTCCTTCCCTACGGGAATGCCGTGCTGGCAGGGGTCAGGTCAGCCGACGCGGCTGAGCCGATCCTCGCCGACGGCGGTGGGCGTCTCCAGGACGAGTTCGGGGCCGGACGTGAGGATCGACCGCTGCAGCCTGCGCAGTCCGACGGAAGGCTCCAGACCGAGGTCGCGCACCAGGGAGTTGCGCAGCCGCTGGTATACGTCGAGTGCTTCTCCGCGGCGCCCGGAACGGTGCAGCGCCAGCATGAACTGCCCGTGCAGGTTCTCGTGGGTGCGGTAGCGGCTGACCAGAACGGTCAGCTCACCCAGCAGTTCACGGTGCCGGCCCAGGCGCAGGTCCGCTTCGATGCGCTGGTAGAGGGCGCACAGCCGGGTCTCCTCAAGGCGCCGGATCTCCATCTCCAGCTGGGGTCCTGCCTGTACGTCGACCAGTGCGGAGCCGCTCCACAGCATGAGGGCCTCGCGGAGCTGGCGGCCCGCGGCCGAGAAGTCCTCGGCGTCCATGGCCCGGTATCCCATGCCGGACAGCCGCTCGAACTCGCGGACGTCACTGGTGCCGCCCGAGGTCTTGAGGAGGTAGCCGCCGGGCATGGTGACGAGTACGTCCTTGGCGGTGCGTGACTCGCCGCCCTGCGGGCCGCGCTCCAGCGCCACCGAAATCAGCTCGCGCAACTGCAGGATGTACGTCTGCAGTGTGGTCCGCGCGCTGCGCGGCGGCCGCTCGCCCCAGAGCTCCTCCATCAGCCACGCCATGGGCACCACCTGATCGGCGTGCAGCGCCAGCAGGGCCAGCACCTGCCGCGGTTTCGGCGCGGTCGGTGTCACCGAGATCCCGTTCTCCCTGACGGCCAATGCGCCCAGTACATCGATGTCCACGCCGTGTCCCCTGTTCGTGTATCGCGATGAGTCATGAGCCGCCAGTCGTCCGAGGGTTGCGGCAGAACCGGTTCTCGGCACAGCACGAGTAAAAAACAGGGCGGACGGTTTGTCAATACCAAACCGATCGCGCTGTTTTCCGGGACTCCACGACACCTCAAGCGGGCCCACAGCCGGGCCTGACGGACGCGGAGCGGCCGACCGCCACCCCAGCCGAACAACCTGCACGCCAGGGCCCGTTGCGGCACTCCGGAGAGATTCGGGCAGGGCTACGGGGCTCCAGAAATCAACCGAAATGGCGCCACCCAGACGAGGGCCGGCAGGAGCGGAAGCGACCGACCGAAGCAGCAATCCCTCGCGCAACCATAGAAACATACCGCTTCCCTGGTTTCTATCCACAGCCTCGACGCTTGTCACAGGGTCACTAGAAGCCTCACAGTACGCCGTACTTAATTGCGCACACTGTTTTACCAGGCGTACGCTGCATCCGTAGGCGCACGCTGCACACATGCCCAGATATGCCGGGAATGACCTATCAGTTATAGGACGTAGCGGGCCGACAAGCGGACGAGGGCGGGTAATCGACCTACAATCAAACCGCTAGGTTGGTTTATTATGTTCTCTCCTACCGTGAGGAGCCATCGGTGTTGAAACAGGAGCGCGCCATGCGCACCCTGCGCTCACTCATCCACTCCGCCGCGGAGACGTTCCTGCGGCACGGATACGTCCAAGCGAAGCTGTCGGAGATCAGCACCGGCGCGGGAGTCAGCACGGGCGCCCTGCACTTCCACTTCGAGACCAAAGCCGCTTTGGCGTCGGCAGTGCAGGACGCGGCGGCCGCGATCTTGCGTACGGCAGCCCGAGCGGCGGCGTCACAGCCTGGTACGAACGCCTTGCAGAAGCTGACGAACACCTCGCACGTCCTGGCGGACACACTCCGGGGCGACGTCATGGCGCGCGCCGGCTTCCAACTGAGCCGCGATGCGAGGTGCGAGACCGAGTGGGACGTATGCCAGGAGTGGCGGGAGTACGTCCGGCGGCTGCTCACACAGGCCGCGGACGAGGGCGTACTCGTCGAGGACACCGTCCCCGACGACGTGGCGGCCTCCATCGTGGCGACGACCACCGGTCTGGAACTGCTCGCCCGGGACGACGCCGGGTGGCTCTCGCACGCGACACTCACCGACATCTGGACGCTCGTCCTTCCCGCCCTGGCCACGCCGGCGGCCCTCGCTGCGCTGGAGCCGGCCGGCACGCACCCCGGCGGGCGGGACCGGACGCCTCCTGGCGGACACCGGCCAGCGAGCCGGGCCCAGCCCACAATGCGCAGGCCTGCCCTGTCCACCCGCCCGGTACCCATACGCTGACCGGGCCTGCCATACCCGTCTGTGTCCCGGCCCCGGGACACAGACGCGTGGTCAGGGAGTCCCGGCCGAGGTCCCGGAGGCCACCAGGCCGTCGAGACAGGACGACTCCGCGAGCCTCGGCAGCATGAGTCGCCAGAACCGGGTGAGCGGCGCGCGCGAGAGCCACCACTCGTCCTGGCGGCCCAGAGTCTCCAGCCCCGCTGTGACCGCCACAACAGCCGTAGCCGCGTCACGCGCCGAGGATTCCACCGCCAGCGCGCCTTCCCCCTCGGCCCGCGCCAGTGCGCCTTCCACCCACTCCTGCCACCTGCCGCGCAGGCCCGCGCCCGTGCGCACGTGCTCAAGGCTGTCGCCCAGCCCGAACCCGGCGCGCAGGACCACGTCGTGGTCAAGGGTCCTCACCAGGACATGCGTGGCGTCGATCAGCATCTGCAAAGCGCTGCCGGCCTGTTGCTGGGTGATCTGTTCGAGCCTTTGCACCGCCGCCTGACCCACCGCATCGGCCAGGGCAGCCTTGCTGGTGAAGTGGAAGTGCAGCGCACCGCTGCTCACCCCCGCCCGAGTACTGATCGTGGACAGCGACGCATGCTCGTAGCCGTCCCGGTCGAACAGCTCGGCGGCGGACTCGATCAACGCGTTGCGCGTACGTACCGCGCGATCCTGTTTGACCATCTAAAGGCTCCGGTGGTGCAGAGGGGGTAACAGCATGGACTTCGCAGCGGTACGACCCGCGCGCTCCCCCGTCCGGGCACTACCGTAACGGCCCGCATACGCACAGCGACTGTTACTGTTCTGGCGTCGTCCGCGCGAACATATTAACAAACCGCTTCAGCGGTTTCCAATGGGTTGGGTTCGGATCCCAGCCATTTACTGAATGCTTGGCTTCCAAAACGACGAACTCCGCAGCCCAATAAGGGCTGCGGAGTTCGTCTGACTGCTTCTGTGATGAAGCTCGCGATCAAAACACGGCAGGACTCAGCGCGTAGGCAGGGCTCCGTAGCCGTTTATCAAGACTGCGGAGTGCCGTCCGGTCGTATGACCGGCCTGTGTCGTACCCCGCTCGCCGCGGGGCAACGGCCGGGTCAGCGCGCGGACGGGCCAAGGAGTACGGGCAGAGCGCCGTAGCCGTTGTTGACGAAGGTCGGCAAGGGCGCAACCTCGTCGAGCGAGCAGGCCAGCGTCATGTCCGGGAAGCGCTCGAAGAGCGCCGCCAGGGCGATGCACGCCTCCATCCGCGCCAGATTGGCTCCGACGCAGAAGTGGACGCCGTGCCCGAAAGCCAGATTGTCGCGATCGGTGCGCAAGACGTCGAACACCGCAGCGTCGTCGCCGTATTGCTCAGGATCGAGCCCCGGGGAGGCGAAAGAAACCAGGATGGGATCGCCCTTCTTGAGGGTGATGCCGTCGAGTTCGATGTCTTCCACCGCGAAGCGCAGCGGTATGTAGGCCGCCGGGTTGTGAACCCGCAAGGTTTCAGCGACCACGTCGTCCCAGCTCGCCCGGCCAGCGCGAACATGCTCCAGTTGCTCCGGACGGGAGAGGAGTGCGGCAGTGGCGTTGCTGATCAAGGTGCTCGTGGTCTCCTGCCCCGCCCCGATCATGATGTTGAGGGTGCTCACCAGCTCCTGCTCGGTGAGTCCTTCACCCTGATCCCGGATGCCGAGCAGCACGGTCGTCAGGTCGTCCCCGGGCTCGTCTCGTTTGTGCGCCACCAGTTGGGCCACCGAAGCGAAGACCTGCATCTGAGCTTCGTAGATCTCCTCGCCCGACACCGAAGTACTGACTGTCCGTTCGATCGCGGAGATCAACGGACGCCGGGCGTCCTCGGGAACCCCGAAGAGCTCACAGATCACCTGCATGGGCAGTACCTTGGCGAACGTGGCACGCAAGTCGACCGGGTCTCCCGCCGGTGCGGCCGCGAGACCGTCGAGCAGTGCGGCGGTGAGCGCTTCGACCCGAGGCCGCAGATCTTCGGTGCGCCGTGCGGTGAACGCCCCCGAGATCATCCGGCGGAGTCTGGCGTGGTTCTCGCCGTAGGAGAACAGCATGTTCTCCGCCGACACCCAGTGGTAGAGCGGCCAGTCCTCTGCTATCTGTCCCTCGATCAGTGCGGGCCAGTGCAGTCGGGGAGCCCGGGAAACCCGCGCATCCATGAGCAGTTGCTTGACGTAGCGGTGGCGGGTGACGGCCCATGCGAGCACTCCGCCCGGCAACTCCACCTGCACGGCCGGCCCCTGAGCTCGGAGCTGTGCGGCTTCACCGGCCAAGTCCTGCCCCGAGACGTCCAGAGCGTACGGGCAAGCGGTCATTTCCATCGGTGCACTCCCCAGAAGTTGGTCATTGCGCGGTGATTCGCGTTCCAACTGTGCAACGGGAGGGCTCCGGGCCCTCCCACTCCGATGAATCAGCGCTGAATCATCGGATACCTGCTTCGGCCGTGGACGCTCCCGCCCCGTGGCGCAGCGCCATGGCCTCTTCATACACTTGCGCGCCCCGCTCCGGCCGGAAGTCCAGCTGAACAAGGACACCCGGAACCGCGACTGCTGTCATCAGGGTCCGGTAGAGATCGGAGACTCGCTCGGGCATGTCCTGGTGCTTGGTCATGATGTTCGACAGCACCTGGACGCCGGTGAAGCACCCTACGATCAGTTTCGCGAGGGCAGCCGGGTCGGTGTGGGGCAGGAGCTCTCCGTCAGCCTTCGCCTTCTCCAGGGCGATCACGCCCCGGTCCAGCCAGGCCTGCATCGGGACACGCCTGTCCAGCCCGTCACGGTCCGCGCCCTGGTCCACTGTGAGACGAATGCTTCCGCGCACCATCGGATCGCCCGAATTGAGCAGGTGCGCGAGCAGGAGTGCCTCGTCCGCAGCCTGCTG
Organism: Streptomyces sp. HUAS TT7; assembly: GCF_051550175.1. Classification (NCBI taxonomy): domain Bacteria; kingdom Bacillati; phylum Actinomycetota; class Actinomycetes; order Kitasatosporales; family Streptomycetaceae; genus Streptomyces; species Streptomyces sp. HUAS TT7. The sequence continues at coordinate 240,229 of NZ_CP196176.1, forward strand.
CAGTGTCAGCTCCCGCGGCGGGACGGCCGGCATCGCCATGACCTGGCCTGCCAGCACCTCCTGGGCGAGTTCTTCCTTGGCTGCGAAATGGAAGTAAAGGGCACCCTTGGTCACCCCGGATCGCTTGAGGATCTCAGAGATGGTGGCCGCGTCGTATCCGACCTCGTCGAAGACCTCAGCAGCCGCCGTAAGGATCTTCTCTCGAGTCCTGATAGCCCGTTCCTGCTGCGCCATAACACACCTCCGCACTCCCCCAAACGAAAAGAAACCGTAGGGTTCGTATGCTAACACATAGTTACTCTCCGTAGGCAGCTGGGAGCGCATTCCGCGCTCTACGTGTCGTACGACGTGTGCGAGGGTCCCCGGCGAGGGGTGATCGCCCGGCGGAGCCGACCGGCAGAACCCAATATAAAACCGGCGGACCGGTTTTTCAAGCCGTTCGGCAGGCAGTCTCAAGACTTGCTCTATCGCCGTCAGGTCGTAGATAGAAGCACGTCACGCTCATGATTGCCCGGCAGTTGACCCGGCTGTGACTCAATCGACAGGCGCCCGGCCCGGCGTCAGCCTGTCGTCAAGCCCTAGAGAATCCCTTGAATAAAAACCGGTTGGTACGTATCTTGTGAGGCCTGAGTTCCCATTGTTGGGTCCATTCACGGGGGAGAGTGCCGAGCATGGCTATGCTCACGTTCCAGAAGGAAACGCCCGCCGTCGTAGCAACGAAGACGGTCCCCATCACCTCAGCGCCAAGTGATCCGGCCCCGTTCGGAAGCCGGGCCCTGGCTTCGGGCGAGCTGGCTCACCTGCTCTTCGACCAGCAGGACCGGGACCGTGTCCATGAGTCGTGGCGCAAGCTCATCAGTGGCAAGGAGTTCTCCTACCGCCCCGGCCTCCCTGCCGTGGCGCGGACCGCCCTCTCGTATCACCGTCTGCGTCTGGTCAACGACGCCGTCGACAACGCCGAGGCACTCGCGTCCGACCCCCGGCGACTGGCCAGCCTGCACGAGTGGACCGGGTTCGTCGACAGCGGCCTGTGCACGTTGGCGAGCATCCACTACAACCTGTTCCTGGGCAGCGTCCTCGATCACGACGGTTACCGGCGCAATCTGTCCGAATTCACCTCGATGCAGCAGACAGGAACGTTTCTGTGCACCGAGTTGGAGCACGGCAACGACGCCGCGGCGCTGCAGACCACCGCGACCCTCGACCCGGTGACCGGCGGCTTCCTCCTGCACACCCCCACCCCGGGCGCGCGGAAGTTCATGCCGAACACCAGCATGACCGGCGGCCCCAAGAGTGCTCTGGTGGCCGCGCGCCTGGTGATCGGGGAACAGGAGCACGGGGTGTTCCTGTTCCTGGTGCCGCTGAGTGATGAGACCGGCCCCCGGCCCGGGGTCACGGTCGTCCCGCTGCCGGAGCGGATGGGAAGCCCCGTCGACCACTGCCTCACCTCGTTCGACCAGGTACGGCTGCCTCCCGAGGCCCTGCTGGAGGCCGAGCACGGGCAACTGGCTCCCGACGGAACGCTGAGCAGCAACGTGGGCAACCGGCGCAAGCGCTTCCTGCGCTCCATCAGCCGTGTCACCACAGGCAAGCTGTGCATGAGTGCGGCTGCCGTCGGCGCGTCCCGCACCGCCCTCGCGATCGCGGTGCGCTACGCCCACAGCCGTCACATCAGCGGCCCGAAAGCCGGCGAGCAGGTACCGCTGGTCGCGCACCGCAGCCACCATGCCAGGCTGCTCCATTCCCTCGCCACCGCCTACGCCATGACGTTTCTACACCGCTCGGCCGTTTCCGCGTGGTCAGAGCACACCTCTGCGGACAAGGCGGATGCCGAGCGCCTGGTGGCCGTCGCCAAGGGCTGGACCACCTGGCAGGCCCGCACCATCATGATCGAATGCCGGGAGCGGTGCGGGGCCCAGGGCCTCTTCCACGTCAATCGCCTGGCCGACCTGCAGGCCAACGTCGAAGGCACCATCACCGCCGAAGGCGACAACCTGGTCATCTGGGTGAAGGCCGCCGCAGAGATGATCTTCAGTCACCAGGCGGACCGTCACGGCTTGTCGGACCGGCCCGCCGCCGAGCGGCAGCTGACCGATCTGGACTTCCTGCGCGGCCTTCTCGCCGAGGTCGAAGCACTGTGGCAGACACGAGCCCGCATCGCGGTGCGCCAGGGCCCGTTCGGCGACCCGATCGCGCGCTGGAACGAGACGTCCGGCCCCGCCCTGGAGATGGTCTCGGCACATGCGCGCCTGAAGGCGACCGACGCCTTCCTCGCCGCGGCCGAGCAGGCGACGGACTCCACGGCCCGCTTCCTTCTTGAGAGCCTGTGCCGACTGTTCCTCCTCCAGCAGCTCCGCGAGCACACCGGTGACCTGCTCGCCGAGGGGCACCTGGCTATCGAGCACATACGCGAGCTCCCCAGGGCGGTCGAGACCGTCGTCGCCGAGCTCGCCCCGCACATGCTGACGCTCGTGGACGCCTTCGACCTGCCGGACGAGGTCCTCGCGTCGATCCCCATCGCCAGCGGCGCCGGCGTCGACCAGTACCTCGACCGGATGCCCGACGTCGCTGAACCGGTGCACGCCTGACCCCGGTTCAGCAGCACGGGGTCGTCATCGGCCGGCCCGGCCGGATCTTTCCAGCACCGGCCGGGCGGCGCCTGCGCCCGGGGCGGAGGGCCCGCCCACCAGACCGACGAACCGCATTCCGCCCCCGCACACGGACGAGGAGACGGGTCGTGCGGAGTGATGGGGCCGGTAGTGGCAGTGTGCGGCGCGCGGCGACGAGGTGGCGTGTGCGAGCGGACGACGCGCCACCCTCATCCACTGCTCCCCCTCATGTGCCGTGTGCAGGACGGAGGTTGTCACTGCTTTGTCGTCGCCCGCGACGTTTCCGGGCCGGACTCGTTCCCGGCCCGGGCCGGCGGCGAAGACGAACATCCTGAGGACGACGAAGCGTCCGATGCCGGCGAGTCCGGAGGCCAAGAGGTAGACGATGGCCTCGCCCAGCACGCCGGGCGAGGCCGCGACCAGGTGCAGAACGGCCATCGCGGCGCAGGTCACCACATAGGCGGCCACGGCCGAACCGGCCGACTGCAGATGCTGGCGCCAGTCGGCGCTACGGCGGGCTCCAAAGGTGAAGCGGGCGTTGACCTCGGTGGCCAGGAGGGTCGACGCGGCGGTGACCAGCGCGTTCGCCACCGCCCAAGGCGTCAGCAGGGCAACCAGGGCCACCGCGGCACTGGCAGCCACGCCGATGCCGCCGTCGTAGAGCGCGAATCGGGCGAACGCGGCGAACGGGCCGGGCACCGCGGGAAGTTGGTGCGTTGCTGACGTCGCCATCCGCCTCTCCCCTTCGATTCGCACGACATACGTTATGAGGAACAGCGTACGGCTTCAGGAACACCGTTCGCAAGGACGCACATCGTTCAGACTCCCCTGATCGCAGCAAGCAATAAGGAATCAAGGGGAATGGGTGCAACGTGCGCCCGCGGCCTGTTCAGGCGTGGTCGAAACTGGGCCCGGGCAGAGTGCACACTTTCAGTACCGCGGAGAGCCACCGCGCGCCCCTCACGCGTCCATCGGCGACCCCAACTCGGAGCGAGCATGACGAAGCAGCAGGGCCGGGCGGCGCGGACGCGTGCTGTCCTCGTGGAGGCCGCAGCCGCACACTTCGACCGCGAGGGATACGAGGGAACGTCCCTGGCCAAGGTGTGCGGGACTGCGGGCATTTCGCTGGGCGCCCTCACCTTCCACTTCCCGACCAAGGGGGAACTGGCCGACGCGGTGATGGACGAGGGCCGCGCGCTCACACAGGCGGCCCTGCTTCAGGTCTCGGCCCGTCCCGGTCCCGCGCTGCACAAGGTCGTCGAACTGACCCTTGAACTCACCCGTCTGCTGGAAGAGGAGACGCCCGTCCGCTGCGCGGTGCGGCTCTCCAGGGAGCGGCCGGGCGCCGAGGGCTGGCCGGAGGTCTGGCTCCCGGTCGTGAAACAACTCGTCGACCAGGCCCACGCCGAAGGGCAGTTGCGGGGCGGAGCCGGCCCGGCGGAAGTCACGGTGCTGGTCCAGTACCTGACGGCGGGCGCCGAGGCGTTCCTGCGGAGCCGCCCTGGGGCAGGAGCGGCAGCGCGGAGCGGTGTCGCCCAGCTCGAAAGCGTCTGGCGGCTGGCTCTGGCGGGGGTGGGCATGAGCGAGGAGGCCGGCCCGGCCAGTGAGACCGGGTGGTCTTCGGGCGGCGGGCGGGCGGCGGCAATCCCGCTTTCCGGGGAGGCAGGTGAGGGTTCGTCGGAAGCCGGCCCGGCCATCCGCTCCTGAGGACCGGTCCGTTGCGGCACTGGTGGTACTTCCCGGCCTTGGGAAGTACGCAGGCCTGACCGCGATCAGGCCTGAGTTGTGTACCAGGAGAACTCGCCAGTCACTCGACAAACAGACCGGTTACCCTTTATTTTGCGGAGGAAGGTTTACCCGAGCCGAGGACGGATCGCGCGCACGCCTCGGGGAACCGGCGGCCACAAAAGAAGAGCCGGTAACTGACACAGCACAGCAAGGCTCTGCGCGCCTGCAAGCCGCGGAGCGTCACTTCGCACGCCCGGGGGAAACGGCATGCACATCACCAAGGAACGTCCTCTCACGTCACAACCCGGTTCGCCAGCCACGGTAGTGCCCAGGACGAGCGTTCACCCCCCGGTGATCTCCCGTGTGTTCCTGACCGGCTGACAGAGCGGGACTTGGACGGCTGCTGGGCAGAGGCCGACTTCGCTGCGTGCCGAGCAGCTGACCCCCTCCCCCGGCGCCGCGCCGCGGGCAGCCCTCACGCGGGCGGACAGCCGCGCTCAACGGGCCCTTGGCTCCGACGGGAACGGCTGTGCTGCCGGTCAAGAAGCCCGGCCGACATGGACGCCGTAATTCCGTCGCATATTGACGACTTCATTACGCGGCGAGCGTCGCTTCGGTCGCTACCGAGGGGAGAGGCTGCTCGGGCATCGGGAGTGTCGGGCAGCCGTCCCGCCGGGGGCGCCGACTGCAGGACCGTTCGAATGCACTCCGCTAGCCTGTGCTGAAGTTTGTTCGACCTTGAGTCGCTTCGGTCGCTGAAAGGAACCATCGATGCCCCTTGGCCTGGGGATTTCTGACAGCGACTCATCCCGGTACACAGCGATCGAGCAGGATCGGCCCAGACCGGGGACGTCGTTGGACACCGCCTTATGGTGCGCTGAACAGGGCTGGCCGGTGCACCCGTTGGCCCCTGGACGCAAGACGCCGGCCGCCAACTGCGACACCTGCCGGAACCAACCGCACAGTGCTCAGGCATGCCCCTGCATCGCCGCCGGTCGTTGGTGCCACGGCTTTCACGCCGCGACGACCGACCCGTCCCGCATCGCGGCCTGGTGGACGGAGCAGCCCCGCTTCGGGGTCGGCGTGGCCTGCGGGCCCGCGAACCTCGTGGTGATCGACGTGGACGCGCACCGGGCGCCGCTGCCGGATCCCGACCGGCTCCTGCCCGGCATCCACATCCCTGCCTCGGTGTCGTTGGGGGGCCTTCAGCACGGCTTTCACAGCCTGGCCCTGCTGGCCGCCCTGCGCGGCGCCCAGGACCCGAGCCAGGACGACTCGACCTTGCGGGTGCGCACTCCTTCCGGGGGGCTGCACCTGTGGTACACGGCGCGGCCCGGCCATGTCTGGCGCTGTTCCAGCGGGTCGAGTGCCCGGCGGGCACTGGCGTGGCAGGTCGATGTCCGGGCGCACGGCGGCTACATCATCGCTCCCGGCACCACGACCGCCGCCGGCACGTACGCCGTCTGCCGGCCCGTCAGGCGCCCCGCGCCGCTGCCGGGGTGGCTCGCGGCCGAACTTGAGCGCACCGGCCACCGTCCGGCGTCGACGTCTCCGAGAGCGGCGACACCTGTACCCTCACGAGCCCGTGCAGCAGTCATCGCTGCGCGCGGCGGCCGCGACGCGGCACAGCGAAGCCTGGCCACCGTGCTGACGGCGGTGGCGGAATGCGCGGCCGTTCCCGAGGGCGCGGGCTTCAGCGAGAAGCTCAACCGCGCCGCCTTCACCGCAGGCGGGCTGGTGGGAGCCGGCCGCATGACCCTCGCCGACGCGGAGTCCGCGCTGCTGGCTGCCGCCGTACATGCACGTCCCGGCCAAGAACGCCGCTCCCTGCAGATCATCCGAAGCGGGATGAGCGCGGGCAGCCGACGGCCGCTCAATCCGGGAGACCGTACGTGAACGACGCACCACCGCCCCAGGAGGGCCTGTTCGACCCGGTCGAAGTCGCCCGCCAGATCATGCTCGGCTCCGCCGACGGCGTACCCGCACAGGCGGCATCCGATCCGCTCGCAGCACAGGCCAGTGAGCACGGTCTGCTGCCCGACAGCCTCAGCGACCGGGGCAACGCGAAGCTGTTCGTGTCCTTGTACGGGCGGGACTTCCGCCATGTCCCGGGTCTGGGCTGGTACCGCTGGTCCGGATTCCGCTGGGAGATGGACGAGGACGACAACGTGCTGTGGGCGGCCGGCGAGATGGCCGAGTCGCTCGCCGAGACCGACGCCCGTGCGCGGTACACCGATTCCGCGCTGCGCCGCCATCGGCGGCGGGCTCTGTCCACGTCGGGGATCAAGGCCATGCTGATGCAGGCGAAGGCGGCGCCGGGCATGGTCCTCAACGCCTCCCTGCTGGACGCCGATCCGTACGCCCTGTGCACGCCCGACGGCGTCATCGACCTCACCACCGGCGCGCTCGCCCCGCCCGATCCCGAGAAGCACTACCACTCGCGCGCCACGAGCGTCCCCTCCCGGACGATGGCCACACCGCGCTGGCAGCGCTTTTTGACCGACACCTTCGGCGACGGCGCCGACGGACACGAGATGATCGACTTCCTGCACGAACTGCTCGGCTACTCCATCACGGGCGATGTCGGCGCGCAGGTCATGCCGTTCCTCTACGGGCAGGGCAAGAACGGCAAGAGCGTGCTGCTGGACGTGATGGTCAAGCTGCTCGGCGACTACGCGGATGCCGCCCCGCCCGGCTTCCTCATGGCCCGCCCCTTCGAGGGACACCCCACCGACCTCGCGGAACTGCACGGCCGGCGCATCATCGTGTGCTCGGAGCTCAAGCCCGGCGACCGGTTCGACGAGGCCCGGGTCAAGCTCCTGACCGGCGGTGACCGCATCAAAGCCCGTCGGATGCGTCAGGACTTCTTCGGGTTCAACCCGACCCACAAACTCTGGCTGCTGGGCAATCACCGTCCCGAAGTGGGCACCGGGGGTTACGCGTTCTGGCGCAGGATGAAGCTCATCCCCTTCGAGCGGGTCGTCGCGGACGACCGCAAGGTGGACAACCTCGCCGACGTCCTGGTCACCGAGGAAGGTCCCGGCATCCTCAACTGGCTGGTCACCGGCGCCTGTCGTTACCTCACCGGTCCACGGGACCTCACGGGCCCGCAGCGGGTCCGTACCGCCACCACGGCCTATGCCGAGACCGAGGACCACACCGGTCGCTTCCTGGGCGAATGCTGCACGCTGGCACCCGCCAGGCGTGCCGAGCAGGCGCAGCTCTACAACAGCTACAAGGAGTGGTGCCAGCTGGAGGGCGCCAACCCCGTCTCGTCCAGAGCCTTCGCCGCCCGGGTACGGGAGACTGTCGGCATCGCCACCCCCAAAGACATGATTCTTTCGAATCAGCGGAAGTTCTACCCGGGAATCGGGCTCAACACCGAAGTGGGAGCAACCTCATGAGCGCCCTGATCGAGCCCGAGCAGCTCGCCCACGAGAGCAGGCTCGTATGGCTGGAGGACATCACCGGCCTGGACTACGTGCGCCAGAGCCTGGACCGGCTGCCCACCCGCAGCGGCAAGCCTGCCTACCACCGGGGCGGCCGCATGGTGGGCTACGCGGTGCTCGGCCCCGAGGCGCGCTCCTCCCGCGCGTCCGGCACCTTTCTCCGCCGTGTGTTCTGGCTCGCGCCGCATGACCGGGACGGTCAGCCCGCGGGGCTCTACGCGTGCGGAGCTCCGTCGGAGGCTGTCGATCCGCGCACCATCGCCCCGCGGATCAAGGGGTACAAGACCCAGCGGTCCGAGGGCGGCCCGGAGTCCGAGGCGATGCGCGAGCTCGGCATCACACTGCCCAAGGCCTGAGCCCGGGCAGCGACTGACGGCGGGCAGCTCCTCAGCGACTGAGTAGCTGCCCGCCAGTGCTTTAGAAAACACCAGGTCAGATGGGTTTTGCCAAGTCATTCAGCGACTGAAGCGACCGAGGTCTCCATTTATGAAGACATTCCCGCGCGTGTGCGCATGCGCGTGTGCGTGTCATAGATGGGAGGCGTCAGTCGCTTCAGTCGCTTTTTCAGCAGGGACAGGCTCTTGACCTGGGACTACTGACGGCTGAAGGGCAAGCGACCGAACGAATCAGAGTCGCTTGCCCTTCCGTCGCTGCGCGGCGGCCGCCTAACCGCCGGTGTGGCCGAGCCGGACCTCCAGGCCGTCCAGCACCCGTTCCAGCGCGTACGCGAAGTTGTCCTCGCGGATCTCCTGCGGGTTCTTGTCCCGGTGCGCGGCCTGGCCCTCGCGCAGCCGCGGGTAGTCCTGTGCGGCCTGTTCGGCGGCCGGCATCAGGCTTTCCAGCCACTCCTGCTCGTCCTTGCCGCTGCGGGCGATCATCGACAGATAGGCGGCCTCACTGGTCGTCATGCCGATGACGCAGGCGATGACGGTGTTCATGGCCTGGTCGGCCTCCTCGGAGGCGAAGCCCGCCGCTTCGAACACGGCCAGCATGCGGTCCGACATCCGCATCACGTTGGGCCCGAGGTGCACGAGTCCGACCTGGCCGAGGACGGAAGCGACCCAGGGGTGGCGCAGCACCATCGACCGCAGGCTGTGGGCACTGGCGCCGACAGCCTTCCGCCAGTCGGTCGCGCCTTCGGCGGCCGGCACCACGAGCTCGCCGTAGACCTCGTCCACGACCAACTCGATCAACTCGTCCTTGCTGGCCACGTGCCGGTAGAGGGACGTGGCCCCGGCTCCGAGGCGGGTGCCGAGGCGCCGCATGCTCAGGGCCTCGAGTCCCTCGGTGTCCAGCAGCTTCACGGCCTCGGACACGATCTGCTCGCGGCTCAGCTGTTCACGCTGTCGGTGCGGACGGGTCCACACCGAGGGAATCGGCGTCTCGCCAGCCATAGGTGTCCTCTTTCTCTCCCGCTCGAACAATCTTTGTACCGGCCCACCGTAGTCATGCCGTTCGCATGTTGCGTACACCGAACGCGCCGGGGCAACCGGCATTCCGTACGGGCACTACCGGGTTTCAGCCCGTCTAGTAGTCGAGCTCGACGTAGTCGATGTCGCTGAACTCGACCACGAGGCCCTGGGCGCGGCGACCACGGTCCTTGAAGTAGATCTCCTGGAGGCCCTCGGCAGCGATGTCCCGCAGCTGCTGCTCGGTGGCGCCGGTGGCCTGGGCCTCGAAGAGCCGGGACGCGTAGGCCGGTGGCAGGGCCTGCGTGATGAGGCGCAGCCGTCCGTCGTCGCTGGTGCCCGGGGCGGCGGTGTAGCCGAACCGGGCGCGGGTCTCGATGACGATGCCGCCCGTGGTGGCGGCCTGCTTCTGTGCCCTGGCGCGCACCTTCGGCTGCCACCGCTTGCGCACCTCGCCCTGGAGCCGGGCCGCGAGTTCTGTGCGGGGCTGCTTGATCTGGCCCGTGAGGTAGCGCTCGACGGTGCGCTGGGAGATGCCCAGCAGCCGAGCCACGTTCCGGGTCGAGCCTTTCTCCTGCTTCACCAGGAACTTCACCTGTGCCTGGGCGGACTTGGGGATCGGCCGGGTGAACGTGTTCGCCGCGGCCTTGTCGAGGCTGTCGCCGAGGATGCCCATCCAGGTCGCCTACTCTCCGTCGATCGCGGCGTCCGTGCCCTTGATGTGCCGGGCCGGGTTGTGGCCTTCATCGAGCATCTTCACCGCCCACAGCAGTTCTTGGGTGCCCTCGTGCTTGACCATGCCGGGGCTGACTCCGAGCCGGAACGTCCCCGGTGCCGGTTTCCCTTCCGGTGTGTGCGGCAGGAAGTCCAGCGGGCCGGGCCCGTCGGCGAAGTAGACCGCGCAGTCGGACAGCAGGGCGACGGGCAGCAGGGCGTCGTCGGCGAGGTGCAGGTGTCCGTCGGGGAGCGGTGCCCGCTGGGTGGCCAGGGCCGTTCTGAGGAGCTTGCGGTGCATGTTGACGCGGGCGGTCGAGATGACGGCGGCTCGGATGTCGGGCCGCCAGGTCGGCCGTTCCAGCGCGGGCCAGCGCTCGCCGGGCCGATAGCCCGCGCCCTGCGGTCGCTCGCGCAGCTTGCCGATGCCTCCCTTGACCGTCGACTTGATGGCGGACAGGACGGCGGCCATGCCCGGGTCACCGGTCTTGCAGGTCTCCATCGCGGTGAGGAAGTCCCGTTCGTCCATTCCGGATTCGATCCCGAGGTCGGCCATCGTCGCCTTGTACGCCTCACTCAGCTGCTTGTACCAGGGGTCGAGGTAGGACCCGCTCTCAGGACGGATCCAGGCTTCGACCGGAGTCAGGGTGACGGGCAGCCGGTAGGTGGCGATGAGTTCGTGGGCGTAGGCCACGGTGGGAGTCGCGTACCAGGCCGGGCCGTGGGGCCGTACGCCGTCCGGTGTGAAGGGGCTGGGCAGGCGCGGGTCCAGCTCGATGCCGGACAGGTCGACCAGCCAGGAGCCCGGCACCGTCTTGTCGAAGGCCGGGGCGGTGACGTGGACGGGGGCACCGAGCCCGACGACGAGACGGTTCGCGGCGGCGAGGAACGCGGTGTTCACATCGATGCCGACCGCGAACTTCCGGGTGCACTCGGCGTCGGTGAGGAGCTGCGGGTCCCGGATCCAGTCGAAGGCTTCTTCGTCGAGGACGTCGGCGGGGGTGCGTTGGTGGCCGCGCGGGTGGAGAGCGGCCACGACGGGGTGCTCGTCCGGGGCCTCGGGCGGCGCCGGATCGACCGCCTCGGCGAGGGAACCGGGCATCGGACCGGACACCCATGCCTCGGAGCGCTGGTCCTTCACCGCGCGGGTCGGCGGCCGCAGCGCGGTCATCAGCTCCAGACCCGAGACGGCGGTCGAGCCGCGCGGGGTGATGACACGGGTCGCGTAACTGCCCAGCACACGGGCGAGTTCGGCCGGCGGGAACCGGTCCGCGCTCCCCCAGGCCCGGGCGTCGAGCGCGCCCCACGGCAGGACCGCGAACTGCACGCACTGGCGCTGTCCGGAGCGCGCCGGGCGGTAGACGCGCGCCCACGGCCCGAAGCCGCGCCTCGTCAGCTTCCACTTCGCCTTGGTGATCCGTTTGACCGTCGGGTGGGCCTCCGGCAGCCGCAGGCCCCGCCGGTCCTCCAGCACGGCCGGGAGCCCGAGGCGTTCGGCGGCGGCCGCCGTGACGACGACCAGCGGGTCGGCGTCCTTGCCCGAGCGGTGCAGCCGCGAGGCACCCAACTTCGCTTCGTTCAACGCCCATTCGACCAGGGACACGATGTCGGTGGCCGGGCAGTCGAGGACCAGGCCGCCCACGCAGTAGGCGGACCCGTCGCCGTCCAGGACGGCGAGCGGACCGTGTGCGAAACGGGGATCGGTCACGGCGGGAGGGGCCGAGTTGGCGACGGCCTTCTTCGCGGCCGCCCGGCGTACCGTCGGCAACGGCCCGGCAGCCGCCGGGGCCGGGGTAGCAGCGGGGGCCGGGGCGGAGACAGGGGCTGGCTCGGGCATGAGCTGAGGTGCGGCGATCGAGGGTGCGGGATAGCGGGCGGCAAGGCCTTCGAGGAGGCGGAGGTAGGCGGCACGCTGGGGCTGCCGGGGTTCCGTGCGCCCGGCCTCCCAGGAGGTCACGGACTCCCGCCGCACGTCCAGCGCCCTGGCGACCTGCTCCTGGCTCAGGCCCGCGGCCTTCCGAAGCCGCTTGCGTTCAGCCGGTTCCGGCAGTCCGTCCTCCGCGTTGACCTGCTCCAGCAAGGCATCGACCGAAGCGAACAGCCCCTCCTGCTCGTGGGACACATCCCTCACCTCCAGCAGCGCACCCTACGTGAACCGCACGTCGAAACGCACATGAAACGTACGTCGGACGGAGGCGCTCTCGGCGGGCCTCAGCTTGCTGTTCAGGCTCGGTGGCTTCGTTTGGGGCAGCAGCGCACGCGAGCGGTGTGGCCGTCGATGCGGAGGATGCACTCGTTGAAGAACGCCATGGGCCGCCCTTCGTCCTCGGTAACCAGCGTCAGCGCGAGGTCCGCGATGGGCCGGATCACCTGTGCTGTGCGAGCGTGCGCGGCGTTCGGTGGCCCTTCCGTCAAACACCGGCCAAGGCCACGTCCCCCACACCACACAGGCGCCGGGATCGCGGACAGGCGCTTACGGAACCGGGGTGGACTGGGGCTCGTACTGGGGCATGGGGGGTGCGGCCGGGGCGTTCTGCGGAGCCTGAGGAGTCCAAGTCGTGGTCGGTGGGGCATAGTCGGGCGTCTCGGCGTGTACAACCCTCGTGCCCGCCACACGGTCGGCCACCGTGCGGCCCGAATACGCCGACAGGGCGTTGAACCAGAAGACAGCCACCGCCCCCAGCCAGGCGAAGACGGACCAGACGGGGTGTCCGGAGATCAGCAGACAGCAGGCGAAGGAGAAGCAGCCCACGTCGGCGATGGTGGTCACGGCGGCACGGGCGGCGGCACGGGCGGGAGTGCGCGGGGTGATGCGGAGGCCGACGAGCGCTTTGCCAACGGTGCGGCCGGTGACGGCGAGGGTGGACCAGTGGTAGACGAAGGTCGTGGCGGCCAGGAGCAGGAAACCCTGGATCACGGCTGTGACCACCTGGTCCCAGAGCGACGTGGCGATCTGACCCGCCTTGCTGATGGCGCTGCCGTCGCCGGTGATGATCTGCCAACTGGACAGGCCGATTTCGGGAGCGTTGCTCCACACGTCGGTGATTTGGTGGGCGGTGTAGACGCCGATGGCGTACGCCGCGACGAGGATGAGGGCGAAATCGACCGACCAGGCGATCGCCCGGCGCGCGATGGCGGGGCGGTCCTGGGGCGTTAAGGGGTCCGGCGAGCTGGTGTACATGGTCGTCTCCCACTGGGGTGAAGGGCGGTGACGGCTCCGGTCGGCCGAGGTCGCCGGTCTCGCGTATCCAGATGTGCCGGTCGTGACCGGTCAGGCCCGCTTCCGGGGCGCGCAGACAGGGCCTCGTGGTCTGCGCCGTCGGCCGACCACGCCCGGATGCGGCCGGCGTCTTCCTTGCCGCGCCCGTCCCGGCGAGGGGCCTCGCAGCGCGCTGCTCCCCGTCCGAGCGGATTCGCGGGCCCGCCGACGGACCGGCCGTGGGTGGACACCTTCCGCCGCACGGGCGTCCGCACCGTCGTGGACCGATGTGCCGGGCGGGTCTCGTCGCTGGTCGTGGTCGTGGTCGTCGGTGAAGACGAACAGCCGGAGCACGATGAACCGCCCGAGGCCCGCGAGTCCGGACGCCGAAAGGTAGACGGCCTGCTCGCCCAGCACATTCGGCGAGGCCACAAGCACATGCAGAGCGACCATCGCGAGGCAGGTCACCACGTACGCACCCGCCGCCGACCCTGCCGACTGCACATGCCGACGCCACCCCGCACGACCACCGGCCCCGAACGTGAAACGGGCGTGCAGCTCCGTGGCGAGGGCCGTCGAGACAACGGTGACCAGTGCGTTGGCCAGCGCCCAGGGCAGCAGCAGGGCGAGGAGTGCCACAGCGCTGCTGGAGGCGACCCCCACACCGCCACCGCACAGGACGAATCGAAGGAAAGCGGTGAACGGGCCGGGCGCTGCGGCGAGTTGCCGCTCTTCCACCTCCATGACCCACCCCCACCCGATTCGTACGGCGTACGTTGCAGAGAACACTGTACGTACAGAAGAACAGTGTGCGCAAGCCTGGACGCCGTACGAGGGATGGTCGGGTGGCGGCCGAACGCAGGGCCCGCGCAAGGTTGTTGGCCATCCGTCCTCCGTCGGGATCGCTGCCGATGGGTTCCTCGCCGTGCGCAGCACTCCCAGCAGCTTTCACTGCGCGGCCGGGCTCGGTGCGAGCGTTCGAGCCGTCTTCGAGCCGTTTTGCCTCCAGCCTCAAGCGCGGCGGTGCTTTCCGGTCAATCGCGTACTGGGCCCGTCAGCTTGTGCTGCACGACGAGGGAACACCGGGACGCCGCAGGGCCGGGCCCGGGCTGCTGTGCCCGGGCCCGGCCCTGCGTCTGCGCTGATTCAGTGGGTGGCGAGGACCGCGTCGGTGGCGGTGGCGCCTGCGCCCAGGTCGTCCGCGACCAGGAACACCAGTGCTCTAAGCAACGTCCTTCGGAACATCTCCCGGGCCGAACTCCGCCTCCAGTACGTCGGTGAAGACGCCGATCGGATCGTCCCAATCGCCGTGGGCCCAGTCGGCGTTGGTGTTGATCGTCAGCATGCGCCGGCCGTCGCGGGTGCCGTAGGAGTAGGACCACGATCCAAGGACAGCGCCGCCCATGCCCCAGACCGTCGTGCCGCACGGCAGTGTCAGTGAGCAGACGCCGAGTCCGTAGGCAGTGCCGGGGATCCAGCCCTTGGTGGGGACCGTGGCAAACATCGCCTGCTGCTGGACTTCCGGGAGGAGCCGTCCTTGGAGCAGGGCGCCGAAGAAGTGGTTGAGATCCTCGGCCGTGGAAATCATGCCGCCGGCGGCCCAGTAGGGGGTCGGGTCCAGCTCGGTGGTGTCGTAGATCTCGGCGTCGGGGTCGGGCAGGTACAGCTTGGTGTAGTGCCGCGAGTGCGGCCCGCTGATCGTCTGGTCATCGCCGCGCGGCAGATACGTTCCGGCCAAGCGGAGCGGATGGACGATCCGTTCTGCGATCTCGTCGGCCACCGCCCTGCCGGTCACCCGCTCCACGAGCAGCCCGGCGAGGATGTAGTTGGTGCTGGAGTACCCCCAGTCCGTGCCCGGTTCGAAGGCGGCCGGATGGGACAGGGCTATCTGGACGAGTTGCAAGGGGGCGTAACTGTCGCGGACCTGGAGCGCCGCGTAGTCCTCGGTGTAGCTGAAGATCCCGCTGGTGTTGTCGAGCAGCTGGCGGACGGTGACTCGGCAGCCGTCGTGGCCGTTGCCACGGACCACGCCCGGCAGCCACTTCTCGACGGTGTCGTCGAGGCTCAGCGCGTGTTCGGCGGCGAGCTGCAGCACCACGGTCGCCACGAACGTCTTGGTGATGCTGCCGATACGGAACCGGTCCTGGGGGCCGCGTTCGCGGCCGGTTTCCGTATCGCCCATCCCGGCCGAGCCGAACCAGCGTCTCTCGCCGTCGCGATACTCGGCGAGGATTCCGGGAACACCGCCTTCGTCCACGGCCCGCTCCAGCATGCGTTGGACCTTGCTCGTAGTCATCGCCCCGTCCTTCATCTGCCTCGCGCCTCGCGACGACGTAAGCCGGCATTCCGGGCTGCGCGGGAATGCCCGGGGCCAACTGCCCCCGTTCGGAAGTCAAACGGTCAACCTCGGTCCATCACCGTATTCTCTGCGAACGGCCGTGCAGCTGTGGCTCGTTGGAAGCGCGGTCAAGACCAGTTGGAGAAGCCCGCCGTCATGAACCGGCCGGGGCCCCAACGCGTCCCACGGGGAAGGCGGGTCGGTGGCCCAGAGCGGGGGCAGGACGCGGCCCGCGGCCGGGTCGACCTTGCTCGGATCGTCCGGACTTCCCAGCCGTCGCCGACGCGGTTCGCGAGACCGCAACTGTCCACGATCTGGGGGTGCGCTGAGCCGATGGCAGACGGGCTCACGATCGGTCAGGCGGCGGCGTTCGTTGGTGTCACGATCAAGACCGTGCGGCACTATCACCGGCTCGGCCTGGTCGCCGAGCCGGATCGCGACGGTTCCGGCTACCGCCGTTACCGATCGGGCGAGCTGTTCCGGCTGGTCCAGGTCCGGAACCTGGCCGCGGCCGGCGTGCCGCTGGCCGAGATCGGTGACCTGCTCGACGCCGATCCCAAGACGTTCGCCGCCACCCTGGACGACGTCCATCACCAGCTCACCGAACGGATCGAAGACCTGATCGCGCGCCGCGACAGGCTGCACCGTCTCGACCACGGCGACCGGGCCCTGCTGCCCGACCGGGCCTGCGCGGTCTTGGACCGACTCGCCGAACTCGGCTTCAGCCCCGACTACGTGGCTGGTCAACGGGAGGCTCTGGTGCTGGCCCGGGCGCTGGTCCCGGAGATCTTCGACAGCTTCCTGACCCGGCTTGAACATTCGCTTGACGATCCCGAGTCCGTCGAGCTGACCAAGCGCGGTTGGGATGCGAGGGCTTGGGATCCGGACGACCCGCGGATCGAGGAGCTGGCGTCCGCGCTGGCCGACAAGCTGCTGACCAACCGCGCGCTGCTGGCGATGCCGACCGGGTTTCGGAACCAGTCCGACGCCGCCTCCCGGTACGGACTGGTCAACCACCACCGGGAGGACCAGTCACCGTCCATCGCCCGGCTGAACACGCTGGTCGAGGCGAGCCTGCGCGCAGCCGGCATCGCCGTTCCGAGTCAGTGACGGCTGCCCAGCAGACCCGGCACTACGGCGAGACGCCCGCCTCATCCCGCCGGGTCCGAGCCGGGATCTGCCCGGCGGACGGCCACGCGTACAACCAGTGACCTGCACGGCCGTCACAGATGACGTCGTATGGCATTCCCCGCACCAGTCCTCCGCCTCAGCCCGGCGCGAGCGGGCCGGTGACTTCGGCGATCGCCTCCGGGGAAGGGTGGAAGTACTTCCGTACGTTCTCCGCCTTCTTGTGCCGGGACTTCGCCATCAGCATGAGCAGACTCGCCCCGCCGCCGAGCCACACCCCGTACCTTCCCCGTCGGCCCTCACGCCGTCGCGTCGTACGCGGCCCGCAACCGGACGCAGCCGCCGGACTGGAACCCGATGCCCCGGCGCACCGGTGACGCTGCTCATGAAGGACTCGCACGTCCCGCAGACCAGCCGCCTGGGGGAAGGCCGTGGCAAAGATCCTCAGCGCTCATGGTCGTCGCCGTCGTTGAACGAGAAAGTGGCTTGGGCGATTCCGTGCCAGCCGCTCCAGGCGAAGTGATCAGCGTCGACCGGTGCGCCAGACACTCCGTGCGAGCAGCGTGAGTTGGGCGGCGATGAGCAGGACCTGAAGGCGCTGTCCGTACCCGAGCGCCCAGTTGCCGACGCCTGCTACGAAGGCAGCGGCGGATGTCAGTGTCCAGGTAGTGGCGACCAGTTGAGCCCGCAACAACACCGTTCCGGCCCGGCCGCGCAACGGCCTTTGCCGACGATCGTGTGCGGGAGCGGCCAGCAGCACCAGAGCGGTCAACGCCGACGTTACGGCCAGAGCGCTGCTGACGGTATGGGCCGCGTGAGCCGCGGGCAGGAGGCCGGCGGCTTCGGCGTATGCACAGGCCGGATCGCTGGTCGGGGCGCAGCTCATGGGCAGCCAGGAGTCGATCGCAGTGGCCAAACCGAAGACAGCGAGTGCGCCCCAGCCCGCCGCATGGCGGCGGCCCGACAGGCGCAGGGTTCGCGTTGTCAGCGCACCCGTCAGGATCAGCAGCCCGGCTGCCAGGTCGGTGGCCCGGAAGATGTGGCCGAAGGGCTGGTCCACGGCCGCGAGCTCGCTGACGTAACTGCACGCGGGACGAAGGCCTGTGGGTATGAGCAGCTCCACTGTCCAGGCCGTGTAGGCAACAGCACCGAGCAGCAGAGCTCCTGCCGATACGGCCGCTGTCCAGTGACCCGTTCGTCGGGCGACGCGGGGCACACCAAAACCGGTTGCCCGACGCGATGCCGAGGGGGGATCGGTGCTGGTCATGTGTTCCGGATTGGCTGAGTCGAACGGCCGCGCTCGGTTTCCAAGGCACTGTGCGGGGTGGCAGCCGCGACTCTCATGGATTCCCCCCGGCACCAACAGCTAGACGTCCGCGTCACGAATCCGTGTCAGCGCTCCGTGGTGGTCAGTTCGCGGTCGTTGTGCGGCTGGACCGGCCGGTTGGTCTTGGGGAAGAGCTTGCGGTACGCGGCGGCTTCCTCGGGGGAGACGGTGACGGTCTCCTTGAGCACGGTCCACTTGACGCCCTCACTGCACGGCGGGGTGGTCAGCGAGCCCGCGTACTGATAGCTGCCGCGCCCGGCGGGCAGCAGCTTGTTCAGGTCGACGGGCTCAGAGATCTGGGTGGTCTTGCCCTGCCGGTCCGGGAGTGCCTTCCACAGGGGAGCGAAGGCGGAGGCTCCGGGCTGTTCCTTCATCAGGACGCCGAGCACGGCGAGCTTGCCCTCGGCATTCTTGTGGACGAAGTGCAGTTCCATCGCGGTGCCCTGGCCCTTGACGGTGTGCTCGCTGGGCAGGTGGAAGTGGAACTGCTGCAGCTCGTATGGAGCCCCGTCAACGGTGATCTTGCTGCCGGCGGGCACCGTGGCCTGAATGGTGTGCCCGTTGTTCTCCAGCTTCAGCGGCACGGGCTTGTAGTCGACGGACAGGGACGCTGGCTTTCCGCCCGCCTTGCCCGCCGTGAGGTCGACCGGCGACTGCTCGCGCCCGGTCTTGCACGTGGCGAACTCCCCACCCATGTCACCCCACTTGTCGGGACCATGTGCGCCTTCGTAGGACCAGTGGACGGCGGACTTGCCGTTCTTACCGTCCTTGTCGTTCTCGCTCGCGTCCGGACTCGCCGAGGTGCTGGGCGGCGGCTTCGGCTTGTCACCGCCGCTGGAACAGGCAGCGAGGGCAAGGGTGGAGGCCAGGGCGACAGCGGCGAGGGACGCGCGGCGTACGGAGCGGGCGGAGAGGTTCATGAGGGGGGTGCTTTCGCGTAGTGGGAACGGCGGGGGCGGGCGTCCGGGTGGCTACTTGACGAGGTTGGCGTAGAGGATGATGTTGTCGGCGCGGTGGCCGTCGACGAGGGGGCCGCCGCAGGTGAGTATGCGCAGTTCGGGGCCGCTGGTGTCGCCGTAGACCTTGTCGGTGGGGAACTTCTTCTTGTCGGCCTGCTCGATCTCGCGGATCTTGAAGGTGGCGGTGGTGCCGTCCTCGCGGCCTACCGTGATGGTGTCGCCGACCTTCACCTTCTTGATGTTCTTCATCAGGGCGGGGCCCTTGGCGGTGTCGTAGTGGGCGACCAGCACGGCCGGGCCCTTTTCGCCGGGGGTGACGCCCGCTGTGTGCCAGCCGGCCTTGTCCGCCTGGTCGGCCGGGGGCACGCCGAGCTCGCCGGAGCTGTCCACGCTCAGCGGAAGCACCGAGCCGGTGTCCACGTCGGCGGAGGGGATCTGGAGGCGGGTGGGCTTGGACGCCTTCATTGCCCCGCCTGACTTCTCGGCCAGGGCGGAGGCGGTGTTCGAGACCGTCACGTCGGGGGCGGGCTCGCTGCCGCCGCCGCAGGCCACCAAACCGCCACTCAGAGCAAGACCAAGAACACTGGCGGCCGCCAACTGGCCGAGACGAGGCAGGGCGGACAGACTCACGGTGACTCCAAGGACTAATAAGAGGTGCCGGGAAGAAAGGGTGCAGCGACCGGAGGGACAGCCCGGCGCCGGGACCGGCCCGGGCGCCGGAAGTGGGGGGCGCCTAATTCAGCAGGACGAGTGTGGGGGGACCTGGGTAGAGGGTCGGGCGCGCGGGGTGCCTGACGCAGGGTCAGTTGTCTGCGGCGGTCTTGCGGTGGCGCAGCATCGTGAAGCCCAGGCCCGCGGCGGCCGCGGCGGCACCGCCACCCGCCAGCAGCATCGTGTCGTCGTTGTGCTGGACGCCCTCGGCGCCGGCTTTCACGCCGCCCTTCGGGATGACCTTGCCCTTGCTGGCCTTGTCCTTGTCGCCCTTGCCTGAGGCGGACTGCGCCGGGAACTCCAGCTGGACGCTGTCCTTGCCCTTCGTGGCCTCCACCCGCGGCTGCTCCTTGCCGGTGGCCGGGATGAACAGGAAGAACGTCACGCCGGTCTTCGACACGAGTTCCTTCTCCCCGCCGGGGAAGCTCAGATGGCCCTCGGCGCCGCCGCCCGTCAGCCTGGCGCTGGGGCTGCCGTCGACCCAGGACAGCTCGGCCTTGTCCCCCGAGCTCAGCGTGTACGTGATGCTGTTCCTGCCGACGTCCTTCTTCGTGACCTTCAGCGCCTCCGCGGTCCTGCCCGGCTTGCTCTCCGGCTTGCCGGTCTGCCCGGCGGGCGGGAAGTTCAGGTCGACGGCCCGGCCGCCGAAGGCGGCCGTGACCTTCGCCGCGGTCGGGGTGGCCGCGGCGTGGAACTCGAACGTCACGCCGTCGGGGGTGGTGTAGGTCTTGTCGCCCCTGGTGCCGAGGTTCCCTTCGCCCTTGCCGTGCTTTCCGTCCCCAAGGACATGAGCGGAGAGCTCGTTCCTGTCCGTGGTCATCTCCACCGTGTGGCCGGTGCTCAGGGCGTAGACGGCATGGCCCTTCTCCACGCTCTTCTTGGTGACCTTCAGGTCCCCCGGGTAGGAAGGCGCATCCGAGCCGGGCTTGTCCGCCGGGTAGGAGGGTGCACCCGAACCGGGTGCACCCGTGACCGGCGCCGGACCGTCGGCGAATGCCGCGGCCACGGGCATCAGCAGCGCGGAGCCGGCCACGGCGGCTATGGCGGAGGCACGGATGAGGGTACGGCGGCGGGAGGCAGTCATCAGCAGATCCTTTGCAGCGTTCCGGATTCGTAGCCGCAGACCGGCCAGGCCGCCTGCGACACGAGAAAGGTAGGAACGCGACATCTCGGTGATTCACCAGATATGTAACAGAACCCGCTCAGCCGCCTCCCGAAAACCGATCAGCCCCACCGGCTCCCGAGCTGGAGCCCGTCGCCACACGCGGACCTGCCCGTGCAGTAGCAGCGCGGCACCTCACCGTCCAGGACAGTGGGCCGAACCGGACGGTGAGGTGCCGTGGTTGAGGGTGCGGACCGGGATGTTGCGCGCCCGACCGCCGAGTAGCAGGCGGCCCGAAGCTGTTCGAGACCGGTGCACCCGAGCAGCCGCCTCAGGACGGACCCAGGCGGCACCTCGGTCTGCTGAAGTGCCGCCTCCGGGGTCGCGGGAGGACCTGCTCGTTCCGGACGACCTGGCCCTGGCGGCGTCGCGGGGCCCCCGTGGCTGACCATCTGGGCAACGAGGAAGAGCCCGTGTCCCCCCTCTTCCGTGGTGGCCGCGTATCGCAGGTGCGGGAGGTGCTGTTGGCGTCGGAAACTTCGCAGACGAGGCTGCGGTCACGCAGCACGCGAAGCCGGATCGGACAGATGGCGCAGCGGATGGCGTTGGTGATCAGCTCGCTGTGGTTTCAGCTCGGTGTTGAACGCCGTTTCTTCGAGTCCCGCGGCAGCCGGCTTCCGTGCAGCGGCGTTGCGTACGTCCGCCATGGCGGCGGGGTCGATCGGAACGTCCCAGTCGGCGATCCGGTCGGGCTCCAGCAGGTGGGTAGGGGCCGCCAACAGGGCGATGTCATCGCCTTGACGGGCCAGGCGCCGGGCCGTCGGGCCAGGCGCCGGGCCGTCGGGCCAGGCGCCGGGCCGTCGGGCCAGGCGCCGGGCCGTCGGGCCAGGCGCCGGGCCGTCGGGCCAGGCGCCGGGCCGTCGGGCCAGGCGCCGGGCCGTCGGGGTGGACGACGGCTGGCGGCGGATGGCTCCACTCGCGGCGTCACAGCCCCAGCCGACACGGACCTCGCCCACCACCGACCGTGGCTCCAGGATCAACCCGAGCTCGCCAGCGACAGCTTCGCAGCGAAGCCCAGGAACAACGCACCGGCAGCGGAAGTCGCTCCCGCGGCCAGACGCTTGCGGCGGCGGAAGGTCTCAGCCAGGCGAACGCCGGAGAAGATCAGCACTGAGAGATAGAGCACGGACGCCATCTGGGCGAAGGCGCCGAGCACGACGAAGGAGAGCGCGGGGTAGGCGTAGCCCGGGTCCACAAACTGTACGAAAAAAGCGATGAAGAACAAGATCGCCTTCGGGTTGAGCAGACTGACGACGAACGCCCTGCGGAACGGCCTCTCGACCACGGGCTCCGCGCCCGCATCCGCGCCCGCAGTGCGCCCACGCCGGGTTCGCCACATCGACCAGGCGGCCCGCAGCATCCCAATCGCCAGCCAGGTCAGATAGCCGGCACCTGCGAACTTCACGATGCCGAAGAGCACCGCGTTGGCCTGCAGCAGGGACGCCACACCTGCCGCAGAGAGGGTCATCAGCACGGTGTCGCCGCACCACACACCCGCCGCAGCCGTGTAGCCCATGCGCACACCCCGACGGGCCCCGACGGACAGGACATACAGCGAATTCGGGCCCGGCAGCAGGATCACCAGGACGAGGCCCGCAAGGTAGGTCGGAAGATCTATGACACCCAGCATGGGCGGATATTCACATGAAGGCGGGATAAGCCGACCAGCTATCTCACATTCCGGAACTATCGGGGCCATCGGTGGTCACCTCGGAACCGCCACTGGCAAGCGCGACAGGCCAGGGCATCAACGGCGCGGTACCGAGATGGTCGTCCCCCCGCTGACCCCGGCGGAGGTGGCCGTCATGCTCGATCTGCCGCCGGCTGACGCCTTCGACGCCTACCTCGTCAGCGGCGGACTTCCCCTCGTCCTGGAGGAGTGGCCGCTGGGCGCAGACCTCCGGGGTTATCTGCAGCACGCCCTGCAGCGGCCCACTTCGGCGCTGCTGGTGAGCGGGGAGCGCACTCTGGCCGCCGAGTTCCCCACCGAAGTACAGGCCCGGACCGTCCTGGGCGCGATCGGCCGCGGCGAGCGCACTTTCACCCTGATCGGCCGGGCCGCAGGCGGCTTCAACCCCGGCTCGCTGACCCGTTCCCTGGAACTCCTCATCTCCCGTCGGATGGTGGCCGCCGACCTTCTCCTGTCGGCCCGCCCCAGCCGGGAGACCCGCTACCGGATCGACGATCCCTACCTGCGTTTCCGGCTCCCCTTCATCGGCCCCGGCATCCCGGCCGTCGAACGCGGCCGCGGCGACCGGGTCCTCGACACCATCCGGGTCGGCTGGACGTCCTGGCGCGGCCGGGCCGTCGAACCGATCATCCGCGAGAGCCTGCGGCGCCTGGCCGACGACCACCTCCCCGAGGGCACCAACACCGTCGGTGGCTACTGGACCCGCACCAACGCCCCGGAAATCGACATCATCGGCGCCGACCGCGCCCCCCATCGCCAAGAACATCACCCTCGTCGGCTCCCAAATGGCTTGAGAACAAACCCTTCGACCACCGCGACCTCGCCCGCCTCATCACCCACCGCTCCCAGCTGCCCGGCGCCGACGACGACACGCCCCTGCTGGCCGTCGCCCGCAGCGGCTGCACCGCCGACGGCGTCACCCACCTCAGCCCCGCCGACCTCATCCAGGCCTGGCCCACGCTCTGACATCGCGACATAGCCCCGGCTCTATCGGCGGCTTCGCGGACGCACGCACGGGGAAACACAAAGCCAAGCAGGCCCAGGACGCGTCGCACGACGCAGCGGGGAGCTGTAGCGGCCTCCGGGGCGGCCGCTGAGCGGGTTCTGGGTGGCTGTTGAGCGGGTTCTGTTACACATTTGCCGAATCACCGAAATGTCCCGTGCGTACGTTTTCTGTCATGCCGCCTGCGGGCAGGTCAGCAGCCGGGCAGGTCAGCAGGCGGCCGCCGTCGGATCCTTGTATCCGGGAGCATCGGATGACCGTAAAGGATCTCCGCTTGCCGCTCTGCCCGCATCACCTGCCTTTGGTGTGCAAGCCAATCCGTTGCGGCTGCTTCGGCGCGCTTCTGCGGCCCGCGCGGACGCGTTCGCCTACAACCCGATCACGACCAGAGTGATGGGCATCGCGAAGCCGTGCCTACGAGCGGCTGGTGCCCATCCGCCCCTCAAGGACAGAACGTGTAGGCCTCGCGTGATGGCCGGGGCTCTCAAGCGCCGGACGCCGGTGGAGCGGTCGGCCCGGCTGTCCGGACGCGTGCCCGCGATGTCCATGGCGACAGAAAGCAGACGATCATGAGCAAGGTTTCTCTCGGTATTCCGTCCGTTCCTGTCAGGCTGGCCGAGCGGCGGGTGAGCCGCAAGATCCGGGTGGGGTCGGTGGCGGTCGGCGGGGACGCACCCGTCTCGGTGCAGTCCATGACCACGACGAGGACGTCGGACATCGGCGCCACGCTGCAGCAGATCGCCGAGCTGACGGCGTCGGGCTGTCAGATCGTGCGGGTGGCGTGTCCGACGCAGGACGACGCGGACGCGCTGGCGGTGATCGCGCGGAAGTCGCAGATCCCGGTGATCGCGGACATCCACTTCCAACCGAAGTACGTGTTCGCCGCGATCGACGCAGGGTGCGCGGCGGTCCGGGTGAACCCGGGCAACATCAAGCAGTTCGACGACAAGGTCAAGGAGATCGCCAAGGCGGCCGCCGACGCCGGGACCTCCCTGCGGATCGGCGTCAACGCGGGCTCGCTCGACAAGCGGCTGCTCGCCAAGTACGGCAAGGCCACCCCCGAAGCACTCGTCGAGTCCGCTCTGTGGGAGGCCTCCCTCTTCGAGGAGCACGGCTTCGGCGACTTCAAGATCGCGGTGAAGCACAACGACCCGGTCGTCATGGTCAACGCCTACCGGCAACTCGCCGCCCGCTGCGACTACCCCCTCCACCTCGGCGTCACCGAGGCCGGCCCCGCCTTCCAGGGCACCATCAAATCGGCCGTCGCCTTCGGCGCCCTGCTGGCCGAGGGCATCGGCGACACCCTCCGTGTCTCCCTGTCGGCCCCGCCGGCCGAGGAGGTCAAGGTCGGCATCCAGATCCTGGAATCCCTCAACCTGCGCCAGCGCCGCCTGGAGATCGTCTCCTGCCCGTCCTGCGGACGCGCCCAGGTCGACGTCTACAAGCTCGCCGACCAGGTCACCGCCGGCCTGAAGGGCATCGAAGTGCCGCTGCGGGTGGCCGTCATGGGCTGCGTCGTCAACGGGCCCGGCGAGGCCCGCGAAGCCGACCTCGGCGTCGCCTCCGGCAACGGCAAAGGCCAGATCTTCGTCAAGGGCGACGTCATCAAGACCGTCCCCGAATCACAGATCGTCACCACCCTCATCGACGAAGCCCTCAAACTCGCCCAACAGATGGAGGAAGACGGCACCCCCACCGGCAAACCGCAGGTGATCGGCGTGGGGGCTGCCCCGACCGCGGCCTGATGCCCTTCCGCCCCGCCGCTGCGGTGACGGACCCGCCCTGAAGTACAGCAATCCGATGCAGAACAACCCCCTGGAGAAACTGAGATGACACTGTGAGCGTCCGCGGAAGTTCCACCACGGGTTTCACCATCTACTGCGACTTCCGGAATGAGGACGAGCGTTGCGTGAATGCGCGCGTATATCCGCCCGGGCTCGACATCCAGGGAGCGGACATCGAAGTGTCCCCGCAAGAACTGCCGCCGCTCAAGCCCGGTACTCCCAAAGACCTGTGTGCTCGCCACAGCATGTCCTGACGGAAAGCAACAGATGCCTCTACCCGAGCTTCGCGTGGCTTCGGAGCCTCGCGGACATCATGAACTCCGCTCGGCGATCGGTCACCGGATCGGTTGCGCCATGTTCCTCAGCCGATGGCTCCAGGTGCCGTTGTACGCGGGCCTGATCGTCGCGCAGCTGGTGTACGTCTGGGTGTTCGTCAAGGAACTGTTCCATCTGGTTGCCAACACTTTTGCGGGGAGCGGGAAGGACCATGTGGCAGGTGATCGTGCACTTGGGCTTCATCGTCTCCGCCGTTGCCCTGGCAATGATCGACAAGCTGATGCCGGGCCACGCCCTGGACAGCGACTCCGAGCCCCACCCGGGCGGCGAGTGCATTTCGGCCCCCTGACTGCCAGCCGGCGCAGGGCTGAAAAAGTCAACCAATTCTGCTGCAAGAGGCAGCGCATCCCGGAGCAACTTCTATGACGCAGTACCCGCCGCACTCCGACGGCCAGGCCCATCGAGCCGAGCGGCAGCCCTACGGCGAGCCCCAGGTCTACCGCAGCCGCGCCCGCAGGAACCAGCGCAGGCGCAGGAGGCGGGTACTGGTCAGCGGCGTTGCCGCGGTCGCGCTCGCGGCCGGTGGCGTGACGGCCTGGCGGCTCGACTTCTTTTCCGGCGACGGCGAGTCGATGACCTTCGCCAGCGATGGCAACCCTGCCCGGCCCGCGCAGGGGACCGGTGGTGACCCGGGCGTTCAGTCGCCCACCGGACCTGCCGCCGATTTCAAGCGCGCCGCCCGGCTGGGGGACGGCACCGAGATAGGCAAGACCACGCTCGCCGGAGCGAAGTCCGGTTTCACGGGCGACGTATGGGTGTGGACGCCCAAGGAGTACAAGGATCCCGCGTACGCCAAGAGCGCCTTCCCGGTGCTCATCGCGCTGCCCGGGGGCAGCGGCTATCCGGTCAACTACTGGATGGGCACCGACCTCGGCCTCCAGAAAGCCGTCAGCGAGGGAGCCGCGGCCAAGAAGAGCCACCCCTTCATCGTGGTGATGCCGGTGCTCAATCCCGACAAGAAACGCCTCTACGACGGCAGTGACATCCCGGGCCAGCCGAAGATGGGCACCTGGATGTCCGACGACGTCCCCGACTTCGTCCGGGCCAACTTCCGCACCTACAAGTCGCGCGACGGCTGGGCCTTCATGGGGTCCTCCACTGGCGCCTTCGTCGGCCTCAAACACGTGCTGAAATACCCCGACCGTTTCAAGGCGGTGATCGCCAGCGGCGGCGAGACCAGGCCGGACTCGCCGCTGTGGCGGGGCCACCAGAAGGAGATGGACGAGAACAATCCCGAACAGCTCGCGGAGCAGCTCATCGCGCGCCAGGGGCCGGACGTCCACCTGAACTTCCAGATCGGCAGCAAGGAGGACCCGGCCGGCCTGAACGAATTCATCAGCAAATACCGCAGGGGCCCGGTCCACGCCACGCTGCGCACCATCGACAACGGCGCCCACAACGGCCGGGACTACGTCCGCGGGATGCGCGAGGGATCCCTGGAGTGGATCAGCAAGGTGCTGCTGGGCCCCGTCCCCTCCCCCTGAACGGCGGATTCAACGTGCCTGCGGAACCGAAGAGTTCACGGGAACAAACCATGACGGACAACCGGCTCCAGGCACTCGACGCGGCCCGCGGACTCGCTGTCCTTGGCATGTTTGCCGTACACGTGGGACCTCGCCCCGAGCCCAGCGGCGCCGGCTACCTCCTGATCGCCGCAGACGGGCGGGCCCCCGCCGTATTCACCCTGATCGCGGGCTTCTCCCTCGCCCTCGCCCGCGGCGGGACCCGGCCCCGGCCCGGGCAGCCGCCGCTGCGTGCCACGTTGATCCGCTGCGCGGTCCTTGCGCTGCTGGGCCTGACGCTGGCCTGGCTGCACACCGGCATCCTGGTGATCCTTGCGTTCTACGCCGTCTACTTCCTGGCCGCCGAACCCTTCACCCGGCTCGGCGCCAAGGTGCTGATCGCCGTCGCATCCTGCAGTGTCGTCCTGGGGCCCGTGCTGTCGTACACCCTGGGTCCGCTCTTCGGACACCGCCTGGGCGGACGCGGGGCCACCCCCGCCATCAGGGACCTGGCCGGCTGGACGGGGCTGGCGGAAGCGGTCGAGGCACTGCTGCTGTCCGGTGCGTACCCCTTGCTCACCTACTTCCCGTACCTCCTGGTCGGGATGGCCCTGGGCAGGATCGCCGACCTGCGCCGCCCCGGCCCCGCCCGGCTCCTCGTCGGCTGGGGCGCAGCCGGCGCGGTGGCCGGATACGGGCTGTCCTGGCTGGCTGTCACCGGTCCGGGGAACGGCTACGGGGCGTTGCTGCGCGCCGTAGCCGACCACCACCCCGCAGCCCTCGCTGCCGACGACCCCGTCCGCGCGGTTCTCGGCCAGCAGTACGGGGCGATCCCCAGCACCTCCTGGCACTGGCTGCTCGTCGCCGACCCCTACAGCCAGACCCCGCTCGAAACCCTCGGCAACGCCGGGGTCGGCGCCGCCCTCATCGGCCTCGCCGTCGGCGCCGCGCGCAGTCGCCTGCTCGCCGGGCCGATGCGGCCGCTCGCCGCCGTCGGAGCGATGGCACTGTCCGTGTACGTTGCCCATGCCCTGGCGCTGGCGGGCTTCGCCCACCGGGCCTCCGGCTGGCAGGTGCTGGCCGCCTTCTGCGCGGCCGCGCTGCTCGGCTGCCTGCTCTGGCAGCGCCTGTGGCGGGGTACCGAGGTACGGCGCGGGCCACTGGAATGGGCCCTGCGGACGATCACATCACGGCCCGTCGGCCCCCGCCGGAAGGCTCGGGTCGCCCGAAGTCAAGGGGTCCAGCAGGGCACCGTCGGGGCAACGACACGTGACATCTGGTGAGGGGTGTTGTCAAGTTGCTGGAGGTGCAGGTGAGTTGAGGGTGTTGGGGTGGTGGCCGTACCTGAGCCGCCGGCCGCGCACGCAGCCCCCTGTCATTCTGTGGCGTCCGGGTCCAACGGCAGCGTGAGCATCGCCCGGGCGCCTCCGCCCGGCGGGTTGGCGAACTCCAGCCGCGCGCCGATGAGATCGGCATGGCCGGCCGCGATGGTCAGGCCCAGGCCGCTGCCCTTGCCCCGTTCCGGAGTGCCGGTGCGGAAGGGACGCGGCCCCTCCGCCAGTAGCTCGGCGGGGAAGCCGGGGCCGCTGTCGCACACCGCAACGGTGCCGTGGTGCAAGGTCAGGGTGACCGGCGCGGCGCCGTGGCGATGGGCATTGACCAGGAGGTTGGCCACGATGCGGTCCAGGCGACGGGGGTCGGTGAGCACCGCCGCGTCGTCGAGCACGTCGACGGTGGTGGGCAGGCCGGTGGAGGCCACCACGCGGTGCAGCTGCTCGGCGGGGTGGTGGGGTTCGAGGTCGGGGCTGTCGACCTGCGCGTCGAGGCGCGAGACTTCGAGGATTTCCTCGATCAGGTCGCACAGGGCCTCGGCCCGGCCCCGTATGAGATGGGCTTCGTACGATTCGGGCAGGATCTCGGCGGCGGCCAGCAACCCGGCGGCCGGGGTGCGCAGTTCGTGTGCGACGTCGGCGGCGAAGCGCTGCTCGGCGCGGAGCCGCGCCTGAAGGGAGTTGGCCATCTGGTCGACGGAGGCGGCGAGTTCGGTGACCTCCCGTGCCCCCTCCACATGGCCGATGCGGGCGTCCAGGCGACCGTCGGCGATCTCCCGGGCGGTTTGCGAGACACGCCGGAGCCGGGCGCTGAGCGGGATGGCGAGGGGCAGGCCGGCCGTCGAGATGGCAGCCGCGCCGCCCACCACGAGGATGGCGACGCTCCGGTTGAAGCGGGCGTCGGCCTTCTTCTCCAGGCGGTAGTCACTGCGTACCGAGAGCGTGTGCGGGCCGATGCCGGCCGCGGCCCACAGGACGGGTCCTGACGGCTCGTCGGTCAGCTGGGTGGCGAAACGCTCGCCGGTCACACCCCGCGCCAGCTCGGGCGGCACGCCGGGGGCGTCGAGCGCCACGTTGTCGCCGGTGACGGCCGAGGTCGCCGCGTAGTTCTTCAGGGCGGCCTCAAGCCGTCCGAGGACGATGGCCCGGTTGAGGTCGAGCCGCTGGTGGGAGGCGGTGACGGCGACCAGGGCGCCGAGCCCGCTCGCGAGGACGCAGGCGACCCCCGCGATCAGAGCGGCGATCCGCAGCTGCAGGCTGCGGCGGGGGAACGGATGGGGGCGGCGGCGCGGCCGGGGAGCCGTGCCGGACGCAATGGACAGCGAGTCGGACACGGCGCGCTAGCCCGTGATCTTGTACCCGAAGCCACGGACCGTGACGATGCGTTCCGCACCGATCTTGGCGCGCAGCCGCTGGACGTGGACGTCCACCACCCGGGTGTCGCCGCCCCACGCGTAGTCCCACACCTCCTTGAGCAGGCTCTCGCGGCTGAAGACCACGCCCGGTGCCGAGGTGAGCTCGATCAGGAGGCGCAGCTCGGTGGGGGTGGCCGACAGCAGCTCGCCCGCGATCCGCACCTCCATGGTGTCGGTGTCCAGCTCCAGATCGCCGGCTTTGCGTATGTTGTCCGGCACCGGGGCCGGCTCAGCCTCTGGCTCGGGGTCCCGCACGGTGTGGAAGGCTTCGCGGCGCATGACCGCACGCACCCGGGCAGCCAGCACATTGGCCCGGAACGGCTTGGTGATGTAGTCGTCGGCACCGGCTTCCAGGCCCGCGATCACGTCAATGTCGTCCCCTCGCGCGGAGATCATGGACGGGTACGGTGCTCTGCTCGCGGATCGAGCGGGTCAGGCTCACGCCGTCCAGCTCCGGCAGCATCACATCCGTGATCACGGCGTCGGGCAGCTTCGCGTGGAAACAGGCCAGGGCGGAGGCCCCGTCGGCAACCGCTCTCACCCGGAACCCGAACCTCGTCAGGGACACCGTGGTGGCTTCCCGGATCACGTCGTCGTCCTCGACCACCAGGACGAGGGGGTCGTCGCGGTCGGGGGCAGGCGCTGTTGTCATGGCTTCTTTCCGGTGCTGGGAACGGGACCCGTGACGGTGGAGATCATCTCCATGTACCCCCGTCCGGAGTCCCACTGGTAGCGGTCGGTCGTGACCTGGTCGAGACCGCCCTTGGCGCCCCCGGCGAGGGTCTGGCGCACGATGAGGTCCCGTCCCTGCAGATCGATGCGGGAGTCCTCCTGGACGCCGCGGCCCAGGACTTGGTAGACGTGCCCCCCGTCCACCCGGTACACGTACAGCTCGGTCTGCAGCCCTTCCGGGTAGTCCTTGGCCGAGCGCCGGTCCGGGTCGATGAGCAGGATCAGCTCCCGCCTGCCGTCCCCCGTCACATCTCGCAGTACGGGGGTGCGCAGCCCGCATCCGCTGGGGCAGCGGGCTGCGCTCTGCCGGGAGTCCTCGGTCATCCCCGGGTCCTTGGCCACCACCGTCCGCGGGTCCAAGGCGCTCGCGTCGGCGGCGGCCGGAAGCGTGATGTCCGGTACGGGCTCGGGACGCTCCGACGGAGAGGGCGGTGGCAAGCTGTTGCCCGACGGCCTGCTGATGGGGCCGACGCTCCACAGCGGCTCGGGTATCGGCGGCGCGCTGCGGGACTGGCCGCCGTAGACCACGCCCGATGTGCTGCCGCATCCTGCCAGGAACAGGGCACCGGGTATCGCGACGAGCGACACCGCGTACCGGAGCCTCCTCATGGACTCACCTCGTCTTCATCCGTCTACGGCCATGACCGGGCACCCGTCCATGGTCTTGGCCGGGCCGACGCCGGGGCACGGCAGCTGATCACCGAGGGATCTCACAGCTCGCCTCCGGTGCTGTTGGCACGCTGTACCGCCGCTTCGCCCTTCGCGGTCCAACCCCCGCTGCGCGCGATGTAACCCTTGTCGAGCCACCGCTTGAACTGCTGGAGGGAGATGACCGGATCGTCCGAGTACTCGATCTTGTTCGGGTTGTACCAACCGGTTTTCTGCAGCCGGGACAGCTCCCGGCCAGCCGCCTCCGGGTCCTTGGACAGCGTCACCGTCGGCTTGTCGCCCTCGGGCTCCTTGGACGGTGCCGCGGGCTTCGACGGCCTGGCGGGCTGGGACGGCTGAGCCGTCGGGGTCCGTGGCGGTGCGGATCGGTCGGCGGCGGCCGGGGAGGAGGGTGAGGCCGCAGACGTCGACGGCGTGGCCTGCTGCTTGTCGCCCCCGCTCTGGCCGCACCCGACCAGGCCCACGGCGGCGAGCCCCACGGTCACGGTGACGAGTGCCGACGTGAAGAGTGACGTACGCATCGCGATGCTTCCCCTGGTGTGTGTGACTGACATGTACCGAATAGGTCGGCTTACTTTCGCCGCCTCACGCGGCATCGGCATCGCGCCGCCATCACACCAGACCGGCATTTCCGTATCACTGATGTAACAGCAGTCGCGATCAGCACAGCCATTTACCGCTCTGCGGCCGGCACCGAAAACAGGATCGCGCGGCCACCCGGCCGATGGCCCCCGCACACGCCGAGCAGGCCCGGAGCATAGGGCAGGGACGGTTCCCGGCCCGCTGCTCCGGCCCTGCGGGCATGGGGGACGGTCGGTCAGTCGTCGGCGGGGCGGCGGCGCAGGGCGGCGAAGCCGAGCCCAGCGGCGGCCACGGCGGCACCGCCGCCAGCCAGCAGCACGGTGCTGTTGTCCGTCCCGGAGAGCTCGGCGCCGGCCCGCACGCCACCCCTGGGCGTGACCTTGGTCTGCTGGGCACCCTTGCTCGCCATGGCGGGCTTGTCCGGGAAGTCCAGGGTGAGGCTGTCCTTGCCCTTCTTGGCGAACACGCGCGGCAGCTCCGTATTGTCGCTGGCCTTCAGGGTGCTGAGGACGGACAGTTCGAAGTTCACGCCGGTGGGCGAGGCCAGGGCCTTCTCCCCGTCTGCGCTCAGGAAGCCCTCGGCTCCGGTGCCGGTGAGGTGCGCGCCAGGCCTGCCCCGGTCGCCCCAGAAGAGCCTGGCCTTGTCGCCGGAGCTCAGGGTGTAGGTGATCTCGCCCATGCCGACGGCCTTCTTCGTAACCCTCAGCCGCTCTGCGGGCTTGCCCGGGTTGCCGGGCTTTTCCTGCTGCTTGTCGACCGGGAAGGCAAGGGTGACGCTCTTGCCGCCCAGGGTGGCCCTCACCTCGTAGCGCGAGTCACCTCCGGGCTTGAGCATGTCCAGATCAAACGTGGCTCCGGTGGGCGAAGCCAGCGACTGCTCGCCGTCATCACTCAGGTGGCCCTCGGCGCCGCCGCCGGTGATATGGGCACGGTACGGGCCCTGCCCGGCCAAGAGCACGGCGGTGTCACCGGAACTCAGCGTGTAGGTGATCTTCCCTTTGGCGGCCGTCTTGTTCGTGATCTTCAGGTCCGTCGCTGGTTTCTCCGGCTCCTCCCCCGGCTTGTCGTCCTGCGCGGGGAGGGTGCCCACCCCGCTGATCATGCCCGGCTCATCAGCGAACGCGGCTGCGGCCGGCATCAGCAACGCGGATGACGCCACGGCGGCTACCGCAGTCGTACGAACGAGATCGCGGCGGCGGGAGAGGGCCATCAGGGGATCCTTCTCAGATCGGGGTGCGGCCGACCTGCCCGGCCGCGACACCCAGAACCTAGGCATCCCGCATCGCAGTGGTTCAGCGGATTTGTAACAGAACCCGCTCATCAACCGCCCAAAACCGGCTCGGAGAGCGTTACTGATCTCGGCTCGTCAGGGGTGGTGCCGGTGTGTCGAGGGGCAGGCCGGTTCCAGCGACGAAGCCGTTCAGGGGTGTCGGACCGGTGCTGCAGGCGATTCCTCGGCTCGGCTGCGGGCCGGCCCGTGGCGATGGAAGGCTGCTGGCCATCCACACCGGCTCCCCGCGGCTCGACGGCAAGCACCTGCTCCCCGGAGCACACGCGGGCGGTGTACCAGGAGTGTCAGCAACGCCCGTTCATCGTCTGCAGGGAACGGCCGCACCCATGCGGCCAGTTGCGCAGCACCGACGCCGACGGAACGGACGTGATCCGCTTCGTCACGAGCGCCAAGGGCGCCCCGATCGCCGACCTGGGGCTGCTACTCTCCTCCGCGGCCCGCACGCTCCGGCGCCGACGCCGACGCCGTACCGCAGGCGGCTTGGCGCTGCTGAAGGGCGTTCCAACCAAGCCCCGCCAGTGCCCCGCCCAGGAGCGGGAAGACGATGACGCCCCAGAGCTGACTCAGCGCCCAGCCGTGCTGGAACACTGCCGTGGCCAGCGAAGTCCAGGAACCTTTGATGGTCCCCAGCCGAGGGGTTCCGGGCCCACGCACAACAGGAAGCCGCCGCCCGGTATCCGCGGGCGAGTTCGCTGAGCGCACTACGGGTCTTGCGGAGTTCGGCCAGGCGCCGGTTGATGTCGTTGAGGTGCTGCTGGATCCTAGCGGTGGTTTGTTAGACGGGGCGGTAGAGGCCGAGAGGTCTGCCGGTGGCGACGGTGTTGAGGAGGGCTTGGAGTTCGGCGGGCGGGGGCTTCGTCGACCATGCCCGCCAGTAGCGTTGCAGCGTGGCCCAGGGCGTCAGCCAGCCACGGACGGCCCGGACGGCTCGGGGCCAGCAGGCCGGCTGGGGCTGCTGGGACTCGGGTCCGCCCCCTCTCTGCCGCTCCTGATGGTGTGTCAGGCCCGGGTGCCGGGGCGGCGGGTGTAGGTGTGAGTGGGGCGAACCAGGTGTTCCAGCAGAAGCTGAACGCGCAGTTCACGAGGGTCTGGTGGCGGCGGATGGCGGTGTCGGAGCGGACCTGGAAGTCGGCCCATCCGAGTTCGTCCTTGACCTGTTTGTAGCTCTGCTCGACCCAGTGCCGCAGTCCGTAGAGTCTGACTACTTCGGTCAGGTCGGCGGTCGCATGCCGGCTGAGCTGTTCGCGTGGTGAGCTGGGCCGGGGCAGGTTGGTGGCCAGGTACCAGGTGGACGTCTCGGGCAGGGTTGCGGGGTCGGTGGTGGCCACCACCAGCCGGACCATGCCGTCGGGTCCCCACCAGCCGAGCCTGGCATCGGCGGCCCACCAGGTGGCGGAGCGTCCGCCGCGGAAGGTGCGGGTGACCGGCTGCCAGTCGCCCGGCTCTTCGGGGCCGTGCCAGGCCAGTTCACGGGCGGCGTCCACGGGCCGGAAGGCGTCCTTGTACTGCCAGGTGCCGTGGCCGCGCTTGAGGGCCATCACGAACGGCAGGTGAGCGTCCCACAGTTCAGCGCGGAAGCAGGTGTGATCGCCGTAGGCACAGTCGGCGACAACCGCCCGGAAGGACACCCCCACCTCCGCGGCATGACAGGCCAGTGCGGCCCCGATCTGCAGCTTCGTGCGGAAACCCGGGTCGTTCCTCCCGCCGGGGAAGTGGTGCGCGGGGGTATAGGGCACCGCGTGCAGTGGGTAGTAGACGCGCTCGTCGGCCCAGCAGGTGGTCACCGTGACCACCCCGCGGTCGATCTTCCCGACCGAGCCCAGGTACTGCTTGCCCACATGCGCGGTCGCCGACCCGTCCTTGCGGTCCCCGGAATCGTCGACCACCAGCACCCCCATCCCATGCGGCGCGGTCGCCGGATCCGTCAGCAGCAGCTCCAGACGGCGCGCGTTGACCTGCTCGTGGTCCCAGGTCGACTCCGAGAGGAAGAACTGCAGCCGCTGCACCGCCGCATGCTGGGCACCCACCACCGGTTCGGCCCCGGCCAGGCAGGTCAGGGTCTTGTTCCGGTCCCGCGGCAGCAGCAGGCCGGCCAGATACTCACGGAACCCACGCCGCTGGGCCAGCGTCCCGAAGAGCCCATCGAAGCAGGCGGCATAGCCTTCCAATGGACCGGGTGCGGGCGGGCACGGCAGCCGCTTCGTCATCTCAAGCTCCATTGAGGCGAGTTGAGGCTCTCACTCCCGGCGTACTACCGCCACGACCCGCCGTCAACAAACCACCGCTAGGCTCCGCGCACCCGGCCGATCGCCTGGCGCCACGAGGTGAACCCGGCCTCCGCGAGGACAAATTCGAGTTCCGCCAGGACGCGTGGCGGCGCCGAGGCATCGTTGAAGATCGTGGTTCCCACGGCGATGGCCGAGTTGACGGCGAGGGCGAACTCGAAGGCGTCGCGGCCCGATGCGATGCCGTCCATCCCGAGGGTCGGTACCTCGCGCACGGACCCCACGCGCATGGCCGCGTACACCTGGTACACGCAGCGAACCGCGACGGGCGGTGATCCGGACGGGCCGGGACACGGCACTCCGTTCCGGGCGGCGGCGCGCCCTGAGTACGCGGCCCCGGCGCGGGCACCCCGGAGCAGACGGATCCCCCGGCCTCCCATCGTCCTCCGGGGCGGCGGCCGGGGTGAGAGTCGTAATCCCCGTACGCGTCGGCCGAAAGCCCCGACTCCACGACGGCCCCGCCACGGCACACCCGTGGCACGTCTGCCCCACGGCCATAGATCAGCAAAAAGGCCATTATTAGGGATTTTGGAGAACCATTTGAGGCGACTGAGCCTCTTTGTCTGGGTACGCAGCCCGCGCACCGCACACGAGAAGAGGCACCCATGTCCGCCCCGCGCACCGCCGTTGCATCCGTACGCCGCCGTTCGGGCACGCTCATACGCCTGTCGGCCGCGGGCGGTGCGGGCGCGCTGTTGCTCACCGCGTGTTCGGGCGGCGGGCCGACGGCGGGCTCAGCCGCGGCCGACGCGAAGGGGCAGCAGGCGACGCCGGCCGTCGCTCCGGCCACGCCCACGCCCACCGGACCGGCCAAGGTCACCAGTGGTCCCGAGCTCGACTTCGACCTGACCCCGGGCAACGACAAGACGGTGGGCACCGGCCAGCCGGTCGCGCTGGAGTTCAGCAAGCCGGTCAAGAACAAGGCCGCCGTGGAGAAGGCCCTGACGGTGACCACCTCCAACCACACCGAGGGGGCCTGGGGTTGGGTCACCACGCCGACCGGTTACGACCGGCTCGACTGGCGGCCCAAGGACCCGTGGAAGACCGGCACCAAGGTCCAGGTCAAGGGAGACCTGACCGTCGTGGACCCGGGCGGCGCCCACTTCACCCGCGCCCTCGACCGCACCTTCACCATCGGCCGCGACCAGCGCCTCGTCGCCGACCTGGACACCCACACCCTGACCGTCAGGCTCGACGGCAGGACCACCCGCACGATCCCCATGTCCGGCGGCGAACCCGTCAAGGACCGCGCTTCACGGCCCGGCACCTTCGCGATCAAGACGAAGGAGCAGAAGGTCCGCATGAACTCCAAGTCGGTGGGCGGCCCCAAGGCGTACGACAAGGACGTGTTCTGGGCCATGCGGTTCAGCGACTCCGGCGGCTATCTGCACGCCGCGCCCTGGGCCGACGAGAACGGCGACCTCGGTCACCGCAACGGCAGCGCGGGATGCATCGGCATGTCCGACGCCGACGCCACCTGGCTGTTCAAGAACTCCCTCCTGGGCGACCTGGTCACCGTCAAGGGCAAGGAAGCCACCGCCGATCTCGGCGGCCCCGGCAACGGCTACGCCGACTGGACCCTGACCTGGGCGCAGTGGCAGGCCAAGAGCGCACTGCACAACTGACCTTCGTACGGGATGCCGTGGCGCGCAGCGGCCGCCCGGTAGTTACGTCTGCGGGGGTGTCTTGGTGCGGCGGCGGGTTGCGGCCCAGGCTGTGGCCAGGGTGGCGAGGGCGGTGAAGGCGGCCAGGCCGAGGGGGAGGGGCGAGTTCGTGGCGTCGTCGGCCGCGGGGGCGGCTACGGGGACGCCGCCGCCCAGGCCTTCGGCTGCGTAGGCGGTACCCGGCATCTTGTCCTGGTAGCGGCTGTTCACGAGGGCCTGGTATTCGGCGAGGGACACGCTTGGGGCGCCCAGGAGCTGTCCGGCCGCGGTGTCGAGCGGTTCCACCGTGTCGTCGTGCCAGGCGTACCAGGCGTTGGCCTGGGGTTCCAGGAAGGCGGTGCGGTGAGGGCCGGCCGCGCGGGTGTGGCGGGACTCGTCGTCGCCGGAGGAGATGGCTCCGCGTCACGTTCACACGCGGCGAGGAGGCCTCGTCCCTCTTCTGCACCTGGAACGGTCACCCGCCCTCGGTGCAGATCGACGACGGCCCGCACCGCTGAGGAGGGTCACCGCCCGCCTCCCACCCGTTGCCCGCCGAGGCTCGGGCGCGGCCAACGCACCTATTTCATAAGGGAGTTCGCGCATCTGCTACGCGACAGCCACCCGCCATGAGCCGTCGGGGGCGCTCGCCTCCGACGTTCGGGTCCAGTACAGCCTGCTGTCCAGGCCCAGCGCGGCGAGTACGCCGTCGGCTCCCGCCGGGGCGCCCGCGATGAGCAGTTCGGCGGTGGTCCACTGCGGGCGGCCCCCGCCGACCTGGGCGGTGCCGAGCGTGCCGTCGGGGCCGCGGCCGGCGATGGCCGGGCCGCAGAGGCCGACCGCGCCGTAGCCGCCGACTCCGCCCAGGTCGGTGACGACGGGCCGGGCGGAGCCGTCGAGCACGGCCGTCTGCACGGCGCCGGAGTCGGGCTTGCGGAAGAACACCCTGATCCCGTCGCCGTCGGCGCACGCGGAGAGCCCGGCGGCCGTGGTCGCGGGCAGCCCGCTCTTCGCGGGCCGGGCCGGGACGTCGGTTCCCGGCTTCGGCTGGGACCAGGCCAGTACGGACGACCGGGTGACGGCGACGACATGGACGCGTCCGGCGCGGTCGGTCGTGGCGACCGGGTCGCCGTGCAGGCCGCTGCCGCCCAGGTCGCGCCATGCGGACCACTGTCCGGGCGGGCTCTGCTCGCTCGCGTACAGCCGGGTGTCTCCGCCGCGTACGAACACGGTGAGCCGGCCCGAGCCGTCCACGGCGGGCGCCGGGGCCGACAGGTCGGACAGGGCCGTGGTGCCGCTGCGGGCCGGCGAGCCGAGCGGCTGGAACGGGCCGAAGTCGCCTCCGGGACGCTGCTGGAAGGCCGCCACCACGTCACGTCGGTAGTCGGCGCCCTTGCCGAGGCGGCTGCGGGTGGCGAACACGGCGATGCGTCCGTCGGGCAGGGGCGCCGAGGTGAGTCCGGTGTCCAGCGGCCCATCCGCCGCGAGGAGCTTCGGCCCGGCCCACGTGCCTTTCGCGCCGGGTGTCTTGTGCCAGACGGCGAGCTTCTGGTCGAGTACGCCGAACGCCCACAGCCCGCCGTCCTTGTCCCTCTGGAGCCAACTGGTCGAATTGGCGCGGGAGTAGCGCACCGACTGGGCCCAGTTGTTTCCGTAGGGGCGGTTGGAGACCTTGCGGTCGCCGCAGCCGGCCGGGCTGTTGCAGTAGTTGTCCTTCGGGTCCATCCAGGCGTACGTCTTGACCGTTTCCGCCTTGGCGTCGGCGGCCTTCTTGCCGAAGGTGTGCGGCAGGTAGCTGGTGTTGTAGCCGAGGTAGGTCTGCACGGTGAAGCTCGGGCGGTCCGGGGCGGTGGCGTACCGCTGGAGCGCGGCCTGGGCGAAGCGGGCGCTGAAGACGTGGTCCTGGTGGTCGATGATCTTGTTGTTCTCCCGGGCCGGGGTGGGGTCCAGGGTGCGCACGTGGGTGGGTCGGAAGTGCCGCAGCAGACCCGCGAGCGCCTCGACGAGCTGATCCCTGGTGTAACTGGCCTGCTTTGCAGGGGTGTTGGAGGCGAGTAGCAGCTCCAACGAGGGCGTCTTGCCGTCCCACAGGCCGCGCAGGCTGTGCGGCACGTCCTTGTACATCTCCCGGGCCTCGCGCAGCTGCATCCAGACCAGACTGATCTGCGGGTGGGCCCGGAGGGTGTTCAGCTCGGCGGTGGCACCGCCGACGGTGGGTATCGAGGTGCGGTCCCAGGGGCTGGTCTTGTCGCCGGTCGCCATCTGCGCGTACGCCGCGCGTATGCCGTTCTGCCGGGCCTCGGCGTAGCGCGCGTGGTCGGCGGGCGGCATGGGGTGGCCCGGCCCCCCACGCCCGGGGGCGTTGACGCCGTCGGCCTCCCCCGACGTCACGTACACCGAGGTCATCGGCCGGCCGGAGCGTATCGAGTGGCCGGTGTCGGGGTTCATGAAGAAGAGGTCGTCGTCAGGGTGCGCGACGACCTGGAGTACGGACTCGTGGCTCTCGGCCCGCGCGGCCGGTACGCCGTCGGCCCCCACTGTGCCGTCCGCCCCGTCCGTGCCGCCCAGCCGGGAAGCGGCCACGTATCCGGCTCCGCCGACCAGCGCCACGGCCGCGGATCCGATCATGAAGTTCCTGCGGGACGGCGCGGATCGGTGCTGCCTGGGCGTCATGTACGTGTTCTTTCGGTACGGCAGCCCGTCAGGGCCGTGCGGACGTGCAGCACCGCCTCGCCGTGCCCGGTCGCGGTGCTCGGACCGGGACTGGTCGGAACCCGATCCCATAGGGAGACGAGGAGATGAGGAATTGGGTTTATCGATGCTTGTGCGCACCTTGTTGCGATTTGGTCGCGTCCTTGATCGTGACGCACGCGGAGGCGGTACGGAGGCGTGCTGCCGCGGGGCCATGAATGCGCCAGGCCACGGGCCGCACCAGGTGCTGGTTCGGCGCGATTCGATCTTCCTGCGCAACCGGGCCCTGACGGAGGCTGAGCGGACGGGATGATCGAGCAAGGAGTGTGTGCGCATGGATTTCGGAGTCGTCCTGCAGACCGATCCGCCCGCCTCGGCCGTCGTCGATCTGATGCGGCGCGCGGAGGACAACGGCTTCCGCTACGGCTGGACCTTCGACTCGTCGGTGCTCTGGCAGGAGCCGTTCGTCATCTACAGCCGCATCCTGGAACACACCGAACGCCTCGTGGTGGGCCCGATGGTGACGGCTCCGGGGCCGAGGTCACTGGAAACCACAGCGTCGACGTTCGCCACCCTGAACGACATGTACGGCAACCGCACGGTCTGCGGCATCGGGCGTGGCGACTCCGCGATGCGGGTGGCGGGCCGCAAGCCCAACACGCTGGCCCGCCTTGGCGAGGCGATGGGTGTCATCCGTGACCTCGCCGAGGGCCGCGAGGCCGACGTCGACGGGCAGCGCCTGCGACTGCCCTGGGTGAAGAACGGCAAGCTGCCCATCTGGATGGCGGCGTACGGCCCCAAGGCCCTCGCGCTCGCCGGCGAGAAGGCCGACGGCTTCATCCTCCAGCTCGCCGACCCCTTCCTCACCGAGTGGATGGTCAAGGCGGTCCGCACGGCCGCCGCCGACGCGGGCCGCGACCCCGCCGCGATCACGATCTGCGTCGCCGCCCCCGCCTACATCGGCGACGACCTCGCCCACGCCCGCCAGCAGTGCCGCTGGTTCGGCGGCATGGTCGGCAACCACGTCGCCGACCTCGTCGCCCGCTACGGCGAACACTCCGGCCTCGTCCCCGAAGCGCTCACCGAGTACATCAAGGCGCGCGAGGGCTACGACTACAGCCACCACGGCCGCACCGACAACCCCGACACCGCCTTCGTACCCGACGACATCGTCGACCGCTTCTGCCTGCTCGGCCCGCCCCAGGCCCACATCGACAAACTCCAGACCCTGCGCGACCTCGGCGTCGACCAGTTCGCCCTGTACGCCATGCACGACGCCCGCGAGGAAGCCATCGACGCCTACGGACAGCAGGTCATCCCCGCCCTCGCCCAGGACTGATCCCGGGTTCTCGCCGGGGACGGACCCGCACCGTCTGGCCTCCCGAAGGGTTGGCCGAGGCGTCCACGGGCCAGCCGTGGGCGCGGGCGATCGAGGCCACGATGGACAGGCCGAGCCCCGCGCCCTCGCCGGGTTTGTGCTCGCGTTACGCGACGCGGTGGAACGGTTCGAAGAGGTGCGGAACCGGTCACCCAGCATGCCGCGCGGTCTGCTGACGGCGCTCCCGACCGCGTCGGTCTGGTAGCTGCTGCCCTCTTCCCAGACCTGCTCGATCAGGTCCTCGCTGCTCACCGCGTCGCCGCCCGCGCGCACGAGGGTCTCCAGGATTGCGAACTCCTTGTGGGACAGCTCCAGTTGGCGTCCGTCCCAGGGGCGCCGTCCGGTCGTCTGGATCGCCGGGCCCTCCTCCACCGCCGACATCGAGCCGGCACCGTGCGAGGGTGCCCACGGCCCTCGCTCTTTCGACGTGGTGCTGGTCACGGGGACCGGCTCCGAGCAGGGCGTACGCCCCGCGGACTCGTGACCAAAGGCCCGTGGCCATCACGCCGAGAGCCCCTGGGGAGCGCTGCACTCACGCACCTAACGTGGACCATATTTCCGTTTTTGTACCGGCTGGGCGGTTCAGCCGTCCCGTTCCGGACCACCCCGAGGAGCGCCCGACCATGTCCCCCACGGCCACCCCCTCCCGTACCGGATCGGAGGTGATCGCAGAGAACCGCGCCCCGGTCAGGGGTCTGCTGCCGTTGTGCTTGAGTGAGGCAGCCGAGCGGTTCTCCTTAGCGGTCCTTCTACGGCATGAGGGCCGTGCTCGCCCTCTTCCTCGTCGACACCGCGAACGGGCTCGGCATGAGCCCGGCCATGGCGACCGCGCTCGTCGGCGCCTACCTGTCGGCGTGCTACTTCACCGCGCTGCCCGGCGGCTGGCTCGCCGACCGGGTGCTCGGCGCCCGGCGGGCCGCGCTGATCGGCGGCGTCGTCATCCTGCTCGGCCATGTGGCGCTCGCCCTGGACCTCGGCGCGTGGACCGTCTACACCGGCCTCGTGCTGATCGCGCTCGGTACCGGTCTACAGAAGCCCAACATGACCGCCCTGGTGGGCAAGCTCTTCGGCCACCGCAGTGACCAGGAACGCGACGCGGCGTACAGCAAGTTCTACGCCAGCATCAACATGGGCGGGCTGCTCGCGACGCTGCTGGTCGGCTGGCTCGGCGTGCACTTCGGCTGGCCGGTGGCGTTCGGGGCGGCCGCCGTCGGCATGGCCGTCAGCCTCGTCGTGTTCCTCGCCTCGGGCGGGCTGCGCGAGGCGGACGACCGGCCCGGCAACCCGCTCTCGCCCGCCGAGCGCGTCAAGGTCCTCAAGAACACCGGCATCGCCGTGGCCGCGGTGACCGTGCTCGGCGCCGCCGCGTGGCTCACCGGCGGGCTGACGCTCTCCCACTGCCTGACCGCCTTCTCGGTGCTCGCGGTCCTCGCACCGGTCTGGTACTTCACGAGGCTCCTGCGCACCCGGGACATCGACGCCCGGGGCCGGGCCGGCATCCGCGCGTACGTGTGGCTGTTCGCCTCGGCGGTCGTCTTCTGGGCGATCTTCGACCTGGCGGCGTCCAACGTCCAGCTGTTCGCCAACGACCACGTCGACATGCTCGGGCTGCCCTCCACCTGGCAGGCAGCCCTCAACCCGATCATGATCGTGCTGTTCGCGGGGGTGCTCGCCGCGGTGTGGAAGCGGGTCAGCGTCTCGGCCCCGGCCAAGTTCTCCACCGGCCTGGTGCTGTGCGGCATCTCGTTCCTGCTGCTCGCGATCGCCGCCACGCAGGCCACCGGCACCGTGCGGATCTCCATCATGTGGCTGGTCGGCCTGTACTTCCTGCAGACGCTGGGCGAGTTGTTCCTCAGCCCGACCGGCCTGTCCATCAGCCACAAGCTGGCCCCGGCCGGCATGGGCTCCCAACTCGCGGGCTTGTTCTTCCTGTCGGCCTCGACCGGCGACGCCATCGGCAGCCAGGTAGCGAGCCACCTCACCGGCACCACGCTGTACCTGGCGCTCGGCTCGATCGCGGTATTCGCCGGTGTCGCCATGGCGATGGCGACACCCCGGATCAGGGCGCTCGTCCAGGAGTGACGGCGGGGGGCGGCAACGGCAGCGGCGCATGCCGTGTCCTCGTTGTTGCCGGATCAGGGCGCCGCAGTGGGCGAGGGGGTCGGGTACAGGCCGTGTCATACGTGGCTGATCCGTCCCCCACCCGGACCGCTTGGCCGAGCCGAGACAGGCCCCCGCGCTGCCCGCCGGGGGCCTGGCGCCATCATGCCCCGGGCGGGCAGCGCTACTGCTGGAAGGTCCCTCGGTGGGGGCCGATGTCCGGGTCCTCTCCGGGCAACGGTCGAGCCGCCTCCCCCGTTCGAGGATCACTCACGCCGCCTGGATCGACTCCAGCACGTTCAGGCGGGCGGCCCGCCGGGCCGGCCAGATCGCCGCCAGTACGCCGATCACCAGGGCGAGCAGCAGGAACAGCCCGAGCCTGCCCCACGGCAGGACCATCTCGTACGTCTTCATCGCACCGCCGGTGAGGCTGCCGCCCGCCCAGGCCAGGAAGATGCCCGTGCCGATGCCGAGGAGCGCACCGAAGAGCGAGATGACGACGGATTCGAGGCGGACCATCTGCTTGACGCCGGCCCGGTCGAGGCCGATCGCGCGCAGCATGCCGATCTCTCGGGCCCGCTCGAAGACCGACATCGCGAGGGTGTTGATGACGCCGAGCACCGCGATCACGACGGCCATGGCGAGCAGTCCGTAGATCATGTTCAGCATGAGGTCGATGGTGCCGGCCCCGGCCTTGGTCAGCTGATCCTGGCTCTGCACCTTGAGCAGCGGGCTGTTGCCGAGCGCGTCCCGCAGGCTCTTCTCCAGGCCGTCCGCCTTGCCGGGCTCGGCCTTGACCAGGATGCTGTCGACCTTCTTCGGGGTGTACGAGTAGGGCTGGACGTCGCCCGTCGTGCCGAGTACGTCGCTGACGGTCGGGTTGGCCTCGTAGATGCCGGCGACGCGCAGCTTGCGCGCGGGGCCCCCGGCGTCTCCGCCGCCGAAGGTGTACTTGGCGTCCACGGTGTCGCCGACGCGGATGCCGTGCTTGGCCGCGAAGTCGTCCGCGACGGCGACCCGGCCCGGGCCGAGGTCGCCGAGTGAGCCGCCGGTGAGGCGGAGGTCAGTGACCTTGCCGAGTTGCGCCGGGTCGGAGCCGGTGATGGTGGCGTACGTGCCGTTCAGGTCGACCGGGGCCGAGGTCATCGGGGTCGCGGCGGCGACGCCGGGGAGCTTGGCCAGCTTCTGGGCGGCGTCCGTGTCGAGGCCGTTGTAACTGGTGTTGTCGACGCGGTAGTCGGCGGCCATGCCCTGGGTGGTCATCTTGGCGGAGGCCTCCTGGGTGGAGACTCCGGCCACGGTAATGCCGGTGATGAGGGTGAGGCCGATCATCAGGGCCGAGGCGGTGGCGGCGGTGCGCCGCGGGTTGCGCAGCGCGTTCTCCTTGGCGAGCTTGCCGCTCACCCCGAACAGCCGGAGCGTGACCCTGCCCGCCAGCGAGACCAGGGGCCGGGAGAGCAGCGGGGCCAGGACGATCACGCCGATCAGGGTGAGCGTGGAACCGAGCATGGCGATCTGGAGGTTGTTGTCGGCGGCGTCCTTGAGCGTGGAGACGTACAGCATGGTCACGACGCCGAGGCCGCCGATCAGCAGGCCGATGACGTTGCGGATCAGCAGGCCGCGCGGCGCCGGGGGCAGCTCGGCGGTGCT
Organism: Streptomyces sp. HUAS TT7; assembly: GCF_051550175.1. NCBI lineage: Bacteria > Bacillati > Actinomycetota > Actinomycetes > Kitasatosporales > Streptomycetaceae > Streptomyces > Streptomyces sp. HUAS TT7. The sequence continues at coordinate 285,041 of NZ_CP196176.1, forward strand.
CATCGCCTCGACCGGTGCGACCTTCGCGGCTTTGCGGGACGGCAGCCACGCCGACAGGACGGTCACACCGACGCCGACCGCGAGCGCCGAGATCACCGCGCCCGGGCCGATCACCAGCGGCCCGTCGGGCAGGCCCGCGCCGCCCGCGTTGAGCAGCGGCCGCATGACCGAGGCGATGCCGAGGCCGAGCGCGAAACCGACGACCGAAGCGCCGAGCCCGAGCAGCGCCGCCTCGATGAGGACCGAGCGCACGACCTGACGGCGGGAGGCACCGACCGCGCGCAGCAGGGCGATCTCCCGAGTGCGCTGGACGATCAGCATGGTGAAGGTGTTGGCGATGATGAACACGCCCACGAACAGGGTGATGCCGGCGAACACCAGAAGCATCTTGGTCAGTGACTTGGTGTTCTCGGCAATCCTCCGCGACTGCTCGGCGGCGAGCTGGGCGCCGCTGGTGGCCGTCGCCCTGTCCTTGGGGAGCAGCGCCTGCACCTCGTTGGTCAGGGCCTGGTCGTTGGTGCCGGGCTTGGCGCGGACCACGAGCTCGTCGTACTGGCCGGGCCGCAGATACAGGTTCTGGGCCGTCTTGGTGTCGAAGAGGGCGAGGCTGCCGCCCGCCGTCACGCGCGGGTCGTCGGTGGAGACGGTGCCGACCAGCTTCTTGGTGAACGCGGGGCCGTCGATGGCGAACCGTACGGTGTCGCCGATGGCGTACCCGGCCTTCTCGGCGGTCTTGGCGTCGAGCACGATCTCGTCGGCCAAGGCCGGGCCACGGCCGGCCTTCAGGGGGTACCGGGCGTCCTTGCCGTCCTGGCCGGGGACGTAGTTCGCCGCCAGGTTCTGCCAGCTGTTGTCCGCGTTGACGGGCCGGCCGTCCTTGCCGGCCAGGGTCGCACGGCCGTTGACGGTGGGGCGTACGGATTCGACACCGGCCAACTTGCCTATTTTCCAGGCGAGTTGGTCGTCGAGAGCGGTGGACCGCTTCGCGTCGTCGTGCTGTTTCGGGGCCCGGCCGGTCGAGGCGTCATGAGCCTGTACGGAGACCGCGACGCCGTCGAGGCTCTTGGCGGAGGCGCCCCGGAAGGCGGCCGTGGTGGTGTCGCCGAAGACCAGGGTTCCGGCGACGAAGGCGACGCCGAGCATGACGGCAAGAGCCGTCATGATCAATCGGGCTTTGTGCGCAAGGAGATTGCGCAGGGCTGTACGCAGCATGGTGTGTGTCTCGGTCCTGAGGTGCGGGAGGGGGACGGCGGGCGGCTCTGCGCTACGTCAGCTCGTACGCCCCTTGGCCTCGAAGAGCCGCATCCGGTCCAGGACGCCCTCGGCGGTCGGCTCGGTCAGTTCGTCGGTGAGGCGGCCGTCGGCGAGGAACACCACGCGGTCCGCGTGGGCGGCGGCCACCGGATCGTGCGTGACCATGACGACGGTCTGGCCCAACTCCCGTACGGAGCCGCGCAGGAAGCCCAGGATTTCGGCGCCGGAGCGGGAGTCGAGGTTGCCGGTGGGCTCGTCCGCGAAGATGATCTCGGGGCGGGACGCGAGGGCGCGGGCCACGGCGACGCGCTGCTGCTGGCCGCCGGAGAGCTGGCTGGGGCGGTGGGCGAGGCGGCCGGAGAGGCCGACCGTGTTCACGACCGTGTCGAGCCACTGCCGGTCGGGCACGCGGCCCGCGATCGCCATCGGGAGAGTGATGTTCTCGTACGCAGTGAGGGTGGGCAGCAGGTTGAAGGCTTGGAAGACGAAGCCGACCTTGTCGCGCCGAAGCCGGGTCATCTGACGGTCATTCAGGCCGGTCAGCTCGGTGTCGCCGATCCGCGTTGAGCCCGACGAGACGGAGTCGAGGCCCGCCATGCAGTGCATCAGCGTCGACTTGCCCGAACCCGAGGGCCCCATGATCGCGGTGAAGCTGCCTCGCGCGAAGTCGACCGAGACCGAGTCCAGGGCGACCACGCGGGTCTCGCCCTGGCCGTAGACCTTGCTCAGGCCGACGGCGCGAGCGGCGGCGCCGGTGGAGGTGGGGGTGGGGGTGTGCAGTGGGGCGGGCGCGGCCTGCGGCATGAAGGCTCCGGGGCTTGCTGAAAGGGGGACGGCCAACTCCTCTCCATGCTCCGTGCCGGGTGCCCCTCGATCCGTAGCCCTGAGGGCGTGAATACGCGGTCAGCCCTACGTCGGACCGAAAGCGCGCCGGTAGTCCCAAGGGACTACGACGGATCGGTCGAAAGGCAGAGAGGCGCCGGGGACCGCCCAGGCCTCTCCGGCAAGGCGCCCGGTGTGAGCCGGGTGGGAACGCCTTGCGCGAGAGGGCGCTGCGGCGGGACGAAGAGCTTCCTCCGGCGCTGCCGCCAGGCCGCCTGCACCCCTCGACGGCCACGGCCGTGACCTTCAGCCTCGCGAGGGCCGGCATGACCGTGGCCAGGGCCTCGCGGGGCATGACGACGACCTCGGCGAGGGCGCGCACACCGCCCGGCCCCGGCTGCCGGCCGAGGCAGATGCGGTGACGGGTGACGCTCAGTACGGAGGTGCCGTGGCAGGAGAAGCAGCGTGCCATCGCACCCTCTGCTCCAGGCCCCCACAGCGCTGGGGCAAGCCGCCCCCCCCCCCGGCCCCGCGGGGAACTGATACGAACCCCGCGGTTCCCAAGTGACCCACGCCGTACGCGCCGTGCGCGCTCCGATGGTGAGGGCCGCCGGAATTGCGGCCGCAACCACCAGGAGCCCCAAGGGGCGATTGCACCCACTTCGCGCGGTCGCCCCCCACCACGAGAAGCCCCACGTGGGTCCTCCTGCCAGACGGCCACCGACGCCAAGGCCGACTGGATCGCCTCCGACCGGACCGGCAAGTAGGGCCGCCCGGTCAACTCCCTTACGCAATCAGCACGTTGAGCGGATCGCACCACCGGATTCCTCGTACGGCACTTTCGAGGCTCGGCCATACCCATCGGTTTGTTACGAGCCCTATGGCACACCGTTACATCACTGGGCAATCTTCGCAATATGCGACATTTACGTTGTCGGAGTCAGATGAAGTCCTCGCAGTGACCAGCCGGGCAGCCCAACGGGCACAGGCCGGGGTTTCGTTGTGTGTAGTGAGAAGGAAGAGCTCTTGACCAGCAATCGCCGTGCCCTCGTCCGCGCCGTCGCTGTCTCCGCTGCCGTGAGCGGTGCGCTGCTCGCTCCAGCCGCTGTGGCCTTCGCCGACAGCCCCGCTCCCGCGCCGTCGCAGTCCGCTTCATCGACCCCCTCCCCCGACAGCAAGTCCGACAGCAAGAAGGACGAGAAGAAGAAGGACGACAAGGAGCAGGACGCCCAGGAGTTCAAGCTCAGCAACAACGCGGTCGCGCACGTCTACAAGCTGCCCAAGGGCGGCTACATGGCGTGGATCACGATGAACGGCCAGCGCATAGCGAACCTCAGCGCCGAGAACCCGACCGCCACGGTCAAGGGCTACAAGTACGAGCTCAACCAGGCCAACGGTTTCGTGGGCGTCGTGCACCCCGACGGCTGGCACAGCGAGCAGGACAAGCCGAAGCCGAACTCGGGCGACAAGAAGAAGGACGACGTCCGGCAGCGTGACGGCAAGACCGTGACGCCGAAGGGCGGCGTCAAGGCCGGCGCCGAGGGCGTCCAGGAGCAGAACCCGGCATTCCTCGTCGCCGGCGGCGGCATGGCGGCGGCCGGCGCCGCCGGTCTCGGCTACGCGATGCTGCGCCGCGGTCGCGTCAAGGCCTGACCCCGGGCCGTACGGCCACCTCTTCCCCTCACCGCACCCCGGGCCGCCGAACGGAGCCGATCCGTCCGGCGGCCGCCCTCTGCAGGAGTTCTCGTGCCCAGCACCCCCGAAGCGTCCGCCGAACGCGGCATCTCCCACCCCGGCGTCGACGGGCGACCGGACACCGCCGCGACACGGGCACCGCGCCCGGCCCGGCGCACCCGGCATTTCGCGGCGGCCGCCCTCCTCACCGGGGCGCTCGGCATCGGCCTCATCGCCTGCGGCTCGGGAGGCAACGCCCCCGACGTGAACGTGAAGAACACCGCGTCCGCCGTCGCAAGCAGCGCCGCCGCCCCGATGAAGGAGTCCAAGCCGACGGGGCTGCGCATCCCGTCGGCGGGCGTCGACGCGAAGTCGATGCTGGACCTGGGCGTCGACGGCGACCAGGAGTTGCAGGTGCCGCCGGTGGACAAGGCGAACGAGCCGGGCTGGTGGACGGGCGGCGTGACGCCCGGCGAGAAGGGCGTGTCCGTCATCGTCGCGCACTACGACACCGCCAAGGGCCCGGCGCTGATGAAGGACGTTGCCAAGGTCAAGGTGGGCGACAGCATCGAGGTGCCGCGCGCGGACGGCAGCACGGCGACGTTCAAGGTGCGCGAGATCCAGCAGGTGAACAAGAAGAACTTCCCCACGGACAAGGTGTACGGCAAGACCGACCGTCCTGAGCTGCGCCTGCTGACCTGCGGCGGCCCCATCAAGGACGGCCATCGCACGGACAACATCGTTCTGTACGCCGACCTCGTCAAGTAACGGACCCCGCAGGCGTGCACCGGACGGCCGAGAGAGCAGGCAGCAGGCGGATCGCGCACGCGGTGCGCTCCGTCGGGCACCCGAGGCGCGGCAGGGCCGGCCATCCCGTACTGAGAGCGCTCGTCGTCCTGTCCACGGTCGGCCTGCTCCTGACCGGCTGCGGCCACCCGGGCAGCCTGCACAGCGCGGGCGCCACCCCGACCGCGATCGCGCCCGCACAGCTCTGGCCGGACGCGCCGTCCGCCCCGGCGCCGGCGCCGGACTACAACGGTATTCGGCCCGAGGCGGTCGAGGGCGTGGCGGTGCCGGGCGGGAACCTGCACGCGGTAAACCCGGTCGACATCGTCAAGGCCCAGCTGGCGCACCACTCGGACACCTTCGACGATCCGCTGGCCATGTACGACGCGACGGCCCGAGCAATCGACGCGTGCACGGGCGCGGGTGTCGGCGCGTGCCCGGTCCGCAAGGCCTACTACCGCGATCTCACCGGCGACGGAGGGGACGACCTGGTCGTCGGCATCGGCATGCCCGAGCATCAACTTGCCGTCCGCGTCTACGCGTTGCAGCACGGCAAGCTGGAGATGATCATGCACCAGTTCGGCATCATCGTCAGTGTCCAACTGGCCGGACGCGATGTCGCGATCCACTCCAGGGACGGCCTCCCGGGGTTCGAGCAACACACGGTCTGGTCATGGGACGCACAGCGCCGGGCGATGCTGATCACGCGCGACGACTCCGTCCGCACCGCCCGCCCCACGCCTCACCTCGACGCCCCCACACGTTCGCTTACCCCTGCCGCGGCTCCGTTCTCCGGCGGTGTCTGCGATCCGTTCGACTCCTGCCCGCAGGACACACCGTGAGCCGTCCTCTCAACCGCCTCCGTCGCGGCGCGCACGCTCTGCTTCTGCGGTTGCCCTCGTGGACGGCCACGCTCACCTGGAAGGCCGCGGTCTTCATCACCGTGATGTGCTGCGGGCTCACCGCCCTGCTCGGCACCCTCGTGCACATCTCGGTGACCAAGCAGGTCGTGGGCCAGGCGGAGCAGCGCGCACTGTCGCGGCTGGCCGTCGCCACGAAGGCGTACCAGGCGGGAAACCGGCCCGGCCCTGACACGGGCGTGGATCCCGACGGTCTGCCCGGGCCGCTCAGAACCCTCGCGGCGGACGGCAGGCGCGGCACGATGGTGAGCACCGTCGGCGAACGGCCGGTCATGTGGGCAGCGGGGCCGGTGGACGGCGGGCGCGCGCTGGCCGTGCGGATGGACTACTCCTCCAGTGTGCGCACGATCGAGGGCTTCGACCGGGCGATCCTCTGCTCGTCCGTGCTGGCCATCGGGGCCACCCTCCTGGCCGGCGCGTTCGCCGTGACGCGCGTGACGCGGCGGCTGCACACGACCGCGACGGTGGCCCGCAGGATCAGCGCGGGTGATCTCGACGCACGCGTCGACGATCCACGGGTGCGGGGTACCGGCCGTCATCAGGACGAGGTGGCGTCGGTCGCCGGGGCGCTCGACACCATGGCGTCGTCGTTGCAGGGGCGGCTGTTGAGCGAGCAGCGGTTCACCGCGGACGTGGCGCACGAGCTGCGCACCCCGCTGACCGGTCTGCACACGGCGGCCGAGCTGCTCCCGCCGGGCCGCCCGACCGAGCTCGTCCGCAACCGGGTGTCGGACCTGCGCACGCTCACCGAGGACCTCCTGGAGATCTCCCGGCTCGACGCGCGCACGGAAACCCTGGACCTGGCGTCCCACCAACTCGGGCCGCTGCTGGATCGCATGGTGCGAGGCTCCGGCCTGGAGACCCATGTGGATGTCGTACACGACATCACGGCGGAGACCGACCGGCGGCGCCTGGAGCGCGTGCTCGGCAACCTCACCGCGAACGCCCACAAGCACGGGCTCGCACCGGTCGTCCTGACCGTGGACGGCCCGGTGATCACCGTACGCGACCACGGCTCCGGGTACCCCGACTACCTGATCGAGCACGGTCCCCGCCGGTTCCGCACCGAGGGCACCAACATGGGCCACGGCCTGGGCCTGACGATCGCGCTCGGACAGGCCCAAGTCCTGGGCGCACAGCTCACGTTCGCCAACGCCGCCGACGGCGGGGCGGTGGCCACGCTGGTGCTGCCGCACGGCGGTGATCCGGAGGACCTGGTGGCGACGCAGGCCGCCGAGCCGGTGTCCGGCCAGTAGGCCACCCGGCGAGTCAGACCCGTACGCGGCGCTCCCCCCCCCCACGCACACTACGAGGTGTGGCTGCACACCGTCCGTATGGTCGGCACCAACCTCGCGGAGACCACCTGGCTGGACAGCGAGTGCACAGCCGGCATCTTCGCCGGCACGGAAATCCACGGCAGCGAGATGCGCCGCGTCGTCTTCCACCAGTGCAAGTTCGACTCGGTCAACTTGCGTGCCACCTCACTGAAGGACGTCGTCTTCGCCGACTGCCTGCTGCGGGATGTGGATTTCGCCGGGGCGCAACTGGCGGACGTCCGCTTCCCCGGCTCGACCCTGGACCGGGCACGGCTCGACCGGGCCACCCTGACCAGGGTCGATCTGCGCGAGGCCAGCAGCCTGGGCATTGCCTCCGGGATCGACGCCCTGAACGGCGCCACGATCAGCACGCCCCAGCTGTTCGACCTGGCTCCCCTTCTGGCCCAGCACATCGGCCTCACCGTGAGCGACAACTGACCTTCACGAAACCGGCGGCTACGGCCTTTGGTCCTCCAGGCGCTTCCCCCTGAAGTTCCTGATGGAGCCGGGACGGTGGCTGCACTGCGTGGTGCGTGAGATGTGTCTGCTTCGAGGGCGAAGCACGCTTCACCCGCCGGCCGGGGGAAGGGCCTTCCGTTCGGGCTTGGTTCGAGTTCCGCATCGGGGCAGATCAACCAGAGGGCTCGGTCCCAGGCGTCCACGGTGGTCGCCAGGACCTTCTGGCCGTCGTACTGCCGAGGCAACAATGCGTGAGGACGCAGTGCTACCTTCTTCAAGAAATCACCTCACGGGAGGATGAACATGACCCACCCGTGATCACATCTCTCCTTGCCCGCCGTCCGGTCGGCCTTACCAAAGCCACGGAGGTCAGGACTTGGCGCTCAGCGCTGCGGAAAACCGAACCCGTAACCCTGCTGCTTCATCCACGGCAGCAACTGCTCCAGTGCGTCCACCGTTTCGCCGCGATTTCCGCCGCCGTCGTGGAAAAGAACGGTCGGCCCGTTGCTCATCTCGCTCTTCACCGTGTTCACTATCGATTCGGTGCCCTTGCGCTCGAAGTCCTTGCTGTCGACGTTCCAGCCCAGCGGTCGCATGCCGTGGTCTGCGGCGAGCTGGCGGCTGTAGGGAGTGAAGGCGCCACCCGGTGCACGGTAGTACTCGACCTTCGCGCCGCCCGCGGCGTCCTCGATCATCTTCTGGGCGTCGAGTATCTGCTCGGACTGATAGCTGTCGGGCTTCTTGCCCATGCCGATGTTGTGGCTGATGGTGTGATCGCACAGCTTGTGGCCGGCCGCGACGACCTTCTTGACCAGGTCGGGGTGTGCCTTGGCCTGCGGGCCGATCATGCAGAAGACCGCCTTGACATCGTTGTTCTTGAGCACCTCCAGCACCTTGGGGGTCCACACCGGGTCCGGGCCGTCGTCAATGGTGATGTTCAGGCTCTTTCCCGGCCGGTCGGAGGCGTGCACGATGCTCGGATCCACCTTGGACGGTGCCGAGTTCTGCGACGTGGCCGGCTTGGAGGGCTTGGCATCCGCGCCGGATCCGTTTCCCTCGGCAAACGCGAACACCCCCGCAACGCCCAGCAGAGCCACGGCTGTCGCGGCTATGCCTACGATCCTTCCTTCAATGCCGCCGCGCTGTCCCAGCTTTGTCATCGCCCATTCCGTCCTTCCGCGGTGCGAGTACTGCCGATCACGTGTTGTGCACTCGCTGACTTCACCAGGACAGATACGAAGTGAACCCGAGCGGATGCGCCTGTTACCGAATCATCAAGAATCTCTTTGACTTGTTCTCGGTCCCCGTGAGTGACGTTCCCGGTCAGCACAAGAGGGGGACCCGGCTGACCGAAGACGTGCCCTATCTGATCAGAGCCAACTTCCGCACGATCAAGGCCCGTGACGGGTGAGGCTCCATGGGCACCTCCACCGGCGGCTTCGCGGGGCTCAAGTCCGTGCTCCAGAAGCCGGACAAGTTCAGGCGGTGATGGCCAACGGCCCCGGCATGGTCCCGGACTCGCTCCTGTGGCAGGGCCACGAAAGGGAGAAGGCGGCGAACAACCCCCGGGTCCTCGCCCCGAAGCTCATCCAGAACGGCGGACCCGAGGTCTGCCTCGCTTTCCAGATCGGCGACGGCCGGTCACGCCGCGCCCCCCTGTGCTCAGTCGACGCAGGGAATGCCGCCTCCGTCGACCTCCGGGCCCTGGAAGACCAGACGCGGACTGGACGAGGGCGACGGCGTGGGGCCGGTGGCGGGCGGGGTGAAGCCGGTACCGAGGATCACCTGCACGTGCCCGGCCGGAACCGCCGAACTGGCCGTCGCTGTACCGGCGTTGAGCTTGGTGGCGATCTGTGTTCCCGCCTTGTCGGCGCCGGCGCCGTAGAGGACCTGGGTCTTGCCGCCCTTGGCGCGGGTGCCGACGGCGCCCTTGGTGTAGCCGGCGGCCACCAGCGACTTGGAGGTGGCCTCCGCGCCGCCGGTCACGCCGGAGGCGTTGTAGACGTCGACCGTCGCGGGGGCCGCCTTCTCCGGAGTGGCCGAGGGCTTCGGGGAGGAGCCGGCGTCCTGGGTGAACAGGGTGCGTACGGTCTTGCGGACCTGTTCGACGTCGACCTCGTTGACGGACTGCTTTCCTTCGCCGGGGACATTGACGTCGGTCAGGGCCTTGACCGGCAGGGTGTTGTAGACGACGTTGCCACCGGTGAGGTTGGGCGCCTGCTGAGCGAAGTCGAGCAGGTTCCACTGGTCGTCGATGACGATGTCCTTCTTCACCACCTCCAGCAGCCCGTGCACCTTGCCGAGATCGCTGATGATGCCCTTCTTCTTCAGAGCGATCATGGCGGAGGTGATGAACGCCTGCTGGCGGTGGGTGCGATCGAAGTCGCCGTTCTGCAGGTTGTGCCGCTGGCGCACGAAGGCGAGTGCCTGGGCCGGGGTGGCAAGGGTGTTGATGCCCTTGTGGAAGTCGGCGCCCGATCCCTGCCCCTTCATGGCGGGGTCCTTGGTGGCGTTCTTGAGGCACACGTCGATCGGGCCGATCGCCTTCGCGACGTCGTAGAAGCCGATCAGGTTGACCTCGGCGAAGTGGTCGATGTGCACGTCCAGGAACTTCTGCACGGTGGCGAGGGTGGCTTCGCGGCCCGCCTCCCGGCTCTGCCGCTCCAGGGCGGCCCCCTTGAGCCCCTTCGCCTTGAGCCCCGGTTCGGCGGCGCTCTTGGCGATCCCGTACGCCTCCTTGATCTTGTGCATGCCCTGCTGGGAGCCGTCCCCGTTGTACGTCATCACGTAGTTGTCGCGGGGGATGGAGACGGCCTGCGCCTTGGCCTTTCCGCCGGGCGGGATGTGCATGAGGATGAGGCTGTTGGTGTTGTAGCCGCCGACCTCGCTGGACGCACCCGCGTGCAGCTCCTGGCTGACGACCTCGGGCGGCAGGTCGTTGCCGTCCATGTCCTTGCGGCTGTCGAGCCCTATCAGCAGCAGGTTGACGGAGTTGTCCAGCTTGGGCGGGGCGTTCTTCTGTGTACGCGACAGCGCGTCCGAGGTGGACGTGCCGTTCGCCAGCGACTGGTAGGTGTACCAGGACGTCGCGCCACCGACCAGCGACAGGCAGCACACCCCGGTCGCCGCCGTACGCCCCACGACAGTGAGGCGCGACGGCCCGGCACCCCGGCGCTGCTCGGCCCGGCTCCTGCCTGCTCCGCGCTCACCCACGGCGCTTACCCTTCCCCCGCGTCCGCCGGACAAAGGGCACGGCGAGGGCCCCTGCGAAGGCGGACAGCATCGCGACGAAGGCGTGCGCGGACCACTTGAGCAGGCCCGTGGCGAGAGCCGCGCCGGTCGAGGTGTCCGAGCCGAGGGCGATCCGTACGCCGACGGCGACCAGCAGGACCACCACCGGCGCCGCCGTCACCGTCCACCAGGCACCGGACCGATTGCTGACCCACGTCGCCCCGGCCGCGCCGGCGGCGGCGCACACTGCGAAGAGCGGCCCCTGCCCGTCGGACACCAACGCGCCGAGCAGCGCGCCTCCGACCAGCAGCAGGCCGGCCACACCCGGACGGCCCCGGGTCCGGCCGGGCGGGGAAGCCGGTGCGCCCGACGGCGGGCGTCCGGGCTCCCGGGTGCTCTGACGCTGCTGGGGCAGCCGGAGCTGGTGCGGCCTCGCGTGCTCCGCATGCAGGTTCACCTGGCGGGCGCGGCCGGACTCGCCCGGCTGGCCCCATACGTCAGTCATCCCTCACACCTCTTGTCCGGCCACCGTGCCCGCCCTCCGCTCGCGACGCTGTGGCACTTCTTCATGGACGACAACCGAACGTACTTTTCCGTTGCTTATTTGCGCAAATGTAAGAATTTTTCATGCCTCTGAGGCAAAGGCGGGCGAACCGGGTCGCCAAGAGCCCGGCGCACACCGACGCGAGGAACCCGGAGCCGTCATGAGGGCTCTCCCGCAAGGGAGTTGACCACCGGCCGAACAGCCCGGGCCGTCAGCTCACCCCAGGCGGATCAGGCGCGAGCCGAGGGACGGGGGTGCCAAGTCGCGCTCCAGGGCGACGGGAACGCTCGGCGCGTCGGCGACACCGGCCAGCCTCAGCCGGCCGACCTTCGTCCCGGACTTCGCCGAGCGGGGCAGCGCCTTGCCCCCGTCGTCGAGCGCGAGGGTGGCCTTGTGGCCCGCTACGCCGATGAGGCGCAGGTCCTCGGTGGCGACGAGCGGGGTCCGTCCGCCGAGCCCGTCGTCCACGTACCCGACGGTCTGACCCTTGCGGACCGCGACCACCGAGGTGAGGGCGCTGCGTACGGCCTCGATGACCTTTTTGCTGTTCGCCTTGACCAGGGCAAGGGAGTTGAGCGCATTGTGATCAGGGCCGTCCGCGTGCTGGTCCATCATCGTGCCGAGGATCAGCGGGGTCTTGTCGCCGACCGACTTGTAGGCCGCCCACATCAGCGCGCCGCCCGCCGCCGAGCTGGAGCCGGTCTTGATGCCCTTGATGCTCAGACCGGACAGGAGCAGGTCGTCGTTGTTGTTGTTCAGCGGCGCGGAGAGGCCCTTGAGGGTGGCGTTCGGCAGCGTGACGATCGGCCGGAACGCGTCGGACTTCATCACCGCCTCGGCGAGTTTCAGCTGGTCGACGGCGGTGCTCACGGTCTTGGCGTCGAGACCGCTGGGGTCGGTGTAGACGGTGTCCTTCATGCCGAGGCGCTGGGCGGCCTCGTTCATCTTCTGCACGAAAGCGGCCTCGGAGTCGCTCCCGCCGTCCCAACGGGCCAGCAGCCGGGCGATGTTGTTGCCCGAGGGGATCATGAGCATCTTCAGCATGTCGAGCTGGCTGAACTTGGCGCCCGCCGACAGCCCTTCGATGCGGGACTCGTCCTCGGCCGTGCCGTCCGCCACGGCCTTCGCGTCCACCTCGATCTCGGGCCCGGCCTCGTCCTTCTTCAACGGGTGGTTCTGGAGAATCACGTACGCCGTCATGACCTTGGCGACACTGGCCGTCGGCACGGGCCTGGGGTCCCCGAAGGTGCCTATGCCGCCCACCCCCTGCACCTGGACCGCGCCCTGCCCCTTGGCGGGCCACGGTATGTCGAAGCGTCCGTCGAAGGTGTACGAAGACGCGTCGGCGCCGGTCCGCAGGACCGGGTCCGGAACGGCTCGCACCATCTGCACCCCGGCGAGGGCGAGGAGGAGCACCAGGGACAGCGGCAGCCAGATCCTGACGCGGTGCGCGGCCGATTTCCTGTCCCGGGGCGCCCCGCCCCCTCGCCGGGCGGGCGGCGCGGTGCCCTGGGCGCGGGGCATCACGGGATGAGGTGGCCGGCCGACGGCCGGGTCCGACAGCCGGCCCGTCATGAACTCACCGGCGCGCTGCGAGTCCCACACCACGTCCGACTCGCGACCGGGCAGGGCCCCGGGTCCCAGTTGCGCCGCCCGCTCCTTGGGAGACTTCCCCACCACCGCGATCTCCTTCGTCCTGCCCTTACGGGTTATTTTGCCTAGATACAGGGATATGTAGGGATGACCGGTTGGTTCCATCAAAAGGGACATAAGTGTGCTGCCGGGAGCATCGCCCGACGGCGATCGGTCACGATGCCCCGGTCGCCTGAGCCGATCTACCCGCCGGGACGACGCGGCGGCGAAGCGGCTCGGACGGAGCCACGGGCAGATCATCGAACGAAGCAGTAAGCCTTCTCACAGGCCGCGGCTTGGGCCGACATCCGCCGATGCCTGTTTCTGCTGCTGCAAGGTGACTGGCAGGTGACGTATCCCGAGACGGTGCCGGAACACCCAGTACGTCCAGATCTGGTACAGCAGGACAAACGGCAGCACGACGACCGCCACCCACGTCATGAACCGGAGCGTGTACGGCGATGCCGAGGCGTTATGGACCGTCAGACTCCACTGCGGGGGCAGAGGCGAGGGAAGCACATGGGGGTACAGCGCCAGGAACATCGCCCCCACCACCGAGGCAACTGCGGCGCTGGAGAATCCGAACGCCCAGCCGTTGCGCCGTCCCTTGTGGGCCATTACATAGGCAGTACCCAGGTTCACTACGGCGAGGAGGGCCGCGAGGACGACGCTCACCTTGATGTTCTGCCCGACCAGCCATGCCAGGAAGGCAACGAGGACGGTGAGGTGAGGGCCATCACGCCAAGTGCGGAGGCTGCCCGTCGGGAGCGCCTGCGTACGCTCCCTTCCGTGCGCAGGGCGAGGAACACCGCCCCGTGGAAAAGACACAGCGTCAAGGTCGTCACTCCACCCGGCAGGGCAAAGGGATGGAGCAGAAAGTGCGATTTGAGCTGCCACGAAAAGATGTCCTTGGGGGTTGAATCCACATCACGAGAACCCCGAAGGGAGAATCTCGATGCCATCTTGAAGAGCAGGCATACGCCACACCGCCGTCAGACGTTGACACTGTATGGCCACGGTGGACAGCAATCTGCCCCGCCTGCCGCCATCCCCGCACGCAGAATGACCGACAGACGCTCGGTCAAAGGACGTTGAGGAGTGCGGAGTCGGCCGGGACCTTCACGGCCGACATGCCGACACCGGCGGTCACCTGCCACGCCCCGGGCAGGCCCAGAGAGACGCGGTCGTGCGTCCATGTGCCGCCGTCCCGGCGGGTGAGTTCCGCTCGGACGGTTCTGCCGCTTTCCAGGTGCGTGAAGGTCAGCCACATGCCTTCCAGGTCACCGACGGGCCCGTTGTGGTCGGTGGCGTTCACCGTCACGGCCGTTCCCGTGGCGCTTGCGCGTTCCACCACGAGGGCCAGCTGCCCCTTGCCGTGCAGGCCGCAGAGGTGTCCCGCGCGCGGGTCGTAGGTGAGGGTGCGGGCGACGGGGGCGGCGCTGATCTCCGCCGGGGTGTGGGGAACGGCCGCGCGGTAGCCCGTCGCCGCGAAGACCGTCAGGGCGAGCAGCAGCCCGGCGGCGGCCGACTTCCCGAGTCCGCGCCCGCGCGTGAAAGCCCTGGCGTGGGTCACGGCGACGAGGGCGCCGGCCATCAGCAGCGCACCGAGTTGTACGAGAGCCGCGGTGCCGAAGTCGGTGTGGAACAGGCCCCAGAGAGAAGACGATTCGACCACCGCCAGGTACGCACCGCTGATGACGGACAACGCGGTCGTACCGGCGATCAGCCTGACCGTGATGGCCGGCCAGCGGCGCGACAGGCAACACACCGCCGATGTGCCGAGGCTCGCCGCGGTCGCCAGTGCCTGGAGCGTCGACGCGATGAGCAACACGGGGTGGGACGTGCCGTCGTGCCCATGGACCTCAAGCGTCCCGGCAGCCCCCCACAGGAACAGGAGCAGAGCCGCCAGGACGAGTGCCGTGCGGCGGGCCCGGGCCGCAGCGCCTGCCCGGCCCAACACCTGCGGGAGCAGCACTCCGACGAGCAGCAGCAGAACGAGCCGGCCGAGGCGCCCGGCATGGGGACTCGGCCCGGACGGCACGAGCAGGCCGGCCGCGGAGGCGGCGAGCAGCACTCCCCACAGGCCGAACGCGGACCTGCGCACCCACGAGTGGCGCGACGCGAGGAGGTCCCGGAAGCAGGCCACGAGTACACCGCAGAGCCCGGTGAACGCACCGAATTCCAGGGCGTACAGCCCAACCGTCACCCACTGGTCCTCGGGCAGAAGCTTCACTGTGTCCTCTGGTGGTTCAAATGAATCAGGGATCTGGGCCGAACCCGGGGCGCCAGAAGGCGGGCCGGACAATTTCGGCGGCGTATTCGCAGAACGCATGGGCACTCTACCCACGACACGTACGGGGCGACGCCAGTCTTTTGTCCCTTCCTGCGGGGTCCGTTGATAGGTACCGGCATCTGTCTTCCAATGTCGACCGGCGGCCAACTTTTGCCGGACCACCCTGCCGAATCCCGCTGCTACCTTCCTCACAACCAAAGGATTTTGCACGGGCTTTACTGGAAGTCGTCCACGTCCATGAAGAGGATGGAATGAGCCGCAAGCGCGGGAGCAAGAAGAAGGTCTTCGTCTGGCTGGCCGGAATTGCCGCAGCAGGGGCATTGGTGCCGCTGGCCTCGTACGCGGTCGCCGGTCAGGAAGGGCTGACGGCCAAGATGGAGATGGGCGGTTCGACCACGTGGTGGTCGAGTGGTTCGTTCAACCTCGCGAACCGGACCTCGTCCCCGGCGGCGGACTGGACGCTCGAATTCGACACCTCCGCGGGCAAGGCCCAGGTGAATTCCACCTGGACGGCGTCCGGTGCGCAGGAGGGGCGCCACGTCACCATCAAGTCGACCGCGCACGGCACCGTGCCCGCCGGCGGCAAGCAGCGCATCGAGTTCGGCATCCAGGGTGACGGCAAGAAAGTTCCCGAGATCAGCGGCTGCAAGCTCAACGGGGAGTCCTTCCCCTGCAAGGGCGACGACGAGACCGACCGCGAGCCCCCCACCGCTCCCACGAAGCTGACCGGTCAGGCCCAGAAGGACGGGACGGTCAAGCTCGGTTGGGGTGCTTCCCACGACAACAAGGGCGTCGTCAACTACGAAGTCTTCGACAAGGGCAAGAAGATCTTCGCCACCGCCGCCGACCGGACGGACGCGGTGCTGACGAAGGAGAACGCCGGCATCAAGCCCAACACGGCCTACGAGTTGACGGTCAAGGCCGTGGACGGTGCCGGCAATGTCTCTCCGGCCAGCAACGCCGTGAAGGTGACGACGGGGGCAGGTCCCGCGCCGGACGACCAGGCGCCGACTGCTCCGAAGAACGTGAAGGCCGCCGCAAGCGGGGCGCAGGCGATCCGCCTGACCTGGGACAAGTCCACGGACAACGTGGGCGTCACGGGCTATCGCGTCTACCTTCAGGGAACCAAGGAGCCGCTCCAGACCACCGGTCCCGACGAGCTGGCCGCCGTGGTGTCGGGCCTGAAGGCCTCGACGAGGTACACCTTCGAGGTCAAGGCTGTGGACGCGGCCGGGAACGAGTCGTCCTCCGGCACGGCCTCCGCTACCACCTCCGCCGGGGACAAGCCGGTCGACGGCACCGCTCCGACGGACCTGGACGCGAAGTCGTGGATCGTCAAGGACGGGCCGGGAGTCCACTATCTCGGCCTGACGTGGGACGTCCCCAAGGGCCAGAAGAAGATTCTGCGCTACGAGGTGTATCTGAACGGCAAGTTCAGCACCACGGTGAGCTACTACGACCCGGACACGGCCACCAACGTGAAGCCCGGACCCGCCAAGGGCGGCAAGGCCATGGCAGAGATCACGCTGGGCGACCGTCCGGAGAAGACGTACAAGGTGAAGGTGCGCGCGGTGCTCGAAAACGGCAGCCCCGGTGAATTCTCCGAGGAGAAGACCGTCTCCACGAAGTAGCACCCCGTCCTGACCCACCGCTTCCCGGACCGCCGCATCAGGTTGTTTCCGGAGAGGGAAGAATTAGCGTGAAGGTGAAGATGAATATGAAGGTCCGGAATTTCCGCCGCACTTTCAGGGTGGCCGCGGCCCTGTGCACCGCACCGCTCTTCCTGCTCGGCCCCATGAGTCTCGGCGCGTCCGCGCACGGCTCCAATGACGGCCCCATCGCGCGCAACTGGTACTGCGTCAAGCCCGAGTTGGGCAGCATCTGGAGCCCGGACGCCATGAAGGACCCGGCCTGCAAGGCCGCCGCGAAGGCGAGCAAGAACCTGGGCGCCTACGGCACCTGGCAGCAGATGGCCCATGGGAACGTCGCGGGCAAGCACCGCAACATGATTCCCGACGGGAAGCTGGCGAGCGCCAACGTGCCCGGCTTCGAGGGCATGGACCTGCCGCGCAGCGACTGGCACCGCACCGACCTGTCCGCCGCCCGCAAGCAGGGTGGCGACTACGAGTTCGTGTGGCAGGCGACGGCGTCCCACACCGGCCACATCTCGTACTACATCACCAAGGACGGCGTGGACACGTCGCAGCCGCTCAAGTGGTCCGACCTGGAGCAGACGCCGTTCCTGGTGGCCTATACGCACGCGGGCCGCACCCACGGCCCCAACGGCATGGTCGCCACCTACCGGCACACGGCCCGGCTGCCCGAGAGCAAGCACGGCAAGCACACCATCTACGCCATCTGGCAGCGCCAGCTCCCGCCCGGCCACGACGCGTCGCCGAACCACGCCCTGGAGGAGCAGATCTTCGGGTCCAACAACAGTGACGAGTCCTTCTACGCGGTCATGGACGTCACCCTCTGATCGAGGAGACCGTGTGCGCTGGTCCGGCGGCTGCCGCCGGACCAGTCGGCGTCTCACGCCGACCGGGCGGACGCGGCGGGCTCGCGACGACGCTGGGCGTTGTCACTGATGCGGATGAGCAAGGCCACCATGAGCCAGTTGGCCACCCTGGAGGAGCCGCCCTTGGCGAGGAACGGCAGGGCCTGGCCGGTGAGCGGGATGAGGCCCAGGACTCCCCCGCTGACAAGGAAACCGTCCCGGTTCGAAGACAGGCGGTCAACCTTCTCCCGGGGGGTACAACTCCCTTGACCGATAACGTCATTGACGAGCCGCTTCCGCTGACTCCCTCTGCGACAGCGCGCAGCCACACCCACTCCTCATGAGTCCGTCAATGAATGGAATCCCCCGGTGAATCGACGGCGTTTCAGCCTCCCCAAGAGCCCCAAGTCCAAGATTGTCGCGTGCACTGCGATCGTCGCCGCGATCGGCGGCTCGGCCATCGCAGCGACCGCCGGCGCCACCCCCGCGCCGCCACCGCGACCAGCAAGGCCGCGTCCCACCCCGGCAAGGTCACGGCGTACGGCATGACCGGCGTCAAGGCGGAGGCCGACAAGGGTCTCAAGGCCACCATCGGCACCATCCAGGACTGGCAGACCTCCGGTCAGCTGGAGCTGAACCTGGAGAACCAGGGCACCGGTGACGTCGCGACGGGCTGGACCGCCACGCTCAACTTCCCCACGGCCGTCTCCGTCGAAAGCCCCCAGATCTGGGGGGACTTCTGGAACCTGAAGGCGGAGGTCGTCAAGGCGCCCAAGAATTCCGGCCACGGCGACCAGATAAAGATCAGCCCCAAGGACGCCACGGGCAAGGCCGAGAACGAGACCATCGCCAAGGGCGGAAAGAAGAAGCTGACGCTCGGCTTCTCGTACAAGTTCGACACCAGCACCATTCCGGCGGTCAAGGCCGACAAGGCGGTGCAGGGCATGCAGTCCTGGTCGCCGTACATCGACCCGACGATGGGCCAGTCCAACGGGACCATCACGTGGGACAAGGACACCTTTTCCGTCGCCGACTACATGACGAAGAAGGCCCCGGGGACGAAGAATGTGACCCTGGCCTTCATCACCGCGGACACGGCCGGCAAGCCGGCCTGGGCCGGCCAGCCCACGCTGTCGACGGACAAGAAGACCTACATCGACGTGGTCAACACCATCCGTGAGCAGGGCGGTGACGTCACCTTCTCCTTCGGTGGCGCCAACGGCACGATGATCGACGAGAAGCAGTCCGACCCGGACAAGCTCGCCGAGACGTACAAGAAGATCGTCACGGACTACGACCTCACCAAGCTCGACTTCGACGTCGAGGGCGCCCACGAGCAGCAGACCCAGGTCAACGAGGTGCGCGCCAAGGCGCTGGCCAAGGTCCAGGCGTGGGCCGAGCAGCAGGGCCGCCGGCTGCACATCTCCTACACTCTCGCGGTCCTGGACAGCCACGGTCTGAACGACAGCGGCGTGGCCGTCGTCGACCAGGCCAAGAAGGCCGGGGTCAACGTGGACCAGGTCAACATCATGACCATGGACTACGGCGGCGACCGCTCCGACATGGCCAAGGCCGCCGAGGACGCGACGGACAAGACCGCCGCCCAGCTGGCCAAGGTCTACGGCAAGCCGGCCTCGGACATGTACAAGATGATCGGCGTGACGCCGATGATCGGTGTGAACGACGTCCCGAACGAGACCTTCAAGACCAGCGACGCCCCCAAGCTGCGCGACTGGGCCAGGAGCAAGGGCGTGGGCATGCTCTCGATGTGGTCCGCCAACCGCGACCAGCCGGGCAGCAAGAACGAGCTGTACAACCACTCCGGCCTGCTCGACCAGCAGCAGGGCGAGTTCTCGAAGGCCTTCGCCCAGTACCAGGGCAAGTAGGGCCCGGTCCGCCGGTCGGGGGCCGTACCCGTCCGGCGCGACTTGTGCTGTGGGCCCCGGGATGTCCCGGGGCCCACAGCAGTTGGCCACCGCACCGGGCCCGCTCAGACTCCGTCGGCGGGGTGGGTGCCGGTCTCCCAGTCGTAATAGGCCGTGGCCTTGGA
Organism: Streptomyces sp. HUAS TT7; assembly: GCF_051550175.1. Lineage (NCBI taxonomy): Bacteria > Bacillati > Actinomycetota > Actinomycetes > Kitasatosporales > Streptomycetaceae > Streptomyces > Streptomyces sp. HUAS TT7. Next base: position 304,519 of record NZ_CP196176.1, read on the forward strand.
GTACTTCCACTGGGGATCGAGGAGATTCTCCTTGAGCTGCCGGGCCGCGGCCGCGTCCTCCACGATGTAACCGTGGTCCTGGAGCCACGCGGGATAGAGGTTCTTGGATCCGATGTAGAAGGCGGCGTCGTCGACGGCGACGAGCTTGGCGTGGTTCGCGCAGGTCTTGCCGTCGGCCCACCGGCCTTTCCGGCCCTTGCCGTCCCGGTCCGCGGTCGGCACTGCGTTGGCCACGGAAGCCAGCTGGAGGTGGGCCCGCAGCTTCGCCTCCGCCAGCTCCTGGTGCGCGGGGCCGTCCCCGCCGAGGTGGAGGGCGAGGCGCTCCCGCAAGGGCCGGCGGATCTCCTCGAACGAGGTGATGTTGGAGTAGTTGTACTCGTTGCCCGGCGTGCTGATGACGATGCGGACCTTCACCCCCTCGTTCAGCTTGGCGGCCAGAATGTCGAAGAGCCGCACGTCATAGGCGGGCATGTCGCCGATGGGGGAGCGCATGCCGTTCAGGTCCTGCTGAGACAGGACGATGTTCGTCCGCGCGGCGGCGATGAGTGTGCGCAGTGCCGTCTGGTCGGGGTTGACCGTGGCGTAGTCGCGGTCGCGGCTGGTGTGGTCCTGCCACGAGCCCTGGGCGGCCTCCGGCTTCGTACACGGTGGCAGCTCGTAGCGCGATTCCGGGTCCTTCGCGAGAATTCCGAGCCCGAGACCGCCGACGGACAGCACGGGTACGCCGCCACCCCGCACTGGCGCGGCCTCCGCCTTGGGCAGGGACATCATGTAGTCCGCCTTGCCGGACTTCGCGAGCCAGGCCTTGGCTGTCGGGCCGTCGCCCTTCTTGCGGTGGGCCCACTCCCACAGGGTGTCCAGGTATTTGCTGGCGGAGAGCGCGGCCGGTCCGGTGAGCGCGAGGTCGACGTCCTGCACGGGGTGCGTGGTGTCGATGTAGTTGGTCTTGTAGTTGTTGATGCCGCCGGTGATGGCCGTCCGGCCGTCCACGACGATGAGTTTGGAGTGGTTCCACGCGACGCCCGCGTGCGTCCAGGACTGCTCGCCGGGGAGCCGGCTCGACAGCATCGTGGCGACATTGACATCGAGCTGTTGGAACGTCTTCTTGCCCAGACCGTCCTGGAGCTTCGCGAGGAAGGTCTTGGGCGTGGCGAAGTTGCCCAGCAGCGGGAGCGTGCCGCCGAGGAACCTCACCTTGAGGCGCGGGCCATCCGCCGGACGTGCGGCGACCGCCTTCTTGAGCCCATTCAGCACCGCGGTCTTGAACCTGCCGCCCGGCCACACCCCGATCATGAACGGGTCGCCCAGCAGGGTGGAGATGTCGACGCTGTGCTCGGCCCTGGAGATGTCCTGCTCGATCTTGGCCAGCAGGCGGTCGATGCCGGGCTTGCTGACGCCCTCCGAGTCGCCCCAGGAGTTGGGCACCTGCAACAGCCAGTCCTCGGCCGCGCCTTCGAGGAGGTTGCCGTCGGTGCGCTCCCACGTCTGGTGCTCAAGGCCCGGCGACACCTTCCGCAGTTCGGCCTCGACCGCATCCAGATACGGGGTGGGCTGTGCCACGGGCGGGGCGAGGGTTCCGACGCTCGCGGGGGCAGCGGCACCCAGTCCCAGGCCGGCGCGCAGATAGGCGCTGTTCGCGAAGCTCGGTGACCTGGTGAAAGCCGAAGTGGAACCTCCGGTCCCGCGGACGTTCGACCGCCCGCTGGAGACGGTTCTCGATGCGTTTCTGACCCGGCTGGATTTCTCGACCTGCAAAAGGGCGTCAAAGGCCATCTCGTCCACCGATCGGTTGGGGGATTGGGCCCGACACGGCCGTGGCCGTCCATAGCCGAGCCTCATAAAGTTCGCATCTTGACCCTAAATGTGACATGTGTTCAGATGCAAACAAAATGGACAAGTGGAGGGCCGACAAGGTCCTTTGCACGACCAAGTGCCCTCCGGCCGCGGCCAGGGCCTCGTCCAACTCCCCTGCGCAGAGGCGCCGTTCAATCCTCGCCCGCCTTGAGGTGCCCCGGGTGGGAGACACCCCATGCCGTTTCAGTTCAAGCGGCCTGCGGGTGGCTGTCGGCGGCCGGGGCCCGGTCGGATGACGGCCCGGCCCCGGTGGCGCGGCGTCGGTCGAGCCGCTTGCCGTACTTGTCCCAGCCGCGCTCGAAGGGGGTGGTACCGCCCCAAATACCGAAGCGCTCCGGCATGTTGCGGGCATGCTCCAGACACAGGGCCCGCACCGGACAGCCCGCGCACAGGGCGAGGACCTCTTCCAGGCCCTGACGGGTGTAGTGCGGGGGATAGAACAGTGCGGCGTCCGCCTCGGTACAGGCCGCCTGGCGCGACAGCGGGGCCGGGGCCGGGGACGCGCCGGAGTGCGGACTGCGCGGGCGGCGGCGTCGGGAGGCGGCGGGCATCGGGAGGTCGTCGACGGTCATGATCCTCAGGGGGACGACGGGCGGAGGCGCGTTCATCGGTCGGGCTCGCGGACCCCGCGCCGCGACGCTCCGCCGGAGTCACCGAGTGCGCCGGCAGGACGTCGCCGCGTGGGCCCTGTACGAGACGTACGGCGTGCAACCCCGTGACCGACTGCCCGACGTCCCTGGTCGGGGGCGGACCGGCGGCAACGGCCCGGGGTTGCCTCCATTGTCCGCGTCTGCGGCCGGAGTCGAGACGTCGAAAGGTCCCGCGTGAGGGGCTGAAGTACCCGGGCCTGCCGAGGCGGTTGCTCGTCCCTTCGGGCGAGGCGGTTGGTTGCGCCGAGCCTCGCGGCGCCGGATGTGCCACCTCCTCCACGGTGAGCGTCGCGCCCTCTGCCGTGCCGCCGGACGCGATGGTGACAGTCCTTGTCATGGTGAATCCGCTTTCCTGTCGATTGGCCTGATATGACGAACCGTCAGCAGCTCCGATCGCGGGACGCCTCGCGTTACGAAGAGCCGCAGTACGGCGGTCAAGAGAGGCAGGTCGGTGCGGGGCGTCCGACGGCGGCGGGCACCACGTCCGCTAGGCGCCCGTCGGCATGAAGGATTGAGACACTCTTCGTCGCGGCAGTTGCCTCTCCCCCTTCTTCGACGTCATCCCGTCGCGAAGGGGATCCGCTCGATGCACGGGCGCATCATCGAAGTTATCCGGTGAAACAGGACTCATCCCCTGCCGAAAGCCCCTTGACTCATGACCAAGGGCCTGATCACCGCCCATAGTTCACAGAACGTCAGGCGGAGCGAGGCCGGTTGGCGGCGCCGGGGGCAGTGAGCGCTACCGGCCACATCGCCGTGCGCGAAGGGAAACCCCGTCGTCACGCCTCGTAGTGTTGCGCACGGTGGCCGTCGGCGGTGGACGGCCGATGTACGCAACGCACGGAGGGCTCGCATGCCGTTATCCACCCCCATGGGCGCAGTGCTGCCCGGCACCGGCAAGGGTGTTCGCCGGGACACATCGGGTGGGACACAGCCGCTACGGACGCTGGGGCGGGGCGATTCCGTGGTCCCCCGGCTCGCCGGAGCGCTGATACCCCGGGTGCCCCAACTCGTCGACGAACTGGTGGAAGTGGCGCGGGAGCGGGACGTACGGTACTTCGCCGATGTGCCCGTGGCCGACATCAGGCGTTCGGTGCGCGAGCACGCCCTCGGCTTTCTCCGGTGCGTCGTGGACGTTCCCGCGCCGCAGGGCGATCCGCTCGCCGTGCCCATGGCGTGGGGGCACTGCCGGGCCCAGGAGGGCGTGGCCATGGAGGCGATGCTGCGGATGTACCGCCTTGGCACCCAGTTCCTCTGGGAGAAGCTGTTCGACGAGGCGCGGGCGCAGTCGTCCGAGACACTGCAACGCCTCCTCGACGAGAGCGCTCTGGTGTGGGAGGTGCTCGACAGCTACTCGTCCGCGCTGGTCGAGGGCTACCGCGCGGCGGAGAGCGACGCACGCCGCCAGGACTCGGCACGCCGGGACGCGCTCTTCGACGCGCTGGTCGAGGGGCGCGGGGTCGAGCCCCTCGTCGCCGCCGAGGCCCGTGCCGCGTTCGGCCTGCCCTCGCGCGGCCGGTTCGTCGTGGTCGCCATGGACGCGGGTGCCGCCCCGGAGCCGACGCGGTTTCCCGTCCTGCCCTCCCACTCCGTCCAGGCAATCTGGCGGCTGCGGGCCGGCCAGGTCGTGGGCGTACTGGAGTTGGGACGCACCCCGATGCGCCGGCTCGTGGACGAGCTCTCGGCGGGGCGGCCGGGGCAGCGGGTGGGCATCTCCAGCGAGGTCGACGGACTCGCCGACCTCGCGGCCGCCTTCCGCTGCGCGGAGACCGCGTTGCAGACCCTCCCGTGCGGCTCCGTCGGCGTCGCCGCCTTCGACGACCGGCTGCTCGAAGCGTTCGTGGTGACCAGCCCGCACGTCGCCGAACGGCTGGCGCAGCGCACGCTCGGCGGGCTCCTCGACTGCGTGCCGGAGGAGCGGACGCTGCTTCTGGACACCTTGGACTCGTGGTTCCACTGCGGCTGTTCGGCAGCCCGGGCCGCCGAAGAACTGCACTGCCACCGCAACACCGTACTGAACCGGCTGCGCCGCATCGAGGCCCTCACCGGCGCCCCGCTGGACGACGACCGCCATCGGCTCGCCTGCCGGATGGCGCTGGTGGCCGTGCACACCCTGCCACAGGCCGCGACCCCGCATACGGAAGCCAGGACGCCCTGAGCCCCCGGCGGGGCACGACGCTCGTCGGCTGGACCCGCCCCGTTGTGCTCCCCGCACAATCGCACCCCCTCAACCCGCAGCAGGCGACCATCGACCCGGCTGCGCCCGGACGCAAGCATGGAACGAGGGTTCGGAGACGCACCAGGGGGTGCGCGCGTCTTCAGCGAAGGACCTGTTCTGGCTTCTGGATGAGTGCAACGGGCTTCCCCGACCGGTGATCCCGTCCGCGACGGTGCGGGCGGCGACGGGCCGTGGGGATGTGCCGTTCGCGAGGATGTGCTGGGGAGTTGTCAGTGACGGAGGTATTCGTCGACTCGTTCGTCTACGCGCTGGGCGAGCGCAAAACGCTCGTCCACGAGTCGGCCGCCGACGGCCGGCTGGTCTCGGACCCGCAGGACCTGGAGTCCGCCGGCTTCCGCTGGCACCACATGTGCGCGCCGACCACCAGCGCCTACGACCTGGCCAAGCGGGTGACCGGACAGCTCGCCCAGTCCGGGCGGCTCGGCGAGGTCGACGCCATCGTGTACGCGACCTGTCTGCCCGGCAACGCCAACGCGGGCGACCACGGACAGTGGGAACGCAGCCGGGACGTCAAGCACCTCATGGACTTCCCCGCCAGCCGCCTCCAGGCCGACTTCGGGCTGTCCAAGGCCGTCGTCTTCGGGCTCAACCAGCAGGCCTGCACCGCCATGCTGGGCTCGGTCCGGCTGGCCGCCGCGCTGTTGCGAGCGGAGCCGGAGTGGGAGCGGGTGCTGTGTGTCACGGCCGACCGCTTCCCCGAGGGCGCCACCTACGAGCAGGCGTACAACTTGATCTCCGACGGTGCCGCCGCCTGCATCACCAGTCGGACGCCCGGCGCCTTCCGCCTGGTGACGGCCCATCAGATCACCAACGGCGGGCTCGGACAGGCGGGCGACGACGAGACGGTGGGCAGCTACTTCGCGTACACCCACCGCCTCGTGCGCGAGACCCTGGAGCGCGCGGGGCTCACCTCGGCCGACCTCGACTGGGTGGTCACCCAGAACACCAACGACAAGGCGTGGCAGATCCTGGCGCGGCTGCTCGGTGTCCCGTACGAGAAGGTCTTCTTCTCCTCCATGCCGGACGTCGGCCATGTCATCTCCGCCGACAACATCGTCAACCTCGCCGAGCTGCTGGCCGGCGGGCAGGTGCGCCCGGGCCAGCGGATCGCGCTGGTCATGGCGGGGTTCGGACTGAACTGGCAGTGCCTGATCCTCCAGGCCACCGACGCGGTGACCCACTCCTGAACCGCCGGAGCACCGGTACGGCCGTGGACCACCCCCTACGCCGCCCGAGCCCCGTCGTCCGCCCGGCCCCGACCGACCCACCACGATGAGGACCGCTTGAGTACCACGCACGACCGCAAAGCCCGCCTCGCCGAGGCGCTCGCCTCGCTCGGCCCGACCGTCGACCGGCTCAGCCACCTTTCGCAGCGCTCGTACCAGAATCCGTACGCCACGGTGGAGTGGCCGGACGAGGTAAGACCGGAGGAGGAGTGGTTCAGCTCCCCCGAGTATCTGAGCCTGTACGGCACCGAGCACTGGGAGCGGCTCGACGAGAAGTCCCGGCGGCGGCTCGCCTTCCACGAGGCGGCCAACTTCTACAGCCTCAACATCCACGGCGAGAAGGGCCTGATGCAGGGCCTGGCCGAGCGTCTCTACCGCAAGGATCTGCTGGACGTCGCCGAGTACCTGCACCACTTCCTCGACGAGGAGAACAAGCACAGCGTCTTCTTCGGCGGGTTCTGCACCCGGTACGCGAAGGTGTACCGCAGCCGTCAGTTCTCCTTCGCGGAGTCGCACGATCCGTGGCCCCGTGACGTCGAGGACTTCCTCTTCTTCACCAAGACCATGGTCTTCGAGGAGATCGTGGACCACTACAACTGGGTGCAGTCGCGGGACCTGCGGCTGCACCCAGTGGCGCGGTTCATCAATCACAACCACCACTTCGAGGAGTCCCGCCACCTCGTCTTCGGCCGCCGTCTGGTGACCGCCCTGTGGGAGGCGTGCGCGCCGTCCTGGGACGACGCCATCGTGGCGGAGATCCGCGCCCACCTCCACCAGCACTTCACCACCAGTTGGCGGGAGTACTACAACCCCGACGTGTACGCCGACACCGGCTGCGCGGACCCGTGGGAGGTCGCCGAGCAGGCGTGGGCGGCACCCGCGCAGCGCGAGCACCGCCGCGCGGTGTCGCAGAAGGTGCTGGGCTTCCTCACCACGACGGGGATTCTCGACAAGGAGCCCGCTGATGCGTTCTGACCAGGAACTCCGTGACGGCCTGCACACCTGGGTGCGGACCAAGGCCCCGGAGGGCGTGACCATCGACGACGACACCGCGCTCTTCGAGCAGCGGCACATCAGGTCGATCCACCTGCCCGAGCTGATCCTGCTCCTGGAGCGTCTTTCCGGGGTGCCCGTCGACGTCGAGGAGCTCAACCCCCGGGACTTCCGGTCCATCGATGCGATGGTGCTCCGTTTCGGGCGAGCCGGAGCCGCGTCGTGACCATCAACTCCCTGGACACTTCTACCGAGTTGTTCCGCATCGGGCTGTCCTGGCGGGCCTCGGGGCAGGCCACGCTGCGTGGCCCGCTGCTGCGGCTCGCGGAGTCCTGCGACCGGGCCTTCGTGCGGCTTTCCGGGCTGTGGCGGGCCGAGGAAGAGCACCACCCGGCGTCGATGTCGGCGCAAGCGCTCCAGCGGGCCGACTACCTGCGGTCCTTCCCCCACCAGGCGGCCTTCACCGCGCGCCTGAGCCCCGAGGACACCAACCTCCGTGCCTTCCTCGACGGCCCCGTCCTCGCCCCGGACGGCTCCGTGCGCCTCACCGAGTTGTCGCCCGTGTCGGAGGTCCTGACCCCGGCCGCCTGCTACCACGTCTACGACGACCGCCAGGGACAGGCGCTGGACGGGCCGCAGTGCGTAACCACCCGCAACACCTGCTTCCGGCACGAGCGGGAGTACGTGCCGCTGCGCCGGCTCAGCAGCTTCCGCATGCGCGAGGTCGTGTGCCTGGGCCGGGCCGAGGACACGGCGGCCTTCCTCCGGTCGGCGACGGCGGCCGTCGACGCGTTCTGCGAGCGGGTCGGCATCGGGCTTGAGTGGCAGGCCGCGACGGACCCCTTCTTCCGGCCGCGCGACAATCCGCGCTATCTGCTCCAGCGCGTCGACCCGGTCAAGTTCGAGGCCACGTACGGCGGCGACCTGGCGATCGCGTCCGTCAACCGCCACCACGACCACTTCGGCGAGAGCTTCGACCTGACGCTCGACGGGGCGCCGGCGCACAGCGCGTGCCTCGCCTTCGGCATCGAGCGCTGGCTCTTCGCCCTCGTCGACCGGCACGGCACCGACCCGGCAGCCTGGCCCGACGTGGAGCGGGCGGCGACCGAGGTGTGCGCGGCGCTCGGCGGAGGCCCGGCATGAACGGAACCACGCTCATCACCGGCGCCGACGGCTACCTCGGCCGCCGCCTCGCCGCCGCCCTGCTCGCCGAGGGCGACGACCACCTCGTCCTCGCCGTACGCGCCGCCGATGGCAGTGAACTCTCCGTCAAACAGCGGCTGTTGAGGGACGAGCTCGGCGAGGAGGCCAGGCACCGCACCCGGGTGGTGGCCGCAGACGTCACCCGGGACGAGGTACTGGCGGAAATCGATCCCGGGACTGTGACCCGGATAGTCCACGCCGCCGCACTCACCCGCTTCAACACACCGCGCGACGCGGCGCGGCGGGTGAATGTCGAGGGCACCGCCCGCGTGCTGGCCTTCGCGGCCCGCTGCGAGCACCTCCAGAGGTTCGCCCTGCTGTCCACGCTCTACGCGGCGGGACGGCGTCGCGGCGCGGTCCGCGAGGAACGGCTGACCGACTCCGGCTTCGTCAACCACTACGAGTGGTCGAAGTGGGCCGCCGAGGAACTAGTGCTCGACGCTGCCGTGGAGCTGCCGGTGTCCGTGCTGCGTCTGCCCACCCTGGTCGCGGACGACGACACCGGCCGCGTCACCCAGTACAACGTGTTCCACAACACCCTGAAGCTCTTCCACTACGGGCTCCTCTCGCTCGTACCGGGCGAGCGGGAGACTCCACTGAGCCTGGCGACCTCCGAGTTCACCGTCGCGGCGGTGACCCGGCTCCTGGACCCGGCGGTCGCGGGCGGCATCTACCACGTGTGCCCGGACCCGGCCGACACGGCCTCGCTCGGCGAGCTGATCGACACCGCCTTCGACGTGTTCGAGCGGGACGAGGCGTTCCGGCGGCGCGGAGTGCTGCGGCCCGTGCCGTGCGATGAGGAGAGCTTCGAGGACCTCCTGGGCGCCGCCGGCGTGCTGCGGGCCGGTCCCATGCACCAGTCGCTGGCGTCGGTCTCCCCCTTCGCCCATCAGCTGTACCTGCCGAAGACGTTCCACAACACGGCGCTGCGGGCCGCCTGGCCCGGCTATGCGGCGCCCGATCCGATCGCCCTGGCGGAAGCAACCTGCGCCCGGCTCGTCGCGACCCGCTGGGGCCGCCGCAGCGAGCCGGAAGGCCAGCCGGAAGCGACTCCGGGGGCCACGAACAACCCGATCGGATCAGCGAGTTGAAAGGCGATCCCCGCATGGCCCTGTCCGAGAACGACCTGTGGCTGATCAGCTACTACCGCTCGTCCGAGATCAACGGCGCCCTCTTCTTCGGCCGCGTCGCCCGGACCCTGCGCGGCAGCCCCCTCCAGGCGGACGTCACCCACCACTTCGCCGACGAGGCCAACCACGCCAAGTACTGGACGCAGTGCATCGAGGACCTCGGCCACCACGCGCAGAAGCTGCGCGGCTCCTACCAGGACCGGTACCTCGACGCGGTCGGCCTGCCTGCCAACCTGATGGAGGTCATGGCCATCACCCAGGTCTTCGAGAAGCGGGTGATCGGCCAGTACCGACGGCACCTGCGGGCGCCCGACATCCATCCGCGTGTCCGGCAGACGATCGAGACGATCATGGAGGACGAGCGGTGGCACGTGAAGTACGTACGTGACGCACTCCAGGACATGGCGAGCCGATACGGCCAGGAGACCATCGACGACACCCTCGCCCGGTTCACCGCCGCCGACGAAGAGGTCTACGCGAAGACGCTGGCCGAGTACGGGGAGCGGGTCGTCTTCCTCGGCCAGGACGACGAGGGGGTGGCGTGATGACCCCGCGCCGAACCTCGACAGGTGCGACCAGGCCATGAAACTGCTCGTCGTGTGGAACGAGCGGCCGCTCGCCACCCACACCCTGTCCGCGCGGGAGCGGGAGCAGTTCGACGCCCTCCCCCGCCGGGCCCGTACGCGGTGGCTGGTCTCCCGGCGCGCCCTGCGGCTGCTCCTTGCTCTGCTCGGGCTGCCGGGAGACACCACCTCGTACGCCTTCCCGCACCCTCGGGTCTCGCTCTCCCACATCGAGGGCGCGGCCGTGGCGGCGGGATGCATTGCAGCCTCAACCAACATGATTCCCAAGGGAGTTGGGGTCGATCTGGAGCATGCTCGGGCGGCCCGCGTGGACACCTCCCGGTTCTTCCTCGACGAGCGTGAGCAGGCTTGGCTCACCTCGCTCCCCCTCTCCGTACGGGCCTCCGAACAGCTGCGGCTGTGGACCGTCAAGGAGGCGCTCTTCAAGGCCGACCCGGACAACCGCCACACCGTTCTGTGCGACTACCTCACGGCCGATCCGGCCGCCCACCACGGTCGGGCCCGCGCGCGACCACACCCCGACCGCACCTTCGCGTACACGAGCACCCGGCTCCAAGGCGGCCATCTGTCAGGTGCCGTCGCCTTCGAGAATGCGGCCGTCCCGACCCAGCCCCAACCAGAAAGCGAGAGCCCTGTGCCCGCCCTCACCTTCGCCGATGTCGCCGAGCGCGTGACCTCGACGCTCTCCATACCGGTGGAGAAGCTCACGCCAGAGACCAAACTGCGTGAACTGGCCGCCGACAGCTTCCTGTTGGTGGAGATGGCGGTCGACCTCCAGGAGGAGTTCGACACGGTCTTCACCCAGCACGAGCTGCGCGAGGTCATCACGCTCGGCGATCTCGCCGCCCTGGTGGGAGTCCGGTCCTGAGCCCCCGGGCGAACGTGCCGGAGCGCTGGATCCGGGTGCTGACCCGCTTCCGGTGGCCCATCCTCGCCTGCTGGCTGGTGGCGCTGGTCGCGGCCGGGGTGGCCGCGCTGCCGCTGGCCGACCGGCTGAGCGGGGGCGGCTGGTACGTCCCCGGCTCCGGGTCCCAGGAGGCGATCGCCGCCACCCGTTCAGGCTTCGCGGACCGGGGTGCGAGCAATCTGACCCTGGTGATCACGGACGAGCGGAACACGGCCACGAGCCCGGCCTTCGAGCAGCGGGTGCGCCAGGCCACTGCCGAGGTCACCAGCGACAAGAGGCTTCAGACGGTGGGCAGTTACGGCTGGACCACCCTGTCGTCCGAGAACCGGGGGCAGTTCCTCGGCAAGGACGGGCGCACCGCCGTCACCCTCGTCGGGCTGAAGCTTGACGACGGCACCGCACGGCGCGTACTGCCGGACGTGCAGGAGGAGATCGACCGCCACTGGGCGCCGGACGGGCTGCGCGTGTCGCTGGTCAGCGCCGGAACGCTGTGGGGCGAGATCAATACGCTCAGCCAGTCGGGGCTGCAACAGGCCGAACTCATCACGTTCCCGCTGCTCCTGGTGATCCTGCTGCTCCTGTACCGGGGTGTGGCCGCCGCGGTGGTGTCGTTCGTGGTGTCCGCGACGGCGATCGTGTTCACGCTCGGGGTGGTCTCGCTGCTCGCGCGCCACTTCGAGCTGTCGGTGTTCGTGGAGAACGCCGCCACGATGATCGGTCTCGGGGTGAGCGTCGACTATTCGCTCTTCGTCATCTCCCGGTACGTCGACGAGCTCCGCCGGGGCCGCGACCGTACGGCGGCCCTCGCCGCGACGCTGCGCACCAGTGGGAAGACGGTCGTCTTCTCCGGGCTCATCGTCGCCCTGGCGATGTCCAGCCTGTTCCTGGTGGGCCTCAACGTCATCCAGTCGATCGCGCTCGGCATCGTCATCGTGGTCGCCTTCGCCGTCCTCGCGTCCGTGGCCGTCCTGCCCCTGGTGCTCGTACTGCTCGGCGACCGCATCCTGTGGGGGCGGCTGCCCGCAGGCCTCGGGGCGCTGGGCCGGCGCTCGCGGCGAGGCGGGGCGCCTTCCGGCCCGGCGGCGCCCAGCGACCGCTGGCAGCGCGTGGCGCGGGGAATCATGCGCCGCCCGGTGTTCTTCCTGAGCATCGCGGTCCTCGCCATGGCCGCGCTCGCGGCCCCCTCGCTGTCGCTGCGCACCTTCACGCCGGACGCGCGGATCGTGCCCGAGTCCTCCCCGGTACGGGCCGGATTCGACGCCATGCGGGCGCAGTTCGGGCCCGGCGCCGCCTCGCCCCACCAAGTGGTCGTCACCTCGGACACCCCACTCGGCACGTCACCGGACAGCGGCCGTGTGCTCACGCTCCACGACGAGCTGGCCGCGCTCCCCCACGTCACCGGCGTCAACTCGCCGCTGGAGACACTGCGGAGGGCGAGCCCGCAGCGGCCGTTCGCCGCCCTCGACCCGGCGGCCTTCGCCCGGCTGCCCGGCGACGCCCGCGCCGCCGTCGACCGCTACGTCTCGGCCGACCGGCGCACCCTGGTCCTGGAGGTCCTCTCCGACGGCCAGGCGTCCAGCCCCGACTCCCGCGCCCTGGTCACCTCGATGCGCTCGCTCGCCCACGACCTGGACGGCTCGGGTCTGCGGGCCGTGGTGGGCGGCGAGACGGCGGAGGGCGTCGACGCCAACGCAGCCATCGAGGACGCACTGCCCGCGGTGGTCGTCGTGATGCTCGCGGTGATCTACCTGCTGCTCCTGATCGCGTTCCGGTCGCTCCTGCTCCCGGTCAAGGCGATCCTCATCAACCTCCTTTCCCTGGGCGCCACTTACGGCGTACTGGTGCTGGTGTTCCAGCACTCCTGGGCCGCCGATCTCCTCGGCTTCCAGGAGTTCGGCCACCTCCAGAACTTCGTCCCCGTACTGCTCCTGGCGATCCTGTTCAGCCTGAGCACCGACTACGAGGTGTTCCTGCTCCACCGCATCCGGGAGGAGTACGACGGCGGCGCGGACAACACCGCGAGCGTCGCGGGCGGCATGGCCGCCACCGCGCCCCTGATCTCGGGCGCCGCACTGCTGATGGTGGCGGTGTTCGGCGCGTTCGCGTTCACCGGGATCATGCCGATCCAGCAGCTCGGCCTCGGCCTCGCCGTCGCCATCGCGCTCGACGCCACGGTCATTCGCCTGGTCGTCGTACCCGCCGCGATGCAGCTCATGGGCGACTGGAACTGGTGGCTGCCCAGCCGCCGCCGTCCGGTGCGTCCGCAGCCCGCCGCGCCCTTCGAGCCCACCCCCAACTCCTCACCCCAGAAAGGAACAAGCCGCACGTGAACGGCCCCGCGCTCCTCCTTCTCCTGCTGAACTTCACCTTCATCGGCGCCCTGCCGAGAGTCTTCTTCCGCACCGACGGCCGGCTCAACGCCAAGTGGTGGCTGACGGCGCTGCCGTTCTTCCTGTGCCCGGTGTTCATCGCGGTGGCGGTCCTGCTCGGCTGGCAGCCACTGGCCGACGACGCCTGGCTCACCGGAGGGACCCTGGTCGCGGTGGTCCTCAACGTGGCCTCCATCGCGCTGATCTTCATGACCCTGGGCACGCACCGCATCCCGCTGGCCCTGTGGCACCAGGCCGACGACGCCCCGCGCCACCTGGTGACATACGGCGCCTACCGCCGCATCCGGCACCCCTTCTACGCGGCGTTCCTGCTCGCCTTCCTGTCCGGGCTCTTCGCGTTCCCGCACCCGGTCACGCTCGTCCTGGCCGTCTACGGCTTCGCCGCGCTCAACAAGACGGCCGCGGTGGAGGAACGGCGGCTCTCCGCCTCGGAGTTCGGCGCGGAGTACGTCGCGTACATCGGCCACACCGGCCGCTTCTTCCCGTACCTGGGACGGCTCGGGGCGGCACACGCCGAGCCCGTGCTCGCGCCCTCGGCCGTCGAGTGATAGGAGGAGGTGCCGCGATGTCACGTCTCCTGTCCTGGCTGACGGCCCCGCACTCGGAGCAGGGTGTGCACTTGGCCGACGAGTCGGACGGCTGGGAGTTCGTCCCGTACCGCGAGCTGGCGGCCTCGGCCCGTCGTACCGCGACCGCCATGACGGCGGCCGGGGTGCGACCCGGCTCCGTCGTGTGTCTGATCCTGCCCAGCGGGCGCGACTTCCTGTCGGCGCTGTTCGGCGCGTGGGCGGCGGGCGCCACGGTCTCTCCGCTCGTCCCGCCCTCCTTCCAGCCGGATGAGGAGTACGTCGCGTACGTCGCCGCCATCCTGCGGCAGGCCGAGCCCTCGCTCGTGGTCGCCGCCGAGGAGCTCGCGCCACTGGTCGCGCGGGCGATGGACCGGGCGGGCCGGGAGGACGGGCCGTGGCTGCCCCGGGAAGGCGCCGTGGAGGCGGAGGTCGTCCCGGCGGCCGGGACTGCGCTGCTCCAGTTCACCTCGGGCTCCACCGGCGAGCCGCGCGGCGTGCGGGTCTCCTGGGCGAACATCGCGGCCAACCATGCCGTACAGGGCCGCATGGTCGGCTGGCGGGACGGCGACGGCACCGCATCCTGGCTTCCCCTGCACCACGACATGGGGCTGATCGGCTGCTGCCTCTTCCCCGTCGCCGCGCAGTCCCCGCTGTGGCTGATGCGGCCGGAACAGTTCATCCGCGATCCCGCGCGCTGGCTCGCCTGCTTCGCGCCGGGGAAGGCGGCCCACACGGCGGCCCCGTCCTTCGCGTTCGCCTATGCGGCCCGGCGCATCCGCCCACAGCGCCTCGCGAAGCTGGACCTGTCGGGCTTGCGCTCGGTGTTCGTGGGGGCGGAGGCCATCGACCCCGCGGCCCTCGACGCGTTCGCCCGCCGCATGGAACCGGCCGGGTTCTCCCGCGACTCCTTCCTGCCGGCGTACGGCCTCGCCGAGAACACCCTCGCGGTGACCGGCGCCGACGCCCCGGTCATCCTGGTCCGCCCGGACTGGGCGGCACTGCGCATCGGGGAGGCCGTGACGGTCGAGGAGGAGGCGAAGTTCGGCGACCGGGTCGTCGAGCCCGGCTCCGGCTGGCTGATCGGGCACGGAGCGCCGCATGCCGGGGACGACATCCACGTACGCGTCCTCGACGACGACGGGCACCCGCTGCCCGAAGGGCGCCTCGGCGAGATCGCGGTGACCGGCAGCTCGGTCGCGGGCGGCTATCACGGCGGCAGGGAGGGCTCCTCCACCCGGTTCGTCGACGGCGAACTCCGCACCGGGGACGCCGGGTTCCGGCACAACGGCGAGCTGTTCGTGCTGGGCCGGATGGGAGACAGCCTGAAGCTGCGCGGTCGCAGCGTGTACGTCGACGACCTCGACGCGAAGGTGGCCGCGGCGGCCGGCGTGGACAAGGACCGGGTGGGGGTGGTGGCCGTCAACGACCAGGGCCGCCCCGGCCTCGCCGTCTTCGTCGAAACACCGCCCGGCCCCTGGGCACAGGCGGTGACGGAACTCCTCAGGAACGAACTGGGCCCCGAACCCGCCCTCACGCTCGTCACGGGCCGGCGCGGCCTCCTGAAGCGCACCACGAGCGGGAAGCTGCGCCGGGGGCAGATGTGGCGGTTGCTGCGGGAGGGGCAGGTGACGGGAACAGCGGTGGAAGAGCCGTAGCGGGCGCCCGCGCTCTGGCGGGGGCGGTCGGGCCTTGGGGCCCACCCCTTCCCGGATGCCGCCCTCCTGGAGCGGACAGGTGACTTTCGTCCTGGCACAAGGTGACCTGCGGTCCTCAGCGGCACACGATCCGGCTGGTCACGATGGAGGGATGGCAGGAGCGCGGGGGCCGAACCGAGGGACGAGTGGCTTGAAGGGCAAAGGCAACGCACGGGCGCGGATGCAGGCCGAGCGCGCGGCACGGGCCAAGAAGGAGCGGCTGTACCGGCGGCTGATCGTCTCGGGCGCGGTGCTCGGCGGGGCCGCGCTGCTCACCGGCGTGGTCATCGCGGTCACCGGTTCCGGCGGCGCAAAGACCGACGCCGCCGTGGCGGCCGCCCTGAAGGGTCCGCTGGTCGTCCCGCAGCACACCTCGGGCACCGACGGCACCGTCATCACGTACGGCGACCCGGCCGCCAAGCGCACTCTCGACGTCTACGAGGACCCGCGCTGCCCGTTCTGCGGGATCGTGGAGCGCGGCCTCGGCGCGACGATGCAGCAGCTGGCCGACGACGGCAAGTACAAGATCCAGTACCACATCGCCACGTTCCTGGACGACAACTTCGGCGGCAGCGGCTCCAAGAGCGCGCTCGGCGCGCTGGGCGCGGCGCTGAACCAGGGCACCAAGCAGTTCGCGGCGCTCCACGCCGAGCTGTACAAGGACCAGCCGGACGAGCGCGAGGACACCTTCGCCGACCAGGACAAGCTGCTCTCCCTCGCCGCGAAGGTGCCGGGCCTGGACCAGGCCGCGATGAAGAAGGCCGTGAACGACGGCACGTATCTGCCGTGGACGGCCAAGGTCGACAAGGCCACGGGCAAGGACCTCGCCGAGGCCTGGAAGAAGGCCGGCCTGACCGGCCCGTCCGGCACCCCGGCCGTCTTCCTCGACGGCCGGCGCCTGAACGTGATCAACAACGCCCAGGCGGCCATCTCGGCGGAGGACTTCAAGGGGCTGGTGGCGAAGGGGAAGTGAGCGGGTAGCGACGCAATCTTCCGCTTCGTGATCACCAAGTTCGACCTGCCGGCGCCGGGCCGCGAAGCCGAAGAAGCCGAGGAGACGGGCAAGGACGTGGCGGCCTGAGAGCCGGTTCTCCACTCACCGGCAAAGCCGGCGGCGGCGGCGCCACAGCACCAACGGCCCTGCGCCTACGAGGCCGACCGCAGCCGGGGCGGCCACGTCCATCGTGCTCAGGCCGGACTGGTCGAAGGAGTCGGGGACGCCGAGCCGGTCGATGCGGCTCAGCGGCCAGGCGATGGTGAAAGCGCGGCCGACGACCTCGTCGGTGGAGACGGCGCCGCCGCCCGGCCCGCTCTGGTGGTAGCGGGAGTCCCCCGACGCCTGGCGGTGGTCGCCCATCACCCAGATCTTGCCCCGGGGGACGGTGACCTTGAACTGGCCACCCCTTCCGTCGTCACTGCACGGGGTGTTGCCGGGGAAGACGTACGGCTCGTCCAACGCCTTGCCGTTGACCTTCAACGGGCCGGTGCCCTTGCACTCCACGGTGTCACCGCCGACCCCGATGACCCGCTTGATGAGGTCCTGCTCGTTGTCGGAGGGCAGCAGGCCGACGGACGTCAGGCCCTGCTTGATCTGCTTGACGACGACCGGGTCCTCGCCGGGAGGCGTCTTCTGTTCGTCGCTGAGCCAGCCGCCGGGGTCCTTGAACACGACGACCTCGCCCCGCTCCGGCTTCGAGCCGAACCACGGGGTGAGCTTGTCCACGAGCACCCGGTCGCCGATGGTGAGCGTCGGCTGCATCGAACCGGACGGAATGACGAAGGCCTGCACCAGGAACGTCTTCAGGACCAGCGCGACGAGCAGGACCACCACGATCAGCAGGGGTATCTCGCGCACCGCCGACCGGCGTCTGCGCCGCTTCACTTTGCGGGCGAGCCTGCGCCGCTCGGCCCGACCACTCTGACCACGCCTTCCCGGGGCAGCGGGGGGCCGGGTCCCGGTGGGTAGGGGCTGGTCGCGCGCGGGCGCAGTGGAGCCCAGCCCGCGGTTACCCATGCCCCGCACCCGAGCCACGGACACCCGCGAACGCGTCGGGGTCGCTCGCCGAGGTCCAGCGCCCGTACGGCAGGCCGGACTCGTCAACGGCCGTCCCGTTCACCTGGATCCTCCCTCGCTCAGCACCCCAGTGGGCGACTGTCACCGCGGACGACGCGGCCCCGCACCGACACCCACAACGCTCCTCTACGTAGCCCGGCCCGGCGAGCCCGAGGGCGACTCCTGCTGAACGCACCGCACGCCCCACCGGGTTCCCCTTCCCGCGCGAAGGAGCCCCGGCCGTCGAAGAGGGCCGCCTGCCCGGCCACTCCCTGACACAACCGGGACTTTCGGCGGCGATCACGGGACTTGTGGTCCCACCGGGTGGCCGACCGGCCGGGTCACGATGGAGGGACGCCCAGTGGCGGGTTCGGAGTGCTTGCGCAGGATGGGCCGGTGACGGGGGATCAGAATGCGCGCAGTCCGCGGCACGGTCAGGGGTGATGTGAGAACCGATGGATGCCGAGCCAGCGGACCATCATGTGGCTGTCGACCAGTTCGTCGGCGACGGCCGTTACCGCCTCACTCACCGGCTGGGGCGTGGCGGTATGGCGGAGGTGTTCGCCGCCGAGGACGTGCGCCTGGGCCGTACCGTTGCCGTGAAGCTGCTGCGTGCGGATCTTGCCGAGGACCCGGTGTCCAAGGCGCGGTTCACGCGTGAGGCGCAGTCGGTGGCGGGGCTGAACCACCATGCGGTGGTGGCGGTGTACGACTCCGGTGAGGATTTCGTGGGCGGTCAGACCGTCCCGTACATCGTGATGGAGCTCGTCGAGGGCCGCACGATCCGTGATCTGCTGGTGGACGCGGACGCGCCGCCGCCGGAGCAGGCGCTGATCATCGTCTCCGGTGTGCTTGAGGCGCTGGCGTACTCGCACCAGCACGGGATCGTGCACCGTGACATCAAGCCCGCCAACGTGATCATCACGGACACGGGCGCGGTCAAGGTGATGGACTTCGGCATCGCGCGGGCGCTGCACGGCGCCCAGTCGACGATGACGCAGACCGGCATGGTCATGGGCACCCCGCAGTACCTGTCGCCCGAGCAGGCGCTGGGCAAGGCCGTCGACCACCGCTCCGACCTGTACGCGACCGGCTGCCTGCTGTACGAACTCCTGGCGCTGCGGCCCCCGTTCGTGGGCGAGACGCCGCTGAGCGTGGTCTACCAGCACGTCCAGGACATGCCGGTGCCGCCGTCGCAGGTGACCCATGTCGCGCCGCCGGAACTCGACGGCCTGGTCATGCGTTCTCTCGCCAAGGACCCGGACGACCGTTTCCAGTCCGCCGAGGAGATGCGCGGCCTGGTCCAGTACGGCCTGCAGATGCTCCAGGCGCAGGGCGGCCACACCGGCACCTGGAACACCGGCCCGGTCGAGCTGATGCACGAGGGCGCCCACACCCCCGCCATGGGCACCACCGGCCCGGCCGGAGCCACCACCGCCATGCCGGTCCAGCGGCCGGGGGCCCACCCGGACGGTGCCGGATACGACGGTGCCGAGCCGCGCCGGAAGACGGGGCTGCGCGTCGCACTCTGGGGGGTCGCTCTGCTGGCCGCCGCCGGCGGTACAGCCCTTGCCCTGAGCAGCTTCGGCGCCCCGGGCACGGACGGCAGCGGCGGCGGGGCCGGGCCCAACCACCCGTCCCCGGCGGTCTCCCAGCAGGACCAGGTCAGTGGCTCACCGACGCCCCGCACGGACCCCTACGTAACCTCCCCGGTCTCCGACGGCCCCTCCTACCGCCCCGGCCCACCGCAGACCAGCCGGCCGTACACCGGCAAGCCGACTCCTCCGCGCACCTCCAAGCCGCCCCACTCCCACACGCCCACACCCACCCCGCCCTCGCCACCGCCGTCCCACACACCCACCCCCACGCCCACTCCCTCCGACCCTGACGACTGAGCCGCTCCGCAGGCGCGCCCTCTTAGAGATCTCTTAGTGGGTTCTGAGATATCTGGACGCACTTGTCCCTCAGGGCAGGTCACCGCCCTGAGCAGGCCGGACGGACCGCCCTGCCTTCAGTCACCAGCACCCCGCGGAGCGCAGACGATGACACCCCCCGACACCGTGGCACCCCCTGTCCAAGGCCGTCGGCGCACCAGGCGCTGGGTCCTCGTGGCCGCCGTCGTGGCGGTGCTCGGCCTGGCCGCGTGGCCGGTGCTCAACTACTTCGAGGTCTTCTCCGACAAGGGCGACGCGATCAGCTTCGGCAAGGACGACAATCAGGGCGGCGGCGGAACGAGCGGTTCCAAAGCCTCCATGCCGACCGGTCCGAAGGCCGACTTCACGATCTCGGGCACGGTCCCGGAGGACGGCAGCAAGATCGCGGTCACCACGTACAAGGGCAAGAAGTCCGGGTTCAAGGGCAAGGTCTGGGTCTGGGTGCCGCCGCAGTACAAGGACCCGCAGTACGCGAAGAGCGGCTTCCCCGTGATGATCGCCCTGCCGGGCGGATCCGGGTACCCGAACAACTACTGGATGGGCCCCGACCTCAAGCTGGAGGCGAGCATCGCCAAGTGGTCGAAGGAGGGCAAGAGCCTGCCGTTCATCGTCGTCATGCCGGTGCTCAACCCCGAGGACCACGACCGGGACCCCAAGGACCCCAAGCTGGGCCAGTACTGGGACGGCAGTGACATCCCCGGCCAGCCGAAGATGGGCACCTGGCTGACCGAGGACGTGCCCGACCTGGTCAAGGAGAACTTCCGCACGGTCAACTCCCGTGACGGCTGGGCTTTCATGGGCGCCTCGACCGGCGGCTTCGCGGGGCTGAAGTCGGTGCTGCAGAAGCCCGACCGGTTCAAGGCCGTCATCGCGGCGGGCCCGGACATCGTTCCGGACTCCCGCCTGTGGAAGGGCCACGATCAGGAGAAGGCGGAGAACAACCCCAAGGCCCTCGCCCCGAAGCTGATCAAGTCCGGCCGCCCGGACGTCTACCTCGCCTTCGAGGTCGGCACCAAGGAGACCGCGGCCATGCCTCCCATCGAGGACTTCGTGAAGCGCTATACGAAGGGCCCCATCCACACCAAGCTGGACGTCATCCAGGGCGGCAAGCACAACGCCGCGACCTACGTGCCGAACATGGAGTCCGCCGGGCTGATCCAGTGGATCAGCGAGCACATGCAGGGCCCCACTCCGATCGAATGAAAGAACCCCTACATCTCCGCTCCTGACCTGCACGTCCTGGTGGCCGACGACGACCCGGGGGTACGGGAGTCGGTCAGTACGTGGCCGGAACTGGAGGGGTACCGGGTCAGCGTCGCCCGCGGCGACGCCTCATCGAGTCGCGCAGTCGGCGCGCGCTGCCGTCACGGACCGCGTCGCGGATGCTCGCGGCCTCCCAGCCCTCCTTGACCCGGCCCCAGGACGGGATCTACATGAAGCCGACGCCGCCCAGGGCCCCGGCCTCCGGCCCTTCGGCCCAGGCGAGGTGCTCCTGCGGATCGGGCCGCACCAACTGCGGCTCCCCCGCCGCGCATCCGGCCTCGCGGGGCGGAGCTTGTCCGGGGAGGACCGTGCCTTCGGGGTGGCGCATGGGCCCTCCTTTCCTGCTCGGCTTCCGGTCTGGCACCGGCGGCTGCCGTGCAGTGTGTACCGAACGACCTGAAAGAGGGCTAAAGATGCTTAAGTTCCGCCAAGGGGAGCCTTTCTTATGATTTGTGCCAGACTGGCGCCGGACAGCGCCCCTCGGGGTTCAGACACAGGCTCTACGGGGGCCGCAGCCGGCGGGTTGCGCGGGGAGCGGGACGTACACGCACGGAGAGTTCGGGAGTCATGAGCCGAGGCGCGGGACGACGAGGCACACAGCGCAGGGCGGCCCGCCGCGGCAGAAGCTCCCGCCGCACTCCGCGCAAGGGACTGCGGCGCTGGTTCACCTGGCGCAAGCTGCTCGGCTACGCGATCGCGGTGTGCGCGCTCACCATCGGCGCCTTCGTCTCGCTGTACCTCTACGTCGACGTGCCGGAGGGCAACGCCGCGGCGCAGTTGCAGAGCAACGTCTACATGACCAAGGACGGGCAGGTCCTCGCCCGCACCGGAAAGGTCAACCGGGAGTCCGTGCCGCTGGAGGCGATACCCGAGGACGTCCGGCACGACATGCTGGCCGCCGAGAACAAGGACTTCTACAGCGACTCCGGGGTCTCGCTCAGCGGCACCGTCCGCGGCCTCGTCAACACCGCGCTCGGCCGGGGCACCCAGGGTGGTTCCACCATCACCCAGCAGTACGTCAAGAACTTCTACCTCTCGCAGGAACAGACGGTCACGCGCAAGGCGAAGGAACTCGTCATCTCGCTCAAGGTCGACCGCGAGAAGTCCAAGGACGAGATACTCGCCGGCTACCTCAACACCAGCTATTTCGGGCGCCGTTCGTACGGTGTGCAGGCGGCTGCCCGGGCGTACTACAACAAGGACGCCAAGCAGCTCACGGTGGCCGAGGGCGCCTATCTCGCGGCGCTGCTCCAGGCCCCGAGCCAGTACGACTGGGCGAGCGCGACCGAGGTGGGCAGGGCCCGGGTCAAGGAGCGCTGGAACTACGTCCTGGACAACATGGTCAAGCAGAACTGGCTCGACAAGGGCGCGCGCGACGCCCTCACCTTCCCGGTGCCCGCCGAGCCCAGGCCCACCGCCGGCCTGAAGGGCCAGACCGGCTATCTGATCAAGGCGGCCGACGACGAGCTGCTCCGCCGGGGCGTCGACGAGCAGAAGCTCGACGCGGGCGGCTGGACCATCACCCTGACCGTGGACCCGGCCAAGCAGAAGGCGCTGGAAGCGGCCGTGCAGTCACAGCTGACCGGCAAGCTCAGCCCGGGCAGCCGGCCCGCGGACCGCGCCGTGCAGGCCGGAGCGGTGTCCCTCGACCCGAAGACCGGGAAGCTGCTCGCCCTGTACGGCGGCACCGACTACCTCAAGCACTACATCAACAACGCCACCCGCCAGGACTTCCAGCCCGCCTCCACCTTCAAGCCGCTGATCCTCGCGGCGGCCCTGGAGCACAACTCCACCACCCAGGACGGCCGGCACATCGACTCGGAGACCCTGTACGACGGCACCAACAAGCGCCCGGTCCGGGGGAGTTCCATCCCCTTCAATCCTGAGAACGAGGACAGGAGGAGCTACGGGCAGCTCTCCGTACAGTCCGCGATGGACAGCTCCGTGAACTCTGTCTTCGCGCAGATGGCCGTCGATGTGGGTCTCGACAGGGTCAAGGCGACGGCGATCGGCATGGGCATGACCGCGACCCCGGGGTTCACCAACCACCCGGCCATCTCGCTCGGCTCCATGGGTGCGAGCCCCCTGGACATGGCCGCCGCCTACGCGACCCTGGACAACCACGGGCAGGCGGGCGTCCCGACCATCGTGGAGTCCGTCAAGCGGGCCAGCGGTGCGGACCCCGGGCTGGGCATGCCGAAGCCCGGCCGGTCCATCAGCCGCGACGCCGCGGACTCGGTGACCTCCGTCCTGTCCGGCGTCGTCGACGACGGCTCGGGCAAGGCGGTGCGCGAGGCGGGCTTCACGGCGGCCGCAGCCGGCAAGACCGGCACCTCCGACGACAACAAGTCCGCCTGGTACGCCGGGTACACGCCCCAACTGGTCACCGTGGTCGGCCTGTTCGGCGAGGGCGAGGGAGGCCGGCAGGTCACCCTGACCGGCCTCGGCGGCGGCGGGCGCGCGGGCGGCGGCGGCTACCCCGCCAAGATCTGGGCCGCTTACACGAAGGAGGCCCTGGGCGCGAACCCCACGGCCTTCTTCGACCTGAAGCTCCCGACCCCGCCCCCCGCTCCGACCCCCACCCCCAAGCCCACCCCGTCGTACCGGCCGACCCCGTCGGCACCCACGACCCCCAGCACCCCGCCCACCCGCCGCACGACTTCACCGCCCGCGCCCGACCCGTCCCACTCCACTCCCACGCCCCACCCGGACCCGGACCCCAGCCACTCCACGAAGCCGTCGGAGCCGCCGGCGGAGGCAGGTGGCTGAGCGGGTCGGGCGTCTGCCCCCGTACCGGGGCGGTGTTCGCGCCCTACCGGTACGTAGTGGTCGAACCGGTCGCCCAGGCGGTCACGGTGAAGGCCGCGGCGCTCACACCGGACGCCGCACAGGAGGCGGCGCCGCCGGCCAGGGAGGACAGGAGCGTCGTCACGTCGGACACCGCCGCGTCGGGCCACTTGGCCAGCGGCCGCACCGCGTTGACGAATGTCAGTCCGGCCATGGCTCCGTTCATGACGTACTGGAGCCGTGGGTCCAGGCCGCCGTACTTGGTGACGAGCAGTTGCACGGCCCCCATGGCCAGGCCTGCCTGCTGAAGGCTGAGGCGGCCGAAGATCCTCTCTCCGACCAGGGCGGCCGAGTGAACCGCTGACAGTCCACCGGACACCGCGGCGGTGGTGACGGCGGCGGTGGTTCCGTTGGTGCGCTGGTTGAAGGTGTAGCCCTCGTAGCCGCCGATGACACGCTGGCCGACGGCGCTGCGCAGGACCGCGCCGGTGAATCCGCCGGTGGACAGGACCTTGTCGACGATGGTCTCCGGGCCCACCTTGATGATCGTCTCGATCATCCCGAGAGCGGCTCCGATCACCAGCGCCGCGTTCTGGGCCTGCTCCATCCTTTCCTGCTTCTCCTTGTGCTTCTGGTACTTGTCCAGAGCGGTCTCAAGAAGCTCGATGGACTTCAGGATGATCTTCGTCTTCGTGCTGCTCTCCTGGCCCGCCTCCGCCTTCAGGGCCGTACGGAACTCCTTGAGGCAGCTCTTCACGTCGTCGCCGCGGGCTATGTTCCCGACCAGCTGGGCGAGCCCTTCGTTGAGGCCGATGGCACGGGCCCCGGACGTGGTGGCCCAGGCCCGCAGTTCGTCCGTGAGCTTCGGAGCGGTGTCCTCCTTGGTCGCGTACCGGTCCCTGGCCTCGGTCCACAGCCCTGCGGCCGTCTCGCCCAGGACCTCTCGCACGAACCGCTCCATGTCGCCCTGGTAGTACTCCATGACGAACCCGGAGATCTGGTGGACGGCGTGCATGCTGGTGCCGATCCCCAGCAGGTGTCCGAACACTCCGCTGGAGGACTCGGGCGCCTCCTTGAGCCAGGAGAGGTTCGCGAGCGTGGTCGCCTCGATGGCCAGACCGGTCTTGGCCGTCTTCGGGTCGAGGTTCTCGGTGAGCAGGTTCAGCTCGACGGCACCGACGCCCGGGATGCCTCCGACGACCTCGGTCTGGGTGACCTCCAGTTCGGCCCCGGCCAGCAGGACGGCGTTCTGCCCGTGGGAGTGGGCGGAGGCCTGGGCGAGGGGGCCCAGTTCGCGGCCGTTCTGGTCGTTGAGGTCGATGCGGGAGAGCACGAGGTGGCGGTCCCCGGGCTCGGTCTTGGCCCGGTTGATGGCGTAGTCGATCGCCGCGGCCTGGTCGCGGAAGGCGAGGACCGGCTCACAGGTCCGGAACTTCTGCCCGACCTGGGGCTTGTTCACTTCACGCAGTGACCGGCTGAGGGCGTACTCGACGGTGATGTCCTGAAGCTTGGAGAGCTGCTCCTTGAACCCGTTCAACGCGCCTGTGACCTCGCCCTCGCCGCCCTTGAGCTTCATGAAGAACTTGCCGCTCATTTCGGCGGCCCACTGATTGGCCACCGCGAGGACTTCCTTGAGGGCCTTGAGCGGCACGCTCGAAGCGGCGGCTTCCAGTGCGCTGCTCAGCAGGCTCTGCAGTCCGTCGAACAGGCCCTGGAGGTTCTTCAGGCGCTCCCACAGGTCGGCCACGTTCTCCAGGAAGACCCGCAGCGCGGTGTCGAGGTGCTCCCTGATGTCCGGCAGGTAGGCGGCCACCTTCTCGCAGACGCCGGAGATCTTGTCCCACAGCGGGCCCATCTTCTCCCACAGCCGGGCGACCTTCGCCTTGATGTCGGAGCAGAACTCCTTGAAGGTCTCCCAGATGCTGCCCAGCACCTCCGTGGTCGTGGCCACGCCTTCCTGGACGTTCTCGGGGAGCTGTTCGAGCAGCGAGCCCAGCTTCTCCTGGACCTTGGCCGCCGCCTCGGAGATCTCCTGGCCGATCCCCTGCATGCCTTCGCGCAGCGAGTCGAGCGGGGCTTCACGCAGGACGTCCAGGCCGAGGCCGGCGAGACGGCTGGTGCGGCCGCCACTCGCCAGCGTGATGCTCGCCATGTCCAGGGTCAGGCTCGACATGGCGCTCACGGTGGAGCTCGTGAAGCGGTCGACCCCGCCGGTCACGAGCTCGAAGAAGGCCCTCACCGTACGTTGCGTGATCTTCCCGCCGGCCACGGTGCCCAGCGCGGCGTCCCGCAGGTCTCCCCGGATCCTTTCGAGTTCCTTCTGCGCGGCCGCGCAGGTGAGGTCGGTGGAGAACTTCGAGACGGCGGACTCGTACGACATCTCGGGCGACCAGGGCAGGAACTCCTTGGCGTCGGTCCGGTCCCCCTTCGACGCGACGACCCGGCTGCTGGCTCCGAGCGAGCCGGGCGCGGTGGTGACCACCCAGACGGGGCCGGCCAGCTTGGGCAGCCGGGAGGCGCCCCGCGCGAGGTCCGCCAAGGAGGAGGACTGGCCTTCCGGTACCGCCTGGGCGGCCTCGGGCGCACGGGCCTTGGTGCGCTCCGCCACCAGGGAATCGGCAGGCCTGGCCGCGTTCAGCCCGACGGCGTCGAGGACCGGGTCCGCGCATCCCGGCAGGGCGCGCACGGCCTCGGCCCCGAGGACCTGCAGCAGCTCCGCGCCGGACGCGAGCCCCATCCTCGTCAGGTAGGCGGACACCTCGCGGTCGAACCCGTCCGCGTCGATCTCCCGGGCGGCGTCGTTCCCGGTCCAGGGGACCTGGAGGTCCGGGAGCGCGGTCAGCTCCATCACACGGCGCAGCTTCGGCGACAGGGCAATGCCCTGCAGGGCGAAGTCCCGGCCGATCTCCTCCTGCTTGTCCTCGACCTGTGCGAAGAACTCCCGCTTCGCGGCCAGCACTTGCCGGTTGAGGTCACCGACCACCTTGGTCTCGAACTCGTCGAGGCCTTCGCGTTCCTTCTGGCGGTCCGACTGACCGGCGAGGCGCGGGTCGTTGTACATCTCCAGCATGCGGGCCAGGGCGTCCAGCGCCTCCTGGCGCCGGCGCGTGAGGCTTTCGAGTTTCATGAACTCCGGCACGGTGCAGGCCCTGGCGACCGCACCGTCCATCGGCAGCTGCGAGAACACCCGCGCGACCGCGTCGGACAGCTGCTTCCTCACTTCCGCGGCTTCCTGCTCGCCCTGGATGAGCGGCAGCCTGGCCGTCAGTCGTTCGATGGCCTGCGCTCCTGACAGGGTTCCGGCCGGTTTGGCCGGCGCCGCCTTCGGTGCCTTGGCCGCGGTGAACCCGCCCTCAAGGACGGCCTTGGTCAGCTGTCCTGTCGCCCCTGCTCTGTGCTGTGACTCCTGGTCGGCCTCGGCGAGATACTTGGCGGAGGCCGCCAGCTTGGGCCTCAGAACGCCTTCCTTGAACTGCGGGTGCTTCTCGCCCAGCCCGACGTTGTAGACCAGGTCCGCGCTCTTGCCCATGGGGTTCGCCCCGTGGCTTTCTTCTCTTTTCTTCAATTCGGCCAGATCGGCGCGCAGCGCGAGCCCGGAACCCGACACGGCCTTTCCCTGGTGGTCCTTGGCGGTGACTCCGACGCCGGCCGCCCCTCTGTCGAACCACTTGTTGACCAGCCCCTTCCCCATGGACCAGTACGTGGCACTTTCCCGCACGGTATCCGTCAGGTCCTGGACTGCCTGGTCGCATACGTCACCGACCGTCCCGTTCGCCCGCACCGAGCGCTGCGCGTCCTCCTTCTGTGCGGCCTTGGTCGCCTCGGACAGCTCGGACTGCCAATGGGCTTGCTGCTTTCCCTTCTCCGCCTCGCGCGCGGCCTTCAGCTTCGCGTCGGCCTCCCGCGCCAGCTGCTCCCTCACCTCGTCCAAGTGGGCCTGCTGCTCGGCAGCGGCTCGGTCCCGGGCCGCGTACTTGGCCGCGATCTCGGCGTCCTTCTGTGCGTTGCGGACCCTGTCCTCATGGTCCTTCTGCGCGTTGGAGACAGCGGTTCGGTGCTCGTTCTCCTCGAAGTGGCTGATGAGACCCTGCATCGAGGTGTCGGGCTGCCAGGTCTTGTGAGTCCGGTATCCGTGCTCCTGGGCATAGGACTTGATGGCCGCGTAGGCGGCGGCCGCGGCCACGCGCCGTTCCATCTTCTCCTCGGCCAGGATCGCGTCGACCTCCGCGCGCAGGGCCGGTACGTCGATGGAGTCGAGCAGGGCGTTGCATTCCGAGAGCAGGCTCTGGACCTCTTGCCGGTTCAGCTCCTGCAAGTGCGCGATCTGGGCTTCCGCACCGGCCCCTACTTCGTTGTACCGATACACGATGTCGGGGCCGGCCAGCGTCGGCGCATCCGCGATGTACTCGTACTTCCGACCGATGTCGGCCATGATTGCCGTGCTCGAACCGCCCTTCCATTGCGCGATTTCCTGCGCGGTCGGCGGCTGCGGGACGACGCCTTCCACAGCGCTCTGCGAGGCGGCGGAACGCGAGGTGGAGCTCTTCGGCCTGCACCGCTCCGGCATCATTTCGGTCATACGGGTTGCACTTTCCTCTCGAATGGGACGTCAGCTAGGCGGGATGTGGGGCGGCATGCCGGGGCCCTGGCTACGCCGGCGGAGTGCGTTCAACGTCCGTCCGCCAGCCGCACGGACAGGCCCGGGTGTGCGCGAGCGAACTCCTGGAAGTCCGCCACGATCCGGGAGGCATCCGCCTCGGCCGGGCTGACGACGATCTCGGCGATGTCGCGCCAGGCGATGCCGCCGTGGATCTGTGCCTCGACGTACTCGCCCGCACCGGGCGCCCGCCCGGCCTCCGGCGACTGGCGCCATGCGGTGTCGCAGCCGGTCGCCTCCGCGAAGGCCAGCCGCAGCAGCCGCGGCGGGGTCCGGGGCGAGAGGATCAGCCCGAGGGGGTCGGTCGCCGGAAGCGCGTACCGCGCGGTGCTGTATCGCGTCTCCTGCGCGTAGGTGTGCACGAACGAGTCGGTGGGCGTCAGAGTGGCGCGGGCACGGACGGACTCCTTCAGCACCAAGTGGCTGACGCCGTACTGAGGGGCCGATCCCTGCGACGAGCCGGTCACGTTGAGCGCCGCGTACAGCGGCATACCGCCGGCCTGGCCGGGCTCAGTGATCCGCCCGAGCGGCAGGCCGTATCCCATCCACCGCTCGGCGGCTGCCCGCCGGTCCAGGTCGTTGGAGGCTCCCGTGGTGCCCGTCTGCCACTGGTTCATGAGTCCCGCTCCCTCCCGGAGCCGGGCCGCCAGCGTGGGCGACTCGGGCGAACGGCGCCCGCCGAGTGTCAGGTTGACGGTCAACGGGGCCCGGGCCAGCCAGTCACGTACGCGAGCCAGGTCGGCCGGGGCGTAGGAGGTCCCCCAGGTTTGGTTGAGGAGCGCGATGCGGTCGTCCGGGCGCGCCATGCCCTCCGGGATACCGGACTCCTCCGCGGCACTCGGGAGCGTGGCCGCCCGGCGGTGGGCGAGCGTCAGGGCAACCGCCTGACTCGGGGTCAGCTGTGTGCCGCGTCCACCGGATCCCGGCAGGGGGGCGGCTCCGTAAAGGTCCTGCGCCTGGGGAGTGGCGCCGAGCTTCTGGGATTGCTCCCAGGGACTGAGCCGCCGGGGCGGCTCCGAGGTCCGCTCGGGGCGGGGCTTGTGGCGACGGGTGGGCATGATTGACCTCCGGTTCGGCGCGCGTTCCTCAGCGCCGTTGGTGAGCGGGGACGGTGGCGGGGTGATGTCGGGAGCGAGGCCTACCGGTTCGCCCCGAGCCCGGCGTCCTGCGCGCGGACCTATCGCATGGCGCGCGCCGTCTGCTGGATCTGGTCGAGCCGGGCGTTGGCCGTGCTGAGCGTTTCGTGGGCCCGCAGTGCCTGTGCGACCCGGCTGCGGTACTCGTCCGACTCGTACAGGGCGATCCGCTGCGCGGCCTTGTCCAGGTCGGCCCGCACCTGTTCGATCTCGGCGGCCAAGCCGTGCCGGACCGCGTCGCGCTCCGGGTCCTCGGTCCGCGGGCCCCAACTGCCGAGGAGGCGCTCCAGATAGCCCGGTTCCAAGGAGTGCAGCGTCGACTCCTTGCGCGCCAGGGTCTGCTGGAAGACGTCCCGCGATTCGTAGAGGCGCTCCGGTCCCCGCGCACGGATCGCGGCCAGGGTCTCGCGCGCCAGCGGCTCGCGCTCCACCCGCGCCAGCAGGGCCTCCATGCGGGAGACGTCGTACCGGCCGCGCGCCTGCTCGATGCGGGTGCCGAGAAAAGCGGGGAGACCCTCCAGATAGCCGTTGCCCATCTTCTGGAGCCCCGCGGCATCGGGGCCCGCGACGCACAGGAACAGAGCACGGAGCATGTCGATCTCCTTGATGTTGCGCCGGATCAGCTCTGCTTCCTCCGCATGGGCCTTCTCCAGCGCGGCAAAGTCGTCGATGAGCCTGCGCTGTTCCTCGCGGGTGCGCTGCGCGGACGGCGAGAAGAGCGCGCGGGTCTGGAGCAGGAGATCGTTCTTCTCGTCGCGTGCCTGGTCCTGACGGTCTCTGAGATCAGCCACGCTCTGGTCCAGCTCACTGAGGTACCCGGGGACATCACCGACGGCGATCGACTGGAGGTGGGCACTGCGCCGCGCGATCTCCAGCTTCTGTTCCGACAGCGCGTCCGGGGTCTTCTCCAGACCACGTATCACCGACTCGATCTCCTGCGCGTCCAGGCCGGTCAGGCTCGCGCCGAACGCCCTCAGTTCCAGGTCCCGGCGTTCCGCCTCCAACTCGGCCGCGGTGATACCCCGATCCCGCGCCTCGACGGCCAACCGCGCGAACTCACTGTGCAGTTGGGGCATCAGACGGGCGGCGTTCGTACGGGGCCCGCTCGGTCCCGAAGCCTTCATGCTCTCGGCGCCGGTCTCCGATGTGACGTCGGCCCCCTGTCCAGTGCGCCAGATCATGCCGCCGAGCCGTGTGATCCCCATGCCGCCGAGCGCCGCGACCAGTCCGACGCCCGGGTGGTCGGCGCGCTGGGCCCACTGCGCGAGCTCCAGGCCCCAGTGCTCGGCGCCGGCCACGATCCCGCCGGGTGCCGGGGGTCCGGTGCGCGGCGCCGGGCCGAGGCCGACGTCCGGTGAGGCCGAGCCCGACCGCTTACGTAGAGTCCTGGCCTTCGGCAACTCAGCAGGGGCGGGCGTAGTCATGCGGGACGTTCCTTTCCTTGAACGCGGAGATCCGCGCAGTCGAACCTGACGAGTCGTCACCCCTGGCCCCGCCCGCCGGCACTTCCTCGGCGGGCCCGTCATCGATCCCGGTCTGGATGAGGCGGCGCCGCGGGCGCGCGCCAGGTGTGGTCATGAGGTGTTCCTCCTCTGGGTTTCAGGCGAGTCGTTCCGAAGCAGTGATGCACGGCCTATCGAGCAACCCGCCCGATGAGGAGGCTGTCGCCCTCGGCACGGACGTCCACGGTGTCGCCGTCGGTGACTTCGCCCGCCAGGATCTCCTTGGCGAGCCGGTCGCCGATGGCGGTCTGGATCAGGCGGCGCAGCGGGCGCGCTCCGTAGGCCGGGTCGTTGCCCTCGTCGGCCAGCCACTGAAGGGCCTCGGGGGTGACGTCCAGGGTGAGCCGGCGGTCCGCCAGACGCTTGGCCAGGCGGTCGATCTGGAGTCCGGCGATGTGGGACAGCTCGTCCTTGGTGAGCGCGGAGAAGACCACGAGGTCGTCGAGCCGGTTGAGGAACTCCGGCTTGAAGGAGGCCCGCACCACTTCCAGGACCTGCTGCTTCTTCTCCTCCGCGCTGGTCAAAGGCTCGACCAGGTACTGGCTGCCCAGGTTGGAGGTGAGGATCAGGATGGTGTTGCGGAAGTCGACCGTGCGGCCCTGGCCGTCGGTGAGGCGGCCGTCGTCGAGGACCTGGAGCAGGATGTCGAAGACCTCGGGGTGCGCCTTCTCCACCTCGTCCAGGAGCACCACGGAGTACGGGCGGCGGCGGACGGCCTCGGTGAGCTGGCCGCCCTCCTCGTAGCCGACGTAGCCGGGAGGCGCGCCGACCAGACGGGCCACGCTGTGCTTCTCGCTGTACTCCGACATGTCGATGCGGACCATGGCCCGCTCGTCGTCGAAGAGGAAGTCCGCGAGCGCCTTGGCCAGTTCCGTCTTGCCGACGCCCGTCGGGCCGAGGAAGAGGAACGATCCGGTCGGCCGGTCCGGGTCGGCGATCCCGGCCCGGGTGCGGCGCACCGCGTCCGAGACGGCCTGCACCGCCTCCGACTGGCCGATCAGGCGCTTGCCCAGCTCGCCCTCCATGCGGAGCAGCTTCTGCGTCTCGCCCTCCAGCAGGCGCCCGGCGGGGATGCCGGTCCAGGCGCCGACCACATCCGCGATGTCGTCCGGACCCACCTCCTCCTTGACCATCTGCTCGTCGGGGTCGAGGGAGCGGGAGGCTTCTCGTTCCGCCTCGGCCGCCTCCTCCAACTGCTCTTCGAGGGCCGGAATTTCGCCATAGAGAAGTTTGGAGGCGGAGTCGAAGTCGCCGTCGCGCTGGGCGCGTTCGGCCTGGCCGCGCAGGTCGTCGAGCCGCTCCTTCAGCTCACCTACCCGGTTCAGAGACTGTTTCTCCTTCTCCCAGCGTGCGGTGAGCCCACGCAGCTCCTCCTCCTTGTCGGCGAGGTCCTTGCGGAGTCGGCGGAGACGATCGCGGGTGGTGGGGTCGGACTCGTTCTTCAGCGCGAGTTCTTCCATCCGCAGCCGGTCGACGGCGCGCTGCAGTTCGTCGATCTCGACCGGTGAGGAATCGATTTCCATACGAAGACGCGATGCTGCCTCGTCCACCAGATCGATGGCCTTGTCCGGAAGGAAACGCGTGGTGATGTACCGGTCCGAAAGGGTCGCGGCCGCCACCAGCGCGCTGTCCGCGATCTGCACCTTGTGGTGCGCCTCGTAGCGGCCCTTGAGCCCGCGCAGGATCGCGATCGAGTCCTCCACCGATGGTTCGGGGACGAGGACCTGCTGGAAGCGGCGCTCCAGGGCCGGGTCCTTCTCGATGCGCTCGCGGTACTCGTCCAGCGTGGTCGCGCCGACCATACGCAGCTCGCCGCGCGCCAGCATGGGCTTGAGCATGTTGCCCGCGTCCATCGCCGAGTCCCCGATGGCACCGGCGCCGACCACGGTGTGCAGCTCGTCGATGAAAGTGATGATCTGGCCGTCGCTCTCCTTGATCTCGGAGAGGACGGTCTTGAGGCGCTCCTCGAACTCGCCCCGGTACTTCGCACCCGCCACCATCGCGCCGAGGTCCAGCGAGACCAGCCGCTTGTTCTTCAGCGACTCCGGCACGTCCCCCTTCACGATGCGCTGGGCGAGCCCCTCGACGACGGCGGTCTTGCCGACGCCGGGCTCGCCGATCAGCACCGGGTTGTTCTTCGTACGCCGCGAAAGCACCTGGACGACCCGGCGGATCTCCTGGTCCCGGCCGATGACCGGGTCGAGCTTGCCCTCGCGCGCGGCCACCGTGAAGTCCGTACCGAACTTCTCCAATGCCTCGCACTGGCCGTCCGCTTCGGAAGTGGTCACCCGGGGTCTCCTCGTCTCGTTCCGGTCGTGCTGCGCGGCCCGCGTGCGCACGCGTACACGTCGGATCTCAGTCTCGGGGGCGCGTGCCGGAGGAAACGGCAGAGAAAGTTGACTCCTGTATCCAGAAGTTGATCGTCTACGATTCAACCGAATTCGGCGGTGAGTAACAGCCCGTCGTAGGCCAAAGGTTGATCCGCGCAGGACCACGGAAGACAAAACCTCGCCGGAGTTCCAGAATGCGCGATCCCGTTTGACACGGCGTCGAACCCCCGACGATGCTCATGGACAGAATCCACGGTCCGAAGCTGGCAATGAACAGCCAGTCGTGCGGCAAGAGAACCGTCTCCAGCCCCGGCGAATGGGTAGCAGTTTCCTTTCCTCCTGGTTTCCCCGCGAGGAAAGCGCAGCCCGCTAACTGGATTCACCCTCGGGATAACTCATCAAGAAGGAGTGCTGGATGGCCACCTACCTGTCCCCCGGCGTATTTGTGGAAGAGAGCACGGGCGGCTCCCGCCCCGTGGAGGGCGTCGGCACCGCGGTCGCCGCCTTCGTCGGCTTCGCCGAGCAGGGGCCGCTCAACGAGCCGGTCCGGGTCACCAACTGGGCCCAGTTCACCAACACGTTCGGCGAATTCGTCGAGGGCTCCTACCTCGCGCACTCCGTCTACGGCTACTTCTCCAACGGCGGCGGCACCTGTTACGTCGTCCGTGTCGGCGGGCAGTCGGCCAACGGCGACGCCGTCGACGGCGCCCAGGCCGTCGGCTCCGCCCCGGCGCAGGTGCTCGGTGGCTTCCGGGTGGCGGCGCTGCCGGCCGCGACGGGTCGCGACATCTCGGTCGACGTGCAGAAGAAGCCCGCCGACCCGAAGAGCAAGCGGGCCACGGGCGCCGCGGCCGACAAGGCGAAGGCCGCCGACGGCGGTTCGGACGACGTCTTCACCTTCACCGTCAAGGTGGACGGCTCGGCCACCGAGACGTTCGACGTCTCCGCCGACAAGGCCTCGGCCGCGTACGTGGTGACGCAGGTCAAGGAGCGCTCCAAGTTCGTCATGGTGGAGGAGGCACCCACCGCCGGCACCGCGCTCGCGCTGCCCGACTCCTCCTCGCTGGCCCTGCCGGCCGCCCCGAAGGGCAGCGCCGCGGGCGGCGAGGTCGTGGCCAAGGACGTCGTCGGCAAGTACGTCGGCAAGGTCAACGACCGCTCCGGCCTGTCCGGCCTGGAGGCCATCGACGACATCACCATGGTGATGGCCCCGGACCTGATGGCCGCCTACCAGGCGGGCAACGTCAGCCGCGAGCAGGTCAAGGCCATCCAGATGGCCATGATCAACCACTGCGAGAACATGGCCAACCGCATGGCCATCCTCGACCCGCTGCCGGACATGGGCCCCACCGAGGTCCACGAGTGGCGCCAGAACGAGGCGGGCTACGACTCGAAGTACGCCACGCTCTACTACCCCTGGATCCAGGTCGCCGACCCGTCCAGCGGCAAGGGCTTCCTGATGCCGCCGTCCGGCCACGTCGCCGGCCTGTGGGCCCGCAACGACGAGGCGCGCGGCGTGCACAAGGCCCCCGCCAACGAGGTCTTGCGCGGCGCTCTCGACCTCGGCATCCAGGTCACCAAGGGCGAGCAGGAGCAGCTCAACCCGGCAGGAGTCAACTGCATCCGCAGCTTCCCCGGCCGTGGCATCCGCGTGTGGGGCGCCCGCACCCTCTCCAGCGACCCGTCGTGGCGCTACCTGAACGTCCGACGCCTCTTCAACTACCTGGAGGAGTCGGTCTACCTGGGCTCGCAGTGGGCGGTGTTCGAGCCCAACGACGAGCGGCTGTGGGCCACCATCCGCCGCAACATCGCCGCGTTCCTCACGAACGAATGGCGCAACGGCGCCCTCTTCGGCGGCACGCCGGAGGAGGCGTTCTACGTCAAGTGCGACGCGGAGACCAACCCGCCCGAGGTCATCGACGCGGGTCAGGTCATCTGCGAGATCGGCGTGGCACCCGTCAAGCCTGCTGAGTTCGTCGTGTTCCGAATCGCACAAGAGTCGCCGAGCGCGGAATAAACCGCAACAGACTCCTGTCGCCCGAAAAATAATCACCAGATCAAGGAGAAACAGTGGCCGATAGCTTCTCGATTCAGTGTGACGGCATCCAGATTGCCGCACTCACTCAGGTCAACTGGCCGGAGGAGGGGTTCAATCACAGCACTGTGACCTTCGTCAACAATGAGGGCCACCTGGTGACCAATGCCTTTGCCACCGAGGCCGTGCATGGCGAAATCACCGTTACGTTCCTCGCGGGAGACCCCTCGAAGCAGGGTGACGATGCCAACCTCAAGGCCATGAAGCAATGGCTGAAGGACGCCGGCGCCACCGGCAACGACGAGAAGGCATTCAAGAACATCTCCATCATCACGAAGGACGAGGCAGGGAAGGACAAGGCTGAAGAAAAGCGCAGCTTCCTGCAGGCCCGGTGCGTGAAGATCAGCCCTCCCAGCCTTTCGGCGGGGCCGAACTCGGGTACTGAGACGTACTCGGCCACGATCATCCACAACGGCGAGAACAAGGCCAAGTGAAACGGGGGCGTGTGACCGAGGGGTCCACCGGCACGGCTGCTGTGGCACCACCGGCCGCGCCCCTCGATTCCCGGTCGGCCGCAGGCCTGTGCAGCGGGCCTGCGGCCCTCCAGACAGAATTCTCGTTCACTCTTCCGCGCGGGTATGTGGATTCACAAGGGGTCGTGCACCGCGAGGGAATCATGCGTCTCGCCACGGCACGGGACGAGCTGCTGCCACTGAGCGATCAGAGGGTACGCGAAAATCCGGCTTACCTGTCCGTCGTCCTCATCAGTCGACTCATTACCAAATTGGGCGATCTGACGGATATTCATGCCGGGATCATCGAGGATCTCTTCGCCGCCGATCTCGCATTTCTGCAGAAGTTCTACGAGAAGATCAATCTGGACGGCACGTCGCTGGCTTCGACCGTGTGCCCCGACTGCCGACATGAATTCGACGTCGACTTGGGGAGCCGCCTGGGGGAATGACGGTGTACGCGGCCGAGAACCTGCGCTCTGAGATCGCGTACATCGCCTACCACTTCCACTGGTCGCACAACGAACTGCTGGACATGGACCACATCCAGCGTCGTGCCTACATCCGCCAGATTACGCAGATCAATCAGCGTCTCGACGACCAACTTGACCAGCCTTACGGAACTTAGGGAATCAGCTCATGCACCGGACCACCGAGGCCGACCGCGCTGCGGCGGCAGCCGGGCGTGTTCCGGTGGTGCTGGCGGAGACAGTACGGGCGATCGCGGCCGGGGTGCACCCGGTCACCGATTCCCGCCGGGTGACGGACCGGCTCCCCTCGTTCCAGGACCACCGGCTCTCCGGGGAACTCAGGACTCTCATCAACCCTGAGCCGCCGCAGGTGTTCAGGCCCGGGGTGACGGCCTGGAGTACGGCGGGAAACCCGGCCCACCGCGCGCCCGCACGGCTGTACTGGCGTCCCGCCGCTCCCCGTGGGGCCAGGGCGGCGAAGGGGATGGATGCCGTGCTGGGGAGC
This sequence comes from Streptomyces sp. HUAS TT7, assembly GCF_051550175.1. Taxonomy (NCBI): domain Bacteria; kingdom Bacillati; phylum Actinomycetota; class Actinomycetes; order Kitasatosporales; family Streptomycetaceae; genus Streptomyces; species Streptomyces sp. HUAS TT7. Next base: position 341,142 of record NZ_CP196176.1, read on the forward strand.
GCGGGTGCTCCGGCGGTTCCGTCCGTTGCCCCGGCCGAACCCTCGGCAGACGTACGCGAGGCCGAGGCGGCGCCCGCACCGGTGCGACTGCCTGGCCAGAGCCCGGAGCCGGTCCAGGGTTCGGCTCCACAGCGCCGGTTGCGGCTCCGGCGCGGTACCCGGCACGAGGAGGCCGCCTCGGGCATGCGCCGGTTCCGCCGAAACCGGCGCCGCAAGCCCGACACCCCGGAGACGCAGGCCGACGCAGCCTCGCGACTCGCTCCCGAGGGCGAAGGCGCATCCCCGAACCAGCAGGGGTCTGCGGCGCCGAACCCCGGGCCCGACTCGCGAAAGACTCCGTACGGAACGGTCACGGACGCCACGGCCACCCCGGCCCAGGGCGCCGATTCCGCGACGACCACGACTGCTGCCCGCAAGCCTGCGGCCGTGCCTGGTGGCGGGACGGCGCTGATGGCCACCCGTGAGCCAGCGGTGCGGAGTTCCGAGCCCATGCCGGTGGCCGATCGTGGGCCCGCAGCCGCAGCTAGTGGTGTGTCTGCGCCGATGCCGGGTTCCGAGTCTGCGCTGACGGGTGTTGACGAGGCTGTAGTGGTGCCGGGCGATGCGGCTGTGCCGACGCCTGGCCGTGGGGCTGCGCCGGCGCCAGGGACTGCGGAGGTGCCAGGGTGCGAGCCTTCCCCGTCGGCTGATCGCGGCGAGTCCGAGCCGCTGATTGACTTTGGGGTCGCGCCCGTACCGGACACCGAGTCGGTGACGGTCGCTGAACCCACATCAACAGGCGACGCCGAGCCCACTTCGACAACTGAGCCCGCGCCGGTACGTCTTGAGTCCGCCTCGGCGGCCGAACCCGTTCCGGTACTCGCGCCTGAGCCCATCTCGGTACGCAGCACCGCCCCTGCTTCCCTGCCTGTCGGCGAACCTGCTGCGGTACGCACCTCTGCGCCCCCGTCCGCGTCGCCGAACCATGGGCCCGTGATGAGTTCCGACTCGGTGTCGGAGCAGGGGCGGATCTCCCTGCGAAACGGTGGCGATCCGCGCGCCGAGCACGGCTCGGCCCTGCACCCGGCCATCGAGCAGTCGGCCGCGCCTCTTGCCGCACGTCGTCTTCCCCGGTGGATCACAGCCGCGCGGGCGGCGGCGCGACGCCGCTTCGGCGCTGATCAGCGCCTCGACGACCACGGCCAGGCCGAGGCCCCGGCACAACCCGCAGGAGCCGGCGGAGACGGATTCGACGGAGGCGCACTCGCCCGGACGGCATCGGACCGGTCGCCGCGCCAGAACCCCGAGCACGATCACGTGACGGCCGTACGGGCGGAAACCGCACCGGCCGCCCCTGCTCCGCTCCTCCTGGGCGGGGCCGCACCCACGACGATGCGCCCCGCGCGCACGTCGTCGCGCCGCGCGGCCTCGACGCATGAGGCCAGCCTCGACGAAGGCGTCGACAGCAGCTCCGTTCCGGCGAGGGTCGACGTACCCGCACATGTCCGCGAGGTCCTTGAGGCGCCTGCGCATGAGGTGGTCGCGCGGCAGGAATCGGGCGCTGGCCCCGCACGCCGGGGCGGCGTGGACAAGGCTGCCCAGAGCCCCCTGTCCCCGGCTCCGGAGGACTCCGGTGAGGGCTGCACGGAGCTCCCGCACGAGGCGCCCGCGCGGCAGGAGTTCGCCGCTGCCCCCTCTCACGATGCCAGCCTGCGCGAAGGTACCCGGAGCACGCCAACCCCGGCGACGGACAGGGCCCCCGCGGATTCCAGCGACATCGCCCCGCTGCCGCTGCACGAGGCGCCTGCGCAGCAGGAAGCCACCGCTGCCCTAGCTGCCGATGCCTCTCACACCGCTGACGAAGGCAGCCGCGCCGCCACCGCCCGCACGCCTTCCCGTTCGCATGGGTGCGAGGCGGACGCGCACGAAACGCACGAGCGTGTCCAGGACTCCGCGCCCGGGACGGCCGCCCCGTCGGACGGTAAGGACCCGGTCGGCACTCTGCCGACGGAAGCCGCTGCCAAAGCCGAGCAGGCAGGTTCCTCGCCGACCGGGCCAATGGCCGAGCAGACTGGTTCCTCTTCGACCGGGCTGGACGAGGCCCGATATCCGACGGACCGGACCGCCAAGACCCGTGCCGGCCACGACGCGTCGGGTGTTACGGCCGGCTCCCCCGTCGAGAACGGCACAACTTCGGCACCGGCCCCCGCGTCATCGCAGCTCCCCCACGACGAGCAGGGGACGGACGGTCCGGCCGTGTCAACGGAAGTGGCGTACGGCGATACGGAGCTCCCCGAGCTCGACGCAGGTCGGCCAGCTACCACATCCGTGGACGTGACCGACGGTTCCCGCCGGACCGTCTCCTCCCCCGCCGCCCAGCTCCGTGTCGATCGGCCCGCTTCCCCGGCCATGCGGCCCCGGCGCAACCGGAAGCGGAGCGAGCGCCCGATTCACAACACCGCCGCTGAGGACGACACCACCTCTCCGGCGACAGCCGCCCAGGCCATCCCGCTCCTGGACGCAGCCGACCAGCCCACGCCCAGCGCGGCAGCCACCGTGCAAGAACCGTCGGAGACCTGCGACCAGGCTCCGGGCGCCACGCCGTCGACCGCTCCCCAGCGGGTTGCCTCGTCCACACTGCCAGACACGGCCAACTCCGCTACGGGTGAGGCGACCGGAGCCGATACCGCCCCTCAGGCGTCGGGCTCCGACGACATGCGCTCCGCCCCGGGGAACCCTGACGTGTCCGCGCTCGACTCCACACTCCGGGAGAGTCAGGCGCAACACGGCACCACTCGGGAGGCCCCCCGAGCACATATACGGCTCGACAAGTCGGACACCCCTGATCTCGGAACCGCCGCCCAGCCTCCGGTCGCGCCCACGACGAACGTGAGCACCCCGGTGCCGACACCGGCGCCGGCCCCGGTGTCGGCACCCTGCTCGGGAGCCGCACCAGACGCATCAACTGGCGCCGATGAAAGCCCTGTTGACGACAGCACCCCTGCCGCCACTTCTGCGGCACAGGGGCGGATCCCGCATGATGCCCCTCGCCACGACCAGGAGCAGGGCAGCGCTGCCCCCAAGCGGGTCCCGTCTCCCGCTGCCCCGCTACAGTTCGGCGAGCCCACACCACCGGCCATGCGGCCCGTACCTCGCGCCCGCCGCAAGCAGAACCCGCAGGACCGGGACCAGAACACCCCTGCCCACCCCGAACAGTTCACGACGCCCGAGGCAAACCACCCCACCGCCACGGCGCACCCTCAGCACGCCCCGACCCAGCCCTCGGCCTCCACCGCCCAGCCCGCCCCGCGCGCCTCGGCATCCGGACGGAGCGCCCTGGCCACCCCGGCGGCACCGCCCCACACCTCGCAGCCGGAAGCGACCAACCACCCCACCCCGCACACGCCCAAGCTCGCAGGAAAGGCCCCGGCAGCACGGCACGCCTCGGCCCCTCATCCAGGAGCCGCCGACCAACCCTCCCCGCACACCCCCACATCCGAAGGAATGGGCCCAGCCACCGCGGTGGCGCATGGCACCCCGGCCACTCGCTCGGATACCACCGCCCAGCCCGCCCCGCGCAGCCCGGCGGGCCACTCCACACCCGGAACCCCGCGCCAGCCGACTGCCACCGCCCCGGCCACGCTCACCGATTCCTCGCCGCAGTCGTCGCGCGAAGAGCCCGTACGTGATCTGATCACCCTTGTCGGGCCGGCATCGCCGGATCACGAGGCAGACCGTGCCAACCAGCACCGCATCGCTTCCACCGCCGAGGGCGCGGTGGACACCGTCGTTCCAGTTCCAGTTCCAGTTCCAGTTCCTGGGCAGCAGGCACGGCATGACGTGCCGAGCCCCGTGCACGGCCAGGACACCTCCCGCAAGAGCCGTTCCTCCTCCCCCGCCTTCCCGCTCCAACTCGGCGAGCCCACACCGCCGGTCATGCGGCCCACACGTCTGGTACGCCGCAGCCCTGAGCAGCAGCGAGACCGGAGCCAGAGCCACCACTCCGACACCGATGACCTCACTGCACCAGTCGGCGAGACCTGGGCGCCCGAGCCCGCCCTGCCCGGCGGGTCCAAGGTTCCGCCAACTCGCCCTGTTCGGCGGACTGTTGGAGAAAGTCGATCTGATGGTGCCGAGCCCCGTCCGGACCTTCTTCCGTTCGTCCCCGGAGCTCCGTCTGACGAACAGGTCCCTGTTCCGCGCACCGTGCGGAGCGACGTACGGAGTGCCGAGACCCGCCGGGTCGCCCCTCTGCATCTCGGTGCCGGCTTCGACAGCGGACCGGTCGGGGACTTCGTGGAGTTCTCCGCGAGCAGCCTCCCTCTGCGTCGCCAGGGCGTCACTCAACGCGCCGCAGCGCAAGCGAACGGTGCCGCTCAGCACCGGGAGGGCACCGGCCGCTCCGAGCGCCGGAACGCCGACGATGCTCAGCGGGATGCCGAGGAGGCACAGACGCATGCAGCCGTTGAGCACCCGGTTGCAGCCGGTTCTGCGCCGGGGCCCCGGCCCGGCCCGGAAGAGCCTCATCTGTGGACGGCCGCAGCGCCGAACGGTCGCCCCCACATCCGTTCGGTCCATGCCGAACCTGACCGCCACCCCGTCCCCTTCGCGCACCCTGGCATCTCTCCTACAGGCGTTTCCGGCGCAGGGCCCGCACGAAGCAAGACGCCGGCCGACGGTACCCAGCACCGTGTCGAGGCCGTCACCCCAGGCCGGGAGCCCTCCGCCACCGCGAACACAACCGTCATGAGGACAGCGAATCCGACGCCTGGCCCGGTGACGGTCACCACGTCCCCGCCCTCCTGGGGCACCGGCGTGCCGAGCGGTTTCGAGTCAACGCCGGTCACGAGGCCGGAGGCTCCCTCCTCCACTCGATCCCTCGCGTCGCTCGCTCCGGCTGTCCGGGCCGAAGGTGTCACGGCTTCGGTCACCGATGCGTTCGGCAACGGACATCCGGTCTTCCACCGGATCGTCGGACAAGCAGCGCAGGATCGCGCCGTCGACTCCCACGTCGCAAAGCACGACGTAGCACGACGATCGACAGATGAAGCCACCCCCACCCCCGAGTGGGGCATACCCATGGGATTTCTCTCGCCCGAAGCGGAGGCACAACGTTGAGCACAGAATCCCTGCCCCTACCCACCCATCGGTTCCAGTTGTCCTTTCACGGGCCGAGCGGAGAGATATGCGACGACTTCACCGGGTGCACAGGGCTCGCCATGTCCATGGAGGTCGACGAGGTCATCGAGGGAGGGCACAACACCTCACCCACCTACCTCAACACCCGCATCAAGTACACCCCTTTGACCGTGTCACGACTCGTGTCGAAGCACACGCTGCAGATGTGCAAGTGGGTCCAGGACAACTTGGCCAAGCCGGTTCCCAAACCGGGGTACGTCGCGATCCTCGGACCCAACAACCAGAAGGTGGCCTCGTGGGAACTCCTGGACCTGCGGCCGGTCGCCTGGCGGGGTCCGACCTTGAACACCTCTACCAGCACCTGCGCCATTGAAGAGATCGACTTCGTCCACGGTGGCTTCTACTTCGGCGATACGCCCAAGTAATCGCCGGGGACACGCCGAAGAAAGGAGGCGAGAAAGCAATGGAAAAGGTAGAGAAGGCGGTTCTCGAAATCTACAAGCCGCCGATCGGCGGCCAGAAGCAGCTCGGGAAGCCGGCCGAAGTGGTGAAGTTCCAGTTCAACCCGGCACAGCTCTCCCTGGTCAAGGAGACGTCCTGGGCGCGGCACACCACCCGCCTCGCACCGCAGGCTTCCGTACCCGAGTTCCTCGGCAGCCAGCCGACGGTGCTCACCCTGACCGTCGTCCTGGACGCCCTCAAGCCGGACGACGACTCCGTCGACACACGGGTGCGCACGCTGCTCAAGTGCTGTCGGCCGGAGGAGAAGAGCCTCGGCAACAACCAGTCGTCCCCGCCGTGGGTGATGTTCCGCTGGGGGCACTGCGAGGCAGCCCAGTTCCACTCGGTCGTACGACACCTCTCGGTCCGGTTCACTCGCTTCTCCAGCGGTGGCCATCCGCTGCGCGCGGTGTGCGACCTCACCCTGGAGGAGGTCGGCATATGAGTGCGCAGAGTCTGGGTCACCTGCCGGGGTCACCTTCGTCGCGCCAGTTCAGCGTGGTGGTGCGGGGAGATTCCCTCCAGTCCATCGCGGTGCGCAGCACGGGCCGTGCGGCCGACTGGCGGCTGATCGCCGAGCTCAACGACATCGACGACCCGTCGAAGGTACGGCCGGGCACGGTGCTGGTCCTGCCGAACGCCACAGACCGCTGAAGTCCATCTCCTCCACCGTCACCTCACGTAAGGACACGTACACATGACAGGGCGTCACACGGCCGGGCTGATCATCGAGGCCGCGGGCCGCCGGATGCCCGCGGACTGCGGCGCCGCCCTGGCATGGGCCGTCGTGCACGAGAGCGGGCGTACGTCGGCCACGGCCGAGGTCGGCATCCGGGACCCGCACAACGCGTCGCTGCTCGCCGAGTGGGGCGTCACCCTGGGCAGCACGCTCAAGCTGACCTCGGTGACCCCGGACGGCAAGCACGCCCTCTTCGAGGGTGAGGTCACCGACTGCGAGGCGCGGGCGAGTTCGGACGCGGGTGCCGCGAGCACGGTCGGCGGTGTGTTCACCGTCATCCGCGCCAAGGACCGCTCCCACCGGCTGCGCCGGGGCCACCGGGTCGCGTCGTATCCGAAGATGACGGCCGGGGACATCGTGCGCGAGGTGGCCAAGCAGGCCGGTGTCGAGACGGGGACGGTCGACGACGCGCGGCCGACATACGAGTTCCTCACCCAGCCCGCCATGTCGGACTGGGACTTCCTCTCCCACCTGGCCCGGGAGAACGGGCGGGACCTTTTCTTCCGGGACGGCAAGCTGCACTTCTGCAAGCCCGCCCGGGCCTCCAGCGCTCCGGCGAAGGGCATGTCGGCCCAGGGCAGCCCGTTCGCCCTGCAGTTCGGCGCGAACCTGCTGAAGGTCGGCTCGGTGGCGTCCCTCGACGACCAGGTGACCGGGGTCACCGTGCGGGGCTGGGACCCCGAGCGCAAGGAGCCGTTCGTCGCCATGGGCAACCCCGCCACGACGCGGCACAGCACCGCCTGGACCGCGCCGTCCGGTGCGGTTTCGGGGCCGTCGGTGCTGCTGGCCGGGCTGCCGCGCGGCACCCAGGGCGAGGCCGAGACGCTGGCGGCCAGCATGGCGCAGGAGATCGCGGCGGGCCTGCCACGGCTGCGCGCCGTGGTGCGCGGGGAGCCGCGGCTGCGGTTGCGCTCCGGGGTGTCGCTGACCGGGCTCGGCAAGCAGTTCGAGGGCCAGTACACGGTCACGTCCGTACGCCATGAGTACCACCCGGATTCGGGCTACCTGACGGAGCTGACGGTCAACGAGGGCGCGGACCGGACGGCTGTTGGGCGGCCCGGGGACGGCGAGGAAGGACTGCGGCGCTTCTACGGGCTGATGCCGGCCAAGGTCGTCAACATCAAGGACGACAAGAAGCAGGGCCGCGTCAAGGTCCAACTCCCTTGGCTGGACGGCAAGTACGAGAGCAACTGGGCGCGCACCGTACAGCTCGGCGGCAGTCGCGGCTACTCAGTGGTGGTGCCGGAGGTCGGTGACGAGGTGCTCGTCGGGTTCGAGCACGGCTGCCTGGACCGGCCCTATGTCCTGGGCGGGCTCTACAACGGCGTCGACAAGCTCGCCCCGCACAAGCTCGACCTGGTGGACGGCGGCAAGGGCCAGGCCAACCGGCGTTCCTTCGCCTCGAAGAAGGGGCACCGTCTGGAGCTGCTGGATGCCGGGGGTTCCGGCATGGGCGCCACGCTGATCACCGGTGACGGCAAGCTCCAGATCAAGATGGACCAGAACGACACGCTCATCACCGTGCAGAGCGACGGCAAGGTGAAGATCGCCGCCAAGAGCGGCATCACCGTGGACGCGGGCAACGCCCCTCTGGAGCTGAAGGGCCAGAGCGTCGACGTGAACGCCCAGCAGAACCTGAAGCTCTCCGGCATGCAGGTCGAGGTGTCCGGCACGAAGGTCGACGTCAGCGCGGACACCACGGCGAAGTTCTCCGGCACCGCCGTCGCCGAGATCTCCGGCGCCCTCGTGAAGATCAACTAATCCACGCCACCCACCCCCTCCGGGAAGGAGAGCGCGATATGCCTCCCGCCGCACGTATCGGCGACCCCACCATCCACGGCGCCGCCGCCGGCGTGGTGACCGGCCCGCCGATGGCCGCCACCGTCCTGATCGGCGGTCAGCCAACCGCCGTCGCCGGGTCGTTGGCCACCTGTGTGGGCCCCCTGCACATTCCACCGATTCCGCCCGTGCCGGTGGTGGCCGTCCGCAAGGTGCTCATCAACGGCATGCCGGCGGCCGCGATGGGCGACACCATCGCCTGCGGCGGCGGCATGATCGCGATGGGCTGCCCGACCGTCATGATCGGGAGCTGAGCGCCATGTCCGACCTCCTCCGCCACGAGCGGGAGCCGAGCACCTTGCCCAACCCCCTCCGCCGCCACCGGCGGGAACTGAGCGCCAGCCCCAACTCCCCTATTAAGAGCGGGAGTTGAGCACATGTCCGACTTCTTCATCGGCCGCGGCTGGTCCGCCCCGCTCGGCGTGAGCCCCTCCGGCGGCATCGCGATGACCGAAGGTGCCGCCGACGTCGAGCAGGCCATCCTGCTGGTTCTCGGTACCGAGCCCGGGGAGCGGCCGATGCGGCCGGAGTTCGGGTGCGCGATCCGAGACCGGGTCTTCGGCTCGTTCGACGCGGCGACCTGCGGAGCCATCGCGTACGAGGTGCGCCGATCCCTTGAGCGGTGGGAACCGCGGATCGTCGTGGACGACGTGACCGTGGTCCAGGCCGCCGGGCAGCAGGAGGTCCTCGACATCCAGATCGCCTACCAGCTGTCCGGCACCAACAGCCGCCGCAACCTTGTCTATCCGTTCTATGTGATACCCGCCCGCGACGGCGAGGGACCGCACCCCCAGCACACGAGGGACACCGATGTCGCTGCCTAGCCCCCATCTGGACGACCGCCGGTTCGAGGATCTCGTCGACGATGCCAAGCGGTTCATCCAGCGCCGCTGCCCGGAGTGGACCGACCACAACGTCTCCGACCCGGGTGTGGCGCTGATCGAGGCGTTCGCGCAGATGGTCGACCAGCTCTCCTACCGGGTCAACCGGATCCCGGAGAAGGTCCACCTGGAGTTCCTCGACCTCCTGGGCGTGCAGCTCACCGCCCCGCAGGCCGCGCGTACGGAGCTGACGTTCCGGCTCTCAGCTCCGCAGGAGGCCGATGTGGCGGTGCCCGCCGGCACGGAGGTCGCGACTCCCCGTTCGGGCAGCGCCCCCGCACGGATCTTCACCGTCAACCGGGAGCTGGCGATCGTGCCGACCACGCTGAGCCACATCGGCTCGGCGGCGGCCGGGCACGCGCCCGAGCTCGTCACCGAGCGCTTCCTGTCCGGCGAGCCGGTGACCTGCTTCGCCCAGCAACCCTCGCCCGGCGACGCCCTGTTCGTGGGTCTGTCGCAGGCCGCGTCGCGCTGCGCGGTGGCGCTGCGCGTGGAGTGCGCGATGGACGGTGTCGGCGTGGACCCCCGACGCCCGCCGCGGGTGTGGGAGGCCTGGTGCGGGGACGGCTGGGTGGAGTGCGAGGTCGGGAGCGACGGTACGGGCGGTCTGAACCGGCCCGGTGAGATCGTGCTGCACCTGCCCGACGGGCACGCCGCCTCGCTGATCGGGCGCCGCCGGGCGGGCTGGCTGCGCTGCCGGATCACCGAGGCGGGCCCGGGCCAGCCGCCGTACTCCTCATCGCCCAGGATCAGCGCCCTGGAGGCGTACACGACGGGCGGGACCACGACCGCACTGGAGGGCGAGACCATCCCGCACGACGAGATGGGCGTCTCGGACGGCACGCCCGGCCAGTCCTTCACCGTGCACCGCACTCCCGTCGTCGCCGGGTCGCTGCGCGCGGTGGCGGTGGAGACCAAGGCGGGCCGGCAAGTGTGGAAGGCGGTGCCGTCCTTCACCGAGTCCTCCCCCACCGACCGGCACATCACCGTGGACGAGGCCAGCGGCACCGTCCGGTTCGGCCCGTCGGTGCGCCAGCCGGACGGCGAGATGCGGCAGTACGGCGCGGTCCCCGAGATCGGCGCCAGGATCACCGCGGGCGCCTACCGGCGCGGCGGCGGCCGCGAGGGCAACGTGGCCGCGAACACCCTGACGGTGCTGCGCACCCCGCTCGCCCTGGTCTCGCGGGTCGACAACCGCACGCCCGCCACGGGCGGCGTGGACGCCGAGTCCGTGGACAGCGTGCGGCGCCGCGCCGGGCACTGGCTGCGCACCCAGGACCGTGCGGTGACCGCGAAGGACTACGAGTCGGTCGCGGCTGCGGCCTGCCGGGACGCCGGGCGCATCGAGTGCGTGGCGGAGCCCGACGACTCCGAACGAGCCGGTCTGGTACGGGTTCTGATCATCCCTCAGGTGCGGGACGTACGCGAGGAGGACAGCTGGCGCGAGCTGGTGCCCTCGGAGGCCATGCTCGCCTCGGCCGCCCGTGCGGTGGAGGCGGCCCGGCCCATGGGCGTGGTCGTATCGGTCAGCGGACCCGCCTACCAGGGCGTGACGGTGGTCGCCGAGATCGAGGCGGCCAAGGGCGCGGACCGCGCCGAGGTCAAGGAGCGGGTGCTGCGGGCACTGTACGAGTGCCTCAGCCCGCTGCCGTCCGGCCACGGCGAACACAACCGATCGGGCTGGCCGCTGGGGCGGGCCCTGCGCCTGAGCGACCTGTACGCGGTGGCCGCGCGCTGCGCCGATGTCGAGTCGGTGACCAAGCTGGAGATGTACCCCGCCGACATCGGCACCGGCGAGCGGCAGCCCGCGACCGACCGGATCGACGTCGGTCCCGCGACGCTGTTCCTCTCCTTCCGCCACCAGGTCGCCGTCAAGAGCGCGCGCTGAGCAGGCCCAGATGACGGACAGACGGACAGACGGACAGACGGATAGGACGAGAGATGGAATCACCGCCGCGGGCTATTGCGGCACCCCCGCTGGTGCCCGGCAGCCGGTCGCTGCGCGCCGTCCTGCCGGAGAGCTACCGGCAGGGTGACTTCGCCGACCGCTTCATCGCCGGGTTCGACGACGCCCTGGCGCCCCTGATCACCACGCTGGACTGCCTGGACGCGTACTTCAGCCCGCGCACCGCGCCCGAGCACTTCGTGACGTGGATGCTGAGCTGGCACAACACGGCGCTGCCCGCGTGCGTGGGGGCGACCGGGCGCCGCAACGCGCTGCTGCTCGGCCACCAGTTGCACGGTCTTCGCGGCACCGCGGCGGGCCTGGACCTCCTGGTGCGGTACGTGCTCGGCGGCCGCCTGGAGCTGACCGAGTCGGGCGGCACGCACTGCGCGGCCGGGCCCGACGACCCCACTCTCCGCGGGCCGGGTCCGGGAGGAGCGCGGGCCCGGGTGCGCGTCCTGCTGCCGTCCGGGACGGTCGCGAGCCGGCCGGGTGTCGTGGACGACCTGGAGGAACTGGTCGGGGAGTGGATCCCGGCGCACGTCCGCGCCGAGGTGACGATCGAGGACGACGAGGACCCGCTGCTCGTGCGGGGCTCGGCGGGGGGTGCGTACTGATGGGAACGGCTTCGTCCGGCCACCAGGGCTGGCATGTGCCGAACGAGCAGGACATGTGCCACGGCTGCGGAGTGGTGGCCTACCCGGGTGAGATGTTCTGCGTGTCGTGCGGGGCGTACCTGGGGTGGGACCGGACCGGGAGCAACCCGGTCGTGCCGTCGGGGACGGGGGCTGGTTCCGGTACCGGGGGCGCGGACTTCGGCCGGTCGGCGGGTGCGGGGGGTGCCGCGCGGGGCGATGGCTCGGGGTATGGAAGTGCGGACTCCGCGCGAACGTCAACTGCTGGCGGTACGGGGCACGTTGGCGGCTCCGGATCCGCCTACGGCGCCGGATCGTCATCGGCAGGCGGGTCCGGGTACGGCGGCGGGACTTCCCCGACGGGCGGATCCGCGTACGGCGCCACTGGTGCGGCGCCGGCCGGTGGGTCCGGGTACGGCGCTTCGGGCTCGGCGCGGGCCAATGAGCCGGGATACGGCAGCACCGGCGCGGCGCAGACGGCCGGATCGGGGTACGGCGACCTGGCGGGCGCCGAATACACGGGTGCGCGGGACTGGGACATCCGGGCCCTGTACCCGGAGGCACAGCAAGGCTCTTCAGGGCGTACGGGATACGCGGGTACGGGCGCCGGTGACGCGGGATCCGGGACCCTCGCCCCCGGCTCCACGGGGGCCGCGAGCAGCGGTACGGGACCCTGGACGCAAGCCCCCGCTTCCGGCGCCCCCGCGACGGGCTCCTGGGACCCTGTCGGAACCGGAGGCGCCAACACATCTCTCTCCAGCGGTAGTTGGGGAGGCGGCGATGGTCTGCCCGAAGGCCTCCGCGCCGAGCCCGTGCGGCCGCAGGGCCTCTCCTCGTACCCCGGCTCACCGGCCCCCGACCTCTACGCGGGACCCCCGACCGCCGAACCCCCCACACGCCGGCCGCAGTTCGCCACCCCGGGCGAGGCCGGTCTGTACGCGGCCGCCGACAGCCCTTACACCGCCCCTGTCCAGGCCGACCCGTCCGCCGCGCAGACCCAGCTGATCGACGGCGAAGTGGTGCTCTGGGCCACACTGCCCGAGGAGCCCGCCGGCCCTTCGCCCTCCGACGCGCCGACCCCGTCCGAGGGCATGCCGCACCTGCTCCTGTGCCCGGAGTGCCAAGCCCCCAACGCCGAGAACCGTACGTACTGCCACCCGTGCGGCGCCCTGCTGCGCCCGGAGCCCGAGCCGCCCGAGCTCACCCGCTGGGAGCAGTTCCGCGAGGACTATCTGGCACGGCCCAAGGTGTGGCACTGGGACCACCGCTGGTCCATGGCGCTGGCCGCGCTGCCCGTCTGCCTGGTGGCCGGGATGTCGATGGGTGGTGTGGCGGCGGCCGCCGAGCGCGCCGTTCCGCTGGTCAAGGACCGCTTCGCGACCCAGTACGCGGTCACCCCCACGTCCGTGTCCGCGACCAGTTCGGCCAAGGGATTCGACCCACAGTTCGCACACGACGGCGTCGACAACAAGGCCTGGGCTCCGCAGGGCACGGGAGACGCTGCGGTGGGCCAGGCCTGGACGGCCACGTTCCAGACCCCGTTCCGGCTGACCGCCCTGTCCCTCATCAACGGCGCCGCCAAGACGCCCGAGCAGTTCTTCGAGAGCGGCCGGCCCACGAAGATCACGGTGACGGCGAACACGACCGATCAGGGGCCGGTCGAGAAGCAGATCACGCTGGGCGGCCAGCCCGGCCCGCAGCGCTTCGACCTGGGCATCGACAACGTGGTCTCGGTGCAGGTCCGGATCGACGCGGTGGCACCCGGCCTGAAGCCGGACACGCCCGTGGCGATGGCCGAGATCCAGTTCTTCAGCCGGCAGACGTCATGACCGTACGCGCCGAACTCACCGTGCCCGACGAGGTGATCACTCCGGGCGACTCGCTCACCGCCCATCTGCGGGTCTGGAACGAGAGCCGGATCGTCGACGCCTACCGGCTCACCCTGATCGGGCCGCCCGCCGACTGGCCGAACACCGAGGCCGCCCTCGGCCAGCTGCCCGTCTACCCGGGCAACCACGAGAAGATCAACATCCCGCTCACGCTGCCCCGCCACAGCGATCTTCCGCCCGGCCCGCTGACGTTCGCGGTCCAGGTCGCCTCCGTCGAGGACCCTCTCGCGGTGGCGGTGCCCGAAGCGACGCTGAGCGTGGGCGAGTTCCACGACCTCGACATGAAGCCGGTGCGCCCCCGGGTGGGCGGCGCCCTGTGGAGCACCAATCTGATCCTCCTGGAGAACACCGGCAACGCCACTACGACCTTCCGGCTGCACCTGGCGCCGGAGGCGCCGGACGCCCCGCTGCGCACCAAGCTGCGCCGCACGCGCCTGGCTCTGGACGCCGGGGAGGAAGCGCGCGTCGGGCTCAGCGTCCGCGTGACCAGTCCGGTGCCGGTGGGCACCGCGGCCGACTGGAAGCTCGGCGTCCGGGGCGGCTGGGGCGACGAGGAGGAACGGACCGCCGAGTTCGTCCACCGCCAGCGCCCGATCCTGCCCAAGCGGGCCATGAAGGCTCTGATCGCGCTGACCGCCGTGGCGGTGGCGGCGGTGGCCCTGTGGCTCTCCCCGGTCGGCGGCAAGAAGCCGACGGTCAAGACCGAGTCCAACAAGGGCCCCTCGCAGGTGGAGGCGGTACAGCAGGCGGAGAAGAAGGCCGCGGACGAGAAGAAGAAGCAGGCCGACGACCAGAAGAAGCAGGAGGAGCAGGCGAAGAAGGAGAAGGACGAGGCGGGTGCGCCGAAGAAGAAGCCGCTCGACGCGGTGTCGCTGTCCACCGACTCCAAGGCCAAGAAGCTCACGGACGAGTACACGGTCCCGAAGGGCTACCGGCTCGTGCTGAAGGCGGTGCAGATCACTGCGACGGGCCCGGCAACCGGCTCCCTGGTCCTGAGGGCCGGCACCCAGCAACTGGTGACCACACCGGTGACGGCCCCTCAGAGTCCCTCGGCCATGCCTCCGTCCCTGAAGGCGGGCGAGAAGATCTCGCTGCTCCTGAACTGTCCGGCACCGGCCGGTGGCGGCGCCCCCTCCCCGTCGGTGCCTCCGGGCCCCCAGCCGACCGACTGCATGGCCACCGCCGCACTCACCGGCGACCTGATCCCCCTCACGGGACCGAACGCCGAGAAGGAGACCCCTCCTACCGGCGCCCCCGCCCCCAACCCTTCGTCCAGGAGCTGACCTGTGAGCATCGTCCAGCGTGTCGACGACACCCTTGAGAAGGAGCTGCGCCGGGGTCCTCTGCGCGGTGTGAACGCCCAGGTGGTCTTCGAGACGCCGAACTCGGACTGGGCCGCCCGGCGTTCGGGGCTGTGCGTCAACCTGTTCCTGCACAGTGTCGAGGAGGACGTCGCGCAGCGGCAGTCCGGCGATACCAGCGTCATCGACGAGAACGGCGTCGTGGTGGGCTACACCCCGCCCGCCCGCTACTTCAAGCTCGGTTACGCGCTCACCGTCTGGGGCCACTCCCCGCGGGACGAACACCTCTTGTTCGGCTCCTTGTTGGAGTGGTGTGTCGCCACCGAGCAGCTGACGCCGCAGTCGAGCACGCCGGCCGGCCCGCTGACGCTCAAGCTGCGCGAGACCCCCGAGGGTACGGAGCCCATGGCCATGAAGCTGTGGTCGGGCCTCGGCACCCCGGCCCGGCCGGTGCTCGACCTGCTGGTGACGATCCCGGTCGCCAAGCCGGGCACGAAGGTGGAGACGGAGCCCATCCGCAGCGTGACCCTGCGGGCCCGCAACATCGAGCCGCCCGCCCCGGAGGACAAGCCCTTCCGCCCGCCCCGCCCCCGCGGCACTGCCCGGCCCCGCCGCCGGGTGGAGGAGATCGCCTGACCTCCGGGCCGGGCGCGAGAAGTGAGAGTGACGGCCAGGGCGTTCGTCTGGTTCTACGGGACCGAGCCGGGCTGCGCGTACCTGGCTCAGGTGTTCCGGCTGGCCACGACGCGGGGCTGAAGCTTCCCCCGTGCGCCTGAGGCGATGGCGGCCCACAGGCTCCGCTCCCCCGATCCGACGACCCCTTCGTCCGGGAAGTGGACGGTCTGCTCGGCCCGGTTGAAGAACATTCCTTCGGCCGGGCCCTGGTGGAGTTCCTCGGGGCGACAGCACCGGTGCCCGGGCGCGGTACGCGGCGTCCGGCGAAGCCGCAGCGCGTGAGCCACCCGGCACCGCTGCGGGGTCAGTCGGCCGGTGCGAAGAACCGTCCCAGCTTTCCGTACTCCGTCTCGACTCCCTGCAGCAGGTCCGCGCGGCACAGCGGGCGTTCGGCTGCGGCCGCGGCGAACGCGGCGCTCTCCACGCACGCGCGGATGCTGCCGCCCGCGAGGTCGTAGCTCTCGGCGAGCGTGTCCAGGCACACGTCCTCGGGGGCCGCGGTGCCGAGCAGGGAGCGCCACAGGCGGGCGCGGACGTCGGGGCCGGGGCTTTCGAAGTGGACGACCTCGTCGAAGCGGCGGGTGAAGGCGGCGTCGATGTTGGAGCGGAGGTTGGTGGTCAGGACGGCCAGGCCGTTGAAGGCTTCCAGGCGTTGCAGGAGGTAGCCGCTCTGCATGTTGGCGTGGCGGTCGTTGGAGCTCTTGACCTCGCCGCGTTTGGAGAACATCGAGTCGGCCTCGTCGAACAGGACGACGGCGTCGAGCAGCTCGGCGGCGGAGAAGACCCGCTCCAGGTTCTTCTCGGTCTCGCCGATGTACTTGGACACGATGGAGGGGAGGCTGATGACGTAGAGGTCGAGGTCCAGTTCGCGGGCCACGGCCTCGGCGGCCATGGTCTTGCCGGTGCCGGACTCGCCGGCGAACAGGGCGGCGGTTCCCCGGCCGCGGCCGCCGCCTCTGCGCAGACCCCAGCTGCCGAACACCGTCTCGCGGTGGCGGACGCGGGCCACCAGCATGTCCAGACGCGTGCGGACCTTCGCCGGGAGCACCAGGTCCTGCCAGCCGACCTCGGGGACGATGTGCCGGGCCAGGCCGCCGAGTTCACCGGCGGCGCGCCGGCGGGCGGCTTCCCGTACGGTCCGCGGGGCGGGAGTGGTCGCGTGCAGGGCCGCGGCGCGGTGGATGCGTTCCACGGAGACCGAGGCCGCGGCGCCGAGCTGGTTGCCGGGGCGCCGGGCGCCGGTGGCGCGCAGGTCCGTCTCGACGGGCTGGGGCGTGTCCCATCCGTACGCCGCCCAGGCCTCGCTGCCGTAGAGGAGGAGGGGGATGGGTGCGTCGGCCAGCTGGGTCACCAGGCGTCGCAGCAGGTCTGCCTGTTCGGGTTCGGTGGCGGCGGGGGCCGCGAGGGGCAGCAGGACGGCCGCGCCGAGCAGCCGCGCCTCCAGCGTGGTCTCGGCGGCGAGCTGTTGTGGGGGCACTCCGCCGCTGGTGAGGGCGTCGGGGTCCAGGAGGAGGGGGGCGAGGCCGGTCGCGGCGAGCGCGGTGCGGCTCGCCGGGAGTGCCTCGCCGTGGATGCCCTGGCGCAGGTAGCGGATCTGGTGCGGGTCGGCGGCGAGCGCCGTGTCCAGGCCCTTGGCGTGCCGCGGGTCGGTGTCGTCGGGGTGCGGCGGCAGGAGGTGCAGCCAGCGGTGGGCGGCCCCGCACCGCTCGCGGCCGACCAGGAAGTCGAGGACGCGGTCGGGGACGTCGAGCACCCGTTCCGGGAAGGACATCTCGCGGTTCTGGCAGGTCACCAGGCCGGTGTCGAACAGTGGCGAGCCCTGGCGCAGCAGGCCGTCGGCGATGGCGTCCGGTACGGGGATGCCCTGCACGGAGAGGGCCACCGAGACAGAGGGGCGCGAGGTGGGCAGCCCGCTCAGGAACTGGAAGGCGGCGCCGCAGACCGGCTTGAGCTCGGGCAGCAGGCAGGTGATGAGCAGGTCGGTCTCCCGCTGGGAGAGGCGGAACTCGCCGACCAGGTGGGCGAGTCGGTCGCCCTCGGTCCTGCGCAGCGCCAGCTGCTCGTCGCCGGGCCAGGTGTGGCTCTCGGTGGGCGGCTCCGCGGCGCCCTCCGACAGGCCGCCTTCCTCGCGCTCCGTGTAGAGGCGGCGCAGCCGTTCTTCGGCCACTTCGAGTCGTTCCTCGAACAGGCTTCGGCTCATCGGTCTGAGAGGTCCTTCGCGGGGGTGGGGCAGAGGGGCGGCGGTGCTTCCCGGCCGACCCTAGGAGGCGGGCGTGCCCGGGGGCTGTCCGCCCGGGTGGACTCGTACCGGTAAAAGGTTGATCGTTCGGGCCCGCGCGCCGGCCGGGGTGCCGCGAGGTGCCGTCGGCGCGCGGCGCTGCCCGTCGTCGTGTCAGCGGCGGGAGGCGCGGCGGCGGATGACCGCGTAGCCCGTGCAGGCGGCGCCGATGAGGAGGGTGGCGACGGCGCCCGTCGCGAACAGCGGGTCTACGCCGCCGCCGGTCAGGGCGAGGCGTCCCGTCTCGTCGGTGGCGGGCGTGGGCTGGGGAGAGGCGGACGGCGTGGGGGTGGGCGAGGCCGACGCGGACGGCTTCTTGCCGCTGGTCCCGGAGGACTTCGGGGTGGCGAGCGGGGGCAGCGCGGTCTCGGTGGGTGCGGGGTGGGCCGCGGGCGGCAGCGGCCTCGACGGCGACTCGCCGGCGGGGAGGCAGCCGGAGAAGGCCATCTGGTGGGTCTCCGCGCCGGGTACCGAGCTCAGCTTCTTGGCGATGACGGCGCCGTTGACATGGCCGGGCCCGGTCTTGGCGTTGCCGAGTTGCACAGCCGCGTCGGGAGCGAGGATCGTGCCGGGCCACGAGGCGCTGTTCTTGAGCAGCGAGGTGGCCTGCGGGAAGTTCCACAGCAGTTTCGACCGGAGGGTCTTGAAGGCGGCCGATCCCGCGGCGTAGTCGTCGAGGACGAACTTCTTGCTCGCCGGGTCCCATATCTCGACCCCGCTCAGCGAGGCGGCCGCCATGTCGTACGAGCCGCCGAGCACGTTGACCAGGGTGGTGGATCCTGCGGGGACCTTGAGCGAGATGCGGTCGGCCTGCTGGAGGTCGGCTGCGTCGATGGTGAAGACATTGCGCTGTGCGTCGGTGCCGGTGAGGAGCAGGGCCTTGTTGTTGGCGGGTCGGGTGGCCGTGGCGTTGGCCTTCAGGGCCGCCCAGGCCGTCGAGTTTGCGCGCAACGTGGCGAATTCGCGCTTGAAGTCCACGGGTGCGGTGCCCTCGGTGTGCGGGCCGTCGATGGCGAAGCTGCCCGGGCGGTTCGTCCGGCGCAGCTCTCCGTAGACGCCCGAGCCCTTGGCCATGACGACCTGATTGGCACTCAGGGTGCCGCCGACGACCAGGGAGTTGTGGTTGGGGAGTGCGCCGAGATCGGCGCCGCTGAGCTTGGCTCCGACCGTGAAGCCCTGGCCCGTGGCGCTGTCGCCGAAGTGCGCGTCGCCTCCGACGGCCACGGCACCCTCGGAGTCGGAGTACCGCGTGGCGTCGCCCTCGACGAACTCGGCGTACTTCCCGGCGGTCCCGAGCGGGTTCGTGCCGCACTGCGGCGCCGCCGTTGCCGAGGTGGCGGGCGCCAGGACGAGGGAAGCGACCACGCCGACGGTGGCGAGGGCTGCGGACGTGCGCATGCGAGATCTCCTGGTGAAACAGGGTGAGTTGGGCGGCAGGGAGCTGACCGGGACCGACTCTCCATCAGGCATGACACAGCGTCAATTGCCGCTATTTCACAGCAAAATAGACATTCGCTAATTAACCTCCTTAAGGCCACCTAAAGCGTGAGACAGGTCACGCGGAGAGCCGCACGACGGAACGGCCGCACCGCGCAGCCACGTTGGGGTTCGACCGGTCCCGGCGGGGGCCACCTGGGGCGGAGATGGTTGCAACATGAGAGGGTTTACCCACTCATACGGCTGTTCGTCGGGCCTGTCCGGGTACGGCAGGCGGTACCACCGACGTGCGTCCCACCGGAAGGATGTCCATGCTCTGCCTCCTCGCCCGCGGGCCGGCTCCGACGAACCCGGCTCCGGTGCGCGATCCCCGTCGGCCAGCAGGCCAGTTGAACCCATGAGGCGCGAAGAGGATTTCCCCACGGACACCGACACCCGCGTCCTGGTCGTCGACGACCAGGCGATCGCCCGCTCCGGGCTCCTCTCCCTGGTCGACTCCGTGCCCGGCTTCACCGTCGCGGCCGTGGCCGAGGACGGGCCCCAAGCGGTGGCGCAGGCGCGGGAACACGACGTGGACCTGGTCCTGATGGACCTCTGCATGCCGCACATCGACGGGGTCGAGACGACGCGCCGGCTGACCCGGCTGAGCCGGCCGCCCCGCGTCATCGTGCTGACCGCGTTCGCCGTCGACGACCAGGCGCTGGCCGCCCTGGAAGCGGGGGCCAGCGGCTTCTTGACCAAGGACGTCAGGCCGGCGGGGCTCCAGGGCGCGATGGAGAGCGTGATGCGCGGCGTCAGCCCGGTGTCGGCCGAGGTGCTGAGCCTCATCATGAAGAGGGCGTCGCACGGGACGGCCCGGGGCCGCGTGCACCGCGCCGAACTGCTCGGGCGGCTCACCGAGCAGGAGCGGTGCGTGCTGATGCTGATCGGGTCCGGCATGAGCAACGTACAGATCGCCGGGACGATCTATCTGTCCGTCTCCGGCGTCAAGGCCCACGTCTCGCGCATCCTGCGGAAGCTGGGCCTGCACAACCGCACCCAGGCGGCGGTGCTGGCGTATGAACTCAATCTGGTGGACGGGCAGTTCGGGCCCCACGCCCAGATCTGACGGCGGACCGGCTAACGCAGCCGCTGCCAGAGGGCCTCGGACTCGATGTAACTGGGATCGCCGTGGCCGACGTAGGCCTGCCGGCACCGGTAGACCACGCCGTTGTACGTCACCCGGTCCCCCACCCCGTAGGAGTCGCCCGCCTGCCAGACCGGCAGCGAACGGCCGTCCGAATGCGAGGGGGACGGCGAGGTCGGGTGGGAGGACGTGGACGCCGCGTGCGAGGTGGAGGGGTCCGCCCCCGTGCTCGGGGTGTGCTGTCCGTCGGCTCCCGGGGCGGACGGCGTGGTGCGGAAGGTGTCGGAGGCGCTCGGGTGTCCCGGTGTCGGGCCTTTCGGCGACGAGGCGTTGGGCGAGACCTGCGCGCCGGCCGACCGGGCCTGTTCCTCGGCGGTGGACGGCGTCGTGGAGGGGACCGTGTCGGGGGCTCCCGCGCCGTGTCCGGACGAGCCCATCAGGGCGGCGAGGTTGTCGGGGCCGCCTCCCCCGAAGGCGAGCATGCCCGCGCCCGCCAGCGCCAGGACCCCCGCGGCACCCGCGGATATGCGCCGACGCGCGCTGCGTGACCGTCGGCGCCTGCTGTGCAGTTGCGCCGGGTCGAAGACCATCGTCTCGTCGGCGCCGTGCGGTTGCACCCCGTCCAACGCCATCGTCGCGTCACCGCTGTGCGGTTGCACCGCGTCCAGCTCCGTCGTCGCGTCGTCGGAGGCCGTCTCGCCACGGGGTCGCTCGCACTGGCCCCCGGCGGACGGCGACTGCTGCCCGGCCACCCTCGATCACCGTCTCATGTCATGAAGTACAGGTATATGCCCAAGTTATGCGGCGACGGCGACCTGGCGGGCCAGGCCCGTCTCGTTGGCCACGAGCGCGGCCTGGGTGCGGTTTTCGAGGTGCAGCTTGCCGAGCAGCCGGGACACGTAGGTCTTCACGCTCGCGCGGGAGAGGTGGAGTTCCTCGGCGATGCGGGCGTTCTCGAAGCCGCAGCCGAGCAGTTGCAGGACGTGGCGCTCGCTGTCGTTGAGCAGGCCGACCCGGGGGTGGGCGCGGGTGAACCGGGTGCGGGAGCCGGTGGGCTTGTCCATGAGGCCGCCGAAGAGCTCCGGCGCGATCGCGCAGCCGTCCGCGAGCACGTGGCCGAGGACGGAGTCGAGCAGGGCCGCGTCCAGGTCCTTGGTGACGAACCCGCGGGCCCCGGCGTCCAGCGCCTCCGCCAGTCCCTCGTGCCCGGCGTCGCCGGTCAGCAGGACCACCTTGGGGGGCCGGCGAAGCAGACCGCCCAGGCGCTCGGCACGGAACCCCACGGACCGCGCCAACGACAGGTCCATGACGACGAGTTCGGGCTCGGCGCTCCGCAGGAGCTTCGTCACTTCCAGGGCGCTCGATGCCTCGGCCACCACGTCGTAGCCGAGACCTTCCAGAAGACGGCACAGCCGGGTACGGAATACCTGATCACCGTCGGCAACGAGCACGGTGCTCGGAAGCTGCTGCCTTTCGCCCGCCGGAGCGCTGTGAAGTTCCGCTGTCGAGTTCATGTGGACAAGTGTGGCGCATCCAGGCTTAGGCATGCTCTAACGACTTCTTAAAAACTCTTAATCCGCGTTATCGACGCAGAATCCGACACACACCGTGCCCGCGTGGTCACTGTTTCTCCGAGTGGTATTCCGGCACGCGGAAGACGGTATGGTTTCGCCAACTGTCAGAACCCACAGACCGACAGAAGGCCGACGCCATGAACAATTTCGAAGGTCGTGCGGGCCGCTGGTGGCCTGCTCCCCATTCCGCGCCGAGCGATACGCCGGTCTATGACGCCGTAGTGGCGGATCTCGGTTACCCGGAGATGGACGTCATCGTTCCCGGCCGGCTCGACGTGACATGGGAACAGCATCTCGGATACCTGCCTGCTCAGGATTCCCTGGATAGTTGAACCGCGCTCGGGACTTTGGCACCGAATTGTGCGGGACCAATGGAAGTTGATAACCGGGACGTTCGTCCCCCGGTGCGCCAATGTCCTCGTGTTCTACTTCTGCGAATGTCTCGACAACTCGAAACGACCTGGGCGCCCGAGCGCCTGTGGACGGCCGCCGCGTGCGGTGCGGCCCTGTGGGCCGTCTGGGACTCGGAGGCGTACGCCTTCAACGGCCTGGTCCTTTCGGGCAGACCAGCGTTGGCCGGTGCCGTGGGCGCGGCCGCGAGCCTGGTCCTGCTGTGGCATGCGCGGAGGCCCGTCCTTGTGGCCTCCCTCGCCGCGGTCGGCCACCTGCTGGCCTATGTGCCGGGCGCGCTGGGCCTGGCCATGTTCGCCACGGGTACGCGGGTGCCCGACCGCCGCGGTCTTGTGGTGCCGGTGGCCGCGGGGACGGCGCTGGCCCTGGTGGGCATCCGGGGCGGCACCCCCGCTCCGGGACTGCGGGAGAACTCGGTCGCGCTGGCTCTCGCCCTCGGTCCGCTGCTCGCCGGGTACGCGATCGGCCGGCACCACGAGCGTTCCGCCGCGGACCGCCGCCGGATGGGCGAGTTGGAGCGCGAGCGGGCGCTGTGGGCCGAGCGGGCCACCGCCCAGGAGCGGTCGCGGATCGCCCGGGACATGCACGACACCCTGGCCCACCGCTTGAGCGGCATCGTCCTGACCGCCAACGCGCTGCTGTCCTCTCCGGCCGCCTTGCCGGGCGCCTCGTCGCGGGCCGTCGAGCGGATCCGCAGCGACGGCCGAAAGGCGCTGGAGGAACTCCGCGAGACCCTCGGCCTGCTGGAACCCGGCGGCTGCGCCGGCCGGGCCACCGCTCCCGCGGACCGCATCGTGACCCTGGTCGAGGAGGTGCGCCGCGACGGCACCCGCGCGGAACTCCACGTCGACGGCCACCCCGAAGTGCTCCCGGAGCCGGTCCAGCTGACCGCCTATCGGGTCGTGCAGGAGTCCTTGACGAACGTGGCCCGGTACGCGCCCGGTGCCGCGATAGCGGTGACCCTGTGCTGCAATCCGGACGGGCTGCGCGTGGAGGTGACGGACACGGGCGCCCGGCGTCCCGTGGAGGCGGTGCTGCCCTCGGGCGGGAGCGGGCTCGCCGGGCTCGCCCAGCGGGTCGCCCAGCTGGGCGGTGCCTTCACGGCCGAGCCGCGCGGCGAGGGCTTCACCGTGCGGGCGCTCCTGCCCCACGCCTCCGCGCGGGCAGTCGAAGAAGGTTGATTGCCCTATGTCCGGCCGTCCACGGCCGGACGTCCTCCGGACGACGCCCCGGCGGCGGGGAGTGCGCCAGCCTGGGGGCACGATGGATGACCCGACAGGACACCGGCCCGTCCCCTACCCGGACTTCGAAGGCTACGTGCGCGCCCGCCGCGAGGTGCTGCTGCGCCGCGCGGAACGCCTGGTGCCCAACCCCCAGGACGCCCAGGACCTGTTGCAGCTGGCGCTGCTGCGCACGTTCCACCAGTGGGACCGCATCCGCAACAAGACCAACCCGGACGCCTACGTCCACCAGGTCCTCGACAGCGTACGGATCGACCACTGGCGCGGCGGAGGGTTCCGGGACGTGCCGACCGCCGACCTCCAGGACGGTGCGGTGCCCGACTTCGCTCCCGGTCACGCGGAGCACGAGGCGCTGCGCGCGCTGGTGGCCGGGCTGCCGCAACGACGCCGTCAGGTCGTGTTCATGCGCTACTGGCTCGGCATGAGCGCGGCCGAGATCGCCGCCGCGCTGGGCATCGGCCCCGCAACCGTCCGCAGCACCCTCTTCCAGACTCTGCTGCGGCTGCGCGCCGGGCTGGAGCGCGGCGAGGGCGCGGCGCCTCAGTCGGCGAGTCCCACCCGGTTGACGAACCGGGCCAGTTGAACGCGGTTCGCCAGGTCCAGTTTGGTGAGGGCGTGGGTGACGTGGTTCTTCACGGCCGCCTCGGTCAGGCCCAGCTCGCGGCCGATGGCGGCGTTGGTCAGGCCGGTGGCCAGCAGCCGCAGGACGGCGCGCTCCCGGTCGGTCAGGGCGGCGAGGCGTTCGAGTTCCTGCGGTGAGGGACGGTCGGCCCGGCGGAGCGAGCCGACCAGATGGCCCGCGACCTCGGGGTGCAGCACCGCGTGCCCGGCGTGGGCGGCCCGGACGGCCTCCAGCAGGTCCTCGACCGACAGGTCCTTGAGCAGGAAGCCGGACACTCCGCCGGTGAGGGCCTCGCGCACCAGGGCGCCGTCGTGGAAGGCGGTCAGGATCAGCACCCGGGGCGGTTCGGGCAGGGCCAGCAGGCGGGTGGCGAGCGAGAGGCCGCTCTCGTCCGGCAGCCCCAGGTCGACCAGGGCCACGTGCGGGCGGGTGCGGAGCACCGCCTCCATCCCTGACGCTGCGTCAGGGGCGGTGGCGGTCACCTCGATGTCCCCGCCGGAGGAGACGATCTGCCGCAGTCCGGTCCTGGCGATGACGTTGTCCTCGACAATCACTACCTTGATCATTAGCTGGCGGCTCCCCATCACCCGGTCGACATACCATCAACCTATGCCACCATCTGGTCCGATTCGTCCCACCCTTCCCTGTCCGCCCCCTCCCGTCGGAGCAGCGGGGATGATTACGGTCCTGCCGGTCAGCGGCGACCGGCACATGCGCCGGGTCCTGAGGGAACACCTGCTGGGGGGCCGGGGGATCAACACCGTCGAGGAGGCGTGGGACGCCACCACCGCGCGCGAGCGCGTCCGCGTCCTGCTCCCCGACGCCGTCGTTGTCCACGCCGGCCCCGGGGCCGAAGGGCTGGCCATCGCCCAGGAGATCGGGCACGAGCCGCATTCCCCTCGGATCCTTCTCGTCGGCTCACCGGAGGACCGGCTCGCGGAAGCGGCCATTTGCACCGGAGCCTCGGGACTTCTGTCCGTGAATTCCCTGCACAAAGACCTGGTTCGCGCGGTACGGGCTGTCGTGGCGGGCCATGCGTTCTTCTCCAGCGAAATGACGAGGGACGTCGTCGAACTCGCCTCACGCCGGGTGTGGACACAACGCGTTCCCGCTCAGAGAAAGGCACTCGACGCCTTGACGGACCGTCAGCACGAGGTACTCGAACTCCTCGCCACCGGCATGTCCAATGCCGAGATCGCCGAATCACTGGGGCTCCGCCCCGGGACGGTCAAAACGCATGTGAGCCAGGTGCTCGCACGTCTCGGGGCGCAGAATCGCGTCGAGGCGGCCCGCATTGTCTTCGGGCCCTGCCCCGCCGCACGATAAGGGGCGGCACGGGGCCATGGGATCAACTTTCGGCCGATGGGGGTAGCCCATTGGTCAAGTGAGTCGCCATCAGAACGTACATAGGCTGGGACGGCCCTATTCCACTTCCTCGGAAACCAGGTCTCCCCCGTGAAAAAAGGTGCTCCTGCGCCGAGCCCCCGGCACGAGCAGATACCGGGAGCGGGCGGCACCCCCCTGCCCTGGCGTAGGCGTGTGCTCGCCGACCTCCGGGTGCCCACCCGCATGCTGATCGTGGTCCTCGTACCGCTGCTCGCCGCCCTCGGCTTCGCCGGCATGCGCGTCAAGGAGGCCCTGGACACCGCCGACCAGCACCGCGAGACGGCGCAGATCGCCCAGACCAGCCGCACCGGGACCTCCCTGATCCGGGCGCTGGCCCAGGAGCGCGACCTGGCGGTCGACCCGAAGGCCCGCGAGCGGCTCCACCCCTCCGACGGCACCGGGCGCGCCGAAACCGAGGCCAAGGCCAAGCAGTTCCTGGACGAGCTGAAGCAACTGCCCGCCAGCTCCGGCATGGAGCGCCAGTACCAGGTCACCAGCGCCGGACTCGACGCCCTCAAGGACATCCGCAAACTGGCGGACTCCCACAGCGCCCCCAGCGACGTCGAGAACCAGTACGGCGGTGTGATCGTGTCGATCGCCAGTCTGTACAACCAGGTCGGCGGGCTGGGCGAGCAGGCCCGGGGCGCGGGCTGGACGCTGTACACCCTGGCTCTCTATGACGTCATGGTCACGAGCCAGCGTTCGGTGCTGTCCTCCGCGCCTTCCGGCAACCTCACCACGGGGGCACAGGGCAACGTCCTCGCCTCCCAGCTCGTACGCGACATCACCGGCCGGGAGTTCGGGCTCTACGCCGAGCCGACCGAGGCTGCCGCCTTCAAGCAGATCGTCGACGCCGCGCCCTCCACCGCCGTGACCGGCGAAATCGGCAAGCTGAGCACCTCCACCGGCCAGGTCAACCTCAGCAAGGTGCTGCCGAAGAGCTGGTACCAGGACCTCACCCGCGTCAGCACCCAACTGGACCAGCTCCAGGACCGGGTGGAGGACCGCATCCTGGCCAGCGCGCACGACCAGGAGGAGCAGGCCCACCAGAAGGCCGTCATCTCCATCGTCCTGTCGGTACTGGCCCTGCTGATCGCCACGGTCCTGGTCATGGCGACCTCCCGGCACCTGGTGCGCGGCCTGTCCTGGCTGCGCCGCTCGGCGGTGAAGGTGGCCGACATCCACCTCCCCGACGTGACCCGCCACCTCTCGCAGGGCAGCGAGCTGCCGCGCGCGCTGGAGGGCAGGGTGCTCGCTCCACGCAGCCGGGACGAGATCGGCGACGTGGCGCGCGCCTTCGACCGGGTCTACCTGGAGGCCGTACGCCTGGCACGCCAGCAGGCCGGCATGCGCGAGGAGGTCAACCTCCTCTTCCAGAACCTCTCCCGGCGCAACCAGTCCCTCGTCCAGCGCCAACTGGCCGTCATCACCGAGCTGGAGAGCCGCGAGCCGGAACCGGACGCGCTCTCCCACCTGTTCCACCTCGACCACCTCTCCACCCAGATCCGCCGCAACAGCGAGAACCTGCTGGTGCTTGCCGGGGCGGAGATCTCGGCCGAGCGGCGCGAGACCACGGACCTGCTCGCGCTGGTGCGGACCGCGGCCTCCGAGATCGAGGACTACCGGCGGGTCACCTACCACGCGCTGCCCCCGGTCGGCGTCGTGGGCTACGCCGCCGACGACCTCGTCCACCTGGTCGCCGAACTCCTCGACAACGCGGCCTCGTTCTCCAGCCCGGACACCTGGGTCGTGGTGAGCGGCCGACGGATGCCCGACGGCCGCGCCCTCCTGGAGATCCGCGACGCGGGCATCGGGATGGGCCCCGAGCAACTGGCCCAGGCCGAACAGACCCTGCGCCAGGCCGCCGGGTTCCGGTCCCACCTCAGCGAGTCCATGGGGCTCTACGTCGTGGGGGCGCTGGCCCGCAAGCACCAGGTGGCCGTCCGGCTGTACGAGAACACGCCGACCGGCCTGGTGGCCTCGCTGATCCTGCCGCAGTCCATGCTGGCCCAGCCGGCCCCGGCCCCGGTCCCGGCGCAGCCGGCCCAGCCGTCGGCCCCGTCGGCGGCACAGCCCGTCCGGTACGGGCAGGCCCGCAGGATGATGGGCGCCCGAGTTCAGGAGAGCGCGCCCGCGGCCGTGGCCGCCCAGGACCCGACGACCGTGTCGATGCAGGCCGTCAGCCCTTCGGCCGGGAACGAGTCCGTACCACGGCAGTCGGGTGCGGCGCAGGAGTCCGTACCCCGGCAGGGCGGCCCGGCTCAGGAGTCCACGCAGGCCGGTCTGCCGGTGCGTCAGCGGCGGGCCCGCGTCGGCAGCATCACCGCGCCCGGCCCGGCCGGCGGTGACTCCGCCGCCCTTCCCGATCCCGCCGAGATCCGGCGGCGCATGAGCGGCCTGACCGACGGGATCGCCCAGGCGCAGCCCCAGCCGCCGCAGGAGCCCGCCCAGGAGGAGTCCCGTGTACGCGATTGAGCCGTCCCCCGCACCGCGTTCCCTGACCCAGGGCACCGACAAGGTGCGCGAGTTCCAGTGGGTACTGCAGAAATTCCAGACCGACCTGCCGGGCGTCTTCGACGTCGCGCTGGTCTCGGCGGACGGGGTGCTGCTCGCCCGGGCCTCGGACGCCAAGGCACCGGCGCCCGGACTCGTGTCGCCGATCACCAGCGGCCTCGCGGCCCTGGGGTACGCGGCGGCGGAGCTCCACGATTCGGGTGCGGTGCACCGCACCGTCCTGGAGATGCAGCACTCGATCCTGGTCGTGGTGACCGTCTCCGACGGGTCGCTCCTGGCGGTCGCCGCCGACACCGGTACCGACCGGGCGGTCCTCGGCTACCAGATGACCCGGCTGGTGCGGCGCGTGGGCCACGTCCTCACCCCCGAACTGCGGTCCACGTTGAGGGATCATGCCGCAGCAGCCGACTGAGCCGTCCAGACCCGGTCCCCCGCCGCTGGCTCCCCGCCCGTACACCATCACGGCGGGGCGGACGGTGACCGGCCTGGAACTCCCCCTGGAGGCCCTGGTCGTGACCGAGCGGCGGGGCCCGCTCGGCGCGGGGCAGCCCGAGCACGAGCTGATCCTGGCGCTGTGCACCGAGGCCGCCTCGATCGCCGAGGTGTCCGCGCATCTGCGGGTGCCCGTGGGCGTCGCGCGGATCCTCGTCGCGGACCTGTCCGCCGTCGGCCTCGTCTCGGTTGTGGAGCCCATCGGCGACCGGCCGACCACCGCACTGTTGGAAAGGGTCCTCAGTGGACTTCACAGCCTCTAAGCAGCCGCCCTCCGCTCAGGAGATGTCCTCGGCCAAGATCGTCGTGGCCGGTGGTTTCGGCGTCGGCAAGACCACCCTGATCGGCAGCGTCTCGGAGATCCCCCCACTGCGGACGGAAGCGGTCATGACCGTCGCCTCCGAGGGCATCGACAGCCTCAGCCACGTCCCGTCCAAGCAGACCACCACGGTGGCGATGGACTTCGGCCGGCTGACCCTGGAGGAGTCCCTCGTCCTGTACCTGTTCGGGACACCGGGGCAGGACCGGTTCTGGTTCATGTGGGACGACGTGGTGTGCGGGTCGATCGGCGCCGTCGTCCTCGCGGACAGCCGGCGCCTCGCCGACTCCTTCCCGGCGGTCGACTACTTCGAGGCGTGCGGCGTCCCGTTCGTCGTCGCGCTCAACGGCTTCGACGGCCGTCAGCCCTTCGCCCCCGACGAGGTCCGCAAAGCCCTCCGACTCGGCGAGGACGTACCGGTGGTGCAGACCGACGCGAGGCAGCGCTCCGCCGTCCAGGACGTACTGATCCGGATGGTCGAGCACGCCCTGGAGCGGCGGCTCGCCACGGCGGCCGTCCCACGGGCCACGACCGCGGTCCTTTGAAAACGGAGAGAGAAATGCAGACAGCCGGGAACCAGGCCCTGGACATCCAGAACGTCATCCACGACTCCTGGGAGACGACCCCCGGGGTCAGGTGCGCCGTGCTCCTGTCGGCCGGCGGCCTCGTCCTGTGCTCGGACCCGTCCACCGACACCGCCGACGCCGAGCGGCTCGCCGCGCTGTCCTCCAGCCTGGTCTCGCTCACCAAGGCGGCCGCCCAGGCGTACGGGAGCGGCTGGGTGGGAGCCGTCATGATCAACATGCAGCGGCACCACCTCTGCATGGCGCCCGTCGACGCGCAGACGAGCCTCGTCATGGTGTCCGACGCCGACACCGACACCGGTCAGGTCATGTACGCCGCCTCTCTGCTGGCCGCCGAGATCGCCGTGCTCCTGGACAGCGCCACCCGAGAGCACCTCGGCCGGTTCTTTCTTCAGCCCGGCTGAGCAGACGCATGCCCACCGAGCACGACTTGGGATCAGATGAGTAGACACTGGCTGCGCCACCGGCGGCTGGGCATGCAGGTGGCGGCGGTACTCGCACTGCCCGTGTCCCTGGCCGTCGCCCTGGCCGCCCTCCAGATCCAGGACGCGGCCGCCGTCTGTGCCCGGCGGGTCACCGCCGAGCGGCAGGCCCTGCTCTCGGTGACGGCGGCCTCCCTCGCCCGCGACCTCCAGAACGAACGCGACGCCCTGTCCGTGGCGTCGGGCCGGGCCGACGCCGACGTCACCCAGCGCCGCCGGCTCACCGACACCGCACTGGCCGACTTCCGTACGGCCGCAGGCCACAACCAGGGGGACCCGGGGATCGCGGGGCGGCTCACACAGGCCCGGGAGGCCCTGGAGCAGCTGCCCGCGGCCCGCGCGGGCGAGATGACCAAACGGTCCGCGCTGCTGCCCTCGATCGCGGCCTACGCCCGCATCGTCACCGCCCTCGACGCGCTGGTGCCGTCCGGTGGCCCCGGCGCACGCACCGCGGACGCCACCTGGGCCCCGTACACCCTCGCCGCCGGCACCGCCGCCCTCTCCGCGCAGCGCGCGCTCATCAACTCCCCCGTCGCCAAAGGCAAGTTCACGAACGACGAGGTGTCCTTCCTCGCCCAGCAGGAGGGCCTGCGCCGGTTCATGGCGCGGGAACACGAGGCCGCATCCCAACCCGGCGACCCCGCCGCCAAGGACGGCGTCGACACCTCCTGCCTGACCGAGCCGCTCGGCAAGGCCCTCGCCGGCGAGCACCCTGCCCCCGCGCCCTGGGTCGCGTGCAGCACACGCGTCCTCGACCAGATGCACACGGCCGAGGACGCCCTCCTCAAGCAGACCCTGCGATTCGCCGCGACCGCCCGCGACGAGGCCCGCCAGGCGCTGATCCGGCACGCCGTCGCGATCGCCGCCGTGCTCCTCGCCTCCGCCGCCGTCGCCGCCCTCACCGCCCGCCGCCTGATCCGCCGGCTGCACCGGCTGCGCCGGGCGGCCCTCAAGGCCCAGAACGAACTGCCCTCCTTCGTCCGGCGGATGGCCCGCGCCCAGCATCCCCAGCACCTCGCCTTCGACGTGACACCGGTCGACCTCGGCCACCGGGACGAAGTCGGGGACCTGACCCGGGCGTTCGACGCGGTCGTCAAGGAAGCCGTCGACCAGACCGCACAGCAGGCGGTGCTGCGCGCCGCCGTGCGCGCCAAGCTCGCCGCCATGTCGCGGCGCAGCCACCTCCTGGTGCACCAGCAGCTCGACCTGCTCTCCCAGCTCCAGATGGCCGAACAGGATCCGGCCGTGCTCGGCTCGCTGTTCCGGCTCGACCACCTCGCCACCCGGATGCGCCGCCACGGCGAGACCACCCTCGTCCTGGCGGGCGAGGACCCCGGGCGCCGCCACCGCGAGGACGCCCCGCTCATCGACGTCCTGCGGGCCGCGGCGGCAGAGGTCGAGGACTACACCCGCGCCGTCGTACGTCCGGACGTGCCCGGCGTGTACCTCAGGGCCGGAACCGTCCACGGCATCACGCACATGATGGCCGAACTGATCGAGAACGCCACGAAGTTCTCCCCCGCCGACCGGTCCGTCCGCCTCTCGGCGGAGGCGACCGGCGCCGGAGGTGTGGTCGTGCGCGTCAGCGACGACGGCATCGGCATCGGCCCCGAGCAGCTCGACGCGCTCAACGTGCGCCTGCAGAGCGAACTGCCCGTGGACTGGGTGCAGTCCGAGTCCACCGGTCTGTACGCCGTCAACTGCCTGGCCTCGCTGCACGGCGCGAGCGTGTACCTCGACTCGACCGAGCAGGGCACCACCGTCGCCGTCGCCCTCCCCGCGGCCCTGCTGGTGCCCGCGCCGACGCACCCGCGCCCGGAGTGAACCATGCCGGCCCACGTCTGCACACTCATCCGTCGGCGGCTGCGCTCCCTGCTGCGCTGCGACGCCCCCTCGCCCCGGCGGCTGCACCTCCTGGACGCCGCCCTCGCCCTGCTCGTCGGCGCCGCCAGCTGCCTGGCCCTGGCGACGGTGCACCGCACGGGGCTCGTCCACAGCTATCCGCTCAGCTGCCTGTGCGCGCTGGTCGCGGCCGCGAGCCTGATGTGGCGGCGCACCCGCCCCGGCCTCTGCGTCCTCGTCGCGTTCGCCGCGACCCTGTGCTCGGACGAGGGGACGGCGCTGACCGCCGCGACCTATGCGGTGGGCCGCTACGGCACGCGCCGGCGGGCGTCCCTCGTGGGCGGCGCCGCGCTGGCCTGGCTGAGCACCCGGTGGCTGACCGGCGAACTGATCGACAGCGCACCGTGGCGGATCTACTTCACCGGTCTCGCCTACGTCCTGCCCGCCGTGTGCGGCCACTTCGTGCGGCGCCGACGGGCGTTCGAGGAGCACCTGAGCGCACGTATCGCCCGCGCGGAGGCCGCCACCGACCACGCCGCCCGCTTCGCCCTCACCGAGAAGGGGACGCTGCTCGCCCACGAGATCCACGACAACGTCGGCCACCACACCACGTACCTGGTGCTGCGCGCCGGAGCCGCAGGACGGCGCGCGGGCCTGCCCGCCGAGGTGGCCAAGGACTTCGAGGAACTCCAGGAAGGGGCGCTCACCGTCATGCGCGGGCTGCGCGACGTCATCGACGCGCTGCGCGCCCCCGGCGAAGCCGACCACCGCCTGCGCCATCCCGACTGCCACGACTTCCTGGCCGGTCTGACCCGGAACATGCGGGCGATCGGCATGGACGCCACGTACACCGTCACCGGCACACCCCGGGACTGCGGAACACCCGGCGACGACCTGCTGTACCGGGCGGGCCGCGAGGCGCTCACCAACGCGGCCAAGTACGCGCCCGGCGCGCCGCTCCACATCGGCCTGGCCTTCACCTCCGACACCGTGTCCCTCACCGTCCGCAACGGCCCCAGCCCGCACCGGCCCGTCGCCCTCGACTCCGGAGGGCTCGGCCTGGTCGGACTGCGCGGGGCCGTCACCGCGGCCGGCGGCCACTTCCATGCCGGACGGCTGCCGGACGGCGGCTTCCGCGTCCGGGCCGTCCTGCCGATCCCGCACTCCGAGGAAAAGGAACCCGCACCGTGACCATTCGAGTGATCATCGTCGACGACCAGGCCATCATCCGGTCGGGCCTGCGGATGATGATGGAAGCCTCCGAGGAGTTCGAGGTGGTGGGCGAGGCCGCCGACGGCGCGGACGCCATCATCCAGGCGAAGCTGCACCAGCCCGACATCGCGCTCATGGACCTGCGCATGCCGAACATGGACGGCGTCTGCGCCACCCGCAAACTGGTCCAACTCCCCAACCCGCCGCACGTCCTGGTCCTCAGCACCTACAGCAGCGACAACCACGTCCTGGAGGCCCTCGACGCCGGCGCCAGCGGCTTCCTCCTCAAGGACCTGCGCTGCGAGGAACTGCTGTCCGCGATGCGCGTCATCGCCTCCGGGGGCCGCGTCTTCGCCCCGGAACTCCTGCGCAACCTGGTCCGCCAGGCGACCCTGCGCACCCCGGTGCACGTCAACGGCATCGACGCCCGGGTGGCCGCCCTCAGCGACAGCGAGCGCAAGGTGCTGCGCCTGATCGGCATGGGCATGTCCAACGGCCAGATAGCCAAGGAACTGCACCTGGCCGGCGCGAGCGTGAAGACGTACGTATCCAGGACGCTGGCGAAACTGGGCCTCAACAACCGCACCCAGGCCGCGGTGGTCGCGTACACGATCGGGCTGGTGAACAACCCGGCGGACGGCCCGGACGAGGCGGCGGGCACGGCTTAGTGCGGCGCGCGGTGCTTGTGGCGCCGGTCGGTGCGGGCCCTGCCCGCGCGGGTGAAGCGGCCGGGGCGCCGCTGGATGCCCCGCCTCCGGTGCGGTCGGCCGTCCCGGTGGTGAGGGGTCCGGCTCATCCTGAGGCCGATCTCGGCGCCGCCGAGGACGGACCGGCCGACCGTCACGTCGCCTCCGGTGGACTGGGCCAGGCGGCGCACGATGTCGAGTCCGAGCCCGGTCGAGCCGTGCCGCGTCCCGTCGTTGCCACGACGCAGCGCCGCGTCGGGGTCGGCGATGCCCTCGCCCGCGTCCGAGACCAGGACGATGACCGTGTCGTCGCTCTGGTGCACGTCCACCGCGAAGGCCGTGCCCAGCGGGGTGTGCCGGAAGATGTTGCCGAGCATCGCGTCGAGGGCGGCGGTCAGTTCGGTGCGCGGCACCGGGAGGTGCACCGGGGTCTCGACGCCGGACAGCCGCGTCTGCCGGCCCTCGTCCTCGGCCAGGGCCGACCAGAACACCATGCGTTCGCGCAGGACTTCCGCCGCGTCGCAGCCGCTGCTCTCGCCCGCCGGGCCACGGGTGTTCGGGCGCTGTTCGCGGGCCGTGCGGATGATGGTGTCCACCTCGCGCTCCAGTTGTTCGACCGCCGCGCGGGTCTGCTCGACCGCCGCCCGGGACTCGGCGCTGCGCCCCTCGTCCAGGGACGCCGCGTTGAGGCGCAGCACCGTCAGCGGGGTCCGCAGCCGGTGGGAGAGGTCGGCCGCCAGCTCCCGCTCGGCGGCCAGCAGGTGCACCACCTGGTCGGCCATCGCGTTGAACGCGCTGGCCACCGACCGGAGTTCGGCCGGCCCCGCCTCGGTCACCCGGGTGTCCAGCTGGCCCTGGCCCAGGTCGTGTGCGGCCCGTGCGAGGTGCTCGGCGGGCCGCACCGTGCGCACGCCCAGCCGGTCGGCGACCGCCACCGAACCGATCACCAGGGCGGTCGCGATGCCGGCCAGGACCAGCCAGGCCGTCCCGACGCCCCGGGTGACCTCGGCCGCCGGCACGAACACCTCCACCAGCGCCAGCCGGCCGGTGCTCAGCGCCGTGGGCTGGAGCATGGCCCATCCGCCCGGAACCTCGACCCTGGACAGCTTGCCCCGGGTCACGGCGGCCGCCACCTCCTCGGGCCGCGCCCGGCCGGTCCCCAGGTCCCAGCCCCCGTCGCCCGGACCGCGCGGCACGTGTACGGCCAGCCGACCCCGCTCCCCCGCCTCGGTGGAGGCGATGGCTTTCTCCAACTGCCGCCGGTCCGTGGTGATGGAGAGCACCGGGCCGATGGTGGCGGCCTGGCGTTCGGCGTCGGTGAAGGCCCGGTCACGGGCCATCTGCTGGACGGCGGCGCCCAGCGGCACGGCGAACGCCGCCACCACCATCACCGTCACCGCCAGACAGATGCGTACGAGGGCCCATCTCATGCGCTGAGGGCGGTCGTGGCAGCGGGGCCGGCCGCGCCCGGGGGCTCCAGCTTGATGCCGACGCCCCGGACGGTGTGCAGATAGCGCGGCTGGGCCGCCGTCTCGCCGAGCTTGCGGCGCAGCCACGACAGGTGGACGTCGATGGTCTGGTCGTCGCCGTACGACTGCTGCCACACCTCGGCGAGCAGATCACGGCGGGAGACGACGAGACCCGGCCGTTGGGCGAGGAAGGTCAGCAGATCGAATTCGCGGCGGCTGAGCTCCAGCGGCCGCTCGCCCAGGGTCGCCCGGCGGCGCAACGGGTCGATGCACAGGTCGTGCACGCGGACAAGGCCGGCGTCCTCCTGTTCCCGGCCGAGCGGGCCCCGGCCCGTTCTGCGGAGCACCGCGGCCAGCCGTGCGGAGAGCTGCTCCACCGAGAACGGCTTGGTCAGGTAGTCGTCGGCGCCGTTGTTGAGGAGCCGTACGATCTCGGCCTCGTCATCACGCGCGGTGGCGATGATCACGGGTATGTCGGTCATGCCGCGCATCATCTTCAGGACCTCGGACCCGTCGAGATCGGGAAGGCCCAAATCGAGAATGACGACATCCAGGCATTGCGAGGAGACTTCTCGCAGGGCTTCCAGTGCCGTTCCGACACTGCGCACCGTGTGCTGCGCGTCGGTGAGATGCCGAATGAGCGCCGAGCGTACCGAGGCGTCGTCTTCGACTACGAGCACATTCGCCATGCCGAGGAGTCTAGGCCATACTTTTCGACTGCCCTGTCCGGAAGTTGAATGGGGCGCGACGGCCGAGCCGATTGTTCATTTCTCAATCTCCGTTCCGGGATCTGCTTTTGCCCGCGCAATGTGCCGTCGATAACCTGGGAGAATGCAACGAGGGCTCATACGCGGATCGGTCTGGCTGGCAGCCACGGTTGCGGCGGTGGCCACGTCGTGGTGGGGGGTGCGCGGCGTGATGTCCCTGACGCAGGATTCCCCGAAGGCCCTGCTCGTCACCGAGGACCGGGCCGCCTCCGCACCTGCCTCACCGGCCGCGAACCCGTCGCCCCCCGCCGGCCGCTCGCCCTCCCCGCATCCGAGCGGCACGCCGTCCTCGCCCACCGGGCACTCCTCCGCTGTCAGTTCCTCCAACGGGCCGACGAGCCCGCCCTCGCGGCCCGGTTCCAACGGAGCGACCCACTCCACCGGCACCGGCGCGTCCACGCCGAGCCGGCACGGCAACGTCACGACCGTCTCGGTCGCCGGGGGCAGCGTGGACCTCGACATGGGTGAGTCGTCGGCCTCGGTGGTGTCCGCGACGCCCGCCTCCGGCTGGGTCAAGGAAGTCTCGAAGCAGCAGTGGCTGGTCCGGGTCGACTTCACCAACACGACGACCGGCAGGACGAGTTGGGTGATCTGCTCCTGGTACGAGCATCCGCCGCTGGTGGAGAAGTCGTAGGGGGAGCCGGGCGTTCCGGGTGCTGGCTGCCGGGTTCGCCGCAGACCGGGTGGCCGGTCGAGCGCCTCGCCGGGGGCACGAGGTGCTCACCCCCGTTCATCCCTCGCAGGTCTGCTCGCGCGGAGGGCGGCCAGAGCCCGCCGATAGCCGGGCGACGGCTCCGCCGGGCGGGGTTCGCCATCCGCACGCACCCCTGCGGCCGGTGCGGCGGACCCCGGCGCCAGTATCCGTATCGACACCACGACCGCCGCCCGGTCCAGCGCCGCGTTGATCCTGCGGATCAGCTGATCGGTAGTCAGCCGGAGCTGCACGGCGTAGGCCTGTGAGTCGGGCAGCACATCGAGTCGGCCGTCCTCGATCGTGAAACCCACGGCCGTGACGTGCCGGGCCAACTCCCCGGCCGCGCAGGGCCACCGGTCCAGTACGTCCCGTTCGGGCAGGCCGGTGCTCCAGGCCCGCTCGCTGATCACGGCGGTGACGACCGCGCCCAGTACGTGCGGATCACGCCCACCCTCCCGCCCCGGTGTCCGGGCCCGGGGCACGACCCGGCCCCCCGGCTCCGCCAGCGCGGCCGACCGGCGCGCCGCCTCAAGCACCAGGCGGGCCAGATCCCCACCGCCGTACGGACCGGCACCCGCCCCGCCGGCAGGCCCGTGCGTCCCGCTCATCGCGCACCGGCCCCTCGACCCCCGAACGCCATGCGGGAGGTACCGGCCGCGAGCCGGAGCACGCGGCTCACCAGTGCGCTGCCGTACACCTCTTCCGCCGTCGCACGCCCCAGGTCGTCGACGGCGGAGCGGACCAACGTGGTCTCCCCCCGCAGGAATTCACCCCGGGCGGCCTCCCGCAGCACCTCGCGATCGGCAGCCGACAACGATGTCCAGGCCGCAGTGTCGTCCGAGCCCGAAGATGCCCCCACCGTCTCCCCCGGCGGCAACGACGTACCCGGCCGCCCGAGGGCGGCGGCGACCTGTCGCCGCACAGCCGCGCTGCGCGGGCCGCTCGGCGCGGCGCTCCACTGGCGGTGACGTCGCCGGGCGGCGGTGCGCGAGTCACGCCACTGCTCCACTGCCGCACTGCGCTTGGCCGGGGTGTCCAGGACCCGTTCCGCGCCGTCGAGGAGGGCCGCGAGCAGCCCCGAGGGCCGCCGTGCGTCGGTCACGCCGCCGCGCAGGTGCAGCCAGGCCCGTACTTCGACGGCGGTCCATCCCGCGTCGGCCACGTGTCGCACCAGCCAGGCGATCCGCGGTGCCTGACACCGGCCGAGCCAGTCGACTTCACGGATCAGTTCCCCGGCCAGCTGATGACGGCGGCCGATCTTGTTGAGCCGTGCCGGAAGGCGAGCGCGTCGCTGACGGGATCGAGGGGTTCTTGATCCGCCGGCGAGCTTGCTCTCAGGGGGCAGGAAAGAACCATCCGCACCCGGAAGACTGTGGGTATTAACCACCATTGGGGTGCAATCCGGACGTCGAGCGACAGCGGTCCTGCGCCTGGGTGAACGCGCTTTGGCGGTCCGGCGGCGGGCTCCTGCGGCGGCGAGACGGGCGAGGGCGGCCATCCGGGCACGGCCCTGCTCAGCGATGCCCACGGCCCGGCGCCCGGCACCCTCGCCCAGCGTCCGGATGCCGAGCGCCAGGTCGAAGCCGCGCGGTATGACCCGGGCGAACTCGCTGGCCAGCGCGCCTTCGGTACGGACCCTGGTGCCGCGCCGTACGTAGGCCAGGAGACCGGCCTGGCGGAGCATCTGGAGGTGGTACTGGACGGTCCGCTCGCTCATGCCCAGCCGTCGCTGCAGATGGGAGATGCCGGGACGGCAGGGCGATAGGGAGATGAGTTCGCGCGCGATGCGGATGGTGGTCGCCCCGAACGAGGGGCCGTGCGAGCGTCGCGGCCGGTACCGGCCGTCCTCGGCGACCCAGTGGACGGCCTGCATCCAGGAGTAGCCGTCCGACGCGACGCGACCCGTGGTCGTGGAGAGCCACTGCCCCGCTTCGGGCACCCAGAGGGTCGTCGGGGTGTTCACCGGCCTGCTCCACCGGTGCGAGGTGTTGCGATGTCGGCTGGACCGAACTGGAAAAAGGCATGCCTGTGGTGCAAGATGACGGGAGCCTTCTGCGATATCGAGGGCATGGCAAAGCTCTCGTGGAACTCCACGAGTCCTCGGCCAGGAATCGGGAAACCGAACCGTCCGAGGCCGGCACGACCGGTCGGACGATCCCTTCAGAGGGCCTGCGAAACCCTCCGGAGTCAACGGGACACCGCCCGGAGTGACTGCGAATCACCCCCGGGCCTGCCCTCTGGCGGCCCAGCCGCCCGGTGGCCTATGTCATCTCGGACCTCTTTCGAAGAGGCGGAGGGCCGGCATAGGCCATTTGTCTGCGCTCTCGTACGCGCCGGGCACGGCTCACCTCTTGGACCTGGGGTGCGGGCCACGGCGCCGACGGGCGGCCATGGCTTCGGGCAGTTCCGAGATCCAGAGGCCGACCGGGATGCGGAAGGCGGCCCGTCGGCTGAGGTACTTGAGGTCGAACGCCGCCCGCTCGTCGGGCGTCGTGATGAGGTGCACGGAATCCTCCAGGACCCACAGGGCCGTCTCCGGAGTCGTAGCCGGGTCGGACACCGCGAGCCGGGCCGCTTCGACCGCCGACTGCTGCCACAGTTCGAGGTCCTGGCGCGCGCTGCGCGGACGGCGCACCCCGGGCCAGACGATCTGCGACACGAAGGCGTAGACGCGCAGCGCGACGACGTCCTCCTCGAAATGGGGCTCGCTCAGCACTCCTTGGTCCCTGGCTTTCCAGGCCCAGGACTCGCTGAGTCCGGCCGCGACAGCGACAGCACTGGCGCTGAGCTTCTCACTGGACAAGGACACAGGGATCTCCGGCACGTTTCTTCGGGTCGTCGCGGCCACCATATTAGCCCAGCAACACATTCCATTCTCGCGTCACTAGAGCATGACAGACGCATCCGCAGGTTCCCCGCCGGGCAACTCCTTGAATTTACGAGAAGAAAACAGAATCCGAGGCAACCGGATCCCTAGTGTCACAACCATAAATAGGTGGCCACATCCATTGTTTGACGGATTGATGGTTCTGTCGTTTGTTGCAGCGAAATACCGGTCGCGATATCCATCGTTGCAGCTCGCCAGATATGCGGAGCCGGTGTGACGGGATGTCACCGGGGAGGGGGCACCGGCCGGGTGAGGGGACCGTGCGCATCGAGGACGTCGAGGAAGACCTGGATCCCGGCGGAGACCACCTGGGTTCCCCGCCGGCCGTAGTCGGCCTCCTGCAGCACCACCTTCAGGCCGGAGGCCAGCGCGTAGGCCGTCTCCCCCACCCTGTAGGTCGAGGGCTGGGTCTTCTCGGCGTCCCACAGCTGCCGTGCGCCGAAGTCCTCGGCCAAGGCGATGAGTTCGGACACCTGCTGCGGCATGTGCCGCAGCGCCGCGTCGACGTAGTGGCCGATCGCCAGGTTCGCGTTGCCGGTGTGGCGCCGGTCCGCGTTCACCCGGTGCTTGAGGCGGGCCAGCACGTCGGGGGCGATGCGGAAGCCGTGCGCCTTCCACCGCGCGGACGACAACTTGGCGTCGGCGAAGCTCTCATGCACCGCGGCATGCGACCACGCCACCGCCGCCGCGCCGGGGCCGGCCGCGTCCTGCGCGCGCTCGTCACGACGTACGCCCGGAGGTGCGGGGCTCACGGCGACGTCGCGCGGCACCTCGCCGGGAGCAGCATCGCGCGCCACCGCGCCTGGTGCGGCCGGGCCCCTCGTCTGGCCGCCGGAGCCGAGGAACGAGCGGCTGGCCACCTCGTCGGCGCCCGCCAGAAGCTCCTGGACCAGCGAGGCGTCGGCCAGCTGGAAGTGGGCCGGTGTGCGGCGCTTGGCGCGCCGGGCGTCCGGAGCGGGCCGTTCCTCAGACACCCAGCATCTCCGTTTCGATCCGCTCGGGTGTCTCCCAGTCCTCCTGCGGCTGCCGCATCCGGACCAGCACCTGGTTCATCAGCTCGCCGTACATCCGCCCGGGCGCGTGGCTGGCAAAGCGGACAACGGCCGGGATGCCGAAGGCGAACGAGTCGCTGATGCGGTTGTCCAGACGTATGTCGGTCCGGAAGGGTGCGAGGTCCGCGTCGAGCATCCCGTTGCGTATGTTCACCTCCTGCACCCGCCACTTGGACGGGGGGTTCGACCGGTTGACGATCGCGCCGAGGTACCGGGGCTCGCACTCTCCGCCGGTGCGGTCCTTGACGTACCGCACCGTGCCGCGCGTCGCGGCCGCTCCCTTGAGGGAGGGGTACTCGGGCATGCACACGGTCAGCACGAAGTCGGCCGCCGCGAGCGCGGTCGCGGACATCGAGGAGACGGCGGGCGGTGTGTCGATGAGTACGAAGTCGAACTCCGAGGCGGTCTCAAGCAGCATCCGCCGCAGCACCGGGGTGGCCTGGTAGCCCCTCTTGTGGATCAGGTCCTGGGCGGCGGTCATCGTGGATTCCTCGCACGCCAGCAGGTGGAGGGAGCCCGATCCTTCGAAGCCGGCGACCAGTTCGGTGCGGTCGAACCAGATGGACGCCAGGTCCATCCGCATCCCCTGCAGCCTGCCCTGGATGGCCCAGCCCAACGAGCGCGCCAGCTGGTCCTCGCTGGAGAGGTTGAGCCCGAGGGCGGTGCCCGCCTGTGCCTGCGGGTCGAGATCCACGACCAGCACACGCTGCCCCGCCAGAGCCAGCGCCGTACCGAGGTTGATGGTGGAGCTGGTCTTGCCGACGCCCCCCTTCTGCGTCGCAACAGCAATGATCTTCACAAGCACCCTCAAGTGTGTGACGCCCACCCCCTGTGCCCTCGTGTCACGAGAGCACTCCCGGAGCAACGCATGCCGGTCCGCACCTTCGAATCCCGTAGTCCGGCGGCAGCGGTGGCACCGAACACCCGTTGTTCTTCGAGTGATGCGGGAATGTCAGGCAGGACAGTAACAACAGGCCACCTGGCGCAACACGACCGTCCACCTCCTCACCGATCACACAAAGTTGCTGGTCAGGTGGGTGAAAGGGGAAGGAAACAGAGCCGAACGACGACACTCACCGCGACGATCGCTTACGAATATCGTCCCTAGGGTGGACAGGAAGGACACCGGAGGGGGGACCTTCGGTCCTTGCAGTCGCGCATGCGGGACCTGCGGCCCGCGATGCGATGGTCTCAGGACCTGCCGGCGCGGGACCAATGGCCGCTGCCTCCGGGCACGGCCCGGGGACACACTGTCCACACCCGACCCACGCTCTCGCACGCGCCCGGAGGACGGACAGTGTCTACACGCCGCACCGCGCCACCGACCGCCTCGCGCCCGGAGCCCGGCGACGACGTCCCCCGCTACCGGACCATCGCGGCGGCCATCCAGCGGCTGCGCGGCCCGGTGCCGCCCCCCGTCGAGATCGCCCGGCTGTACGGCGTCCCCCTGCCCACCGCCCAGTTCGCCCTGCGCGCCCTGCACACCCGTGAGTGCGCCGCGTCGCGCCGGGCGGCGGAAGGCGACACCACCACGGCAGACCCCCGCAACGCGCGGGCACCGCACGGGAACTGATGCCTGGTCAGACTTCGTGCTGAGGACCGGTCGGCCGGGCCGGCCACACAGCAGAAGGTCACACATTCCCGGGGCCAATGTCCCGTTTCCCCTCTTGTCGGTGGTGGCGGGCTTGTGTCGGCGCCAAGACTCGTTCAAGATCATTTAGCGGCCGCCGTTGTATCAGGTCCCCCGCCTTCCCCAGCGGCGGCCGCTTCCGCGCTCACCCGTTGTTCTGGCTGGCGGCCCAGACCGTGAGGGTCAGCAGCACCAGGAGCACCGTCATCTGCCGCGCATAGCTGGGGCGCCGATGGCAGGGCCGACTGGACTGCCGAGGTGCGCGATGACGCGTTCGGCGGCGGGCGTGGGTGGCCATGACTCCTTCTGCACGGTTCTCCGCAGGGCTCTGTGCCTGGTGTCCGCGTGGGTTTCGCGTGGTTCCGCGTGGGTTTCCGCATCGGTCGACGGGCCGCGGCACGTGCCCGTACCTACGCGGCATCGGTGCTCCGGCCCCGCGGGCTGCCGACGGCGGTCACCGCATGGGAAACCGGTGGCTCTCGTCGCTCACGAGCCACGAGATCACGCGGCGTTCCGGCACGGCCATGGCCCGGGCGGTGTCGGGAATCGAGGCACCCGACATGAGCAGGCTCCGGGCCTGCTGGGCCCTTTGCGCCTCGACGGAGGTGAGGACCGGACGCCTGGGCTCAGCGGTGAAGGAGTCCGGAGCCGCGTCCTCTTCCCCCCGGTACAACCACCGCCGCACGACGTGCTCATCACACCCCACGATCAGTGCGCACACCTTGATACTGCAACCCGCCGCAATGAGTTGCAGAATGCGCGTCCTGACCTT
Organism: Streptomyces sp. HUAS TT7; assembly: GCF_051550175.1. Taxonomy (NCBI): domain Bacteria; kingdom Bacillati; phylum Actinomycetota; class Actinomycetes; order Kitasatosporales; family Streptomycetaceae; genus Streptomyces; species Streptomyces sp. HUAS TT7. Next base: position 384,142 of record NZ_CP196176.1, read on the forward strand.
GGGTGAAATACGGACGAGAACTGGTTCCACGCGGCTCTCTCCTCCGGCTGCGCCGTCTTCCCACACCGCGCCCGCGCCTTACGCTGCCCAGACAGCAGCGAGCAATGCAGCTGCGGCCAACGCGAGTGGAACTCAATGAAGTTCTGCATCGGGATCACCCTATTCCCGAGCCTCGGCGGAACCAAATCAACTTCCGGAGACCGCAACGATCCGAATGGTAATCCGGGCCGGGAGAAAGACTCGCCGAGTCGGCCGGACAGACGCGACCAAGCCGACCGGCCGGGAGGCGAACAGAGGCCGATACAACTCCTCGCGCCCTCGATCCCGAGCCCACAAGGGAACACTCCGTCAGTATCCCGTGGTCAAGTGCGATTCAGGCCAAAACGTGGACTCGGCCATCATGTTGATCACGGGACTTTGGGCCCTGCCCGACGACTTGTCCTCCTCCTAGGCTCAAGCAAGCAAGGCCTTATGAATTGTTTATGGGCCGGAGTTTATGGGCTGCGGTTTTTGAGCCCGGATCGAGGAGCACTCTCATGCGCGTCACCGACAAACCACGCATCCCCGCCGCACGCGGACTCGCACTCGGAATTGCCACCACCTTCGCCATGGTCTCGCCCGCGGCGGCGGACAGCGGTCCTGCCGCATTAGCGGGCGGCACCACCGTCTCCCCCGCCGGACACCGCTTCTCCGCCTCGGCGCAGGGCGACGTCGTCTTCGACGCGGGCCCGGTGACGGTCACCTGCGCCCGTTCCGCGACGGTGCCGACCACCGGAAAGCTGAACCAGGTGCCGGCCAAGCCGGGCAACTCCAGCCCCGACGGGTCCGTCGTCATGAACATCAACCCGCCGACCTTCGAGTCGTGCACCACCAACGCGCCCGGCCTCAAGGCGAGCATCACGACCAACGCCGAACACGGCAGTTGGCAGGTCGCGCTGCAGAACGGCGCCCCGGCGCGTCTGATCATCCCGGCCCAGGGCTTCGTCCTCAAGACGAGCGGGCTGCTGAACTGCAACGTCACGGCTGCCCCCGGCGCGGCAGCGAGCGCGGAGGCCACCTGGTCCAACGGCGCGCCCTCGTCCCTGGGTTTCAGCGGCGCGAACATCCCGGTGAAGATCGAGGGCGGCTTCTTCTGCCCGACGTCGATCACCTCCGCGACCATCACCGCCACGTACAAGGTCACCGACACGACGGACCCGGCACGCTCCATCACGGTTTCCGCCCTTCAGCAGCGCTGACGGCTGCGGCCCGGGGGGGGCGGGGTGAAGGTGGCGCCGGACAGAGCCGCGCTGCACCTTCACCCCGCCCCCGGCCATCTCCGCATTGAGGAACGGCGTTCGTGCCGACATCCGAAGACCGGCGTTCTCACGTGGCGGCCGCGCCCGCTACTCCTTGCCCAGGAGAACGTGAGGACCGCGACGGCCGCGAATCCTGCTGCGTGGGACAGGCGTACGCAGCGGGCCGATGGCCCAGACCTCGCCATGTGGATGACCCAGTATGCGGATGCGGGCAGCGGCCGAGCCGACGACCACCGCCCTCCGATCGCGCACGCGGAGCAGTCGCCTCAACAATGAGGCCCCCGCGTTGTGATCAGCGCCGCGGAGGCCTCATGACGAGGGCGTGTCGTCTCGGGCAGCCCTCGCGTATGGAGTTGTACGGCACCGGTGAGGGTTGAGTGCCGCTGAGGGAGGCGTCCAAGCGGCCCTCATAGGACGAGAGTATCCATGGACGGTGACCAGGACACCCGCCATTGGACCTGTTCACAAGGACTGATGGCCTTTTTCGTCGTCCCGTCCCGCCCCTCCTCCTTCAAGCCCCTGCCACGGCTCCAAGTCCGCGGAAAAACCCGGTCGAAGAGCCGAGGCCGGAATCCCACCACAGGGAGCGGTGCTTACCCTCCCTTCTCCTCGTGGAAAATTCGGCAGAAGAGGCGGGGAGAGGAGACTCTTTTTCATTCCATGCACTGACCCTCCCCACACTGCCCCCGCGCCCGACTGGCCGACCTTTTCTCGCCACCCGATCCACCAATCACGGCGACTCCGACCGGACCGGCGGAGATCCCGTCAAGCGGTGGCCTTCAAGCCAAAGAATTCACCGCCCCCACCCAGTACGCCGGAGGCAAGGACCGTTATCGGAAGGGCATTCGAAGGCTGTTGCCGCCAACGAAGCGATGCGTTCGCAGCGTTAAGGACGTGGCGTGAAGTGGCCGGCACCCCTGGAGTGATCCGTTCCGCGTTGCTACAGATGGGCACGTCCCATCGGAGAACAGAAAGGTGCCCACCCATGTCGACGACCTCGACCGAACTCACCGCACGCGGACTTCCCCCGCCCGCCTGGGAAGTCCAGGCGCTGCCGAGCACGCAATGGCAAGAGTTCTACGCCGCCGTACTCGACGCGTTCCACGAGAACGAACCCGAAGAGGCGACGGCCCTGTGGCACAGTCTCGCGGAGCCCCAGCGGTGCCTGGTGGTCCGCGACGCAGGAGCCATCGTGGGCACCGCAGCGAGCTTCTCCTTCCGGATGGCTGTCCCGGGCCGTCACCTCGTGGAGACCGCCGGGGTGAGCATGGTCAGCGTCCAGCCCACCCACCGACGTCGCGGTGTGCTCTCGTCGCTGATGCGCCATCAGCTCGATTCGCTCCAGAGCCAAGGCGAGCCGCTGGCCGTCCTGACCGCCTCGGAAGCCCCCATCTACGGCCGCTTCGGGTACGGTGTCGCCGCCCGCCAGCTGTCGTTGGACATCCAGTCGCACCGCGTCTCACTCACCCCGCCAGTTGCCGACGGCGTAACCCTCACCATCGAGGCACCGGACAAAGCCCTGGCCGCCTGCGAGGAGTTGTACGCACGTCAAGTCCCCCACCGCCCGGGGATGCTGGTCCGGGCGGCCGGATGGGAACGGCTCCCGCTGCTCGATTCCCCCGGCCGGGACTCGGCCGCGTACCCCCTCAAGTGTGTCGTGGCGCGCGTGGACGGCGAGATCGCGGGATACGCCCGCTACACCGTCGCCATCGACTGGTCACCGCAGAACACCGCCCAGGGCAGCGTGCGGGTACGAGACATCGAGGCGGCCGAGCCGCGCGTGTACGCGGCGCTGTGGCGCTTCCTCCTGGAGACCGACCTCACTTCGCGCGTCATCGCCCCCAACCGTCCGGTCGACGACGCCCTCCTCCACATGGTCTCGGACGTACGCCACTGCGCGCCGACGGTGCTGGACAGCCTGTACGTGCGCGTCGTCGACGCACCCGTCGCCCTGGCCGCCCGGAGCTACGCCACCCCCTTCGACCTCGTTCTGGAGCTGGAGGACGCACAAGCCCCGTGGAACCGGGGACGCTGGCGGCTGACAGGGGGCCAGGCCGGGGCTGTGTGCACCCGCACCGACGCCATGCCCGACCTCTCCCTGGACGCCGCCACCCTCGGCGCGGCTTACCTCGGCGGCACCACACTGACGGAACTCGCCGCGGCCGGCCGGGTCGGCGCACACCGGCCGGAAGCGCTCGCTACCGCGACCGCCGCGTTCACGTCACCGGTGGCGCCATGGCTCCCCCACAGCTTCTGCCGATCCCTGCTGCCACGCCTGTGACGCCCACGCGGTGACCCGACTGGCATGACAGTTGCGGCACTTGAGTGACGTAGGTTTCCCGTACGCGCCACAGGGGGGAGCGGCCGTGTCGCCTTTACGAGGCGGCCGCTCCCGTCGGCGTCGGCCAGTGCGCCTCCGGCCGCCCGCCGTTGTGCGGTGGGTACGCGCAGGATGACCCGAGGGGCGCCCCCCGGTGTAGCGATGAAGGCGACGGCTCGCTATTCGGCCAAGCTCTGGCCGTACCAGGCCGCGGCCTGCACTCTGCAGCTGGAGGTGGTGGGTCGGTCCTGGCAGCGACGACGGCCGGGGCTTGGACGTCTTCTCCGGCGGCCACCAGCCGTACGGAGGAGACGTGTTGGGCGGTCGGCATGTTCTTGGTGAGGATTCCCCTAGCCCTCCCCCCCCCCCCACTTCGCGGGCCAGGGCCACATCGGTGCGATCCGCCGTGTCGATGAGGACGGCGAGTGGGACGGCCTTCTCCATGGGGCCCAGGGTGTTGCGCCAGTCGTCGGATGTGTCCAGCACGATCATGTCCGGCCGGTCACTTTGCTACTGCGCGGCCTGTGTCTCGGCTCGGCTAGGACTTCGGGGAGGTACCCGTACCCCTGGCCTTCGCTGTGCTCTCCGGGGCAGCGCCGCTCGTCGGGCCGATGATGGCAACCACCACGTACGCGGTGGCTCTTGGTTCACGATGCAGCTCTGTCGCCGTGGCACCGCTCATTCTGCTGAGCCACGAGCTCGCGCCAGCCCAAACGGCGTCCCGGTTGGGTAACTGGCGCCGCATACGGGTCGGCACTGACGGCATCGTCGGCGGGCGATGCCGTCTGTCGTTGCCAGCACCCGCGGCACTGGCCGTCGATCACGATGCGTACGTGTTGCGGAATGGCGGTACGGCAGCTGCGGCAGATCCGCTCACCGCGCGTCCGCGGCGTACCAGGCAACTGCCCCGGGGACGCGCCCTCGGGTACGCAGCCGGGGCAGGCACCGTTACGGCCGAGGTGCTGCCCGTGGTCAGGACACAGGCCTTGCTCGATACGCCGCTCCCTCTGCCGGGCGGCGAACCGGTCGGCGACGACTTCCTCGCACACCGGGCACTGGCGGCCGGTCGACCACAGCGTCCCGGCCTCACAGTCCAGGTGCCCACAACCCCAGCGGGGCAGTGCGACTCCGAGCAGCCACCGGCCCGGGTCGCGGATGTCGGAGGGAAAGACCATGGCGAAGCGGGCAGTCAGCCGGTGATGCAGCCGCTCCGGCTCAATCCCGGCCGCCAACTGCCGCGCGACCTCCCGGGCGATCTGCCGCTCCAGGAACGGATTGTTCACCCGGGCCAGCAACCAGTGCACCGGCTTCAGGATCGCGTAGATCCGCGAACTCATGGAGAGCTGCGGACCCGTGTACGGCACATGGGCGGGCCCTCCACTGCGGCTGGACCTTTCACTGTTCCTGGTCGAAGGGACGGGCTGGTTCTTCTCATCCGCGCGCAGCGCGAGACCACCAGAGGCTCGCGTATGCGCTGTCGCCGCGGCAGGGCTTTCCACAGCTACTACCGGTACCTCGCCTACGGCGGATGAGAAGAGCGCGCGTTCGTCTTCGGGTGAGTCAGTCCTAGGTGATTCCTCATTCGCGAGGGATCCCTCACCAACCTCCAGACCCGACCCCTCACCAACCAACGGACACGCCGAGCCCTCCACTTGATCCTCGACAGACTCCGGGGAGTGATCCTGATGCCGCTCGGCGGGAGCCTTGGAGGTGGGCGCATCGAGAGTTGACGCGGCTGTGGGTGCGATGTGATGAGCGACGAACCGGTGCCGGCCCTGCACACCCGCGCGCCGCTGCACCGTGACCCACTGCGCCGCCTCCAACTCGTCGACGACTCCCCCGGCCGCCGCCGCCGTCAGGGGCTGGCCGGCCCGCCTGCCCGAGTGGTGCCGCAAGTGCCCGGCGAGCTCCCCCTCAGTGAGCGCGATGCCCATCTGCTGCGCGTACGCGATCACCGCGTACGCCCGCAGCTGTCGCGGCGTCAGATCCTCAGAGGCCGCCACCGGTAGCCACACGAACGCCTCGACCCGCGACACCGGCCGGGTGCGGCGCACCGCCGACAAGCCACGCCCCCCCGGCAGCGTCCGGCGCACGGACACCAGCTCGACCACCCCGTCCGGCGCGGGCCGCGACAACAGCGTCAATCCGCGCTCCACCGACGCCTTGGACAAGCCGACGTACGCGGCGATTGTCGCCGCCTTCGCCTCGCACCCCTCGGGCCGCGCGCCGAGGGCCTTCACCTTTACGTACACCGACAACGCCACATCCGCGTAGAACGGTGACGACACCAGGCGCATCGGCACCTTCACCCGCTGGGTCCGTACGGGTGCGTCGTTCATGCCGGCGTCGGCGGAGTTGGGTACGGCGGCTGCCGTGGAGGCGCTCATCGGGCGCTCGCTGAGGGGGCGCAGGCGCTGGTGCGCGCGGGATTGTGCGGCAAATCATCTTCGCGTGCTACCCGAAAAGGGATGGAACGGGCGTAGCCAGGCTGGAAAAGGGCACAGCGGTCCTGCACAATGTCTCCTGTCTTGGTCTCCTTTGGTGGAGGTCTCCTGTCGTGGATCGCGTCATGGATCGCCAAGACGGCATGACGAAGCCCCCCAAAGGTGCTTCGTGGTTCTGCTGGGAACCGAGTACGAGCGTCCGAAGCGGCTGCTAACCGCGGAGGACAACCCCTTGGGGCGGAAAGTGGAAACCCGTCCCGTGTCTGTGGGGCGCTCAGCATGAGGTGCGCTAACACCTCATGGACTGGGCGTCCCAGCGGCTGGTGGGCCCTGCGAAGGGCAGCCGCCTCGTCTAGCTAGCCGTTGTGGCCTCCTGGGTATCGGATGGGTTGCTCAGCCGCGCAACTATGCTGCGGTGGGCTTGTCCTGAGCGCGCTGGGACGGCAGTTCGTTGAACCATCTGCCGAGCGGCGCGTAGTAGAAGGGCTCGTCCGCGAGCCGGAACAGGGCCTGGCAGTACTCCCCCGGACCCGTGGCCAGCGTGCAGCCGGTCTGGTGGATGAAGAGGCCGGTGTCGGACGTGACTTCGTCCGGGAGGGCGGCCCGCGCCGTCTCGATCGTTATTGACTCCCAGACGCGCAGACCTTGGTTGGTGTTCGCGGGGCGCCGCTCTTCGGGCCAGACCAGCCTTTTGAGCGCTCCGTAGAGGCGCACCAGGACGATGTCGCTCTCCACGGTGTGATTGGGGTCGATGACGCCTTCTTCGGCGGCGTCGCGAGCCACTTTGGGAAGTACTCCCGCTTCAGCGGCAAGGCCCCGGAGTGACCAGCTGCCCCGTGCGTGTGCCATTCCTCGGTCCTCTCGTGTTGTCCCGCTCACTCTAGCCCCTGAAGTCCCGTCATGTGGCATTGGCAGCACCACTCGTGCGTGTCGCCCTCGAACGTATTTTCTGGCGACTCCTCTTCATAGCCCCTTCAAATACAGGGATTTGGCGTTGCGGAGAGGGGCCAGCGAAGGCGTGTGGGTGGGAGTGATAGGTGCGATGGGGAACGATCGTGAGCTTGTCAGCACCATCGAGTGGGCCAGTGAGGTGATAGATAGAGGAGAGAGAGGGGGGCTGCACGACCGTACGCACGAGTGAGTGCATGAAAGTGTGTGAAAAAGTGTGCACAGGAAGGGAAAAAGCCCGGACAGCCGCCTCAGCAGCGGTGTCCGGGCTGTGTTGTGGGACTCAGCGCTCGAGAGGGCCTTCCTCGTCCAGCCGGTCGAGGAAGTTGTCCGTCGCGGCCGACATCAGATCTATGACGATGCCGTGGCGCTCCTTGCGCAGCGTCCGCTTCAACGACTTCATGAACTCGGCCACTTCGGGGCTGACGCCGAACTGTGCGCTGCGCCCCGGAGGGTGCTCGCCCGCCCATCGCCGCACCAGCCACTCGTTGGCGACCTTGGTCTGCTCAGCGGGGTCGACAGGCAGCAACCGCATGGCCGCGTCCACATAGTGCCCCGGGTTGAGGCGCCCTCGCCCGGACGTCTCGGCATCGTGGTCCGCCCGGTCCTTCAGCCGTGCCAGCAGGTCCGGAAGCATCCGTCCCGACCACGTCTGCCAGTTCCGTGCGGTGCGCTGGGAGATGAAGCTGTCGAGCAGGGCATCCTGACAGGGCGTCGGCTTCTTCGGCGCACGCTTGGGCTTCGTGCTCTCGATGGGAGGCGCCGCGGACAGCGGCGAGAACGCCGCGCTGTCGTTGACGCGGCGGCCCACCACCGGCTTCAACGCCGAGCCCACAGTGCTGCGTTCCGGTGACGTTGCAGGGGTGCTTGCCTCGGCGGGACGCGGGGTCTGAGCCTCCGCCGACTCCCCTCCCCCAGCGGCTTCCTCCTGCTCCTCCTGCTCCTCTGGCTCGCTCTCGACGAGCGGCTGCGTTACCGCGGCGTCGTGTGGAGAATCCGCCGACTCTTCCACCGGCGCAGCGGACTCGACTTCCGGGGAAGGCGCCTTGACGGCCTTGGCCCGGGAGGAGACGCGCGTCGGCACGGCGGGGGCAGGTGCCTGGGCGGGTACGGAGTGTGCCTCCTCCGGCACCGGCTTGACTGCCGCCGCCGCTGACGGCGTCTGGTGTCGGGACGCTTCGGCTTCGGCGTCGCCGAGGAAGCCGCCCTCGTCCGCGTCGTTCCCGACGTGCTGGATCGCGTCGAAGTTGAAGTTGCGCGAACGTCCGCGCTTGGGGCGTGCGCTCATGTGGTCATGGCCTTGATCCGGTCGATCACCTCGAAGGTGAGGTCCTCGTACCAGCGGCTGGCGGCGTACGAAGGCTCGTCGATCACAATCGGCCTGCTGATGCCGTAGGAGGCGGAGATCTGCGGGCTGGTGCGGATCTCGCTGTCGAACCGGGCCAGCTTGGACTGTTCCAGGTACTCGTTGACCGCGTCGGCTTCTTCGGTCCGCTTGGAAGGCGGCTGGGCCTCGTTGAGTACGGTGCCGAGGAAGACGGGCTGGCAGGCGCCGTTGGTCCGCTCGGGAACTTTCAGGGTGTTGTTGCGAACGACGCGCGCGCCGTCGGCCGTAGCAAGGCGGGGGTTGCAGATGGCGACCACATAGTCGGCTGCGGCAAGCGCCACCGCGGACAGGGCGTCGGCGGACGGCGGGGTGTCGACGAGGACGAAGTCGAAGTCGTCCTGCACCGTCAGCAGGAGCTGGCGAAGGATGGAGGTGGCTTCCCAGCCGCGCTTGGCGACCTCGGCCCTTGCCCGGTCCGTCACGCCCATCACGGACCCGATGACCTGGAGGGTGCCGGGGTTCTCGAACTCCTTGAGCAGCACACTGCGGTCGATCATGCGGCTGGCCAGATCGGGCATGGCGTCCAGATCGCCGGCGTCCTGGGCATCGATGTAGTCCAGCAGTGCGGATCCGATGTCCTGAGGCTTGCGGGCGAACGCGCCGAGGGAGACTCCGAGCTGGCCCTGGAGCTCCAGGTCGATGTGGAGGACCCGTGCGCCGCCGCTGGCCAGCGACGCTCCAAGGTTGACGGTGGTAGTGGTCTTGCCCACCCCGCCCTTTTGGCTCGCGACGACGATTACCTTCATTTCGGCCTTTCGCTGGCCACCAGTCCGGTCTCGGTCGGTCGTTTTGGGCGGTGAGGCCCGAATCCGCCCTGATGGTACCGAGTGCCGGATCTTGCAGTGGAACTGACAGAGTCACAGATACGCTGCACAGATTAACAGTTTGGGGCTGATGTTCTCGAAGTTTCCTGGGAGCTGAGCGTGTCGGCCGACGAATGACGGGGGCTTCCCCGGTCCTGACAGTAGCGACAGTCAGTGAACGACCCAGTATCAGCGGTGATTTATCGAATCGTTCCGGTTTGCCTCAGAGTGATCCGAGACGTCGAAGGGGTGAGTGCATGCCGACTGGGAGCGGGTGCGCTCTGCGGCTGGGAAGCACCGCCGACGCGTGCAGGGGCGAGGCGGTGGGACTGACGGGTGAACCAGTGCGGACCCGTCCCAGGGCGATCCGCTGGTGTGTGGCATCAGCCGTGCGGCTGCAGCGCGTTCGTGCATGGGCGTCCGGCTGACGTGTAGGGCGCAGGAGTGGTTGGGGGTGCCGAGGCATGCGAGGGCGTACGGATGCGTGCTGCGGCGCATGGGCGATGGAGCGTGAGCGCTGACGCAGGAGGAGCCGGTGGAGCGTTCGGCGGACCGTGTGAATCGTGGCGTGGGTGCAGGGGCGAGCGGAGTGGAGAGGGCGGGCAGGTACGCAGGTTCCAGCGACCGGCAGATGGAGCGGGCGCACTGATGGAAGGGGGAACGTTCGGCCTGCGGAGGGAGGGAGTGTGCGAGTGCGTGCCAAAGCGGATGGGTGGGCGGTGGCGTGGTCGTAAGAGCGGCTGAGAGGTAGGCCGAAGAGTAGATGGCTGGCAAGTGCGAGGGGGAGTGCGGATGGATGAAAGCCGGAGCGAGGGCATGGAAGTCCGACTGCACGTACGTCTGTTGAGTAGCGGGTTGGACCGCAAGGAGGAGGGGGTGAACGTCAGCATGGTGGTGAGTACGAGAGAAAGGAAGTCGGCAAGGGAGAGGTATAGAGGGATGGTAGGAAAGGTCGCACGAAGGGGTGCACGAAAGGGAGCGAGAGGGATTGTAAGTCCGCAAGCAACAAGGCAAGGAAGAAGGAGGGGATGCAGTAGGGGTAGAGCATGAGCACGCGAGCACTAGAGAGTGAAAGTTGGAGTGCATGGAAGTGTGTGAACAAGTGAAACATCTGTGATTCGTCAAGCGGCCAGGCCTACTCGCTCTTGCCCTGAAAGTTGGGAGTGGGTCGGCTTGTAGGCGCTGTACGCGCGCGTCATGAAAGAAAATGCCTGGTCAACCGCCATTGAGTGCAAGAACGCATGAAAGTATGTGAACTAGTTCTCTTCGCTGTACCCATTAGCCGGAACGGAGAGACCTGAGTCAGGGGGACTCTCTGTCCGACCCTTCCGTTTACGAGATCCCGTCATCCGGCAAGTTGGCGAGGTCGCGAACGAGGTAGTGGGCGGTTGCTCCAAACTCACGGGCACTCGGCCAGCGGCCCGCGGCCTGCGCGTCGTGCCACTGAAATAGTGCGTCAGTGAGTTCATAAAGCATCTGCCCCGGTGGCACGACCAAGGCGATGCGAACCCGCCAGGCTCCTGTCTCTTCGACGGAGCCATCACCTTTATGTGGCTGTCCGATGCCTTGCGCGTGTGAGTGCGAGGCAGGCGTGGAGAGACACGACACCCTACGGGGGAGTGGTGCGGGTTGGGACCATGGGACAGCGGCCAGCTATCTGGACGGACGCGTGGAAGCATGAGCCGGTGATGGCGGTGTTGCATCCCGCGGGCAAGGGGGAAGCGCGCGGCCGGCAACCGCATTGCGCGTCGCCGACGCTCCATCGTCGGTGGAGTGGGATACCGAGCAGTCGTGCAGGGCGGGTCGCTGCACAGTTTCGCTACCACGTACGGCACATGAGGCAGCGTGGCGTGGTCGGTGGGGAGCTGGTCGAAAGTGCACGCCGAAACCAGCGGGCCCCCAGCATCTGAAGGTCGCCTGGTCGGGAACGCGCCGGCGGAGGGTGGGCTATGGCGTGATGAGGCGCGCGGATTCGTCCGGGGTGGCTGGGATGATGAGGTCTCCTCCGCTGCTACGAGCGGCGCACCACCGTCGTCGACGCCTTCTTCGACCTCGCCGACACGATCATCACCGTGCGCAGCCTGATCCCGGCGAAGTACTCGGCCTCGACATAGGCGACGGGCCCTGCAAGGGACCACTGGGCAAGCAACACCAGTCCGGCTACCGAGCCCGGAGCCGTCCCGATCACCGCCAGGCGGCACTTGGCTGCCCTCGTGGCCACCGTCGGCCTCCCCCACCCCGACGAAGACGGCGCGCCCGCGACCTGGGCGGTCTGACAGCCGAAGGCCTGCCTCCCGCGATCTGCGGGGGCCGGGCCTTCTTGCGTTTCGGGGCGGCTGAGTGATGCCCACGCGAAGCGGCTCCCGCTGCTCGGGTTTCGCTCCGAGCAGCGGGAGCCGCCTCTTAGGGCGCGTATCGGAAGTCGATCTTGGTGATGGGCTTGCCTTACTTCAGAGGTAATCGTCTCGGCGTGCCTGCACGGGCAGGATTGGCGATCTCTCCGCGTCGGAGGACGCGGACCAGGACGGAGAGGTCAGTTATGTCCATAGCCGCACCTACGAACACGCGCATTGTGGTTGAGGAGTTGCTGCGCAGAATCGGTGAGAGCGACCCCGAGCGCATCGCCGAGTTGTATGCCGAGCAGGGCGATTGGAAGCTCGCCTGGCCGGAGGCCGAACACGGCCGTACTGCCACGCCGTGGATCCGTCACCGGTCCACCCGGGCCGACGCGGCCGCCCACTATCGCGAGCTTGCCGAGTACCACGTGCCGGAGTACGTGGCGACTGAGGTCGAGCGCATCCTCATCGACGGAAACGACGCGGTCGTGCTCGGCGAGATCCGTCAGACCGCCCGGCCCACCGGACGTGCGTATCACGCGCGGTTCGCTCTGCATCTCACCGTCGAAGACGGCCTTGTCACCCGGCACCATGTCTACGAGGACAGCCTCGCCGTCGCCCAGGCATTCGAGGCGGAGAATCGGTGAAGGGCCACCAGGCCAGTCGCGAAAATGCCGGTCACAGCCACTCGTTGATGGCCGCGATGAGGACCGTGGCCTCGTAGCTGACCGCGAGCTTGTGTTATCTCGTGGCCACGGCCCGGTGTCTCTTGAGCCGGTTGATGCCGCACTCGACCGCGTGCCGCTCTCAGTAATCGATCTTGTCGAACTTCGGCGGACGGCCGCCGCGGGAGCCGCGCTTCTTGCGGTTGAGGGCCTGGTCGGTCTTGTCTGGGATGGTGCAGCGGATGCCCCGTTTACGCAGGTAGGCGCGGTTCTTTCGGGAGGCGTATGCCTAATGGGACCCGAAGGTCGGTACTGAGCCCAGTTCTTGGGTGATGGTCTCGCCGTCCTTCGGGGCGCGGGGCGAGCCTTTGAGTATGCCCGGACCTTCGAGTCCTATTGACAAGACGAGGTCGCTTCCGCGCCCAGCAGTGTTCGTTCAAGGTGAGGCAGAGGAGTATCGGCAAGCGTGCCCGAGTGGTACCGCTGGTGACGGTTGAGAGCACGTTCCGTCACTGTGCTCATGGCCCGTCTGCAACGCGATTGACTATTCGCAGTCCGAGCTGGCCTCGTGGATCACCTCTCACCATTGCCGGAGCCTTAGCTCTGAAGCAGACCGAGGGCCGCACGGCTTGCTGGGGTTGCGAACGGCTGGTGGGATGACGTGCCTTGAGCACTTCCATTAGGGAGCACGCGCACCCTGCACAGGCTTGAGACTAGAAACGAGCCACGGCAGAGGAGAGGTACATGGAGGTCACTACGTTACCGGCGCCCGTCTTCTGCGGGGTGGACTGGGCCGAAGATCACCACGACATCGCGCTGGTCGATGCCGGTGGGAAACAACTCGCCAAGCTGCGGATCAATGATGATGCAGAGGGATTTGCTCAGTTGATTGCTCGGCTGGGCGAGCACGGCGACCGCGCTGACACCCTGATACCCGTTGCGATCGAGACGTCCCGTGGACTTCTCGTCGCGTGCCTGCGGGCCACCGGTCGCCCCGTTTACGCGATCAACCCGCTGGCGGTTGCCCGCTACCGGGATCGTCACTCTGTGGCCCGGAGGAAGTCCGACGCCATCGACGCCGCGGTGTTGGCGAACATCCTGCGGACCGACATGGCTGCTCATCGGCCGTTGCCTGCGGACTCCGAGCTCGTGCAGGCCATCGCGGTGCTTGCCCGAGCACAACAGGATGCCGTCTGGGCTCGCGGTCAGGCCAGCAACAAGCTCCGCTCCCAGCTGCACGAGTTCTACCCGGCCATCCTGAACGCGTTCGCCACACACAAGCACGGCCTATGCGCACGGGAAGCCCGGAGTATCCTTGCCGCAGCCCCGACACCGACCATCGCCGCAACACTCACGCGGCGTCGGTTGCAGTCATTACTCAAGAAGGCCGGCCGAGTACGCGGCATCGAGGCTGAAGCCGACAGGCTCCATAAAGTGTTCCAGCGTGACTATCTCCACCAGCTTCCGCAGGTGGAAGCAGCTTTTGGTCAGCAGACGTCTGCTCTGCTGAGACAGCTCAACACCGCTTGTCTCAACGCGGATCAGCTTGAGAAATCTACGGCTGCCGCATTTGAAGAACACCCTGATGCACCGGTCATCCGTAGCTTTCCAGGTCTCGGATCCTTAACCGGTGCCCGCGTCCTGGCGGAGATAGGCGATGACCGAGCCCGATTTGCGAGCGCCGACTCGCTCAAGGCATACGCCGGAAGTGCCCCAGTCACTCGGGCAAGTGGTAAGAGCCGCACGGTCATGAGCCGGAGGATAAAGAATCAGAGGCTGGCGGCCGCTGGCTACGTGTGGGCCTTCGTCTCGCTCACCAAGTCAGCAGGCGCCAGGGCCCATTACGACCACCGCAGGGAAGTCGGCGACCGGCACGTCGCGGCACAACGCAATCTCTTCAACCGCTTCATGGGCATGCTCTTCTACTGCCTCCAGCACGGCCAGCTCTACGACGAGCTCAAGGCATTCCCGATCCAGCCGCAGGACGAATGTTCCGCCGCTGCGGCTTGACTCTTATCCGCGTGGGATGTCTTGTCGGCGCGGACCCGGTTGGGCCGGGTCCGCGGCTGGCCGGAACCCATTCGGGCGACGCGGATCTTGTTCAGGACAGGCTCGAACTGCGGGGAGTCGCCGCGCTGTCCGGCGGTGATCACAACCGACATGGGCTTCTGGCCTTGCTCGACGGCCAGGTGGAGCTTGGTGGTCAGGCCGCCACGCGAGCGTCCGAGACCGTGGTCGTCCGGCTCGGTGTCGACGCCGCCGGGCGGTTCGACCTGCAGGTCCCCTTTTTCCTCGCTCCGGCGGCATGCTGGTGAGCCGGCAGACGGTGGAGTCGACGTTCACCTTCCAGGTGATCAAGCTCGTCGCGTCTGCCTGGGCCTGGAGCTGGGTGACGACCCGCTGCCCAGGTGCCGTCCCGCCGCCAGCGCCGGAACAGCTCATAGACCCGGCTCCACGGTCCATACCTTGCTGGCACATCACGCCACGGTGCACCCGTCCGAGTCCGCCACCGTATGCCGTCCATCAGCTGCTGCCGGGTCCTTACCGGCGGGCGGCCCTGCTTGATGCCCTTGGGCAACAACTGCTGCAGCCGGGCCCACTGGCTGTTCGTCAGGTCACCACGCCACACGAGGCGTGATCGTTTCACGAGCAAGATCTGCTTTCGCAACAGGCCGCAGGCACGAGATGCTCCAGAGCGGGCACCACTCCCCGTACCGAGTCGTAGGGATTTACTTTGTCGGCCGCTGTCAACGCGGGCCCTGCCCGCCTGATCTCGGCGAGGACTGCATCACGCAGTTCCCGCCGACGGCTGGCTCCAGGACCGGCACCTGGGGAATCCGATCGTGACGGACGCTCATGATCTGACGCAGCCAGCCACGCTGAGGCCGAAGTCGACCCAGATGTCTTGTCGGTTTTGGGTCATGGTGTCGCTGCCCGCCAGTTCGGGGTGGCCTTCGGAAGCGGGAACGAGGTGAAGCCCATGTACCCGGGCGCATGTGGACTGCGTATCAGCACGATTCTCACCTTCGTCCCGGCCTCGTCCCACTTGCCCTTCGGGCCCGCAGCACTGGAACCCTCCAGCCGTTCCGACCGAACCAGTCCCGACACGGCGGGTCACCAGATGAGGATGCCGCCGTCCATGCTCTGCGCCCGTTTGGCTGCGTCCTCGATGTTGGCCAACCGGCGGGACAGCACGTGCCGGTGTTCTGCCAGGGTCCGTGACCGCACGGTGCGGGTGACGATGTCTTCCAGGTGTTCCCGCAGTAGCGTGCACTCCCGAAGGAACGCCGGGACCTCGCTGGGCTCGACCTTCAGATCGGCGCCGGCCAGCTGGGGAAAGAACCGTGCGCCCAGCGAGCCGACCACGTCCGAACCCCACGTCGTACGCCAACGCTCGAAGCCAGCCAGGTCGGAGGCTCCGTCCGGGACGTCCAGTATCCGCAGCTCGCCGTCCGTACCGACCACGAAGACATCCACCGACAGGCTCATCCGTGCAGTGGAACACGAGGGCCAGGCAGCGGTCCACGCGATTCAACGCCCGGCTGGCACGGTGAAGCCCGACCCCTCTGGGGAGTTTCTAGGGGTACGGGCCTTCTTGCGTTTCAGGGCCTACTTGGGCACAACGTCAAAACGGCGTTTTGAACCCACAGGCCGAGTGGGAGGCACCTGCCCGTCAGCTGGCATGGCGTCAGGCGGCCCTGAGACAGCAGACGGATGCCGCCAGGAGGGACAACTCACTGCCGTCGACCCCGCTGCGCACCGTTTGGCACACCGCTTTGGCACACCGCTCCAAAACGCCGTTTTGAAGCCGCGCTCTACGACGCGCCTTGCTCGTGGCACCCCGTCTGCCACTGGCATGACATGCTGTCACGGTCCGCTAGTACCGGCCCTTCAGGGTCGGGAAGCATACGGAACCAATGGAGTAGCAGCACATGGCACGCATCACTGCGTTCATCAACCGCAAGGGCGGCGTCGGCAAGTCGACGCTGACCGTCAATACAGCGGCCACCACCGCGGAAGTCCTCGGCGAGTCCCCCGCAGATGACCCGGACTACGTGGTCGCGGTCTCCAGCGACCCCCAGGGCTCGGCGACCTGGTGGGCGGAACGGGTCGGCAACGACCTTCCGTTCTCGTTCGTCCAGACCAAGACGCGCAAGGATCTGGGCTTCTTCCCTGAACTGAAGAAGTCCAAGAAGATCAAGCACGCGTTCATCGACACCCCGGGCTGGATGGACCTCCCCGAAGACGAACTTGAGCAGGCCGGCGACCCGTTCGGTACGAGCGCCGCCGCCGACGCCATGAGGGCAGTCCTCGACGTTGCCGATGACATCATCGTGCCCATCGAACCCGAGCCGCTCGGTTTCATTCCGACGCGCGACACGATCGAGCAGGTCGTCAAACCGCTCGGAAAGCCGTACTGGGTGGTCGTGAACAACTGGGACCCCCGCGACGGGACTGCCGACCGCGACGACACCCAGGCGTATGTCCTCGGCAACGGATGGAACCTCGCCAAGACCGTGATCCGCCACTACAAGATCCACACCCGGGCGGCGGTCGAAGGGCTCGTCGTCACGCGCTACAAGAAGAACCGGGTCGCCATGGAAGCCCGCGAGGACTTCTACAAGCTGGCTCTGGAGATCGGCGCAGGAAAGAAGGGGCGCTGATGAGCACCAAGAGGACCAGCTTCACCGCCCTGCTGGGCAACGACGCACCCGATTCCCCGGCTTCGGGCGAGAGGGACGGGAAGCCGTCGGCTCCGCCCACCACGGTGCTGATGCACACCATCACCGGAAACCCGGAGAACCCTCGCCAGCCCGAGGACTACACCGACGAGGATCCCGAGTTCGCCGAACTCAAGGACACGCTGCGGCAGGTCGGGCAGCTTCAACCAGTGGCTGTCGTCTCACACGGAGTCTTCGTCCGTCTGAAGCCCGAGTTCGCGAAGTCGGTCGACGGCGCTGACTGGATCGTCGTCGGAGGCAACCGACGCCTGGCCGCCGCCCGCCAGCTCGGCTGGACACGCATCGACATCCGCGTGCAGGACCGCCTCGGTGACGACGACGGCAAGCTCGATGAAGCCGTCATCATCGAGAACATCCACCGCAAGAAGATCGACCCGATCAAGGAAGCCGAGTTCCTGCACCGCATGGTGAAGAAGCACGGCAGCCAGGACGCGGTGGCCCAGAGAATCGGCAAGACGCAGATGTACGTCTCGCACCGCTTGGCTCTCCTCAAGCTGGATGCCGAGGTGAAGAACGAGCTGGAAGCCGGCACGGTCAAGCCGGCTCAGGTGCGGGGCCTGGCGTCCAAGCCTCCCGAGGAGCAGCGCGCCCACGTCGATGAGATCAAGCGCAAGGCCGCGACGCCGAAGCCCAGGAAGCGGCGGGTTCAAAACGGCGTTTTGAACCCCGAGCTGCGCACGCCGTCCGACCCGCAGCCCGCCGGTGCGGACCCCGATCCTCAAAACGCCGTTTTGAACGACACGGCTGACACGGAGGACATCGGCGGAGCTGATCGGCCTTTGGCCGATGGCGTCCCGGAGCCGCGCCAGGCCTCCGCCGAGCCGCTGCGCGGTCTTCGGCGGTTCCCCTATGACGACGGGGAGCAGGCTGCGTACTTCCTGGACCAGAAGATGAGCGACGCCGAGTTCTTCCGGATGGCTGACGCTGTTGCGGCCATGGCGACGCAGCGCCGGGAAAGAGCTGGCGCGGATTCATAGAGCCTAGTCGGCCCCGTTGCCCCCTCCTTGGGGGAGCGGGGCCGTTCTGGTCTCGTGGAGCCGAGCCTCGGACCCGGAGCGCAATGCCGCTGGACCTCCGCTCCCGTGGTGCCAAGAGTCGGGCTGAGGCGTCCCGGCAACGATGATCAACTAGTCGGCGGGAACGTCAGGAAGCCAGGCCGACCAGGTCTCCACTACTGCTGCCATCCCTCGTAGTTGCCCAGCAAAGCGCTCGGCCTCAGCCCGGGTGGAGACCTTGCCCGCGTTCCCGCCCGCCACATCAATTTCGATACCTGCTGATCCAGGTGTCCTGTCGGGATGAGACTGAGCAGTCAGAGACAGGATCCACTCGAGCCAGCCCTTAGACCCGTACCGTTCTACGGCAAGACCGGGGCCGAGCAGGATGTGCACCATGTCGTCGGTTGTTTGGACACCTGGGTCATCAGGGCCATGCGTCCAGTCGCACCACGGCGGACATGAGAAAGAGAGCGGCAGGGCAGTGGCCGGGATGATATTCAGGCGCCATATCCAGCTCGCTGGCTTCCTGTCCTTGGCACAGGCGCGCCCCGGAATTCTCGGGGCGTTGTGGAGTGAAATGCCTTGACCGCATAGCTTCGAAGAAGAGATCAACGAGTGGCCGTCCGAAGAGGTTCTTGCCCGTCTCGGAGGCCAGGCAGAGCCCGCCCGGACAGGGGTGGCGGCGATCGTCGAGGCGGCCTTCGACCTGATGGATCAGTCGGAGAACACCCGGCAGTTCATCGCCATGGCCACCGTCGGGGACTGGACCCTGCT
Source organism: Streptomyces sp. HUAS TT7 (assembly GCF_051550175.1). Taxonomy (NCBI): domain Bacteria; kingdom Bacillati; phylum Actinomycetota; class Actinomycetes; order Kitasatosporales; family Streptomycetaceae; genus Streptomyces; species Streptomyces sp. HUAS TT7. The sequence continues at coordinate 402,854 of NZ_CP196176.1, forward strand.
GATCGAGCCCGTCGGCCACCTCGGCGCCACCGAGGAGCGAGCGCTGCCGGCCTCGGCGGGAACACGTTGGGTCTCGCACTTCCGCAACATCAACGGCCTCGCCTCATTCCTCTGGGCCCAGGACACGACGGAGCGCCTGACGTTCGAGCCTGGGGTACCCGACCGCCGCTGGGGAGCGACCCCGGACGAACTTCTGGAGCCCATGCACCACAGTGGATTCCAGTTCTGGGACGAGATCTCCGAGACCGAGCAATACCTGGGCGGAGAAGCGGCGTTTGCCCTGGCCGAGCACCTGACGGGGGTCCGCATCACACCAGAGCTGTTCGAGACCACCACCTTCATCTGCGGCAGCGCACAGATCGGGTAAGTCACCGCCAAGACCGTGAACACCAAGAGATGACGGCCAAGCCCTGCCGTGTTCACGGCGCCCCGTGAACACGGACCGGCGACTCGCCGACGGTCAAGGTGGGCGGGGCAGTACGGTGGCGGACGGCATGAAACGAACGCCACCTGCCGCCGTTGCAGCGACCACGCCGCTTGCGACGCAGTTCGGCCAGGCTCTCCCGGTACTCGCCGGCACGGGCTTTGCCCGGCCACAGCACTGCCGTTTTGAACACGGTGGGAACGCCCGCCGGTGGCGGCAACTCAGGCTGGGCCTGGGGGCGGGAACTCGTCGGCGAAGGGGGCGACCGGGCTCGGCCAGGTGAAGGCGAAGCGGTGGGAGGGCCTGTCGTACGTGACCGAGGCACCGCAGGGGGCGAGCCCGAAGCGACGGTGGATCCAGCCGTCGAGAGCGAGGGCAGCGACCTCCGCGCGGTAGTCGGCGCCGGGGTACGTGAACGCCTCGACGTCGAGGACCAGGGCCCGGCCGTCGGCCAACTGCTTGGCGTGCAGGGAAGCCCCGAAGGCAAGCCAGGCTGCCTCCAGCCAGTACGGGGCTCGGTCCGCGGGCAGCCGCAGGTACAGGGAGCGGTGGATGAGGAGGGCGGATGGAGGTGGAGGCTCGTCCGTCTGGTACGCGTCGGCGCACAGGTTGGCGGCCAGGCCCACGCCAGCGTGGAGGTAGCGGTAGCGGAAGGTCTCGTACATGGCACACATCCTTCGCTACGGACCCGCTTCGGAACCCGGGACCCCCAACCAACTGCGGACCGATCGAAGTTCAGTGGGATCGGTCAAGGTTCGCCGCGACAGAACATCAGGACACCATTCAGGCATTTCTGAGAAAACATCAGAAATGCGACGCGCAGAATGGTGCCATGGGAACCCGAACTCAAGTCCGTCGGTGTGATGGGACCCCCGAGAGGCTGAGAGGCGGTCAGCGAGCCGTACAGCGCTTCCGGACCTCGCGATAATGCCGTTTATCCCGTCAGGGCGAAGGCGCGGGCATGAAGGAGTCCGACGTTCCTGACGTGGCGAGCGCGGTTCGTGCCAGCCCGCGCAGCCAGGCGTGGGCGTGGTCGGTGTCGTAGCGCTGATGCCAGGACAGGTATATCGGCGCTGAGGGTAGTTCGAGCGGGAGAGGGAGCACCTCCAGGCCGAGGTCGGCGACCGCGGACCGTGTGGTGGCTTCGGGGACGCTGATCAGGAGATCGGAGCCGCGCGCGAACTCCAGCGCGGCCGCCTCCGTGGGCGCGGTCGCCACCACGCGGCGGGTGAGGCCGAGCCGCGCGAGGGCGTCGTCGAGGGCGTTGCTGAGGTTTCCCCGTCGCGAGACGGTGACGTGCTCAGCGGCGGCGTATCGCTGTGCGGTGACGGTTCTGACGCGGGTGAGGGGGTGCCCTTTCCTCACGACGATGACGAGACGGGTCTCGCCCACGTTCTCGGCACGGATATCCGGTGCGCTCGGGGGGTTGGCGTTCGCCTCCAGGTCGACCTCGCCGCGCCGCAACTCGGGGGTGTCGATGCCGGATTCCGCGATGAAGCGCAATCGCACGCCCGGCGCCTCTTCACGTACGGCCGTGAGCAGTGCGGGGCCGCTCAAGGCGACCAGGGAATCGTGCCAGCGGAGTGTGAAGGTGCGCTCCAACGTTGCCAGATCGAGTTCACGGCTGGGTGCCAGCACCCCTTGGACCTGGTGCAGCAGCTCGTGCACCTGTTCCCGGACGGCGATCGCGTACGGCGTCGGGGTCATCGTGCGGCCGGTGCGCACCAGGATCTGGTCCCCGGTCGTGCGCCGGATGCGGCCCAGGCTCCGGCTCATCGCGGGGGCGGTGACATGCAGGCGTGCGGCAGCCCCGGCCACACTGCCCTCCTCCAGCAGCGCGTCGAGCGCGGCCAGCAGGTTCAGATCCAATTGCATGTGAGTAATCCTAGTCGTGCTTTACATGCATTTGAAGTTAATCAAGGGGCTGTATAGCTTCGAGACCAGAGCGCTGAACAGAGCGCACAGTCTGGCCCGAACGGCCCCAACACCTCCTTCTCAAAGGGGAGTTCACCATGTCCGAAACAGTTCAGACCACTGATGTCGCCGCCTCCGACGCCGACCTGCTCGACCAGACCGCGATCGCCGTGAGCGCGGCCGGTTCGGCGCTGCGCGAGCGCTTCGGCGAGGTGGTCCGCTACCAGACCCGCGAAGAGCTGATGCGCGCGCTCGCCGCCAACGACGACACGGCCCTCGACATCCTGCGCCCCCGCCTCACGCGCCTGCGCCCGGACGCCGGATGGGTGGAGGACGAACTGGTCGGAGGGGCGCTGCCGCCCGGCGAATGGTGGGTCGTGGATCCGGCCGAAGGCAACGTCAACCACCTGCACGCCCTGCCCGAGTGGGCGGTGACCGCCACCCTCGTGCGCGACAACCAGCCGGTGCTCACCGCGGTCCACCTGCCGTTGACCGGCGAGACCTACACCGCGCTCACCGGCGCGGGCGCCCACCTCGACGGCCGGCCGCTGCATGTGTCCCAGACCACGGACCTCGGCCTGAGCATCGTGGCCACCAGCCAAGCCCGGCCGGACGAGGACGAGAAGGTCGTGCGGCGCGTCGGCTCCTCGATCACCGCGATGCTCTTCGAGGCGCTCGTCGTGCGCACCGCCGTGCCCGCGACCCTGCACCTGCTGCATGTAGCCGCCGGCCGGATCGACGCCTTCTGGCAGTTCGCCGGCGCCCGCGCGGACCTGCTGCCCGGGGCCCTGCTCGTCACCGAGGCCGGCGGACAGATCTCCGACGCCGAGGGCCGCCCCTGGACCCCGCAGAGCGAGAGCCTCCTGGCCGCCGCACCCGGCGTCCACGCCGAGGCCGCCGCCACACTCTCACGCTGACCGCGCACCACAACCTGCACGCACGGAAGGACCAGATCATCATGACCACGATCGCAGTTCTCGGAAACGGCCGCGTCGGCGGCAACCTGGCCACAGCCCTCACCCGGGCAGGGCATGAGGTGACCGTCGCGGACCGCACGCCGGGCGCCGCCGCCGACGCCGCCCGCACAGCCCAGATCGTCATCAACGCCACCCCCGGCGCCGGCTCGCTGGACCGGCTCGTCGCCCTGCGCGAGGAACTGCGCGACAAGATCCTCGTCGACGTATCCAACGCCACCGTCGACGGACCGGACGGACTGCCCGCCCACCTGATCTACCCCGGCTCAAGCCTCGCCGAGCAACTCCAGGAAGCGCTCCCCGAAACGCACATCGTCAAGACACTCAACACCATGCTGTTCCCGGTGATGACCGCGCCGGCCACGCTCACCCAGGCGCCCGACGCCTTCCTCTCCGGCGACGACCCGCAGGCCAAGCAGACCGTCCGTGAACTGCTCACCGACCTCGGCTGGCGCAAGGAGTGGATCACTGATCTCGGCGGGATCCAGACCGCCCGCGCTACGGAGGCCGCGATCCTGTTCGTACCGCACGTGATCCGGTCCAGCGGATTCGCGCCCTTCGCGATCTCGATCGCCCGCTGATCCGCACACAGTGCACCGCCCCCGCCGGGCCCACATCCACAAGCGCGTACGAAGCGCGCCTGCATTTCGGGTGCCCTGCGCCCGGTCGAGGCCGAGTTGAGCAGGGGCGTTCGCGGCCGCGAGGGGGGTGCCCAGGATCGGCTGCCTGGGCTGCTCTCACCCTTCGGGTGTTTCCACGATGACCAGGGTGCCCCGGCTCCCGGTGCGAACGGCATGCCGAACGCCTGCGGTCACCACGTACAGTTCGCCCGGTCCCCGGTCCCCGGTCCTACCGTCACTTCGGCTCCCTCCACGCTGAGTTCCAGTCTGCCGCGTCATCGTCGGGGACATCGATGTTGCAAGTTCAGTGTCCGCGTCGAACTCCGCCAGAGCCTCGCGCAGACGCCCCACGGTCCAGAACTCACGCTGCGGGTTCTCGTCCATAAGGGCAGCATCCTGCGATGCGCTCAACTGGCCAAGCGGAGCACTAAGTCACACCGGCAGCAGGGAGGAGCAGCACTGCTAGCGTCCCGATGACGGCTGTCCGGTCCCGGTGGAGGCTGCACGCTCGGTGGCGTGACCAGCGGCATGCAAGGTTTGGCTGCGCGCCGACTCCGCGGTTGGTCAAGCTGTTCTTGCACCTTCGGCGACTGCGTCCGGGGCTTCCGCTTCCCTGCCGCTGTCGGTGGACACGAGAAGCTGCCGTCAGCTCGGCCACAGGGTGAACAGCGCGACCATGAGCAAGATCAGCAGCGCCCAGCCGAGCACCCCGATTCCCCGGCGCCGCGGGTTGCGCCCCTGGGGCCATTCGTTGACTTCGCGCGGAGCGTCTCCCATAGCCGACCACCGTATCGCCCTGTCGTGGACGGCAGGGCGATGGGCAACCTGATCGCGGTCCGATGCAAGATCCGCCCGCAATGTGCAGCCTCAGATGCAAGGCCGATCTGACCTGTGCAAGGCCGACCGCTACCGGACAACGCCGTCGATGGTCACGTACCAGCGGGCTAGGGGGCGCTCCTGGCAAACCCCTACGGGCAGGCGTCGTGCGCGCCCGTCTGCGGGCCGATGCGGGGTCGGGGAGTCCGAGCCACATTGGGCACCATGAGACGAACTCATCGCATCGCGGTGTCCGGCATGCTCGCGATCGTGCTCTGCCTTCCGCTGGTCCTGCCGGCCGTCTCGGCGCAGGCGGCCGTCCCGGCCCCGGCCGTCACCGCCAGCACGGACGTCCACCTGGCGCTGCCCCGCCCCACCGGCCCGCACGCCGTCGGCCTCAGCACCTTGGAATTGGTGGACACCCACCGCCAGGATCCCTGGGTGCCCTCCGCCGGCCCGCGCCGGCTCATGGTCTCGGTGTTCTACCCCGCACGGTCCGGCTCCGGCGTACCCGCGCCCTACATGACCGTCGCAGAGGCCGCGCTGCTGCTGCAGAAGCAGGCGCCGGGAGCCGGCATCCCGCCCGGCACGCTCAGCGGCACGCGCTCTTGGGCCCGCACCGGCGCCCGTCCGGCCTCCGGCCGCTTTCCGCTGGTCGTGCTCTCACCCGGCTTCACCCTGCCTCGTACCACGCTCACGAGCCTCGCCGAGGACCTGACCAGCCGTGGCTACGTCGTCGCCCTCGTCAACCACACCTACGAGGACTCCGGGACCACGTTCCCCGACGGCCGGACGCTCACCTGCACCATCTGCGACACCCTTCCCCCGGGCGGCTGGATCGCTGTGAATGAGAGCCGAGGCAAGGACGTCTCGTTCGTCGTCAACCAGCTGACCGGCCGTCATTCGCCGTGGCCGTACCACTGGACGATCGACCGGAACCGCATCGGCGTGGCCGGCCACTCTGTCGGCGGCAGCGCAGCCGCCTCGGCCATGGCCGCCGACCGGCGGGTGCACGCCGGTGTGGACATGGACGGCACCTTCGACGTCCGGCCCCCCGCCGCGGGCGTGGGAGGCCGGCCCTTCCTGCTACTGGGCACCGAGTCCGGGCACGCTCCGGGCAAGGACACCTCCTGGGACCAGGCGTGGGCGGACCTCGGCGGCTGGAAACGCTGGCTGACCGTCGCGGGAGCGGTCCACTTCGACTTCACCGATCTGCCGGTTCTCGCCTCCCAGGCGGGTATCCCCCTCCCGGCCGAGACCATCGCCGCCGAGCGCGCCGCGGCGATCACCGGCACCTACGTCGGCGCCTTCTTCGACCTCCAGCTGAAGGGAATTCCACAGCCTCTCCTCGACGGCCCCTCCCGGGCCTACCCAGAGGTCATGTTCCAGCACCCTTAGGTGCCGCTGAGCAGCGCCGTCCGGCGGGGGAGGGCCATTCTTTCGGATCAGGCCGGCCCCGAGCGACGGCGCTCAGCAGGCCCCGCGGACAGCCGGCGACCGAGACCGTGACCTTCACCATGGCCCGGTGCAAAAGCACAGCATCACCCAGCACATCGAGATCGTAGCCTTCACCGGCACCGAGGAATCCGTGTGGTCCATGCGGCGGTTTGCGCCGGATGCCGTGCGGCTTTCGGCTTGCCCGGTAGGTGACACTGGAGGGGTCCGGCGGCGTGGACGTCCGGCCGATGCTGCCCGCCGCCGGACCCCGGCAGAGTCTGACGCGCGGCGGCTTCTCGAACCTCCCGCCCGAGCGGTGCCCCCTGGCTGGGTCTGGGCGTTGAACTGGGTGGTCCGGCGGGCAGGTTGCCCCCGTAAGCTCCCGTTGGGCGTTGGTCAACTCCGGCACGGAGCGGGTCAGGTGGCGGATGCACGTCGGAGCGGCGCTGAGTCACTGCTGTCGGTTGCTGGCCGAGATGGAGACGGCGGCCCGCGTTGAGCAGGAGATGGCCGCGCGCCTTCTGTTTCGGGCACATCTGGAGGCCGGGGCGGTGTGCCTGTACATCCATATCGGCGGGCACCAGGCCCTGGAACGCCTCGCGCGGGCGGAAGTGCGGTATCAGGAAGGTCTCCGACTGGAGGCCGACAGCATCCGCGCCCACCTCGCCGCCGCTCGCAAGGAAGCCCGCATACGGCGGAAGGGGGCGGGGAAGGAGAACGCTCACAAAGCCCAGTGGAACGCGGCCAACCCCACCGAAGTCGCCAAGTCTTTGACCGAGTTGCCGCACGCGCCGCAACTCAAGCCGCTGAGCATCGACCGCAGCGAGGCGATCGCGGAGTTCGGCACCTTGGGGGCACAGGAGCTGACGGTCTCCGAGATGGTGGACACCCTCACCAAGTGGGGGCCGACGCGCGGCTTCGGCACGGAGAACTTGCGAATCCTCTACCTCTACTACCGCCACATGTCCGGGCTCGGGTCACACACCACCATGCCCGTTTCCACGGCAGAGTCACCGTCGCCGCGATCCGGCTCTGGCTCCACCCGTGACCAGCCCCGGGCGCCGGGACGTGCTGGGAATCCGGTTTGACGTTCAACCTGGTCGGATGGTCAGGTCAGGACATGGAGGCCAGCACGACCGGTGATCGAGTACCCGCAGAAGCGGTCGAGCTCCTTGAGGCACTCCTCAAGAGCGACGACCCTGTTCATCGCGCTCTGCGGGCGCAGATCCCGCACCTGTGGGTGACCGGGCACTGCACGTGCTCCTGCGCCAGCATCGATCTTGGCCTGGACGAGGCTCTCACGCCTGCCGCTCGCATCGCCGATGATCCCGTCGTCGCCGAGGCCGAAGTCGTCGATGCCGACGGGCAGGCCATCGGCGGAGTGCTGGTCCTCGCCCATGCCGGCTACCTGTCCTGTCTGGAAACCTACACCTGGCTCGACGAGCAGATCACGCAATTCCCCTCCCCAGACCGGCTCCGCTGATGCCTCTGATGGAACGGCCTTCCAGAACCGGAGAGTCCCATGCGTTCGGCATGATCCTCCGGAGCCCTGGGCTCATTCGATGCCGAGCTTGCATAGTGCGTCCCGCTGTTCTGGGGTGAGTCTGTCCCGCCGAGTTTTGGTGTTGGAGATCCATACGCCGAGCTTCACGGCTATCGGGTCCGTTTCGCCGTTGACCGTGATCGTCTCGCTGTGGCCGCGCGGGACAGGTCGGTTGGCGCCCTTCCCGTTCCGCCCACTGCGTGAGGGCTAACAGGCCGCGTTGCAAGGCCTGTTGTGCTTTGCTCGGGCCGTTCGGCGCACGCCTGGCTGCGGGGGCGGGGGAAGGTGCCTGGGCGGGCTGCACACCCAATGCGGTCAGCCGTTCCTGTTGCTCGGTCGACAACTGCGCCCAGGTGCCGGGCTGTTTCCGCTGCTGGAGCCACCGTCCGATGTCGTCGCCGTCGAACTGCACGCCGGGCTGGATGTCGGGGAGGCTGCCGTCGGCGTCGACCAGGTCCGCGAGGATGCGGTGGTGGTGTTGCCAGTCCAGTGGCCATGGGCAGTTCCAGTCCGGGGCGATGGCCGTCAGCTGCTTTGCGCGTTTCGTCGCCCGTTCCGGGTCTTTGTCCAGGCCGTTCTTTGTTCCTTTCCGGCGGAGGTTGGCCATGTGCTGTCCGATGGGGACCATCGCCTCACCCTCGCCCCAGACCGCGTCCTGCCGGGGCGCGAGGTGCCCGGGTCGCCCGCCGGTACGAGCGCAGCGCGGCAAGCTTGGCCTTCCCACGCCTCTTCGCCCGGCTCCCAGACCATTCCGGCTCCGGGCGCGTCGAGCAGGGTCTTGCGCCGGGCCTCGAATTCCCGGCGCGCAGGGTCTTGCGTTGCTGGTGTATCCACCGTCCGAGGGGGAAGTTCTTGGTGACGCCGACCTCGGTCTCGGTGTCGTAGGGGACCGCGTGCAGGCCGGTGATCTTATTGCTCGGCGCGCCAGCGGATGAGGGCTTGGTAGCCCTCCAGCCACACGAATGACTCCGGCCGGTAGACGCGGGTGCGCAGGAAGGCCGTGATGGTCGCTGCGTCGCGCGGGCTGGAGAAGTGCGGCAGCGCCAACTCGACGGCGGCATCGGCGCCGTCCTGTTCCTGGTCCTCAGCGTCGTCCTCGCCAGCGGCCCCGATGATGCGGCCGTCCTGGTCGCGTTGGATGTGCACCTTGCGTTCGTGCTTGCTGCGGGTCAGGGCGTGGGAGGTGAGCTGTGCGACCAGGTGCTCGTCGTGGGAGCGGAGGCCTTGGAGTACGGCTACGAGTGGTGAAGCTGGCGGAGGCGACCATGTCGGCCGGGTCTTCGCCGGCTTCGAGGAAGACCGGCACGATGATGCGTGCGGTCTTCGTGGTGCCGTCGCGGTTGGGCCGGAGTGCCAGGCCGATGTTCTGCACGATCTCGACCTGCGAGCCGCGGGTGCCCGCGAAGCACACTGCCTCCACGCCCGCTCGTCGGTGAGGTCCACGCCCTCACCGAGCACGCGAACGCTCGCGAGGAACGCGCGGTGGACCCGGTGCCGGTTGCGTCGATGCCGCCTGCGAACTGGCGCAGCGCCTCGCGGCGTTCGGCCACGAGGTGGTCGCCGCACAGCCACGCCGGCCACACCCGGTCCGGCGGGACGTGGCGGTCGGCCTCCAGCTCGTAGAACTGGGCATCGATCGAGGACTTCGGCAGCTCGCCAGCGGTGGCCCAGTCGCTGTCGGAGGCGTCGGTGACGTACAGCTCGGCAGTGGTCTCCGGCAGCTTCTCCGTGAACGCCGCGGCTTCCTCCACCTTCTGGTGGAACGTCATCACGGTCTTGAGGTTGTACGCGGCAGCGTGCTCCAGCAGCACCGTCTGCAACAGGGCCGGCCGTCGGCCGCGCCACGCCTCCTCGGACTCCCCGCGAACGGGGGAGGGGGCGCAGATCTCCAGGACGGCGGTCTCGACCCGGGTGAGGATGCCCCGCTCGATCGCCTCCGACAGGCCGAGATCGGCCAGCCACACGCGTAGGGTCCGTCCGGGTCATCGGCCATGCTCGCGAGCTCCGCCCCCTGGCCGTCGGGCCACCGCTACGAGGTGGGTGAAACGGTCAAGCGACCCGAGAGCGTCGTCGAGCAAAGCCGAGGCGGACCCTGACGCGGTCGTGAGAGACCCCGAGTCTGTTTCCACCCCGATGGTCAGGTCGCGGTGGGGTTGTAGGGCGCTGCTGCGACCCGGGCCATCGTCCGAAGTCTCGTGAAGTAGGAGGCGCAGTACTCTTCGTTGATCAGAGGGACGATCTTGTCCAGGTCAGCGATGCAGCCCCACAGGTAGGCGATGCCGCTGTCGTCGAGTCCGCCTTTCAGCTCCCTCTGCACGAGGCCGGCGACGTCGGCGTCCAGGAGGACCAGGTCGACGCCGTCGAAGTCCACGCCGCGGAAGCCGTCGGGGAACGGGGCGCGCAGGTGGTCCTCCCACAGCCGGGCGAGTCCGCCTTCGGGCTGTGCTCCGCCCACGTCGGCGGCTGTCGCCTACGCCGCGGACGGTGGACGAAGGAGCAGGGAGACGGCATCGAAGACGGCACGCACCATGGCGACGGCCCGGATCGGGCGGAGGGCGGCACTTGACTCGGTGCCCTGCGTGAGCTTGTCGCGCAGCAGTCGGCTGCGGTCGAGTTCGGCGGCGAGTCCGGGCGTGATGAGCCCTGCGCCGGCAGCCCGCTCGATGAGGACGGGGAGCGGTTCGTTCATGGCCAGACGTTCGGCGAGAACGTGCTCCAGGGCGAACAGGGAATGCGTGACGGCGACGGTGGCGAACTCGTACCGGTAGTAGGAGTGCCGGATGAGCTCGCGGGAGGTTTCCATCGCGCTCATCAGGTACATCGATGCGTGGCCGGGCAGAATCAGGTCGGCAACCAGGGCATGCATGTCCGCATAGTCGAGAACGAGGTTGCCGGCGCGCGGGTCCCGTACCGGTAGGAGGAGCGGATCGGGCCGCGGTGGCAGGGTATTCACCGGTGCAGTCTTGTCGCCGAAAGGCTATCGGTGCCATCGGATTTGCTCGGGGCGGTTGGTAACCCGCTGCCGCACGTCGTCAGTGGCCCGAACCTTGGAGGACAAGCTGAGCTTGGACATGAACGGGCACCACCTTCAGGCACGGGGAAGAGCCGCCTCCGGCCGCACCGGCTTGAGCTGGGATCATCCTCGACGAGGGCATGGGCAGGGCCGTCTCGGGGATTCATGGTGGCATTGGCGAAGAAGGGCACGAAGTGTCTCACGGTCGACGGTTGTCGCTACCGGTGGGTGGTGGCGCCGGACGACGAACCCGGCCTCGCGATCGTGGTGGAGGACGCCGATGCCGGAGGACAGCGGATGGTGACCTGGGTGGAGCACGGCACGGTGATCACCCCCTCGCTGGTAGCCCGCGCGATTCGCCGGGCCCAGGAGTCGGGCTGGGTTCCCGGGCGACGAGGCCCACAATTCAACCGTCGTCTGCCCGGAGACGAGTCGACCCGCTGAATCGTCCGCCTGCCGCTCGCGGACACTGCGACCGCACCACCTCGTTGACGACAACTCGGGCCCAGCCACTCATGACTGTCATCGCATGCCGTTCGGCGTGCCGAGTGCCTCGTTACTGCGGCCCGCGCTCACGGCACGGCCCTGGGAACCGCCCCGGGGGCCGTCGCCATCGGCAGCAGACCTCTGGGTCTCTACCGGGGCGAATAAACCACCGGTAGTCTCGCGCACAGTCCCTTCATCGGGGCTGGTGCCTGTGGCTGCCGGGTCATGGTGGAAGTCCTGGCAGCCGGTGCTGACCGATCGGAGACCGTGTCGTGGCGGACGAGGAATTCGCTGAGGCTCTGGGGACAGTCCTGCGCGATGTCAGAGCGCAGTGTGCTGTAGGGCCGCGTGTGCGTGCGGACACGGAGCACGGGGTCATGCTCTACGCACCCGACGGCAGTGGCCGGGGCCTGACCCCGCCCGTGGACGCCACTGCTGCGGAACGTCTGGCAGGCCTCGCGGAGCAGGTTCAGGAGTGGGCGGTGGAGGCGCTGTGGTCCGAGGGTGCGCCGGCGGTCTGGCCGCACTGCCCGGCCCACCCGGACACCCACCCGCTGGTGGCGGCCGTGGTGGCGGGCGCGGCGGTGTGGGTGTGTCCGAAGAGCGGGGCGACGGTGGCGCGGATCGGCGCGCTGGAGAGCGGTGCTCGGCCGCGGTGACGTGGGGCCCGGTCGCGGCCGAGCCCCACGCCGTGGGCGGGGGCTGACCTGTACCGGTGATCACCTCACCCGTCCATGGTGCTCTCCTGTCCGTGGTCAGCGTGTTGGGCGGCGGGGATAGTGGCCTGAGCGGAGGTGATGGTGTTCGCACCTGTGGCCGAACGGGCCGCGCCGTAATTGGGTTTGGCCGTATCTGTTCGTGTGCGGTGGCCGGTCCTGCCGTGGGGGTGGGAGGTCTGCCCCGGGGTGTTCGTCGGGAATGGTCCAGGACAGCATCGACCATGTCGCCCGGCGGCCATCGGCCGGGGGCCCGGGAGGCGGGAGCGAGGCGAGCCGGCCGACAGCCGTATAGCAGTCCTGCCACCTTCCTGACCGCAGTGAATCCACTGCGCGCAGCACAACGCGCGCAGGAGCGGGAGGAGCCCGTCGGTAATCCGGAGTGCTCCCGAGGGTGCTTACGCGGCCGGTTGTCTCCCGCACGTTGGCGACCGGCCGCAACGCTGCGCTGCCGGCGGCGCCGTTTCACGTTCTGTGGGAGCCGACGCTGCCCGACCTCGACACCTTGCCTGAGCCGCGGGCAGATGGATCCCTGGCTCCGTGTCCTTCGCCCGGCTCCCCGCAGACGGGGGTGACGTCGTTGTCGAGGGTGACCGTCGAGGCCGGGCATGGTCGGGCTGTTCTGCCGGGGAGCTGGCTGGGCCACCCTTGACCGGTCGGCCGGGGCTTATCCGCGGGTGTGGCCGCAGAGCAGGTCGGGGCCGAGGTGGCGGCGCAGGACGGTGTCCACGGGTGGGCAGGGGCCGTCGTCTCCGTGTTTGTAGCCGGTGGAGACGAACGTGCGCACCGGATGGTAGGGGCCTCCTGGTTCGCCGTTGAGGCTGCTGGTGCACACCGGCCGCTCCTGCTGGGTCGCGAGACTGAAGCAGGCCGGCAGGATCCGGTGATCGGGGCTCCCGTAGTGGTCCTCGACCGGCCGGTTGGTGAAGTCGAGCCCGCAGAGCACCAGCGCGACATCCTCCTGCCCATACGGTGCGTCGGACAGCGCGGGCACGAGGTCCTCGACGGCGCCGCTCGTGGCCAGGACCCGGCCGCGCTCACGCACCGGCCCCCACGGGGGAGGAGTGTCGAAGTCCTCCTCGTCCGTCCACGACTGGTCACTGACCACCGTCTCACCCACCGCGGGGGAAGTGTTGCGGATGTCCCACAGGACACTCGTCCAGGACGGCTCCGCGTTCGCCGACAACTCACCTGCCACCAGCCACCATGGTGTGCGCACCACCTGTTATTGCACCAACTCCTCCGCCATCGCGGCGAACGCACCGACCGGCAGCAGCGCCGGCGTGACCGGCGCGGCGAACTCATCCGTCCATATCCCCATGCAGCCGTTGTAGCGGGCACCCCCGGCCCCACGTGAACGAGTAAACAGACAGCAGCGTCCCGGGAGTTCCTGCCCGGTCGGCGCTGTTTTGGTCAGTTGGGGGTGACGGCTGGGGATGCAGTGGTTGACGACAGGGCGGTCGTACGGTGGGCTGGAGTGAAGTGCTTCCGAGAGCGCTCGCGCGGCCGGTCGTCTCCCGCATGTTGGCGACCCGGCGCTGCCCCAGGTGTGGGTCGGAATTCGCGCTGCAGCGGCTGGGGTTCGTGTCGCAAGGGCTGGCCGAGCCGGCGGTGTGCTTGCGCGGGGCACTCGATCGGAAGGGGGGTTCGGGAAGGGCCCAGCGAGAGTCCTGTCTCCGGCAGGCATGCCCGTGCGCACGAGGTCGAGGAACTCCCCGTTCTGCTCAATCGCCCGCGCCAGCGGGGCCGTCGGGTTCTCCTGCTGCGGGGCGGCCGGGTCGCTCATGGCTTGTGTCGCGCCGACGATGTGGTGGGCCTGTCGGGTCTGCACCTGTAAAGCATGCTTGACATCGATGATGGGTGACAAGCATGCTTGACAGGTGAGAAACACGGTCAGAGACCTGCGGTCGTCGCGAGGGCTCTCCCAGGGACAGCTGGGCACGGCGCTGGGGGTCTCGCGGCAGACGATCAATGCCATTGAGACCGAGCGGTACACGCCTTCTCTGCCGCTCGCGATGTCCATGGCCAGGTTCTTCGAGGTCAGCGTTGAGGAGATGTTTCATGTCGATGAGGGCCCAGCAGGTGACCAGTAGTGCAGCCAGGCGGTCCGTCCCTGGTTTCTTCCTCGCTGTCGGAGGTGCCTGCCTCGTGGCGGCGACGTTCGGCGGCCGCCTCGTTCTCGGCCTGGTGGCGTTCGGGGTCCTGGCGGTCTGCAGCCTTGTCTTAGTGGTGCTGGGACGCCGGAGCGAGACCTATCAGGGCCTCACCGAGAAGGAGCCCGACGAGCGCTTCGCCCGGATCTCGGGGCGAGCCTGGGCCGGCACCGGCGTGGTGCTCACCGTGGGGAGCCTCTACGCCTTCATCGGTGACCTGGCATCCGGACGAAGCGGTGATCCGTACTTCTGGTTCGTGGCCACCGCCGCCATCGCCTACATCGCGTTCGTCGCCTTCTGGTCCCGGCACGCCTGAGACACCACCGCCTCGAACGGCTGCGCCACGGCAGACCCCTGCCCCGGACGCCCGGACCGTGACTGGCCCCTGCGCCCGCAACCTGCGCCCTGCCCGGCCGACGCTGCCCCGGCTTCACCGGCGCGGACAGGCCGAAGGCGTCGGCACCGGCCGCCCCTATGAGTTGTGGATCACCCTCAACTGAACCGCGGCCCGGTCGGCGGCACGAGGAACTCTTTGCCGAACGTCCGGGATCCGGCGGTGAGGGGGCCGGGCGTTCCTGCCCGGTCGGCGCTGTCCCGGTCAGTTGGGGGTGACGGCTTCTTCGCCGTGTTCGACGGCGGTGAGGAGGCGCGTGTGGAAGTGTTCCAGCGCGCTGTCGGGGACGGTGGCGGGGCTTCCGGTGAGGGTGTGCCACTCGTCGGCGCCGGTGTACCGGACCTTGATGTCGATCAGGTTGTTGGCCGGGCGGGTGGTGCGGATGGTTGATCCTTACCAGTCGCGCAGACCTGGGAACAGGAAGACCCAGGCGAGCCCGAACAGCAGGCCGTATGTCACTTCTGTCGGCGTGTGGGCTCCCACGCGGACCCGTGCCCATCCCATTACACCGGCGAGTGCAATCCCGAGAGCTGCCCAGGAACCGTGTGCCGCGCCCAGCAACCCGAGCACACTTGCGACAGTCCCCGTGTGGATACTGATTTTCCGCTTCCGGGTCAAAACCGCGGCTACGGCAATCCCGCCGGCCGAGAAGACGAGGAACGTCGCGAGTGGACGCGGGCCGTGGAGTCCGACCATCAGCATGAGGCCAGCGGCCAGGGCAGTGAGAGAGACCAAAGCGGTGGTGATGCGCTGGCGCTGTTCGAGGCGTTGCAGAGCGAGTCGAGGCCGGGTGAGTGAGCGATCTCGGCCTCCCGTCAGCAGGGCATAGGCGGCGGGCGGTGCGCCGCAGCCCGTTGCCAGGACAGTCGCCCACGCCAGTCCCGATGGGGAGGGCCACCTGCTGGCGCCTCCGATGACGGCAAGGGCGAGGAGGCCCATCACGGGCGGCGAGAGGAACCCGGAGTACACGAGGGCGAACGTGTGGAGAGCGCCGGCCTGAGGCAGCCGGCCGGATTCCGCCCGAAGCCCCCTGGTCGTCTTCGGCATCGACAAGAAAGAACCTCCGGCGGGCCACTGGACTTCCCACGTACCTGAGTCGGATGTGACGGCCCTTGGCGGTGGACGTCTGCGCCGCTTCGAGGAGCGGGCCGGGCTCGACGGCACCCGCCATCACGATCGCGGTCGTACAACGGGCGCTGCCATCCATCCGTAACGCTTGGCTCCCGGGCGCGGGTTCATTACCCCTGGGGCGTGGCGATGGACCGGGTGCCGGCTTCGAAAGCCACGTGGGGCGTGACCGTTGTTCTGCTCGGGCTGTTGGGCAGTCGAGCGGCCGGCATCACGGCGTATGCCGGGTCGGCGTTGTCCGGGGAGGGGCTAGTGGAGGTCAGGGACGTGCATCACGCCTACGGGAAACGGGTGGTGCTGCGCGGCATCGACCTGGCGTTACGGGGTGGGGCTTTGGCTGGGATCGCCGGAGAGAACGGCGCCGGCAAGACAACCCTCCTCAAGATCCTCGCGGGCGAGCTGCGTCCAAGCCGTGGGATCGTTCGGCACCACGGCGGGTTTGGCTACTGTCCTCAGAGCGTCGTTGTCAACGATCACTTGACTGTCCGTCAGCATCTGCGTCTGTTCCGTACGGCCTTCGGTCTCCCGGATCTGGGACGCGCGCAGGAGATCATGGAAATCCTGCACTTCACGGACTGCCTCGACGAACTGGCCGGGCTGCTCAGCGGCGGCACCCGGCAGAAACTCAACCTGACGCTGGCCCTGATGCACGACCCGCAGACGCTCCTGCTCGACGAGCCCTACCAGGGCTTCGACTGGGACACCTACCTGCGCTTCTGGGAACTCGCCACCCACCTGCGCGATGCCGGGCGCACCGTTCTCATCGTCTCGCACCTCGCCCACAACACCGAGCGTCTCGATGAGCTCTGGCACCTGGACGGCGGCCTGCTGCGTGAACACGACGGGGTGCGGGCGTGAAGAGACACCTGGTCCTGTTCGCCACAGCGAGCCGGTACGAACTCGTCGTGCACGCCCGCAACCGGTTCGCCATGCTCCTGGTCGCAGCGTTCATTCCCACCTGGAGCGCGGTGGCCAGATGCGTTGTGCCCGACACACCCGCGCGGTTCCGGCTCCGTGCCACCGGGGCCATCGTGACACCCCCCGGAAACCAACTGACCCAGATCACCGGCGCCATCAACGCCGTCATCCTGATCACCGGATTCATGATGTTCGCCGCCGGCTTCGCCAGCGGCCGGTTCGACCACCGCCTGGCGCTCGCCGGCTACCCACGCACGCACCTCGTCCTGGCCAAGACCGCGGCGCTCACCGTCGCCTCGGCGCTCATCTCCGTCTATGCCACCGCCGTCACCAGCCTGTCCTGGATGCCCCGCCAGCCCCTCCTTCTGACAGCCGCCCTCTTCTGCGCCGCCATGACCTACGGCGCTCTGGGCGTTGTCTTCGGATCACTGCTGCACCGGGAGGTCGAGGGCATGTTCGCGTTGATCATGACGAGCGTCCTGGACGTCAGCCTCCAGAACCCGGTCATCAGCTCCAACGCGGACAGCACCGCGATCCGCTACCTCCCGTCCTACGGCGTCATGCAGAGCGCCATGGCCGCCGGCTTCACATCCACCCGCGCCCTCTCCTACCTCGCAATCCAGCTCGCATGGTTCATCGCCGGCGCACTCATCGCCCTGCTCGCCTTCCACCGACGGACCCGCAACACCCTGCCCCAACACCACCCGACCCCATGCGTGATCGCACAGCCGGCTGGATGAGACCCCTCGCAGCCATGCCGCTCTCGCCCGCAGGGCCCCGCCCGCCCGACAGCGCAGCAGCATGCGGGAACAGCCCGAACACTCCAGCCACCGCCGACAGCCGCTCGAAGCACACCAAAAGGGCGCACCCACCTCATTCACGGACACCACAAGGACAAGGACCGCCGCGATGACCTGCTGGGACGACACCCACTACCAGCAGCACGTCCTGCCCTACTACCGGGCATTCGAGTCACGCCTCGGATACGTGACGCTCCTCGGCCGCACACGCCACTTCGGCTGGTACGAACCCGCCGACCCCCCCTGGCGATTCTCAGCCGCCATGCGGCGCATGGAGATCGTCGCTGCCCGCAAGCTCGCCCTGCCCCCAGAGTCGGCGGTACTCGATGCCGGCTGCGGAGTCGGAGACGCGGCACGCACCATCGCACAGGCGAGCGGGGTCCATGTCACCGGGATCGACGGCATCGAATCCGACATCGCCATCGCGCGGCGACGCTCGGCCCGCGCCGGCGAACCGGGCACACGCACACGGTTCTTCAAGGCGAACTACCACGCCCTCCCCTTCGCCGACGCCTCCTTCGACGGCGTCTACACGATGGAGTCCTGCGTCCACTCGCCCGCCCCTCAGCAGGTGCTCGCCGAGTTCCACCGCGTCCTGCGCCCCGGGGGCCGACTGGTGATGTTCGAGTACTCAAGCACCCCCCAGGCCCAACTTCCGCCCCGGGCGCGGTCCGCGCTCGTCCGGGTCTGTGAGTTGTCGGCCATGCCCGGGATGCTCAGTCTGACCCACGGAGAACTCGAGCGGCTGCTCCAGCAGACTGGTTTCACCTTGGAGTCGGTCTATGACGCGACGGCGAAGATCCTGCCCATGCTGCGGGCCTTCTCGGTGCTCGGATGGCTGCCCTACACACTCGCACGCAGCGTGGGACTCGGCGACAAGCTGATCAACGCGATGAGCGGGGTCGAGATGCACCGGCACCAGGAGACGTGGCGGTACACCATCACCGTGGCCACCAAGTCGTAATCTGACGGCTCCCTGCCCCGCCACCGCCGGTGGACTCGACGGTGGGTCGCCGCGCGGCCGGTCGAGCGCTCCCCTGCGCGCAGGACCGTTGGGCGCAGGTCCGTTCGACGAGAGCGGGGGCGGCCGGTCCAGGAGATGACCGAACGTGGCTCAGACCGGAGCGGTAGCGTGGCAGGCGTAAGACGAGTGACCGAGGAGGGGAACGCATGACGGCACAACCCGTGCATTCCGGCGAGCCGTACCAGCCGCCCATGAACACGCTGCCCGAGCTGCGTGCCGCGCTGGCGGGGCTGAGCTCGCTGGGTATCCCGACCGAGTTGGAGAGCTTTGAGGCCGAGCTCGCCGACACGCCACTCGACCAGGTCAAGGAGCTCGCCGACCGGTACCGCGCCTATGTCCTGGGCAACACGACACCCGAGGCGGTTGCCGCGCTCACCATGTCCTCCGCCGAGTCCGCCGCCGTGCTCCGCCGCAAGATCGCGGAGACCGGGCGTTGACTCCCGTGCACTATTCCGACGAGGCCGACAAGGTGCTCACCGAACTCACCCGGGACGAGCGAGCGGCCGTCACCGATGTCCGGGCGTCGCTGGAACTGGACCCGCACAGAGGTGACCGCCGCCCCGGGTACGACCCCGACGTCGAGGAAGGCGTCGTACGCCTCACCACTGAACAGACACGGGGACGCGGTGTCTCGGTGCTGTACCGGTATCACCGCGACATGGACGCGGTGCTCATCACGTGGTTGATCGTCGGCCCATAGCCCCGCAAGCCATCGTGAGCGGTGGGCGCGGATCAGGGCGCTGTCTGAGCGGCTGGTGAAGGCGGGCGGGGTCGTCTTGGCCGGTCGCGCTCGCCGGGCACCTCGACCGGGCAGGCATCGCCGCGTCGATCGGATTGGTCGCGACGCCTACGGCAATCCCCTGATGGAGTCCACGATCGGCCTGTTCAAGACCGAGCTGATCAAGCCCCGACGGCCTGGAAGACACTCCCCGAAGTCGAGCTCGCCACCGCTGAGTGGATCGACCGGTAGAACCACCGTCGACTCCACGGTGAGATCGGGCACATCCCGCCGCCGAATACGAAGCCAACTACTACCGAGCAACCACAAAACCCCAGGTCACAGTCAACATCTGAGATGGTCTGCCCCGGGGCTGATGGAGTCGGGTTGCTGGACAATTGACTATCCAGCGGCCTTCAGAGGCCGTGATGCCCCGCAGCTATCCGCCCGAGTTCCGCCGCAAGGTTCTTGATCTTGTACCCAGAGCGGTCGCCCGCCCAGCCAGTGCCAGGCCGATGCGGCCCAGCCCGACGATGCCCAGGGTCAGTTCCGACAGCTCTGCCGCCGGTGCGGCCGGTGCCCGCCAACCACCCTGGTGCGCGGCATGGTTGTGCGCCGGGAGGTCTCGGGTCAGGGCGGGCAGCTGGGCCAGGGCGAACTCGGCGACCGCGTTCGCGTTGGCCCCCGGGGTATGGGTAACCGCGACACCGTGGCGGGCGGCGGCCGGCAACTCGACGTGATCGGTGCCCGCCCCGGCCCGGCCGACCACGCGGAGCCGGTTGGCCAGCACCGGATCGGTGGCCGCCGCGAGGAACGCTGCGCGCAGCGGCGCACCGGCACGGGACTTCACCGCGTGGTAGCCGAGCCCGCCCCGCACGGTCTCGGCAACCAGCGCGGACTCGTCGAAGGCGTCGAAATCGGCGAAGTCCACCCTGCCACCCCAGGCAGCACGCGCCCCGGCCTGATCGTCCACCCTCCGAAGATTCAGCGTGACGGCCAGCCCATAGCCGAGCAGATGCCCCAACTCCAGACCGAGCAGCTCGCCAGGAGCCGCATCCAGCAGCAGAACCCGGCCCCGCTCCATGTGACACCCCCTCCCTGCACCGACCCTATTGGGGGTCAGGCACTGGCCACCGAGAGCTCCCATGCCCAAACCAGGGCGTGTCAATGGCTACTGCTGTCGGGGTACAAGGTCACGTGGCCCTGACACGAAAGACCCAGTAACTGTGCTGGTCAAGTGGCAGTGATGGGTTCGAACCGGATCGTGAGTCCACGGCTGATGGCTTCCTTGGTCATGCGTCGCATGGCGCGTGCGGGATCGCGCTGGGCGAAGTAGTCGGCGCCGAGCTTGCGATAGGGCACCCAGCCGTGCAGGACGTACCAGATCGCGATCGTGAGCTTGTGCATGACCGCGACCACGGCCCGCTTGCCTCCCCGGCGGGCGGAGAGGCGCCGGAAGTACGCGGAGAGATAGGTGCGCTTGTTCCTGATCGCAGCCAGCCATCGCCGCGACCCCCAGGACGCGCTTGAGGTTGCCGTTGCCCGGCCGGGTCCGCCCCGACTTGTTCACGCCCGCGGACTCGTTCTGCCCCGGGCAGACACCGATCCACGAGGCCAGATGCTGCGCGGTGGGAAACTGGCTCATATCACCGCCGGTCTCGGCGAGAATGATCTCTGCGGTCATCCGGCCGACCACCGGGATGGTGTCCAGGAGGTTGAGGTCCTGTCCTCGTCCGCTCAGCGCTTCCGCGATGCATGCGTCGAAGGCGGTGGCAACGGCCCGGATACGGTCGATCTCGTCGAGGTAGTGGCGGACCATGAACGCGTGGTGGTCGGTGAAGTCGCCGTCCAGCGCCTCAACCAGGGCAGGGATCTTGGCACGAGCCTTGCCCACGGCCAGGTCGGCCAGGCGCTCGGGAGAGCGTTCCCCGGCGACCAGGGCCTGCAGGATGGCGCGGCCGCTCACGCCGGTTACATCGGTCAGCACCGAGGTGAGCTTCATGCCGGTGTCCTCCAGCTCCTTCTCCAGCCGCTGGGCCTCCCAGCCGGCGGCGCGGACGAGTTCGGTCCGCCGCCGGGTCAGATCGCGCAGTTCGCGCACCGCGCGGTCGGGGACGAAGGAGGCCATCACCATCCCGGACGCACCGGCCCGGGCCAGGAAGGCCGCGTCGCTCGGATCGCTCTTGCGGCCCCGGATTCCCTTGAGGTGAGCGGGGTTGACCAGCATCAGATTCAGGTGGGGCTGCAGCAGGTAATAGACGCCGCGCCAGTAGTCGGCCGTCGCCTCCATGACCACCACCTCGACCTCACGTTCCGTCAGCCAGGCCAGCAGCCGCCGGAGTTCCGCCCGGGTAGTGCCGAACCGCTCGGTCCCCAGACTCCAGGTGCTCGCCCGCCGGGTGCTGGGCGTGCGCACGCAGGCCAGCAGGAACCGCTTGTCCCGACTACCCCGAACCGGAATCTGACACGCGTGCTCGCGGACGGCACAACGGCCGCCATGGCGACAAACCGTGCTCCCCTGGCTGCCCCGGCACCATCCTGGCAAACGAGCTCACTGGCATCGCAGAGCCTTCGGTGCGACCGGGACACCCACCACGACTTTCCCGCACTCGAGGTGATCAGCGCAGCCATCCGCGTTTCTGGCAAGACTTTCGTAGGCGGAGATCAACTCGCGCGACGCGTCTCGTGCGCGGGGAGGGCTATACCGAGATCACCGGTACACCACTCAGCGCGACACCATCTGGTAGTTCGTAGGTCGTCCGGGTCGAGCGGCGCGTCATCAACGCACCAGCCGGAGCCATGCACGGACCACGGTCAGAGCACCCGGCGCAGCCGGGTCGGCGAGCAGCGGCTGGGGCAGCTGCGGGTGGGTGAAACCGTCCGGGACCTTCGCCCGAACGGCTGCCCGGCCCCGCTCAGCTCTTCCGCTCGCCCAGGACACAGAATTCGTTGCCCTCGGGGTCGAGGAGGGTCACCCAGTGCTGCTCGTCCTGCACGGTGTCGGCGGGCCGGGCACCGAGGGAGAGCAGCCGGGCGACCTCGGCCTCCTGGTCGTCGGGGCGGAAGTCGGGGTGGAGCCGGTTCTTCGACGTCTTGCCCTCGGGGACAGGCACGAAGAGCAGCCCCGGCATCTGGTCCGGCTCAGGCCGGATCTCGATGATCTCCTCGGATTCGTCGACCACTACCCAGCCGAGAGCTTCGGCCCACCAGCGCCCGAGGGCGATGGGGTCGGAGGAGTCGACGATGATCTGTTCCCATTCGAGTGCCATGGGCGTGAGCATAAACAGGGTCGGCCGGCTGCCAGGGCTGGGGGTGCCTGCCGTCGACCGCCGGTCCGGCGTGCGGATCGTGTTTCGCAGAGGTGTAGTAGCGCGATGCGGTAGCAGCAAGTCGCGAGAAGAGATCGCTGCTACACCACTACAGGAGACATCACCATCCCCTTCTGCCCGTCCCCCTGCGCCCCATGGTCAAGAAGGAGAGGGTGGGGTCTTGGGGGAGCGGGTGCGGCGGGGACGGGGCCGTGGGGGAGTTGGGATCGTGCGGCCACGGGGTGTCCGCGCGGTGCCGGGCCTCCTGTGCGGCTGTTGGCGGGTACGGAAACGACTCAGGCCCCACTACGGCTGCGGGGCCCTGAGCCCGTGCACCTCACTGGGGGTGTGAGGCGAGTGGTTCAACGAGTTCCTGGCCGATCAGTTCCGGGCGGCGACTGTTGCTGTGGCACGCCTTTGCGGGGCTGTGCGGGGTGCCCGGGGGCGGGTGTGCACCTCGAATCGGACGCCGAAGCGCACCTGCATCCCGGATGTCCTATGCCCAGTCCATCCCGAGCTCGGCGAGGTTGGCGAGTTGCTGTTCGTTGAGCTTGTCGCGGCTGCTGTTCTGGTTGGACACCCACATGCCGAGGCGTACGTCGTGGTCCTGGCCGTCGATGGTGATGTGTTCGGTGTGCTGGCGGGGGATGACGGTGCGCTGCTCGCGCTGGACGTACTGCGTAAGCGCGGCCAGGCCCCGTGTGAAGGCCTCCGTATCCCGTCCCGCCAGTCTTCGCGGCGCCGGACACCGGTGCCTTGCGGGCCTGTACAGGTGGGCGCACACCGAGTTCAGCGAGTCGCTTTCTGCTGCTCGGCGTTGAGCCTGCCGAGGTCGCGCTGCCGGCGGGGGAGCCAGCGCCCGATGTTGTCCCCGCGCCGTCACCCCGGGGACGATGTCCGTCAGCAGCGCCCCCTCGTCCAACAGGGCCGCCAGGCCGACGTGGTGGCGCTGCCAGTCCACCGACCACCCTAGTGCGGCCGGGTTCCAGTCCGGATCGGCCGCGGAGAGCTGAGCGTCCCGCCGCTCGGCGCGGTCGGCGTCTTTGCCCAGTCCGCCGGGGCGGCGGATGTTGGTGAGCCATTGCCCGACCGGCCGATCCAGCGCCGTGGCATGCCGGGGCGCGGCCAGCGCGCAGCCCACGGCTGCCTGGCGGCTTTGACGACCCTCGGGGACGTCCAGGATCGGGCCGAGGGACGATTAACCGCGCCCCCGGCGCGCACCGAAGGTGCGCTGGATCGCTGACCAGCGTGGAGGGGTCTGTGGAGGAGTCGGCTATGAGTCCCACCACAGCCCCCTCCAGCGTCCCTCCACGGGGCCGGCCGTTCACAGTGAGGCGCTGGTTACAGCGCGGCTCACCGAGAACCTTTGGCAAATCCCCAGCCCCTGCCCCTTGCCCCAGTTGTCTGCGGGCTCAATCAGCGGGCGTGTCCGCCTCGTAGACCGACGACCGCACCAGCCCTTCGCTATGGCTAGCCTGGCGGTGTGGAAGCAATCTTGGTCAGTGCGTGTCTGCGCGGGGTGCCGTGCCGGTTCGACGGGCGCCACAAGGCGTCGTCGGCGATCGAGGCGGCAGTGGCCGCTCGCGAAGTCGTCTCCTTCTGCCCAGAGGTCGCGGGTGGCCTCGCGACACCGCGGCGGCCGGCGGAGCTGGTGGGCGGCGACGGGCACGACGTGCTCGACGGGACGGCGCGGGTCGTTGAAGACACTGGGCGTGACGTGACAGCGGAGTTCGTGGACGGAGCACGGCGCGCACTCGCGGCGGCGCGGCATGGAGGCTGCACGGAGGCCCTGTTGATGCCGCGCAGTCCGTCGTGCGGACGGGGGGTGGTGTACGACGGGTCATTCGCCGGGGCACTGGTCCAGGGTGACGGGGTGACGGCGGCGCTGCTTGAGCGGAACGGGGTCACCGTGCGGTCCGCACCCGGCGTGTGACGCCGCCTGCCCTGACGGTCAACCGATGTCGACCACCCCGCGGGGTTGTTGAGCGACTGCCGTCCGGCTGGCCGTTGAGATCGGCCCCGGACGATGACGCCGCGCCTGTCCTCTATCTGCGTACGTCGCTGCTGCGGTCAGCGTGAATAAGTGGATAAGGGGATACGCCCGCGCCCACCTCCTCAGTAGCCGTACACAGGAGAGTTCCTGGCCGTGGTTGGCGCTTCCCCCTGAAGGATGTCTACCTACCAGGGGTATTGGCTGTCGCTGCAGGGCGTCGGCTTCTGCTCGGGCTTCGAGTGCCTAAGTTCGTCGTCGCTGGTTGTGGCCAAATGGTCACGTCCGTTTCAGGCCCGCTCCCTTGTCCCGGCTCGCTCCGCTGCCTGTCCGGGTGGTGCGTGGCTGCCCTGGTGGTCCGGCAGGCGTACGGCGCTGCCGCGGACTGATGGGAGCGGCTGACGGTGATCACCGCCCGGGGGGGCATGTCGTGTCGGCTTGTCGAGGATCAGCTGCGGCCGGGAGCGCGGCGACGGGACGCGCGATGCTGGCCGCAGCCCGCCCCGCGGACCGCGCGGTGCCGTCCGCCCGCCGTGTGGCGCGTTCCGCCGCGACCGGTGGCCACGGCGGCCACGATGGCGCCGCCCGACAGCGCGACGGCGAATCCGATCATGGCGGGCTGTAGCCGAATGTGCTGGATGACCACGCTGAAAAGGATCGAGGGCAGGCCCATGCCGATGTAGGCGATGACGAAGAACATCGCGAGCACACCCGCGCGCGACGTGGGGCTCGCGACCACCGCGATCTGGCTGGCGGCGCCCTTGAACAGCAGACCCGCGCCGGCGCCGGCGACCGCGGCCGCGCCGAGGAAGAGGGTCAGCGTCGGGTGGTACAGCGATCCGGCGGTCAGGGCCATTCCGACCGGGAAGAGCACGGCGCCGATCTGCAACAGCCGGACCAACGGCAACCTGCCCACAGCCAGTTGGGCGACCGCAGAGGCGGCGAACATCGTGAACGGTCCGATGCCGGCGACGGCGCGGGAGGTGATGCCCAGCTGGCCGCGGATGATGATCGCGCCGAGCGAGGAGAACAAACCGAGCGCCGCGAAGGTGAAGAACCCCACCGAAGACGCCGCGGCGAATGCCGTACAGGCCGTAGACGGTGCCGGTGAACACGACGTCGCCCATGTCGATGTCCTGGAGGCATTCGGGACGTTCGCGGAGTTCGGGTTCGGTCACCGCTGTGGTCCGGCCTGGTGTGTGCCGCCTTCGGTCTGTATCGGCCGCCAGGCGGGGTCACTCTGGTGCTGGGCGTCGGCGGCGATCTGCATCCAGCCGTGCTCTTCGGCGAACACGCCGCCGGTGGCTTCGGTGAGGGCTCTCTCGACGATGTCGCGCAGCCGTACGGGTCCGGCTTTCAGGACCGGGTCGACCAGGACGAGGGGAGTGCCGTCTTCTTCGCTGCCTTCCCAGTCCCAGTGGCCTCCGGCCGTGTGCAGGATCGTCTCGCCCAGGTAGGCGGCCAGAGCCAGGGTGTAGAAGGCGATCTGGGATCCGTGGCCTTCGGCCGCCGTCTGCGCCTGGTAGGCCAGGGCGGCGTCTTCCAGAACGGGAAGACTTGCGGGGCTGTAGTCGAAGAGGAAACCGTCGGGCAGCGCGGGACCGTCGGCGGCCTGGAGCTTGCCCACTTCGACGTCCCGGCGCATCAGCCAGAGGGCCAGGAGATCACTGTCGCCGCCGTCGCGGCCATGGTCCGTTGTCATGGTCCCTAACCCTACGGGCCGGGCCTTGGACCCCAAGTGGGGTGTGGAGATGCGGTGTTGGGCGCGCGGCGGGGCGTGTATCTGCTGTTGTTCGCGGGGTGTTGGTGGTTAGGGTGCTGGGGCGTGAGTGCAGCAACGGGGGCCATGCACCACGCCCGCCCGGCGAGGCCACGTCCCGCCCTGGCGCTCTACTTTCTGCCCCCATGAGGGACCGATCAATGCACCTTGCGATACGCGCACGCAGTTGGTTCTGGCTGCGTACGGCGGCCGTCGTGCTCGGCATGACCGCGCTGACCGCAGGCCCGCTTCCCGTTCCGGGTGGGGCCGGCGTGGCCGTCGCGGCGGCCCCGGACCGCTGCATGGACCGTTACGGCACGAGCGCGACCCCACCGCCCCGGTACACGTTGCCCGGTTACAAGCCGACGGGACCGGGCCAGTGGAACACCCCGGGGGCCCCGGACACGTTCTACCCCTACGACAACTTGGCGCTCGGGTACGGGGACCTGCAAGACCCGGGCGAGATCCACATTCCCGAGGGGAAGACGAAGAAGGACTACGACTGGGGCACTCCGGAGCACTCCAAGCTCTCCTGGGAGGAGAACCAGGCCAACCCCAAGGCCGACAAGCGGTATGCGGGCACCTACAACGAGTGGCTGAACAACGTCTACGCCCGCAACGAGGGCAACAACAAGCGGGGCGAAGCGTACGAGCGTGAAGTGGTACGCCGCTTCAACCTCGGCGGCGTGGACTGGCTGTGCCAGAAGAAACTCAAGGACATGGACCCCAAGCTCTACAAGGAGCTGGAAGCCAAGCTCGGCAAGGCGGCCTTCAAGGACGGCCGGACCTTCGACGCGGTCAACCCGCGTACCAAGACGGTCTACGAGATGAAGTCGGGCATCGACCAGTATCGGCCCAACCAGCTCAAGATCGATGAGGAGCTGGCCAAACGCGGCTGGAAGGTCGTCTACATCACCGGGCAGCAGCCCGACCCGTCCACCATCGCCAAGTACAAGGCGGCCGGTGTCGAGTACTACCGGCACGACGCCACCCCCAACCCCCGCTTCACCACCGGCAAGTGGACCCCGCGCAGCACCAACCTCCTCACTCCCGACCCCAACCGTCCCTCCTTCGGGTCGGGAACGAACACGATCCGCCAGTCCCCGCCCAAGCCGAGCGACGTACGGCGCATGCAGGAACGCAACAACCCCCTCATCACCAACCCCAGCCAGAACCTCCGCGCCTACGGAGGCATCGACTTCTCCACTCTCGACCTGTCCTACATCGGCCAGACCAAGAACGGGAACGTCTCCTACGCGTTCTCCGCGAGGAACACTGAGGACGGCGAAGGCGGCTGGGGCGGCAAGGAAAAGTCGCAGCTCATCAACGACGCTTTCTTCACCTGGCTGGCGCTGACCCCGGACCACTTCTGGGTGAACCTGAACCCGGACGACCCGGCGACGATCATGAAGGCGCCGTTCGACAAGACCGACGCCGGTCGCGTACTGCTTCAGGCCGACATGGAGATGAAGCGTGACTTCGGCCGCGCCGAAGACCCCAAGACTGACGCCGGTAAGCGGTTCTGGAACGAGATCAGCAAGGTCGACGGCAAGCCGTGCATGGGCTCGACCCGCAACTGGATCACACCGAGGAAAGCGAAGGTCCGCGAGGAGGACGACGGCCTGTACATCCTGGACGCACCCCTTGAGGTCAAGACCGTCGCCCAGGACTACAACAGCCCCGGACCCGGCGGCGGCATGCCGTGCAAGCTGACCAAGGCCCAGACCGACCACAACATGGACGTCTACAAGCGGACCCTGCTGCCCGTCGTCGAGAAGCAGGTCAACGAGGCTCCCAAGTACGCCGATCTGCGCCGCGTCTACAAGGCCCGCATCGGAGCCGAGTACGTCCGCCAGACCGTCACCAAGAACCCCCGGGCGTTCGCCGGGTCCTTCAACAAGATCCTCAACAGCAACCAGGTAGGCCGCTGGCCGCTGCGCGGCCAAAACGCCGACTGGGACAAGCTGACCGTGTGGAAGCAGATGAAGAAGTCCTACACCGAGGGCGACTTCAAGTACCAGATCCCCGTTGGCGGACAGGTGTGGGTCTACACCGTCGGCGGCGTCGACTTCTCCCAGCAGCCCCAGCAGCCCATCAGCCAGGCCCGCTTCCGCGTGGAAAAGCCCAACCTTCCCTCCGTCACCAAGGGCGCCCGCAACGAGGCCGTCAGCTACCAGGACAGCGGCACCACGCTGATCGGCGGCGACAACAGCGCTTCGGGCGACGACAACCCCACCCCCAACCCCACACCGACGCACACCGGGAAGCCCACCACACCCCCCACCCACACCCCCCAGCCCACACCCACTAACGGAGGCCACACCCCGCCCCCCGCCACCCCACCGGCCGCAGGCGGCAAGAACGACGGCAACCTCGCCAGCACCGGAACCCAGATCGTCACCATCGGCGCCCTCGCAGCAGCCCTGCTGTCCGCCGGCATAGCCCTGGCGTGGTGGCAGCGGCGCCGCCCCACCGACAGCTGACCTGACAGCGCGCGATGGCGTCGCTGTAGTAGAAGGCCCCCACCCGGCACTTTGGGTTCTAGGAGTCGTCGCAACACCCCAGTTCAAGGGGGGGCAATGGAGTTCGAGATCCGCAAGGTGCGGACGGTGGCCCAAGGCCACACATGCGGGCCCATGTCGACTACGGCGACAACAAGGCCGCAGCTGGCGAGCTGGGGCGGGTGGTGAAGTCCGATCGCATCCTCGACGGTGAGGCGTACCAGGTGATCATCGTCCCCTAGGCGGCGGGCCTCCCTCGCCGGGCACCCGGGGAGGGAGGCCCGTGCTCGGTGAGCGGTCTCGCCGAAGCCGTCGGTATGGGAAGGCCTCCGCCTGCTCCCACCAGCTCCGCCTGCTGCGCAATCTCGGACTCGTCATCGGAGAACGCCGGGGCCGTGCAGGGGCCCGGCGGAGATGTCAGGCGCACCCAGGGCGAGCTGTCCGTGGAACTGGCAACAGAACGCACCACCTTGAGCAAGGCTCTGCAGCACCTGGTGGCCGCACGCCTGATCATCGACCGCCGTCCCGGCCGCTATCAGCTCAACCCGATGGTCAGCGGCTACCGGTTCCCCGAGGAGCAGGAACGTGCCATCCGGGACCTGCCGGCGGATCTGCGGCTTGACATCGGGCACTTCGAGGAGGAGTACGAACTCCGTCTCGCGGAACAGACCGCGGAGAAGGCTCGCAAGGCAGCCCGTCGCACCAGCAAGGTCGTCAACATTGCCAGCGTGAAACGCGAGCCGGCCAACGACAGCTGACCGGTGAACACAGCAAGGGCCTCAAGGGATTACCGGGGGCCCTCACTGCGTCTAATACCTGGCAAAGGCCTAACCGGGGACCCGGAAGACCGCCAGTCAGGCTCTGCTGAACGAAGACGATCTCCCGGCCGAGAAACGGCCACGCTGCCTGAGAGTCATCCGCCGTGGCAGAGGCTGTCGATGCCGACCTTGAGCGAGCTGTCGGAGGACGGGGGGTTGTGTCGGCGGCACGCCAGGTGAGGCTCGGGAGTTGCATGTGAGGCCGCCGCGACGAGTGTCAGGCGTACGTGCCCAGGTCGCATGCTTTGGAGGGAGGGCTGGTCGTGCGTGAAGCGCTCCCGCGCGCTTGATCTGCAGGGCAGGTCATGGTTGGTCCTGGTGGTGTCTTTGCAGGCGGTGGCGGGTGGTGCGGGGCAGGCTGGCGACGACGTGTTCCCAGGAGTGTTCGATCATGTCGGTGAGTTCGTCGGCGGGTATGGTGCCGTCCAGGGCCACGGTGTTCCAGTGCCGCAGGCGCGCGTAGAAACTGGGGCCCACGGCTGGGTACTGCTCACGCAGGTGCAGGGCGCTGTCGGGGTCGCTCTTGAGCGTTATTTGCTCGGGGCGCGAGGCAGTGGCCTGGGTGAGGATGGCGAAGATCTTGCCGCCGACCTTGAACAGGGTCATCCCGGGCCCGGGTTCGCTCTCCGCCGTCTCCGGCAGCCCCGTGGCGAACTCGGCGACATCCGCCGGAGTCATGGCACCGTCCTTCAGATCGGCCGTTCCGCATGGGGCAGGCCCGGGAGCCCGGGACCTGCGGGGTGGTCAGCGGTAGTCGGCGGGGTCGGGGGCGGTGCCGGTGCTCATGAATTCCTCGAAGTACCGTGCGGGGTCCGGGGAGGAGCCGTCGGTGTCGGTGAAGCCGTACTCCTTGGCCAGGGCACCGGCGGACAGCGAGTGGCCGTTGTGGCGGCTTACCGCGGGGTCGGTGGCGAGGGCGGTGACGGCCCGTGCGACGTAGGCGGGGGTCTCGGACATCGCGAAGGTGGGGTCGGTCTTGCAGCCGTCGCGCCAGTTCTCCTCGCTCACCCCGAACATCTTCAGCACCGCCTCGGTCCGCATGAAACCGGGGGTCAGGCTCACCGCGGTGCAGCCGTACTCGCCGGCTTCCTGGGCCAGTGCCTTGGCCATCCGGATCGGCGCGTACTTGGCGAGGTCGTAGTAGAACGGCTCGCGGTAGCGGCGGTTGAACTCCTCGGTGCCGTCGGTGAGTTCGACCACCAGGGCGCCCGGTTTGCGGATCATGAGGGGCAGGGCGTAGTGGCTGGTGATGAAGTGGGTCTGGACACCGAGCCGCAGGATCTGCTGCCCCTTGTCCAGGTCGTACTCCCACATCTTCTTGCCGTGCTCAATCAGGTGGTCGCCGCCCCAGACGGCGTTGACGAGCACGTCCAGGTGCCCCTGCTCCTTGTCGATGCGCTCGGTCAGGGCCTGTACCTGGTCGGCCTGGAGGTGGTCGGCCACCACGGCGATGCCGGTGCCGCCGGCGGCGCTGACGAGTTCGGCGGTCTCCTCGATGGTCTGCGCGGAGGGATTTGTCTGGCTGGTGTTGTCGAGGGTGGTGCGGCCGGTGACGTAGACGGTGGCGCCGGCCCGGCCCAGTTCGACGGCGATGGCGCGGGCCCCGCCCCGGGTGGCGCCGGCGACCAGGGCCACCTTCCCCGCCAGGGGATGATTGGTAGCGCTCGGTTCCCCGGACTGGTGGTGAGGGGTGTTCATCAGGGTGGGCCTTTCTGGGGTGTTCGGCGTCCCGGGGGCAGCAGGAGTCGGCATGGGTCTGCTGTCCTGGAGGTGACGGTGCGTGGGGGTGAGTGGGCGGGTCAGCCGATGTAGTCGTCCTGCGTGGCGATCTTTCCGTCGCGCAGTCGCAGGATGGTGCAGAAGGCGGCGGTGACGGGCTGTCCGGCCGGGGGCAGGGCCGGCACGGTGCCGGCGCTGGTGCCCGCGAAGTCGGTTTCGACGGCGATGAGGTCGCCGTCGGCGATGATCCGCTTGGGGGTCAGCGTGCGGTCGGGGACCGCGGCCGCGTACTCCCGGATGTGGCTCACGAAGGTGTCCCGCCCGGTGAAGGCGAAGCCGTACGCGCTCACGGTATAGGCGACGTCGTCGGTGAAGAGTGCACCGAACCGTGCGAAGTCCTGCGCGTTGTAGGCGTCCGCCCACTCCTGGACCAGCTTGCCGGCGTCCGTGCGGGTCTGGGGGCTGCTCATGGGTATTGCTCTTTTCTGTGCCGTACAGGACCTGTGCTGTGCTGTGCGGGGAGGTAGGGAGAGGATGGCGGCGGTATAGGCCAGCTGAGGTCCTAGATGCCGCGGTGTGAGCCGGGGGTGGCTTCGACGTCCGTAATCGCGGACGTCGAAGCCGGCCGGGGGTCTGGTCAGGCGGCGGGGGCGGCGGCCTTCTCGTTGACGCCGATGACGTAGCCGTCGAGGTCGCGGAAGTAGAACAGGCGCATGCCGTTGTGCTCGGTGAGCGGCTTGACGATCTCCGCGTGCCGGGCGATGAGGTCGTGGAAGGCATCGAGGTCGTCGACGCCCAGGTAGTGCATGCCGGCGAAGCCGATGGGCGCGTCCGCCAGGACGGGCAGCCAGTTCTTGAGGTCCGCGTTGCTGTAGAGCATGGCGCAGAACTCGCCGTCGTAGAACAGCATGTGGATGTCGTCGCCGGGCTTGGCGCCGCTGGAATCGACCGTGAAGCCGAGCTTTTCGTAGAAGGCGATGCTGGCTGAGGTGTCCTTGACGCTGAAGCAGGGTGCGTAGCCCATGGTCGGTCTCCTGTCGGTGTGTTCCCGTTCGCCGTACGGGAGTTGAGGGGAATGAAAGGGGAGGGGTGCCGGTGGGGTCGCTCAGGCGTCCTGGGGTGCCCGGGCGGCGCTGATGCAGAACGGCTGGCCGGAGGGGTCCTTGAGGACGGTCCAGTGCTCACCGCCCGGCTGGTGGGCCGGCTTGGTGGCACCCAGGTCGAGCAGGCGCTGCTCGGCGGTCTCGATGTCGTCGAAGGCCAGGTCGAGGTGGAAGGGGAGCTCGTCCTCGGGCCAGTTGGGGGCCTTGAAGTCCTTGGCCGTGTAGAAGACGTACGTCGTGGTGCCGTCGGTGACGAGGAACGCGGTCGGCACGCCGTTCTCGTCCGGGTACTCCTGGGTGACCTGCCAGCCCAGGGCGGATGCGTAGAAGGCGGCGAGTGCCTTGCCGTCGTCACCCCAGAAGGCGTACGAGGTCACCGTTCCGACGGCGACGGGCAGGGAGGAGGTGCGGGACATGAGAACACTCCGGGGGAGGGGAAACACAAGGGGTACGGGCCGCGGAATGTGGTCGGCGGCAGGCGGAGGGGTACGTGACCATCGCCCTAACTGTGGGCGGAGCCTCCGCTCAAGCAGTACATAAGTACAGTACATCCGTCCTGCAGGCTGCGCAATACGGACATTCGTCGTGATCTGCCCTACGGGGCGAGACTCCTCCGGTGCGGTCACGCGGGGGTCGTGGGGCGCCGCCGCCTGCGCGGACGGGCCGACACGGGGCCCTTCGCCGACCCGGCTCAACCGTGACACGGAGCCTGTCGCGGCACTTCCCGGGGTTCCCGCCCATTCCAGAGGGTGTCGCGGCCTCCCGCTCCGGCGCCGCCCGGTCGGAGCGGGTGATTGACGGATGGCTTCCCCTGGCCGGGGCGCTCGGCTTCGCAGGTCGGCCCGGTGCGTCTTCCCGGGGTACAGTACGTACGTACGTACATTAGTTTCTGATTCCATGATCCGGAGCCCGGACGCACATGCCCAGTCAGTCACCAGCCCGGCGTCGCCGGGACCCGCAGCGCCGCATCGCGGAGATCGCTGAGGCCACCGAGCGTGTCATCGCCGCCCGGGGGATTGAGGGCCTCACCCATCGGGCCGTCGCCGAGGAGGCGGGTGTGCCGCTGGGTGCCACCACCTACCACTTCGCGACGAAGGACGACCTCATCCAGGCCGCCCTCCAGCGGGCCTACGAGCGCTACGCGGCCATGCTCACCGAGTGGGTGGCCCAGCGCCCCGACCTCACCCTGGAGCAGTACATCGTGCTGCTGACCGACGCCATGATGGGCTGCTTCGGCCCCAACCGCGACTACCAGGTCATCGAGCTGGAGCTCTACCTCGCCGCCCTGCGCCGCCCGGCCCTGCGCCCCATCGTCGACCAGTACGCCCAGGCCACCACCAACGCCCTGCTCCCGTACGTCGATCCTTCGACCGCCCGGGCCGCCCTCGCCGCGATGAACGGCCTCACCATGACCGGACTCGCCGGCTCCCAGCCGCCCACCCGCGCCGAGGTAGAAGACATCCTGCGCCGCATCCTGACCCCCAACCCCACACTCCCCACACCAGGCCCCGCAGCCACGTCGTGAGGGAACGCCCAGGGGAGCCGTCGCCCGAGCCGGCTGTGGTCGGCCGTCGGGCGGTACCAGGGGCGCGGGACGGCTGGGAGGTTCCGCGCCGGCCGTTGAGCTTGTGGCTTATCCATCGGGCTTCGAACGTGTTCACACGTGAGTGGGGTTTGCCCAGATCAGGGCACACAGGAGCGGCCTTCTGCTGATGCTGTGCTCCGTCACAGATACACCGCTCAGCAGGAAGGCCGTGGGATGAGTGTGCCGTGTACGGCGACCGCGCGCGAGACGGTACGGGCATGACCAGGACCCTGGTGACACCGGCCGCCGCCACACACCCTCGCTGACGCCGCCAACGGCCTGCAAACGGCCGCCGCGCCCGCGTCGTCCTGTACGCCTGCGTCGCAGACGGCCGCGACCCCGACACCGTCATAGGCGATCTCCGCGCCGGCGCCGCCGCCCGCGACTGGATCACGGCCGCCGTCCACTACGACGTGATGCCGCTGTCCACGCAGCCAGACATGCGGCCCGCCCTGCGCCGCGTCGTCCACCTCCTGGAGGCGGGCGACGCGACCGGCATCGTGCCCCCTCCGAGGAGCATCTGGCCGCCGCGAACGTGCTCGGCCGCACGCGGCTCCACAACTGGCTCGACGACCTCGCCGCGTTCGTGGACTACCTCCACAAGCCCGACGACGAGCCCGACGACATGGGCCTGTTCCTCGATGAAGCCGTACGCCCCGCGCCGGAAGGGGCCACATCATGACCTACACCGCCAGCCCAGCCGCCCCGGACACCAACGCGCTACCGCTGGACCGCGACAGGATCGCCGCGACCGTGAACAAGGCACTCGCCCCCCGCGCCGGCCTCCCTCGCGCAGGCCCTGCTCACTCTGCACCTCCGCCGCCTCCAGATCCGAGCGATCCGGTTGCAGGAGTGACGGCTCACTGAAGCCGTGCGCGGGGCCCCAGCCGGCGGGCGGGGCGACGGCCTCGCCCGGCTCTTGGAGCGCGGCGGCCGGTGGGTGCCGGTCGGCGCACGCCCCCCGAGGCGCTACGCGCCGGCTGCTGCTGCGGCGGAACACGGCTGCCGCCCGCCCATTCACGGTGGGCCCGCCCGTGGCGCCGCCCGTGCGCCGATCCTATGGATGGCGCTCTCAGCCGTCGCTGGGCCGCCGGATCAACGGCCGCGCCGGAGTAACCGGCGGTGCTGCAGGCGGAGTTTGGGCCGAAGGGGTGCCGCTCGGGGTCGGCGGGGTGGTGGTGTCCGGGTCGGTGCTAGCGGTCGGGGTGGATTCAGACATGCGGAAGGGGGCCCTCCAAGGTAGTTGCGGGCATGGAAAGGGCCTGCCAACTGGCAGGTCGTGAAAGGGAATGGGCGCAACTCGTTTCGAGGGACGGGGTGGGTCAGGCGGGGCAGGCCTTGGCGCTTGACATGAACTGGGCGCTCCGTGGCAGTAGGCCGTATTCGTACTGGCTCCAGCCGCAGGAGACCGGCAACCCTTGGGCCGGCGCAGATGGCCGGCGGCGCCGGTTGCGTCGAAGGCTCTGCAAAATCCGACCGAAAGAGGAAGCAATGCGATCTTCTCTGGCAAGGGCACTCGTCACCACGACTGCCATCGTCGGGATTGCCGCTGGGAGTCTTGCGGGCGCGAGTGCGAGCTTCGCGGCCCCCCAGCAGGCTGCAAGGCCCGCGGTCAGCAGTCGGCACGTCTCCCCCCTTGCGGTGAACAACCTCGGCCTGGACACAGCCAGAGCGAGGAACTGGCAGAGTTGCCTGAACGCCTGGGGCTTTAACGCCGGTACTGTCGACGGGCAGCTGGGTACCAACAGCTGGATGGCAGCGCAGAGGATGCTCAACTCCTGGGGCTACAACGCCGGTACCGAAGACGGGATCGTCGGGCCCAACACGATCGGCGCGCTGCAGCGCTTCCTGAACCGCGTCGGCTACAACGCCGGTGCCGACGACGGGATCGCCGGACCGCAAACCAGGGCCGCGTTCTGGAATTACAACGCCACGGGCTGCTGAGCCAACCCGGGGTGCCGTGTCCGGGCCCGGCACGTCGGTGGTGGGGCGGGTGGAGCCGCTCCGTGTTGTGTCACCCGGCGTTCGAGCGGGTCACTGGCCCTGTCCCGTCGGCGTTCCCCGGGACAGGGCCAGTTCTCTCTCCCTACGTGCCGCATAGAGCCGGTAGGCCGCGCAGCCCCAGCCCCACAGGCGGCATGGGGCTGGGGCTCCTACGGTCGCAGTGGCGGCTCCGCTCCCGCCGCACGCACGCAGCGGAGCCGCCCTGTAGCGGCCGGTCGGCGCCCACGCCCTCCGGGGGCACCGCACCGGTCAGGCCCAGTCCATGCCGAGGTGGGCGAGCTGTTGTTCGTTGAGTTTGTCGCGGCAGGTTTCTGGTGGGAGAGCCATACCCCGAGCCGTACGTCGTGGTCCTGGCCGTCGATGCTGATCCGTTCGGTGTGCTGCCGCGGAATGACGGTGCGCTGCTCGCGCTGGACGTACTGGGCGAGCGCTGCCAGGCCCCGTGTGAACGCCGCCCCGCCCCGCCCCGCACCGCCCCAGCCTTCACGCTGCTCGGCGTCGGCGCGGTACGGGCCTGTACGGCGTCGCACACTGAGTTCGCCGGGTGAGCCGGCGTCCTGTGTCGTCGCCGCGCGAGGTCACCCCGGGCACGGTCTCGGCGGGCTCCTTGCGGGGGTGCCGCGGGTCCACGGCTGTCTGGGGCGGGGTGGATGAGGGGCTTCTTTGTTGTCCGGTGAGTGTCTTTTGTTACATAAGAGGCGAGTAGTTGTGATGTCTGGTTCATACTCTTCTGTGTGCCGCAGGTGGTCGTCGGGGCCGGGGCGCCGCACTGCGCGCTGTTCGCACCGCTGGCCGCTGACGGCCTGGGGCGGGTGTGCCGTCCGCCATGGGTGCGTCTGCTCCGGTCGTCTCCCGCGGCCGCAGGCATGCCCCGGCGCGAGGTGCTCATACGGGCCTGCGGATGCGGGCCGGATTTTTCACACGAGGGGGTTCCCATGCGCGGTCTCGCCGCGCCGTTCGACGGCTGTCTGCGTGGTGGATGGCGGGCCGTGGCCGGTGTGCTGGCCGTGGTGGGGCTGGTGTCCGGCTGCGGGCAGGCCACCGGGGTGGTGGACGCGGGGCAGGCTCATGCCCCGCTCCTGCCCGAGACCGTCTGGACCGTCGCGGCGGACGCGCCGACCGCCGAGGTACCGCCCGAGGAGCCGCTCAGCCCCGAGGTGCTGGAGGGACTCACCGTGCCCGCGGGCGCCGGTGCGGACCGCCTGGACCCCCGGGAGGTCATCGCCCACGACCCGCTCGTGCACGATCTGCTGAAGCAGGCCGTCCTCCAATGCGCGCCCGGATCCGGGCGCGGGCTGCGCCCTCCTGTACTGCGGGACCTGACCAGAGACGGCCGCCCCGAGCTGCTGCTGCTCGTCGACCCCGACCCGCGTATCCGCCCGACCGACAGCGCCACGCAGATCGGCCCCGAGCTGCACATCTACTGGGTGGACGGCGGACGCGTCTACTCGATCCTCTTCGCCATGCTCGACAAGGGCACCCAGGTCGACCTCCTGGGGCACGACCTCGTCCTGCGCAGCCCCACGGCCCAACCTGCCGGCAGCCGCCCCCAGGTCACCACCGAACGCTACCGCTGGGACGAAGCCTGGCGCGCACTGGAGGTGAGCTCCCGCGTGGTCGCTCCCGCGCCCTCCATTCCCGCCCCGAAATCCCCTAAAGCGGCACGGGACACACGATGAGCGCACCTCCGTCCCCCGCCGGTCAACGGCCCTTGGCGTTCCCTGTTGCAGCAAGCCATTCCGCCGGATCCACCTGCCGTACTGCAACCGTCTTATGCCACCGTGAACCAGTGGCTATCCTGCAACCATGGCTGTTACCACCATGACTCTGCGGATCCCCGACGATCTGGCACCCTCGATCAAGGCGGCGGCCTCGGACGCCGGCTTGAGCGTGAACGCCTATGTGGTGCGTGCCGCGCGCCGCGCCGCCACCCTCGACGCCGCGCACCAGCTCGCCGCGCTCGGCCTCGGCGACGAGCTGGCGGGCGAGGGAGACAGCCTGTGAGGCGCGGTGAGGTCTGGAGACTCCCCGACCACCGTGACGTCCTGGTCGTCTCCCTGACCGGTCTGGAAGAGGCCTACGGGGCGGTGGTCGTGATCGTGCTGCACCCGAGCGGGCGATACCCCGACACCGCCATGTCGGTCGTGATCGGTGACCCGATCCCGTGCACCGCGGTCGCCGTCAACCTCCAACAGCTCCGGGCAACCCGATTCGACGGCGCGAAACTCCTCGGCGAGGTCGACCCCGCGGCGATGACCCGCGTGGACCAGGCGCTGCGCGCCGTCCTCGACCTGTAGGCACACGGGAGGCCCCGAGCCGCTGTGCTGGCGGGCAGGGTAGGCGCGCCGCGCCCGGCACCTGAAACGCACTATGGAACGCACTATGAAACGCGCCTCGCTTCGATCGGTAGGCCGGTCCTGCGGGGGCTGTGCGGGGCTGGCGGGTGGTGTCACGCTGGAAGGGTGAAGTCCCATGGTGCGGATCCTGGCGACGTCTCCGGCGACGGCTCAGCGATCCAGGGTGCCTGTCAGGTAGTAACCGGTGATCCGGCGCCTGCCGGCTGCCGTGGTGGACGTGGCATGGAAGTAGCTCGCAGGAATCGTGAACCGGAGTCCGCCGCTCGGCCCGCGGTGGCCGGTCACCTCGACGGTTCGGGCCCCGGGCTCGTAGGAGCTGACGATCACGTGCTCGGGGTAGTGGGAGGTCGCCCCGCCCCGACACGTTGAGTAGATCTGGTGGGCCTCAATCCGGTGCACGGGCTCTCCCATAGGAATGGACGACTGCTCCGTCGACGGTAGTACCCCCACCAGGGCTCGGGTTCAGAAAACAGGCACTCGGCATTTCAGCAGCTGTGCGATATCCCTACTGCAGTGCTGTGGGAGGGTGGAGGCATGCCGAGCAGCCGTCCCAAAGTCCGTGTGTGTTCGCCTGCCGAGTGCGTTCTCCCCATGAGCCATGCACGCGGTGGCTGCCCTTTCACCAGCAGGGCAGCCACGATTGAGGAGATGAGAGCAGAGATCCGGAAGCATCGGGCGAATGACCTGATGAAGGAATGGACAATCGTCGGCGAGTGGGTGCACTGACCTTCATCGGGCTGTGCGGAGGGTTCTCGCACAGCTAATCAATCAGGAGGCTCGATGAATCACGGAACTGAGGACGTGGAACGGGTCGAGGTCGACGTGGTCGACGCCTACGGTCAGGTCATCCGAACCGCGACTGCCTTTCCTCGCCCAGGCGAGACCCTGGAACACGCGGTCGAGCGAGCCACCTACTCGGCGCGCACCGGACGGCTATCCCGGCAGTAGGCGCGGCCTGCCGCACCTCTGTGCGGTCCGGGTCGTTGAGCAGCGCAGCCACACCCCCCCCTGTGGCGGCAGTACCAGGGTCCCGGGGACGTCCATTCCCCGGGACCCTGGTGCACTTCCACTTCCACTTCCCTTGACTGGCTGGTTCAACGACCGGCCGCGGCCGCGGTCACCCTGACGGCCTACACCCAGTCCATGCCGAGTTCGGCGAGCTGGGCGAGCTGCTGTTCGTTGAGCTTGTCGCGGCGGTTCATCTGGTTGGAGACCCACACCCCGAGCCGTACCTCATGTTCGTGGCCGTCGACGGTGATCCGCTCAGTGTGCTGGCGCGCAATGAGGGTCCGCTGCTCATGCTCGACGTACTGGGCAAGCGCCTTCAGGCCCCGGGTGAACGTTTCCGCGACCCGCGCTGTCCCTGCCCCTTCGCCCCGTCGGCCGACGGGGCCCTGCGTGTCCGCAGCGACGGTCGGTGTATCTGGCAGACCCGCGCGACGAGACCCTCCAGCGGAACACTGGTTGGCCTGCAGGGAGTGGGGCGGACCCTCTTGTGGGCGGGCTCGCGGTCGCTCGAAGGGGTGTTTTGCCCACCGTCGGCGAACCGTCTCCCGGCGGGTTGGCGTCACCTGTGCATGGAGCCGATCGACAACTCGCATGTGTCCGAACCGGGCCTGGTCGTCTTGGATATCACCGCCGCGGACGAGGCGACCGCCTTCGCTGTCCAGTCCGAGCTGGAGCGGTGGTGGGCGACTTCCGGCGCTGACACCGTCCGGCGTGAGCCCGGGGCGCTGGGGGTAAAGGCCCGCGTGTACGCGGACCTCCGGCGCCCCGGCACTCAGGCGTAGCGGGATCCTAAGCCGCTGGCAGGAAGCATGGGCAAGCCTCCTCTCTGGGGGCTTGCCCATGCCACCTGGCATGTGATTGTGCGGTGTGGTGTCAGCGGGTTGGGTGTCAGCGGGCCGGGCTTCGGTGAAAGGGTTGTTGGCCTGCTCTTTTCGGGTGCCGTGGCAGGGCGCTGTGGCTGTCATGCCGTGAGGAAATGGCTGTCATGGCCTGCGAGTTGGGCGTAGCACACCTGATGGGCGGCTGACGTGGGGATGCCCATTCCTGTGCACCCGGTGCCAGCGTCCCGGTGTGCTGGTGGGTATGACTGCACGGTCCTCGCCACTTGCTGCCTCCGCCCCGACCTCGGGGGAGGAGGCGGAATCGCGATCTGCTTCCCCAGGGCTGGGCTCGCCCGTGCAGGATCGGGCGTTGATCCGCCAGGTGGTGGTGCGGCGTCTGCTGACTCTTCGTGAAGCGGGCATGCTGGAGACGGTCCATGTGCGGATCGCTGCGGACACGGCCGGGGTACATCTGCGGACGGTGTGGAACTGGCTGGCCCGAGCACAGGACACGGGGCGGGTAGAAGGATCACGCCGACGTGTGGCGTACACGGTCACGGACGAGTTGTGGGCCCGGCTGTCGGACCTGGGCGGGAACGTCAAGGCTTTGCACCGCTGGATGCAGGAACAGGCCGAAGCCGCGAACCCCGAAGGGGACGTGCCGGGCGCGAATCGGGTTCCGGCGCTGACGACGCTGCATGACGCGATCCGCCGCGAGAAGCAGGCCGGCCGTACCCTGGCGATCTCCCGCCCCGCTCATGCCCGCCGTACCCCCGAGCGTTACGACCGTGCCCTGGCCGAGCTCGCCCTGCCGGGCACCGTCGACGAGTTAGGCCGGCCTGCCCCGCCCGCTACCGAGCCCGGCGGGGGTGACAGCACTCGGGAACAGCCAGGCCCGTCCTCGTTCGGCTACGGGGTACGGCTCTACGCCCCGGGCGCACGTATGGTCTCCACCCTCCAACTCGGCGAGGTCACCGAAGTTCTCGCTCATACCGTCGCCGCCCGGGGTGTGCTGTGCGTGTACGGAGACACGGGGCACGGCAAGACCGTCGCCCTGGACCAGGCCCTGCGCCAGCTGCCGCGCCGTGTCCCGGTGCACCATGCGCTGGTGGCGGTGAAACCGGCCCTGCCGCAGTTGCGGGCCGCGCTGCTCACCGCCTTCGGCTTGCCCGCCACCGCGTTGACGAACCGCACGGATGCCGCCGACCGCACCCTGCTGGAGGCATTCCAGGCCCCGGGCGTGCTGGTGATCGACGACGTCCAGCGCATCGCCGCACCCGAGCTGGACTACCTCCGTCTGCTCGTGGACGCCCCCACTACCCAGACCTCTTTGGTGCTGTGCGGGGCCGGCGCCGAGCGCACCCTGGCCCGTGCTCCCGCGCTGGCTTCCCGCATCCTCACCTGGCAGCACATGCCACGCCTCACGGCTTCCCAAGCCCCGGGCGTGCTGCGCCTGTTCCACCCGCTGTGGGACGCCGCCGAGGATGCCGATCTACTGCACGCGGACGAGACGTGCGCCCGCGGGAACTTCCGCACCTGGGCCAAGATCACCTCCCACGTCTACGCGGCCGTGAACCGCCGCTCCGCCGCCGCTTTGGACCGTGCACTGCTGACCTGGGCCTGTGCCCGCCTCGGCCCCCGCCCCTGACCGGCTCACCACCGAATGCCAGCCCCCTACGAGCGGGACAGAAGGGCCCAGATGAACACGTCCACCCCGGACAACCCGCCACCATCACCGATTC
The DNA here is from genome assembly GCF_051550175.1 of Streptomyces sp. HUAS TT7. Classification (NCBI taxonomy): domain Bacteria; kingdom Bacillati; phylum Actinomycetota; class Actinomycetes; order Kitasatosporales; family Streptomycetaceae; genus Streptomyces; species Streptomyces sp. HUAS TT7. Next base: position 444,647 of record NZ_CP196176.1, read on the forward strand.
CTTCCGAACCCGCCTTGGACGCGGTGTCGCTGACCGCCCTGCGCACCCCGGCCGTGCGACAGCTTCTCCAACTGCGCGCCCAGGGCAGGCTCAGTCGCGGCCATGTGGCCGCGACTGCCCGGTGCTTCAACGTCTCGGAGCGCACCGTGTGGCGGTGGCTGGCCGACGCCACCACCCCCACCACGGTTGCTTCCCCGGGCGCCCGCCGCGTCACCCGTTTCGAGATCACCCCCGAGCTGCGGGTGCTGCTGGCGTACTGGCACGGCAACGCCTCCGCGGTCCACCGCGAACTCCTCACCCGCGCCCGCCAGACCCCCGCCGCGCCACCCGCACCCTCACCAGACGCATACGCCTCCGACCCACGCCCGGCCACGCCCCCACCCCACTCGCCCCGCAGCGCGCTCCCGGGCGGTGCCCCGCCCACCGCTGTGCCGCTGCTGGATCCGGTCCCATCGCTGGCAACGTTCCTGCGGGCGGTGCGCCGGGACCTGACGGCGGGGGAGCGGGCCGGATACCGCAACGGCCCTGAGGCCGCCCGTGCCCTGGACGTGTTCGCCAAGCGTCCCCGGACCTGGCGCAACCAGGTGTGGGAGGCCGATCACGTCCAGGCCCCGCTCCGGGTGGAGGCCGACGGTGACCTCGTCGACCCGTACGTCACCTGGTTCATCGACTGCGCGACGAAAGCCGTCACGGGCGTCGCGGTCACGCCCGGCTGCCCGACCCGCGCCTCGGTCCTGGCCGCGCTGCGCTCCGCGGTCGTGCGTACCGAGCCGTACGGGCCGTTCGGCGGGCTGCCCGCCCATGTGCGGTTCGACCGGGGCAGGGACTTCCTGTCGCGCACGGTGTCCACCGCGCTGACCGCGCTGGACTCGGACATCACCGTGCTGCCGCCCTACAGCCCGCACTTGAAGGGCGGCATCGAGAACCTCAACCGCTGCGTGGGCCGGATGCTGTTCGCCGCCCTGCCCGGCTACACCCCCAAGGAGCACAAGCCCCGCCGCCGCCCCGTCCAACCGCCCGCCCCGGTGCCGGCGATGACGTTCCAGGCCTTCACCGAGGAGCTGCTGGCCTGGGTGTGCTGGTGGAACACCGAGCACCGCCCCGACGGCCTGCACGGCGCCACCCCGCTCGAAGCGTGGCAGGCCGATCCGACCCCGCTCAACGACGTCCCCGCAGCCGACGTGTGGTCCTTCACCCTCGAGGACGACGGCCGCACCCGCACGATCACCAGCCACGGCGTCCGCTTCCGCAACCGCGACTACATCGCCGGCTGGATGACCGGGCAGGCCGGCCGCGAGGTCAGTGTGCGCTTCATGCCGCACCACACCCACGAGATCGAAGTCTGCACACCCCACGGCCACCGCCTGGGTACCGCGCACCTCGCCGACCGGGCCACCGACGAACAACTCGCCGCGCTGCGCCGCGCCCGCGCCCGGCGAGCTCGGCGCCTGCGGGCTGACGCCAAGGCGGCCGAACAGCTGCGCCACGAACGCTTCGCCCCCGCCACGGCCCCCACCGACGCGCTGCGTCTCAACGCGGTCACCGCGGCCGAAGCCACCCGGGAACTGGCCCGCCACGATGAAGGCGACCTCGCCAAGCTGGCCCTGCCCGATCTGATCGCGCCCGCACCCCCGCCCCCCGACTGGCCCATCCCGGACTCTCTGAAGGCCCGCACCCGGCCCACCGGCTCGCCGCCCACCCCCGCTCACGAGGACACCCCATGACCCGTCATCTGCCGCCCGCGCCCACCGACCAGTACGTCGCCCTGCCCGACGCCCGTCTCGTGACCACCCGGGCGCTGCTCACCGCCCGGGAGAACCTCGCCGACACGATCAATGCCCGCGCGATGATGTGTATCCATGGCGGCGCCGGCTTCGGCAAGACGGTGGCGGTCACCAGCTGTCTGCGCGAACTCGAACCCGGCGAGGACATCCACCGCATCACCTTCCACGCCCGCGCTACCACCCGCGCGGTGCGCCACGAACTGTTCACCAGCCTCGGGCTGCCGGGCCAGCCCCCGCGCTACGCCAGCGAGTTCGACCACGTCCTCATGAACGAACTCGCCACGCATCCGCGCACCCTCGTCCTGGACGAGGCGCAGTGGCTTTCCAGCGACCAGCTGGAGTACGTCCGCTACATCTGGGATGACCCCTACACCCAGCTCGCGATCGTCTTCGTGGGAGGAGAAGGCTGCTACCAGGCCCTGCGCAAGGAACCGATGCTCTCCTCCCGGATCTTCATCTGGCAGCGCATCAGCCGTCTCACACCCGAGGAGGTCCTGGACGTCATCCCGCTCTACCACCCCATCTGGGCCGAGGCCGACCCCGACAACATCACCTTCGCCGACAGCCGCGCCGCGCACGGCAACTTCCGTAACTGGGCCCGTCTGACCGCCCACACTCATATCGCCCTCGAGCGCACCGGCCGTACCCGTGTCGACCAGGAAGTACTGCGGTGGGCCTTCAGCCGGCTGGGCCCCACCGGTTAGCCAGCAGCCCCCTCCTGACATCCATTCACTGCCCAACATGACTGCTGTTCCAGCTACTTGACGGAATATCAGCTGGGCAACCTCAGCCGACCCATGCGCTGAGGAAGCCCGGAGCACTCTCAGGGGACAGAACCGGAGATACGGATACCCCGAAACTTTTCTGCGAAGGAAGCACTGCGGCCCATCCGGCCTCCGCCAGGGGTGACCAGTCGGCTCGGGACACTACACAGTGCTGTGAAGTTGTTGGTGGGTGTCGCGGTGGGGTGATGGGGGCGTTTTTCTGTCACCGGGGTTGAGCAGCTCGTTTCGGTTTGTTGATCTAGTGAGTGTCTGTTCGGCGTGGCTCTGGTGGTGACGTGTCGTGTTGTTTCCCGTGACAGCGGGATGCGGTTTCCTGAGCGTTGATAGCTGGTAGGGGTGGGTCAGTTTGGGCCCGACTCGCCCATGATGCGTGCCCTGGTGCACTTGTTGATGTGGGCTTCCATTCCTTCAGCCTGGCGGTGGGCATTGCTGAGCTTGGTGTCGTCGGTGACCGAGGCGGTGAGGAGTTGTTCGACGTCGACGACGGTGATTTTCCCTCCGGTGGAGGTGTCGACGAGCTGTGCCTCGTGGAGGCTGGCGCCGTGTAGGTTCCCGGCCGTCAGGTGTGCGCCTCGGAGGTCTGCCTTGTGCATCAGCGCGTCGCGCAGGTCGGCGCCCAGTGCGTCCGCGTCCCGCATGTCTGCTTCGGAGAGCTGAGTTCCGCGCAGGTTGACGTTGTTGGCTTGGATGTGGCGCAGCGAGGCTCTGTAGAAGCTGCTGCCTGCGAGGTTGGCACCGGTGAGCTCGGCGCCGTCCAGGTTGCATCCGACGAAGAGTGTCCGTGGCAGACGGGCGTGGTGGAGATTGACGCAGGGGAGGTCGGTGTTGCTCAGGTCGATTTCTGATTCTGCGGCACGTTCAGGGCGCCGTCCGAGGACAGTCAGCGCGGCCCGTATGTCGTCGGAGGGCGGGTTTGGTTTGCTGCCGATGACCTGAGCACGGGAGCGGTCTCTTTTCGCGTATTCGCGTATGTAAGCGGCGAGGAGCTGGACTACGGTGTCGTGGTCTTTGGCTGAGTCCCGCATGATGCGTTCCAGGGCGTAGATTCCGCCCAGGCGCTCGGTGCGGTCTGTGTGAGCGAGGAGACTGACAGCCTTGATGTAGTAGTCCGTCAACTGGGCTTCGAGCGTGAGCTCCAACTGCCGTCGGTCTTTCTGTCGGTTGTGCTCCAGCGTCTGCTGGGTGATCTTTAGGTTCCGCTGCTGGAAGATCAGGCCGATCGCTCCGGCTGAGGCGACAGCGAGGGCGGCAAGGCCGGTGCGGAAGCCGGATACCACGGTGGCTTTCGGGCCTGGGTCATGGAGCCGCCCGAGTTCCACCCGGTCAAGGAACCACGGCGCGCGCCACATCACGGTGAGGACCAAGCCGAAGGCGACCACGATCGTCACGGCGATGACGGTCCATTGACGCCATGAATGCTGGTGGTCTGGGAGCGAAGGAATCTGGTCTGGATCGGGCATGAGAGCTCCGGGGAGGTCGGGCCGAGAGCGATGACCCTAGCCGCCGCCGTGCGTTCTGGGGCGTGATTCTGGTGTTGACGTTGCTTGCTGTCCGCCGACAGCCGACAGAGAAACATGGCTACCTGAGCGAGAGCAGAGGTTGAAGGCCGGAATCGGCTCGCAGCCGCACCAGTTGGGCTTGTACCACTCCCGTAGATCGGTGGCAGCTGTATGCGGTTTGCGGTGTGAGGTTTGCGCGGTTGGCGGTGTCATGGATGGTGTCGGCCTGCCGGTTCTGACGGTGAGGTGCTGCCGGGCGGGTGGACCCGAGGTGGTGATAGTCCATGGCCCAGGTGCCGGACATGGTGGGTGGTGGTGTGGTGCCGCCTGCGTTGGGGCGTGAGCAGGCTGTCGGGCGTCTGCTGGCGCTGGACGGGCGTGGGGAGCTGACGACGGCGCATGTCCGTCTGGCCGCGACGAGTGTGGGGGTGTCGCTGCGGACGGTGTGGCGGTGGCTGCAGGTGGCGCGTGTCGAGGGCCGGGTGGCGCGGAAACGGCGTGGTCGTTTCACGATCACGCCTGAGTTGCATGCCCGGTTGGCGTTGTGGGGTGGGAACGCGGCTGCGGTCCACCGGGAGTTGCTGGCCGAGTCCCGGGCGGTCTCGCCAGATGGCGCCGCGTACGGCGGTGATGGGGGAGAGGCAGGCCTGGGCAAGGGGGTGGGACCGTGCTCCGCGCCGTGTGTACCGGTGCCGTCGTTGGCGACGTTGCAGCGGGCGGTGGTGCGGGATCTGAGTGTGGGGCAGCGTGCGGCTCTTGTGGGCGGGGAGCGGGCGCGGCGTCTGCACGATGTGCATCTGCGGCGGCCGCGGGAGTGGCGGAATACGTGTTGGGAGGCTGATCACAAGCATCTGCCGGTCGAGGTGGTCCTGGACGGGGTGTTGGTGTGTCCGTGGGTGACGTGGTTCATCGACTGCGCGACGAACGCGGTCACGGGGGCTGCGGTGACGCCGCATCAGCCGTCGCGGGACGCGATCCTGGCTGCCTTGCGGATCGCGTTGTCGCGGGGCGGGGCGTACGGGCCGATCGGGGGACTGCCGGGACTGGTGAGGATCGACCAGGGCGCGGATTTCCTGTCGGACACGGTCGGGTCGGCCCTGGGCGCGTTCGCCGTGCCGGTGCAGCGGCTCCCGCCGTACCGGCCGGAGTTGAAGGGCACGGTGGAGAACCTGAACCGGTGTGTGGTGCGGATGTTCTGTGCTGCGCTGCCGCGTTACCGGCACGCTCCGAGTGCGACGCCCAGGCCGCGGCGGGCGGACCGTGATGGGGGTGAGGCGCTGCCGTTCACGGTGTTCGTCGAGTTGCTCCTGGACTGGGTGCATCAGTGGAACACCGCTCACATATCCCAGCCGTTGGGCGGCCGTACGCCGCTTCAGGCGTGGCAGGACGATCCGACGCCCGTCGAGGACGTGGATGCGGGGTTGTTGTGGGCGTTCACGCTGGAGGATGACGGCCGGGTGCGCACGCTCACCGCGAGCGGGGTGCGCTGGCGTAACCGGTATTACGTGGGGGAGTGGATGCACGGGCTGGGCCGCCTGCGGGTGCGGGTGCGGTTCGTTCCGCACCACGACCACGAGATCGAGGTGTTCGACGCCGCTACGGGCACGCATCTGGGGCCGGCGTTCCTGGCGGATGCCGCGACCCATGAGCAGCGCCTGGCGCTGCGCCGGGCCAAGGACGCGGAGCGGCGCCGTCTGGTGAAGGCGCTGGCGGCGGCGGACCACATGCGTTACCGGCGCTACGAGGCGGTCACCGAGCCGGTCGTACCGAAGCAGCTGGGCGCGCTGACCGAGGCCGAGGCACACGAGCGGCTGTCGCGTGCGGCAGAGACAGACCTGACTGCCAAGACGTTGCCGGACCTGATTCCGCCGAGCGCGCCGCCTGATACCTGGGCCCGCCCTGTGAACCGGCCCTCCCACAGCCGACCAACGGCCACGGCTGCCGACTCCGCTGGTCCTGCCGAGCCTGGCGAAGGCAGGGGACCCGTTGCAGCGCCCGCTCCTCCTCCTGACCTCCCGCAGGGGGAGCGGTGAGCGCGGCTGTGCGCCGGGGCCTGCTGCCGTCGGTGCGCGACGACCACTACATGCGGCTGCCCGACGCCCAGGTCGTAGCGACCAAGGCACTGCTCGCCGTGCGGGAGAACGTCCGGGCCGCGATCACGGCGAGAGCGATGATGTGTGTCCACGGCAACACCGGGCATGGCAAGTCGCTGGCAGTCAACGCCTCCCTGCGCGACCTCGCTCCCGAACAGACCTACCGGATCCAGTTCCGCGCCCGCCCCACCACCCGCGACCTGCGCCATGAACTCTTCTACGCACTGCGCCTGCCCGGCCGGCCGCCGCAGCGCCCGATCGAGTTCGACCGGACGCTGCGCGGGGCGCTGGCAGAGGAGTTCCGGGTGGTCGTGTGCGACGAAGCCCAGTGGCTTTCCAAGCACTGTTTCGAATACCTGCGCTACCTCTGGGATGACGTGGACACCGATATGGCCATTGTCTTCACCGGCGGAAACGGCTGTTTCGAGGTCCTGCAGAGCGAGCCGATGCTGGAATCCAGGATTTACGTCTGGCAGGAAATCCCGCGGATGTCCCTGGCGGAAGTCCGGTCGGTGATCCCCGCGTTCCACCCCTTATGGGCCACGGCTCCGGCCGAGCTGATCGCCATGGCGGACACCGAGGCGGCGCACGGCAACTTCCGGGCCTGGGCAAAGATCACCCACATCATGCTCCAGGGCCTGCGCGACACCGACAACAAGGTGGTCGACGAACAGCTCCTGCGCTGGGCCTACAGCAAACTCAAGCACAGGCGCGCCCCGTGATCCTCCTCGACCGCACCCCGGAACCGGTCACCGTGATCGTGGACCGCCGCGACGACCAGGCCTTCACCGCAGCCCTGCTCGCCTCCCACCACCTCGCCCAGGGCCGCATCACCGTGCATCCGCCACCCCCCAGGCCCAGCCCCACCGACCTGGCCTACGAAATCCTCGAGGCCCTCGGCAAGCCTGTCGTCCCCCTGAACAGACAGCGTTGGGGCGCAGCCCCGCCCTGGGCCGTGTCGGCCGCCTGGATCGCAGGACTGCCCGTCACCCGCCTGACCGTCCTGCGTGCCCACCTCCTGCCGCTCCCGGCATGGAAGTACCTGCTCCGGCTGCGCGAGGCCACCGCCGTGCCGCTGACGGTCGTCTTCCACGGCCCACAGCCATACGCCGCTCCCCGAGTCTTCGACGACGTACCGCACGCCCTCATCGACGACCTGGAAACGGTACGTCTGCTCCACCCGCCGGCTCCGCCCGTCCCACCGATCCGCTACCGCACGCCCGGCCGGTGGATCACTCTCCCGGCCCTGGACCGCCTTCCCCACGGCGGCTACTTCCCCGACTGCACCTGCCGTCATCCACCGCCGGCCGTGATCTCCCACGTCGCCCGCCTGAAACCGTTGACTCCCGCCGTACTGAGGGAAATCAGCCACCGGCTGGCAACTCGTACCGCGCACCCCTACCTGGCCGGAGCACTGGCCACTGCCGTCTTCACCGCAGCCGCCGAGTCCCAACTCGCCACCGTCCGCCTCCACGACTACGACCCCGACCGCTCCGAACTCACCCTCCACGACCCCAACCGGGTCACCCACCAAAGGCGTTGCGCAACCCACACCGTTCCACCCTGGGCCCGCCCCCTCATCACCGCCACAGCACACCTCGCCCTGGCCGCTGCGCCCCGCGCGGGCGCGGGGAGACTGCGGCTCTTCCACCCGCCGGCGTTCGCCACCACACCCCTGACCGAGTTCGCCGAACAGTGCCGACTCCGCCCGCCTCACCCCTGGTTCATCCAGCCGTGAGTGCGCACAAGGACCTGACCGGCGTGATCAGGGCTACCGCCCCCATGCGCGGGGCCGGCTTCCCCGCGGAGCTCGCCGTCCGCCTCCAGAGCCCCACGCCCTGACCGCCGGAGGAACACCTCGGTTTCAAGATCCTGTCCGCGCGCACTGGGTGAGACCCCATCCCATCGAGAGGCATGGTGGGGAGGTCAGGCATCCCCTTCTACCCGACTCTCTGCGCCCAATGATCAAGAAGGGTGGGGGCGTGGTCTGCGGGGCGGACAGGGGGCGGGGGTTCGAGTGGCGCGGCGGCCCAGGGCGTCGCGCTGAACGGCCCGAACCTGACCGAGGATGCAGCGAAGCCGATGCCTGGCCATAAGGGCCGGGGATCGGCTTCACTTGAGCAGGCGCGCCAACGCCTGGCTCGGTTTCCCTGCGCGCCGGTTGGAGCCAGTAGCAATCAGGGCGGCTACCGCGGGAGCTACAGGCCGCGTGCCGTGATGACTATGGTGGACCACCATCTCCAAGATCATTTCTCGGTAACCGGCACAATACTGAATCAATGCAGGTCGGAGTCATGCGCGACGGCGGTTACGGAACGTAAGTGTCGGTGCAATATCACTACGTCAACCATCCCCTGGAAGCCCAAAAAGATGCCTTGACCTGCGGTTTTCCAGTGCTGAGCCGCTGTCAGTGGCGCGTGGTAGAGCCTCCTACGAGGCCCTGACCTGCGTCTTTGTTGGTCAACATCGGGACAGACGGTCTTAGCCCTCGACGACGACGTGTACCCGGTGTTCGGAGAGAACGAGTTGGGGCGGTCCTGAGCCAACGGTTTGCTGGAGTGTCGTCTATGGCTTACGGGCTGCCACTCTGTTCGGAACAGGGTCCCCTCTTTGCGTGGAGCGCCAACTCCCTTGAACACAACGGGTGGACCGAAGGTTGGAGCCGAGTAGTACCGTCCGGCGATCTCAAGATCGCCGGACGGTGAAGAGGGAGCGCTACATGGGCGACATGCCCGCTGCCGCAGCAATCGCTGTGGCCACCACACCCGCGTCCAGCATCAACGCCATCACCAGGAGCGCCGCTGAGGCGCCCTCCACGCCCGACATGCCTGCGCACGCCCGCTTCGGGATGCCACACGCCCTGGTCATCATCGCGTGCATCGTCACCGCGGCCGTCCTCACCCAGGTGGGAATGAACGTCGCGAACGCCCTGGAGCTCCTCGCGGGGGCGGGAGGCATCGGCGCCATGATCGTGCTCCTGGTGGTCACCGGCGGAGGCCGCGCCCGCCGTCGCCTCGACCGCCTCGCGCAGGCCTACCGCGCCAGTGCGGAGAACTGACGTGTCCGCCGCAGGGAGGCCCGAAAAGCCCGTCGATCAAACCGTCCCCGCACGCGCGAAGCTCGCGAGCTTCCTGCGCGCCCGCAAGACCGAAGCCGGACTGACCTACCAGCAGATGGCCGACTCCGAGGAAAGCAAGTTCTCGAAGGCCACCTTCGAACGCGCGGCCTCCGGCACGATTCTCCCCTCCTGGAGCACCGTCGAGGCCTTCGTCACCATCGCCACGAACGAAGACTTCACAGACACGCTCGACACCGCTCTGCGCCACAGCCGGAAACTGCTGATCCTCGCGCGCCGCGCGGTACGAGCCCCCTACTACCTGCACAAGGCGCCCGATCCCACTCTGATCGGCGGGAAGGGACATCTTCTTCAGACCCTCCGCGATCAGCACGTGTGGGCCGGCTGCCCCACGCCGGGAGAGATGGAGCGCGAGGCAGGACCTGGTGAGCTGCCGAAGAACACGGCCCGCCGCATCATCAACGGCCGCACCCTGCCGGTCACTCCCCGCCAAGCCATCGCGTTCCTCAAGGCCTGCGAAGTCGCGGACGACGACCTGGAGCTATGGGTCAAAGCTGGAGCCGAAGCCCTCACTCGTGATAACGACCCCAAGAGTTACGAGTGGCGGATTGAAGCCGAGTATTGGACTCGAATCTCAACCCAACCGTCAGAGCTGAAATCTGTTGCGTAGTCAGCCAGAGGATTTTGTGGCCCTGAATCCCAGAGGCTCAGGGCCACAAGTCTCAGAAAGCACCGATCTGCGACAGGGGACAGTTGAATGTGTTTCTCTACCTTGCCTGTTTTTCGTGACTATACATGCTGCATCTTCTGCGGTGTAAGGTTCGAATTAGGGGGCCGTGTCTGTTGCCTGCATGCTGATACAGGAAGAGTGGGCGCGTGAGTTCCGGGAAGAAGGTGGATGTCGGCCATGACTGACGAGTGGTATGTCCTCATTGAGGAGGACACCCGGATATCTGAGCGTCCTGACGGTGTGGATCTGAAGTTGCATCGGTGGATGCTGGTGGGTGCTCACCGGATCGGTCGGGATGAGGCGGAGGCGGTTGTGGCGGCTGAGGACGCGGCGCTGCATTACACGCCACGTGTTCTGGCCCGGCATGCGCGGCCGGGGGATGAGCCGGGCCGGCATGTGTTCCTTGCTCAGGACGGTACGTGGGTGGTGCTGGTGAGGCAGCGTCATCGTGAGTGCCACTTCCGGGTGACCACGGCCCGGCTCATGCATGCGCAGGCAGAGAAGGAGGCACCACCGAAAAACCTGAAGGACAAGGTTCGTGGTGCCTTGGAGGGCCCGCCGCCTCTTGTGAAGCCGTGGGCTCCGCCAGGCAAACGAGAACAAGCCTGACCCCGAGCCCCTCTCTTTGTAGCCAGCTGGGCCCGCGGAGCGGGCCTTGGGCTTGGAGGCGGAGCCGGAAAGCCAGCGGGGGAGCGCAGCGAGTCCGCCAGGCCGAGCAGAGCGAGGCCAAGTCCTAAGCGAAGCGCAGGACTGCG
>NZ_CP196177.1:0-57787 GCF_051550175.1 Streptomyces sp. HUAS TT7
ATAGGTTTCGTTGACGAAACCGGATAGGAAAGGAAGAGAAGTCTCTTCTGAAGTGGCTTTGAAAGCGAGAGATAGCCCATTGCTTTCGCCCTATCACAGAGTGCGGACCTACCAGTTTTGGGATGTGATTGGTCGGGATTCCCTAGTCGAATAGGGCTGTCTAATCCGTCCGATCCCGTCTCCGCGACATACGCATTGCGCTAGAGTTGGGATGTGACAAGGAAGGGGCCGTCCCGGTTGGAACGGCCCCTGGTGACGGATTCGCCGGGCTAGTGGTTCACGAGCTGAGTGGTTAAGTCCAGAGCGACCTGGACTAAGGAAACCACGAAGGCCCAGAACTGCCAGTCCGGCGGTTCGTTTTCTTGCACCTTTTATCACCTCCCTCCGCGCGCGCGAAGGAGGCATCAGGAATGCACGAAGCGAACACCGCCAGAAACCCACTCTAGAGGAAACTCGGGCCTCTTGTGGTCTGCATAGAGAAAATGGCGTCCAGTGCTTAACTGTCAGGGTGCTAAAACGCTGATGACAGTGCCGGGCCCCTCATTCGGATTATCCCTATTGGCCCGGCATAAAAGGAATTCAGACAGTTCAGTGCGTGGGCAGATGCGCATTTGCGCATGCTCCAGCCTGGTTCGAGGGGCTGTGGGGCCAGACTGGGCGGTGTCCGGCGGTAGTTGGCAGCGGGTCAGGGGGCACGTTCTATGCCCTGGCCTGCCGGTGAGTCCAAGCGTCATGGTGCTGGGGCAGTGATTCCTTGCCTGCCAAGGAGCAGCGGGGCCCGGACGATGCTGTGCGTCGTGGAGTGCCCTTCGTTGATTCGAAGGGGCGGGGATCGGGCGGTGAGGATTTAGGGGAGTTCCTCGGTCTCGATGGTGGGGTTGACCTTGTGGAGCTCTCCAGGCTGGGTGGTGAGTACGGGGAGGCCGGGTCGGCGGAGTGCGATGTGGGCGACGTGTGCGGTGGCGATGTCGACCTGCGCCATGGTGGCGATCTCTGCGACTGCGAGGGCTGCGGACCGGTCGAGGTCGTGGATGGCGAAGGCGGGGGCGTCCAGGGCTTGTTCGACCTGTTCGCGGCGGGCGGCGCTGAGGTCGAAGCCGACCAGGCCGGCCGCGAGGGCGGTGGTGGGGACGTAGAGGGCCTGGACGGCTTCCACGGCGTAGAAGACTCTGGCGACCATGTAGGGGCCGCCGTGGGCGAGTTGGCGTACGGCGGTGGCGTCGAGGATGTAGCCCCCGATCATGCGGCGCCCTGCGTGGCGGCTTCGTCCCTGTGTGCCGTGCGGCGGGCCCATTCGAGGGCCTTGGCCCACTCGGTGGGGTCGTTCTTCTCGGCCTCGGCTGCCCAGCGGCCGATGACGCGGGCGGCGCGCTCCTGGCGGGCGAGGCGGTCTTCGACGGCTTCGGCGACGTATGCGGAGACCGACTCGATCTGACCCGCGTCCGCCAGTTTGCGGAGTGCCGTGACGCTCTCTTCGGACAGCGTGATGGTGACGCGCTCCTTTGACATACAACCAGCGTACGACCGTATGCACCGCCCTGGGGAGGGCCTGGGTAAACCGGCCCGCGAGGGTGGACACGCTGCGTGATTCGGCTTCGGGGACCGTGATGGGGATTGAGTTATTTGTAGGGGGGGTCGCTCAGCTACCGGTCCCAGCGGTCCAACCGGTCCCCGTCGCAGTTCAGAGGCTGTTTTTCGCGGGACCGGTTACCGCTCCCGGGACCGGTACTACCGGTCCCGTAGCGGTCCCAGACCGGGCCGGAAATCCGCCCCGTGTTGCACAAAGCAGCAGGTCAGACCATATTTTTGGGCCGTCTTGGCTTGGGAAACGGTTCTGGCGGGCAAGCGGAAAATTTCCGCTTGGTTCCTGTGACGCACGGTGACACAAAAAATGGGACGGACAGGTATTTACCCAGGTCAGAGCAGATGTCGGCCTGTTCCTGACGCGTCGTCATTTTGGTTCGTTTTGGTTGCGCGCCGTTTTTCAGGGGACCGCTATTTTTGGCTGTTGCTACCGGTCCCGCTTGACCGGTCCGGTAGGATCGCTCCCAAGCACTGCGACGCAGGGCCCCCAGCGAACCAGTCCTCGAAGGCGAAGAACGGCCCCGGACCGCCGAAGCGGTCCGGGGCCGACGTGTTGCCGGGCCCCGGTGAAGGGGCCCGGCCTGGTGGTCACTTCGGGTCGGTGCAGTACCGGAACACCGCGTAGTAGCGGTCCATGGAGCCGTCGCGTTCCTTGACGCGCTGCGCGTACGCGACGATCTCGTCAGAGCGCTGGAACATGCCGCGGGTGGTGAGGGCCGCGGCGAGAGTGCCGGTGCGGAAGATGGCGATGGCGTCTTCGTCGCCGTTGGCGATCGCCTCGTTGATGCCGCGGGTGATCTGGTGGTTGCCCCGGAGTTCGACGCACAGGTCGATGATGAAGCGGGGCAGCAGGGTGTTGAGGACCAGGCTCGGGGTCATCGGGGCATCTCCTTACCGGTGGCGGCCTGGACGGCCTGGCGGCCCGCGTCGGTGATGCGGAACAGGTGCGGGTGGGGCCGGTGGTCGTGGTCGGGGTCCGGGCTGCCCTGGACGTGGCCGCAGTCGTCGATCGAGTCGGCGTAGCCGAGCTCTTCGAGGGCGGTCTCGTCGGCGGCCCGCAGGAACACCTTCGCTCCCGCGTCCGTGGTCAGCATGGGCAGGATGCTGCCCTTGGAGTGATTGGCGGCCGCGCGCAGGAAGGCGAGCCGCTTGGGGGTGAGCTGGGGTGCCATGGTGCTTCCTTCCCGCGTCAGCCGGTGGTGAGAGAGATGTCGGAGCCTGCCGCGCGGGCGATGGCCAGGCCCACCAGGAGGAGGACGCCGGCCACGGCCAGGAGGGCGCAGGAGACCAGTACGGCCAGGGCGGAGGCCCCGGTGAGTTTGCCGAGGGTCATGGAGGTGGCGGCGAAGGCGAGGGCGCCGGCGGTGGGCGCGTTGCCGCCGTGGCGCAGCGCCGACCAGGTGGCGATGGCCCCGGCGGCGATGGCGATGATGGTGATCCAGGTGAGGGTGGACCGCTCGATGCGCATGATGGGTGCTCCCTTCATCGTCGGGCGTTGCGGGCGAGGCGGATGACGTCGCACTGGCAGGCGCCGCCGTGGGCGATGGTGTGCAGTTCCTGGATGGTCCAGCCGGAGATGCGCTCGGGGCCGCCGGTGGTGCTGTACGCCTTGGTGGTGCCGTTGCTGGGGCCGGAGTGCGGGCCGGCCAGGGTGTCGAAGGCCCATCCGGTGGTGTGGATCTCGTTGCCCCGGGGGCCGGTCCGGGTGGTGACGGTGCCGATCTGGAGCACCCGCAGCTTGGTCGCGTGGCGGGCGAGTTCGGCGGCCTTGCGGGCGGCCTCCTGCGCGGAGTGTTCCTCGTCGCGGGTCTTGGCGGACTTCCGGTCCGCCAGGCGGCGCTGTTCGGCGAGTTGGGCGTCGGCGGGGCCGCGGCAGGTCTCGTAGGTGTGGCCGGTGACCTGGTGGCCGGAGGCCCGCGAGCACCAGGCGCAGACGTCGGCGGGCTTGGGCTTGATCGCGGCGAGTGAGCCGGTCAGCCAGTACGTCCCGGCGATGGCGAGTACCGCGCCGATGGCCATCCACCAGTACCAGGCGAGCAGGTGCGACATGGCGTCCTCCCTTCGGGTCGCGGCCGGGTCAGCCGAGCTTGGCGAGCAGCAGGGCGGCCGGCAGAAGGCCGAGGACGATGTGCGCGGCCTGGTCGACGTGGGCGGCGCCGCCGTGGGCCTGGAAGGCCGTCTGGCCGGTGTGGCGCATCCACCAGGCGACGCCGACGCGGCGGTCGATGGCCGCGTGCGAAACGTGGATCCAGGCGAGGGCGGCGATGGTGCCGAGGATGCTGAGCGGCAGGCCGAGGGCCAGGTTCGGGATGAGCAGCAGGGCGATCAGGGAGAGCGCGGTGTGGGTGCCGGCGTGCGCCTGGTTGGCGCCCCAGCCATGGTGGTGGCGGCCGGGGCGAGGGTCGGTGTCGCCCTCGGTCCAGCCCGCCTTCCGCGCGGCCTGACGGTCTGTCTGGAGCGGGTAGTCCGCGGTGAGGTGGGCGGCGTAGAAGACGACGAAGGCGATGAGGAACACGAGTGCCTGGGTGACCATGACGAGTCCTTCAGGGAGTGTGTGGGTGAGCTTGCTGTCCGGCGGCCGGGGTCAGCCGGGTCCGCTGGACGGGGTTCGGCGGGTCAGCGCCGAGGGTTCGAGCGTCGCCCGTAAGGGCGAGCAGTTCCGCTCCGAGAGCACGCAGCGGGCGTGAGGTGGGTCTCAGAAGCCGATGCGCTTGCGGCCCGCGTCATAGCGCCGGCGGGCAGTGGAACGGGCCTGCGGGTTCTCGGGGTCGATGACTTCCTGGATCTCGGTCCAGGACTGGCCGTAGCTGTCCTTGAGGGCGACGGTGAGCACGTCGGCTCGGTCGGTGAGCTCCTTGAGGGCCCACAGCACGGAGCGCAGGCGGCGCTTGGCGTCGTCGACGCCGTCGAGGCGGCTGGTGTCGGCGAACTCCATCGGGTCGGCGATCGCCTGGAGGACGTCCTCCAGCGGAGCGGCGCCGGACAGGGCCTCGTAGAGCAGGCCGCGCGGGTCATCGTCCTTCTCCCAGAGGAGGGTGACTCCCTGAGTGCCGACTTCGGTGATACGTACTGACATCGATTTCTCCTTTTCAGGCAATGCGTGAATGCGCATTTGCGCATCGCTCACACTTCTTAGTGTGCGCTTTTGCGCACACCTTGGCAAGGGGTCCTCGGGCTCCAACTCCGCGTACATCAGAACGAGTTGGTGTCTGCGATGTTCATCGGACGTTCCGAGCCTGCTTCTGCACCGCGTCAGCGGGTGATGGGCTGGCGCCGGGAGTCGGCCCGCGGAACGGTCACTCGTAGACGGGGCCGTCGAACTGCTCGATGTACAGCCGCACGCCGGGGTGTTCGGCCTGCGTCCGGAACGCGTCCTGGACGATGCCGTTGAGCGAGCCGGGCCCGCCGTTGCTGCCGAAGCTGAGCAGTTCGCCGGTGACGGCGTTGTAGATCCGGTAGTGCAGGTCGACGTCGCTCACCGTGTTGCGGTCGAAGAGGGTCTTGCCCTTCCAGGTGTCGCTCATGGTGTTCTCCTCCGGGTTGATGAGTGGGTGTCCTACAGCCAGCGGAAGGCGTCGCGGACCTGCCCGGCGGCGCCGGCCAGGTTGTCCGCGATCAGGCGGCCGTCGAACTCGTACGGGTCCTCCAGAGCGTTCATCGTGGCTTCGGATGCGGCGTCCAGGACGTCGGCGAACGCGTGGTGCACGCCCGCGTCCTTGAGGGCCTGGACGATGTCGTCGTGGTTGCTGCCGTGCTTGATGGCGTCGGCCAGCAGGCGCAGCGCGGCGGCTGCGGCCGGGGCGTAGTACGCGAGCTCGCTGTCGGTGCCGGTGCGTTCGACACCGGTTTCGATGGCGGTGATCCGGGCGATCTCCTGCGACGGCTTCGGTTCCATGACGTTCTCCGTGTTCTGCGAGTCGAGGCGGAGACTGGGGGTCAGGCGCGCACCAGGCGGCCGACGACGTCGAGCAGGTCGTTGTGGGCGGCGCGGGCCCGGTCGGCCCTCAGGTCCATGTCGTCCTGGTCGGCCGCGTCGTGCAGGGTGAAGGCGGAGTCGAGGAGTTCATCGAGCAGCCGGCGGACCTCGGTGTCGTCGGTGAGCAGCTGCACCTCGACCAGGGCCTCGGTCACGCGGGAGCGGGCTTCGAGGGCCGCGTCCTTCGCGGCGGCCTTCTCCGTGCTGGTGGCCTCGCGCAGGGCCCACCGGCCGAACTGGAGGCGCCGCAGCCCGGTCGTCTCGGACAGCAGGCGGGCGGTGGCCTGGCGCAGGTCGCGGCGGGTCGCGGCGCGGCTCGTCTCGGTCTCGCGTCGGTCGGCGGTCCGGCTCTGCAGGATGTGCGCGACGATCGCGCCGAGCAGGGTGCCGGCGACGGTGATGACTCCCACCCAGAGCTCCATGGTTCCCCCTCATCCAGTGGCATAGTCCCAGTTGAAACTATGGGCAGATGCGCATTTGCTCATCTGCACAACACCTAGTGTGCGCGTTTGCGCACAGAGATCGCAAGGGGTACCCGGACATCGACTCCCGGTAGTCGTAAGGAAATCGGCAAACACCGAGGCCACAGCCCCGAAAAAAGTTGGGGCTGTGGCCTCGGCCGGGTGCGGTGGCGCGCTATCCCCAGCGCCTCAGCTCCCGCGTCAGCTCCTGGATCCACGCCCGGCGGCGCGGCCCCACGTACTCCTCAGGCTCCGGGCCGAGCGCGACCACGGGATCGGTGACCCGGTAGGTGGCCCGGTACGCCAGGATGTCGGTGGCCGCGTCCATCCACTCGTTTGCCCTCCGGGTCGGCGGCATCGGCCCGAACGCGGTGGCGAACCACACCGGTAGCAGATGCGCGCCGCCGACCGCGTCCGAGAGGCGGCTGCGGAGCTTGAGGCGCAGCTTCGTGTCCGCTCGCTCACCCGCGTTGATCACTTTGGCGTTCTTCGCACGCGCGGCGTCGTCAGCGGCCAGCTTCGCAGCGGCTGACGACGCCGCGGTCACCAGGTTGGCGATCCGGCTGTGGGCCTGGCGTGCCTGGGGTGCGGACGTCTTGAAGTCGAGTTCGGCCGCCTTGCGGTGCTGGTCCCCGACCGGGGTGGTGGCGAGCACTTTCGCGGCTTGCAGCACGGTGGCGCGATGCCGGCCCCGCTCCTCCCGGGCCTGGTCGAGGTGAGTCTGGTGCAGGTTCAGCCCGTTGCGGTCCCAGTCGGAGAGCAGCCCGGCCTGCGCGGCCCGGCCTTTGTCCGCGGTGACGGCCAGGGTGTGTAGTTCGCCCTCGCGGTCCTCATCGAGGTCGACGACGACCGCGCCCTTGGACTGGCGCAGGTGCCGCTCCAGTGAGGCCACTCGCGTTGCAAGACGGCTCACCGAGGCGTCGGTCTCCCCGATGCTCGATTCAAGGTCGTCCCGGACCTCCTGGGTATCTGACTTCGCCTCGCGCAGGTCGTCTTCGAGGCTGTCGACCCGGCCGGGCAGGCTCTCCAGGTTTTCGAGGGCGCTCTCGATGTCCGACACTTTCGACTCCAGGGAGGAGACGTCGGAGCCGAGGCTTCTCTTGACGCTGTCGATCCGGCGGTCCAGGTCGTGGTGGGAGTGGTCCATGCTCATGCCGTCGCCCGCCCCTCGGCCTGCGTCGCGTCGAAGGAGATGACGGAAGCGACAACCCAGCCGACCGGCGGCACGAACCACACCCAGCCCGGCAGGACATCGAAGACGAGCAGCGGCACCACCACGGTGACGAGGGTGAGGATGGCCGCGGCGTACCGCAGCTGCCGGTGCTTGCCCGCCACCGGCTTGTTGTTGCCGATTGCGGCGCCGATTGCGACCTGGAGCAGGGCCAGCGCTAGCCAGCCCCAGCCGATCCAGCCGGTGAACGGCGTGATGCCGAGCAGCACTCCCCCGGCCAGGTGAGCCCGCGTCGCCCAGGTGAGCACGCTCTCGCTGGCCTCGCGGTGCGGGGCCTCCAGCTTCGCCGGCACCTCGGCCTCATAGGCCAGCAGCGCCGACCCGGCCCGCTCCAGCTGCGCGAACAGCGCCTCGTAGCGCGGATCGTCCTCAGGCAGGTCCTCCAGCTCCTGGAGCACGGAGGTGATGTCGGCCTGGAGTGCGGCGACTTCCCCGGCTATCTCGTGATCGATTTCGCCCATTCGTACCCCCACCTGCGATGTGACGAGGCGCCATGCCCGACGCTGCCGAAGGTGATCGACGGTATCGAGCAGTTCTGGGCAAGCCGTCTGCTTCCTGGGAGTTGGCCGGAATCGCGCAGGTCGGCAAGCCTGGCTTGCCCAAGATCCTGTACGTGCCCACCGCGTTGGGCACGGTCCCGGTCGCTTACGCGGAGGCCGACGCCACGGACGGGTGAATCCCCCAGCGCGCCGTGTACCTCCGGCAGTGGTGGGCAGCCTGGCTGCGGGCTCGGAGGGAGCGGCGACCCAAACCGATCGCACCTGGCACCCCTGCGGTCGCGACAGCCCTCCGGGCCCCATGGCGCATCAAGCAGATCTCTTCAGCTTGGCTCCCAGGCCTCCGGCCCGCCCCCGCGCCACTCGATCAGAGGGGACCGCACCACGTCGAGGTCGTCGACCTCCAGCCCTGCCCGCCGCAGGTATTCTGTGAGGTCCCGCAGATCGGCAGCGCGGCCCAGGATGATGCCGTCCACCCGCACCCGCCGGGCACCCTGTTCATCAGGCGGATAGACGACGATCATCCGTTGCGCAGCCATAGATCCAGGGTGCGGCTGTGCGGTCACTCCAGCCAGCCGAGTTCGGTGTCGGGTCGGCAGAACTCGCAGGCAGGGACGCCCTCGGTGAGGGCAGCGAGGGCTTGCTCGCGGGTGATGGCCTTGGGTTGGCCGGGGGCCATGCCGCAGCCGCCGACGTGTACGGCTTGGGGGACGGGGCCTTTTCCGCTGCGGACGTGCGCGATCACCCAGTCCGGGGGCGGCGGGGGTGTCCGGCGGGCTTGCTGGGCTTCCTGCTGCTCTTCGGCTGAGATCCAGCCGTCGACTTGCTCCAGCTCGCGGAGCAGGTAGCGGCGCAGGAACTGGAGCTGTGAAAGGCGGGATTGATCGGACACGTGTTCGAGTCTAATCGCCGGGCTGAGCTGCCGCGCATCTGCCTGTATCGGGTGTCATGCCGAAATCCGGGGCGGGGAGACGGAGCGTTCGTCCAGGTCACAGACCCGATAGCGGGCCGTGACGAGCAGCGTGACAGGGGGTGCGTGACAGCTCGGGAGGCACTGGCTCGCTGTCGTTTCCCCCGTCGTTTCGGGGGCCGTTTCCGTGTTCGTTCCGGGGGCCGTCCTTGGATACGGCACCCCATTTCCGCCGTCTGCCATCGTCTGCGCAGCTCACTGCCGGGAGAGCCACCGAGCCAGTGAGCGCGACGGTATATCTGTGTGCTCGACGACGTGCGCCAGATCATCCCTTCAGCGGCCGGGCGCGGTGCCGTGTCCTAGTGCTCCAGTTGGCGCAGCAGCTCAGCTCGTTCGGCGGCCTCCTGCTCCAGCACCTCCTCGTACACGGCCATGTCGATGCGCTCCTCGATGGCGGCGCGGACGAGTTCGGCGAGCTGGTCGGGCGGGAGCGCCTCCAGCTGGGTGGTGCCAGCCGCGGTGAAGGAACGGCGGTCGGTCGGCTTGGGCGGGGCGGAGGGCAGGCCGTAGCGGGCAACCTGCTCCTCGGTGACCGCGACGCGCACCAGCTCGGTGCGGCCGCCGTGCGCGGCGGCGAAGGCCGCGACGTCCTCGGCCAGGGCGCGCGGCACGTGGACCCCGGACGGGTCCAGGTCCCCCAGGTGCAGCGTTACCAACACCCTGTCGCACTCGGCAGCCCGCAGCGCGGCCTCGTGCTTCCCTGACAACGAGTCGAAGCCCCCACCCGAATGCACGGTGAGCCCGTAGGGCTCGGCGAGTCGGGCCAACTGTGCGGTGGTGCCCGCGCTTTCGCTCCACAGCTCCAGAACCTGCTCCTGGCCCTCCTGCCGGTCCCTGCGATATCCCTCGGCCGCCCGGCGCATCCGGCCGCGGAAATCGCCGGGGTCGGTGAACGCGGGCGGGGGTTCCAGACAGATACCGGAGTCGTCACGGATCGCGCCCCAGTCGATCCGGCCGGAGCGCCGGCCCATGCCAACGACCTCACCCAGCCGTTTGTAAGCCCGCTCGGTCTTCTCCAGC
Source organism: Streptomyces sp. HUAS TT7 (assembly GCF_051550175.1). Lineage (NCBI taxonomy): Bacteria > Bacillati > Actinomycetota > Actinomycetes > Kitasatosporales > Streptomycetaceae > Streptomyces > Streptomyces sp. HUAS TT7. The sequence goes on from NZ_CP196177.1 coordinate 9,740, forward strand.
ACTCCGTCCGACACCGCAGCGTAAAAAACCTGCCGGAGAGACATCGGGAGCAGCTCCGCGTAGCGGGCCAGGATCACATCGATCGCGGCCAGCAGTTCCAGCGTCGCCGGCCGCGGCCGCCACAACGGCTGATAGCCCCGAGGGCGCTTGTCCGGCATGACAGGACCTCCAGAAACCAGCCGACAAAGAAGGGACGCCAAGACGTCCCTTCCCCGTCGCTGGCCCGGGGCAGCCTGGAGCAGCGAGACGAACCGTGGCTTGTGGCGTCAGTCGCCCTCCACGGCGATGCTGAATGGCTGTGACTGAGTGCCGCGGTTGGCGAAGTTGGCCGACCGCAGCACTCAGCCTTCCGTTAGGAGGTGGCACTTATGGTTCGTTCATGGCGGCCGTGGGTGCGGCCTCGCCAGTAGCTTCGAGGGAGCGGGACCTACTGGCGGCGCAGGAATGCGTGTAGGACGGCGGGGAGTTCCCGGATGACGCGGGGGATGTCCGCCCGGTCCGCGCGAACCAGGGCCACGATCGCGATGGCGGCAGCCGCGATGACGGCGAGGGCAACGATCACCGTGAGCAGCATTGTGAGCTTGGGATCCATGGGACCAGCCTTCTGGCGGTACGGGCCCAGGTGGCCCGTCTCGGGAGAGGGAGCTGGTCCCCGTACTCCTCTTTCACGTTTTCTAGTGTGTTCTACCTCACAGTTGGTGCAGCGTCTGGCGTAGCTCAGGGCACGTGCCAGCTGTGTGTTCAACGACGTGCGCTAGATCATCGGTCCGGCGGACGGGCCGGTGGGGCAAAAGGCATGAAGGTGGCCCGGAGGGCGAAGCCTCCGGGCCACCTTGAGTCTCGGCAGGTCGAGTCTGCCGATGTGTTCTGCGGGGCCCTCGCGCCAACGCGGCCACCGCAGTTGTCCCGTATGTCGAGGTTGGAGCCACAGACCGGCGGGAGTGTCCGTACCTGTGCGCGTGTGCACGCGAACAAGGCTGTGCCCAGAATCACGGCCTTGAGCGGGTGGCTCAACTGTGTTTGGGATGCTCCTGCGCATTCATTTCTGGATCAAGGTTCTGATCTGCAGCGATGCTTTTCCCTCGGAGTGAAATGAGCGTGCCCAGCTTGAGACGCGGGTGCCCGCTATCGCCGCCTGTGCGGTGCTGATACGTCGTGGGCGGCTGATGGTGCGACAACATCTGATGAGTGCCACTCGCACGGGCGACGCCAACCGCCTCTGAGTGCACGCCAGTTGGAGCCACACCGATGGAGGAACCATGCCCAGCTGTCCCGTTCGCGCGGCGTGTGTGCAGTCCGGGCCCGCCCCGCTGACCGCCCCCGAGACGACGATCGTCGTCATCGTGCTGATCCTGGCCACGATCCTGGCGCTGGCCGGCTTGCCCAGCCTGTCCGTCACCGTCCTGTTGACCGAGGCCGCCGCTACCGGCGTGAAGCTCGCCCACAAGTTGCGCTGCGTCCAGTCGGCCGCGCCGTCGGGGAGCTGACGATGGGACGGCGTGAGAACCCGATCGCCCCGTGCGACAAAGCGCTCTTGGCGCTGGCACGCTGGCTGCGCAGCCGGCGCGAAGCCGCCGGGCTGAACTACACCCAGCTTGCCCGCCGTACGGAGCGGGTCCGCTGGGCGTCGCTCCCCGCGGGGGAGTCGGCCAAGTGCAGCGCGGACACGCTGTTGCGTGCCGCCTCCGGGGCGAAGGGGGTCCCGAGGCGCAAGGTGGTGCTGGCGTATGCCGCAGCGTGCGACGCGAACCTGGCAGAAGCCGACCGGCTGTGGCGGCAGGCGCGCTACCGGCAGATCCAGGCAGCTGAGCCGCTGAAGGAGAAGCCCAAGCACATTGCCTATGTGCGGGACTTCGCCGATCTGCTCCTGGCCATGGTCGACCTGTACCGCAAGGCAGGCTGCCGCTCCTACCAGGACCTGGAGGACCTCAGCGGTGGTGACCTGAAGCACTCCACAGTCTGGCGGGTGCTCACCGAGCAGACCAAGCGCCCCACCCGGGACTTCGTCATCCACTTCGCCCGGGCCTGCGGTCTGCGCGGAATCGCCCTCAGAGAATGGGCCCAGGCCTGGGAGCGGGCGGAGGACCGGCGAACCGGCGGTGCCAAACGGCCCAACAGCCGCGGCCCCGTCATTCCTATGAACCGGGGCCCCGTACCCCGGATCCGAGGGTCCCTCGTTGACGGGTTCTACCTGGACCGTGCCCGCAACCCCGGCGGGCAGGACGTGTGGAAGCTGAGCCGGAGCGGAGTGGTCTCCGAAACGGCGCTCCGGCAGCGCCAGGAGGAGATCGCTCTCGGACACCGCGTCCTGTCCTCCAACGAACTGGTGGCAGCGCGCAGCCTCAACAGCCTCCGTCCGCCGGCCCGCGCCATCCCGGCACCGCGCGCCTCGATGGAGGGATCACCGCCGCAAGGAAGACCGCAGCGACGGGCCCGGGCCTCGTAGGAAGCTGCCCTGCGGCCTTCCTGTTAGTGACGGATCCGGGTTGGTGCAGCGAGACGTTCCGTAGAACGTCCTGGGTCCGGTCGCGTAGCGCGGTCGGGCCGCGCGCCGCCCGGCGGCGCACAGGATGGCGACGGCCCGTACCGACCCCGCTGGGTCGTACGGGACGTCGCCATGTGGGCAGTTACGGAAGGTCGCGCCGTTCCCGGAGCGCGCGCCGCGCGTCGCGTTGGGCGGCCCCCTGCGCCAGGCGCTCGGCCTCCGCCTGGTCCTCGGCGATGTACACGGGGCAGGAGGCCCGGAGCGCCCGCCACGTCAACTGGTCCCGCAGCCGGAAGCCGGCAGGGAGGAACGTTCCCTTGGCGTGCCGTCTCACGGTGCGCTCGCTGGCCCCCAGCCAGGAGGCGACCAGCCCGACGTCGCCGTCGTACTTCCCGAGCAGCGCCTGCATCTGCTCCCGTACCCCGCACGGCAGGCCCTGGGCGCACGCCTCCTGGTCTGCCGGGTCGAGCCGGTCGTGGGCGACTCCGCAGGTGGGGACCGGCTGCTTCTTCTTGTCGTTGGGTCGTGTCATGGGCCAAGCCAACAAGTGGCGGCCTGTGGACAGAGACCAGAGCTTCGATGAGCCCGCTGTGCCGGTGCGTGAAGGCTGAGCACCCCAGGTCTTGTATGGCGTGCATCACAGTACGTCGGGTGGGTGATTGCTGAGTGGTTTGCGCAACGAATCGGAACAAGTCAGTCCATCTAGCGGGTGGGCAGGTCACCAGGGGTGGTGGGGATGGGCGCCGGGGTGGCGTGTCGTGGTGGAAAGCGGGAGCACGGTCGCAGGTGGGCAGAGGGGCTTAGCAAGCGCAACGTACACGGCTGAGGATTTCGTCGATTCCCGTTGCACAAAAGGAAGTTGAGCGACGTCTTGTTGTTTGAAGGCGCGCATCAGCGGTCTTCCGAGGCCCCCGAAGGGGGAGTTGAGGGTCTCACCTTCGTCGCAGGGAAGGAACGACTGCTCGTGATGGGGTTCGCAGGGAATGCACTGATCGCGGTACTCGTGGTCCGGGTCTTCGGCCGCGACGCGATCCACGTGCTGCGCCGGGCCGCCGCGGCGGGTGTGCGCGCCGGAGTCAACGAATTGGGCCGGACCGCCCGGGACGAGGGCCAGGAGTGAGCCACGGATCTCCGCGCTCCCAGACGTCGCGACGCGTGACGAAGCTGCCGGTGGACTTCTCGGCGTTCCACCAGATGCACCGCGCGGCCTATGTGCGCTGGGCCTACAGCTACCTTGGCCACCGCGCAGACGCCGAAGAAGCCGTCGACGCCGCCTTCGAGCAGCTCCTCAAGGCCTGGGAGGAGATCCTGAGGACGGAGAACCCGGCCGGATACGCCTGGATGGTGCTGCGCAACAGCACCATCGACGTGCACCGCCTCCGGCGGCGCGCGCTGCCACTGGAACTCGCGGCCTTCGAGACGGCCGCCCTCATCGACGCCGTCGACCCGATCGGCCAGTTCGAGGAGTCCAGCGTGCTGATGGCGGCGATACGGCAACTGCCGCCCCGCCAGATGGACATCATGGTGCTGCTCTACCTGCTCGACTACCCCATCAACCGGGCCGCCGACGAACTCGGCATCAGTCCCGCCGGGGTGCGCTCCAACGCCCGGCACGCCCGGCGGCGCCTGTACGCACTGCTGGGGGAGCCGACGGGCACGACGGAGGGACACACCGATGACCTCGCACGCTGACGGCATGCTGCGGCGGGGCCGGCTCGTCCACTGGCCCTACTCCCAAGGGGACATCGATGCCGCCGAAGCCCGCCTGGCCGCCCGCGTCGGAGCTGCCCCCACCGTGGTTGCCCCGCAGGCCACGTCCCGCTGGGGCACCTGGGGATCGCGCGGCGCCAACGATGCGGCCGCCCAGGATCTGATGGTTCTGTGCGAAGCCGTGGCGGTCTATCCCGGCGCCATCACGAGCCTGCACCGCTTCCTGGCCCGCGCGTTACCCGAACCCCTGGGCGCCCGCGTACTGGGGTGCCTGCTGCAACTGTCGGAACGGGAGGACTCCGCCCGTTTCTGGTGGCAGTACGCCGCAGGCGCCGGCGACTACCCGGCCACCTACTGCCTCTACCTGCAGCACCGTGCGCTGGGCGAGCACGACGTCGCCAACTGGTGGCTCACCCAGACCGATGCCGTCACCACGCAGAGCCGCCATCCGGACGACGTCGACATAGATACGGCACTGCGCGTCCTGCGGGCACTCAAGACCACCGATGCCGGTGTCCCGGACGTCATTCACGCGGTGCTCGACTACGTTCCGGCCGCCGTGGCCTATGTCGACGACGACCTCGATCTGCCGCTGCCCGACCCGGACTTCACCGACCACATCCATGCCCTGACCACCCAGGCCATCGGCCAGCCCCCTGCCCGCGCCAGCCGGGCGCCGCTGCCCGAGCGGCAGCGCGGCGCCACCGTGGCTCACTGGCTTCGCCGTACCAGCGTCACGCAGCCCCAGTAGAGTCCCGGGCGGCCGCAACACCCCGAAGGGCCTTGCGCGGGGCCATCCGCCACTCGCTATCGGCTAGTGCAGCGCCATCTTGTCGGCGCGCTTGCGCAGCCGTTTGTTCTCTTCGCACCGGGCGCGTAGCCGCCGGAGGAGGTGTGCGCCGGCGGAGAGGAGGATGCTGGCGGCCAGGCTGCCAAGGAACTCCGGCAGGGCGGCGTTGAGCACAGTCACTTGTCCACCGCCTGGGCTGCTGCCGCAGAGCGGGCCGTATGCCGGTCTCCGAGCCGCTTGAGTTTGCGGCGTACGCGCTCTCCGTGAGCTGCCGGACAGCCAGCAGCGAGCGCGGCCTGGTCCCAGGTCTGCGCTGTTGAAGCCCAGACGCGGGCTGTTGAAGCCTCTTCTGGCGCGAGGCCGCGAATCACGACGACCAGTCGGCTGTCGGCGAGTTCGGCGGCCAGCACCTCGGACTCGGGGGTTCGGTGCTCGACCAGCAGATCTTCAACCGTCCAAGCAGTCCCCGCCGACTGGCTGAGCAGGGCGGTCCGCTTGCCTCGCACCCGGCGTTCCCACAAGGGCAGCAGCGCCCGGTGCTCGGCGTCGGTGTGCTGGCGCAGCAGGCCCAGGATGGAGGGATCGTCCGCGCAGCCGCGGCCGAGCGTATGGACCCAGTCGCCCAGCAGGGCCATTTCCACCGCCCCGCGCCATCGCTCCGGCTGGGACAGGCCCAGCCAGTCCCGGCTGAACGCGTCGATCGTCGCCGTGTCGCCGTCGATGGCGGCACAGCGTGCGGCGAGTGCTGCCGCAAGTGCCTCCCGGGACTGAGTGCCTGGCCGGAGCGAGCACTGGATGAGGATGCGGGCGAAGCGGACCAGGAACTTCGTAAAGATCGCGAACATGGGGCGGAGGAGGTCGTCGTCCCGCGTCTCGCCATCGGCGAGGCCGTACAGGCCGAACTTCAACCACTCCTCGACGGTCACGTCGGGTAGATCAAAGCCAGCCCGGCTGAGCTCGATCATTTCGTCAAGGACTGGCCCGACGGCCCGATGACAGGTCGGGCTGGGGCCAGGAAGCACGCTGGCTGGCCCCAGGAGAGGGCGCGTGCACAGCTCGTCCGATTCGGTGAGTACGCGGAGTGTCATGGGTGGGCTCCTTGCCGGGATAGGAGAAGGCTCTTTCACTCTCGGGCGTGGCACAGGGAGCTTCCGGCAAACAATCTTGGGAACTGCCTTGTGGTGTACGTCACTTGGCGGATGACTGATGCCGTGCTGCTCAGCTGCATTGCTCATCAGGCCTATTGACGTGCGGTTTCCTGAGGCATCTGCGTCTGGGTGACCGCTTGACGCGACGCCCTTGGTGGTCCTTCAAAAAATCTTGTTCCAGGCGGCGACGAAACCGGCGCTGGGTCGCACTACCTAGGTGCCAGGGCAGCGGCGGTGTCGCTGGAAGGTGTTGGTGCTTCACCCGGGGTCCCGGTCCTTGGTGCTGTCGCTACTAGCGCGGGTTCACCTCGCACGACGTTTTGAAAGGAACCGCCCATGGCAGCGCAACGCACCGAGCCGGGCGATATGCCTGGTTCACGCGTGAGGGTGCCGACGAAAAGCGGCCCAGCGCCCTACAAGTGGGGAGAGGAGGAAACAGCCGGCGCCTTCGTCGAGCACCTGACCGTGGTTGCGGCACGACGACTCGATGACCTTGACAAGGCCGTCGAGCTCGGGCAGGAGGCCTACAAGCTCCTGGGCGAGGCCCTCGCCAGGGGCGTCACCATCGCCACGAACGAGCAGGCGTACGCCGCCGGCATCCTCTACCACTTGATCAACGCCCATCTGCGGGAGCAGTACCACCTCAGCGATGAGGAGGTGCCGGAACGGGCCGCATTCGTCAACCTTGGAGCGTCCGTCGAATTCGAGGAGACCCTCGCCTCGGTACGCAAGGTGCTGACACCCGATCAGTACGCCTGCTACGTGCTCCATTACGTCGACGACCTCGCCGCACCGGACATCGCCGAAGTACTCGGCCTGCCTGTCGCCAAGGTGCACGGCTATCTGACCCGCGCCCGCGCGGCCCTCAGGCAGCCCGCGATCAAGGAACTGCTCGACCCGCAGGTATGACCTTCCAGTTCCCGCTTCGGGATCACGTCCCGCGGTGTGCGAGAGCCGCTGCACGCCGCGGATCGTGATCCCTTAACGGGGCCTGGCCGGCCCCGACGCAGAAATACTCGGAACCCAGGGAGAACCATGTCGGACCTGCACACACTGCTCCTGGAGCAGATTCGAGAGAGGGATGCACGCGTGCGTGATGCGCTGGCAGCCTCTCAAGCTGACTCTTCAGGCGGCCCTCCTCCTGAAGACGGCTCCAACGACAACATGCCGGATGCTGCGGGCGACGTGACCAGCCCGGAGGAGACCGAGCACGGCCGTGACTGGAGGGGCAGCACACCGGTGCCCCGTGCCCGTAGCGGTTCGGCCATGAGGCGTCAGCTTGTCGCCACGGCCGCGCTCGCCGGACTCGGAGCGATGTCGGCCAGCATGGTGGTGGCTGTGGCCAACCTGAGCGTCCAGGCACTGACCTGGCTGGTGGTCCCGGTTGCTGTGGCTGCCCTTGTCCGTCATCAAGGAGGCCAGTTCGCTCGGGGGGACACCACGGGCTGGCAGCCCCGCGGCAGTGTGAACTGCTGACGCTGGCCCGCTGCGCTCCACTTCCTTACCCAGGCAGCGGGTCTGAGGGACACCGCGGGGAACGACCGTTGGGAGGTCGCCTACCTGATCACCGCTCAGCCAGGTCCTGGTGGCTGAGTCGGCATGCACCGGCCCTGCCCGGGGCGTGCGCACGACCGCTAAGGGGGGTTGTCGTGCGCGCCCGACTGTGAGCAGGCGATCAGCGAGGACCGGTGGGCATCAACGCAACATGTGGGGGTTGGCAGCAGGCCGACGGCCCCGGTCCTTCACAGCGGGCACGCTCCTGTACGGCGTGACCTGCGAACTGTGCTGGTGGGTGACGAGTACGGGGAGTTGTCACCCACCAGCACGGCCAAAACCACGTTCCGCAGCGGCAGTCTGTGACGGAAGGAGACCCGTGATGCCGGAGATACCTTCGACTGTGCGAGCCCGGCCGGCCTCACCAGGGGTCGGCCTTTTGTTGTCCTGCGTCTCCCCGCCGATGACCTCGCAAGACCGGTTCCATCTTGGCGAGGGACAGGCTGCGCCACCGCCGCCCTCACACACACCGTCTGACGGCGCCTCATCGGACGGGCCGCGACGGGCCGTCGCGATACCGGGTGCGTATGTGCCGCGAGAGCCAGGTGCCGACACCGAGGACGAGAGCAGAGGCGAGACTGCCGAGGAGCTCGGGCAGAGCGCTGGTGAACAAGTCCATCAGGCTGCTACCTGAAACTGGTGCGCGGTCGCGGCGCGTTCGGTGTGCCGTTCTCCGAGACGCTTGAGTTTGCGGCGTACTCGTTCCCCGTACGCTGAGGGCCGCCCGGTGGCGAGCGCAGCCCTCGCCCAGCTATCCCCGTGCGCCGCCCAGTGATAGGCGACCGCGGCTTCTTCGGGAGTTAGGCCGCGCAGCACAGTCGTCAGTCGACTGTCGCCCAGCTCGGCCCGCAGTACCTCGCTCTCCGGTGTGCCCCGTTCGGCGAGCAGGTCTTGCACTGTCAGAGTGGCGGTCAGGGGCTGGCTGATCAACACAGTCCGCTTGCCGCGCACTTTGCGTTCCCACAGTGGCTGCAGTGCCTGGTGCTCGGCGTCCGCATGCCGACGTAGCAGGGCCTGGATATGGGGATCGGTGGCGGTCCCTCGGCCGAGTACGGCCACCCAGTCGCCCAACAGCGCCGCCTCCACTGCCGTGCGCCAACGCTCCGGATGTGCAAGACCCAGCCAGTTCCGGCTGAACCGATCAACGGCCTCAACATCCCCTTCAATAGCGGCGTTACGGGCAGCTAGTGCGGCTCCAAGCGCGGCACGGACCGGCCAGACCGGACAACGGTGCGCAGCCTCAGCCAGATCAAGCAGAGCGCCGCCGAGCCCCTCCGCATAGGCCCGCAACAGGCCTGCTGACGGCAGCAGGTAGCCCCCGCGGAGAGACCCCAGCTCTGCCCTCAAGTCGCTCAGTCTTGTCCTGTTCTGCGCCAGCTGTACCTCCGCCCGCGCCAGTTTTGTCTTCAACCGCACCAGCTCAGCCTCTGCCTCCGCAATTCGTGTGTCTGCCTGCGCCAGCCGTGTCTTTGCCCGGGTCACTGCAGCCTCTAGCTGCGCTGCCGCCCCTTGGAAGCGCACGAACGACTCCTCTGCTGCTGCGAGTGCTGCCTCCAGCTGTTTGTGCAGCGTCACCGAGTCTTCGTAGACCACGTAGGTGCCGATCCAGACCAGTGCATCGGCCAGGTACACAACCAGGGGATTGTCTTGCGATCCGCAGAGCTCGGCTGCGCGGCCCGCACAGAGCCTTGGCAGGGCGGCCAGAAACTTTTCTCGTGGCGCCGTGCCCGGGGTGGCGAAGGACCTCAGCAAAGGTGCAGGGGCAGGAGCACAGACAAGACAGGTGCCCGCAGGCCGCAGAGTGATCATTGGAATCCTTCAGTTAGCCGGTCTCTCCACTTAGGCCCGGGCCGGTGCCCAACCGGCAATAAATCCCGCAAGCTTTCCTGTGACCTCAATCACCCGGTGCCGTCAAGGAGTTATAGCTCTGGCGTGCTGTCTGCATGTCGCCGTCTGGGTGCCGCATCCCCGAAAGGACGACGGCCCGTACGAGACCATGTCGGTTCGTACGGGCCGTGCGGGATGTCCGCAAACAGCATCCCGCTGCGCGGGGCTGATCGGTCAGCGCCAGTGCTGCGCCAGCTTGTCGATCCGCTTGCGCAGCCGCTCGTCCTCTTCGTACAGCGCGATCATCGCCCGGATGCGGGCGGTGGTGTCGATGCCGTCCTCGACCGCGGCCAGCTTCAGCATCTTCTTCTGCGCCTCGGTCGTCGTCAGGTTGATCCGGGCGCTGTAGAACACTGCCTTCTCCTGCTCGGCCGGAGGCGGCGTCCGGCGAGCCGGCGGACCGGACGCTGCCGTCTTGCGGGGCGGACGCGCCGGGCCGGCAGACGCCTCGCCGCCCGTGTCGGTCGCTGCCACAGGGGCGGCAGGCTTCTTAGCCGGGCTCTTCTTGACGGTCACCTTCTTCGCCGGGGCGGCCTTCTTCGCCGGGGCCTTCTTGGCACCCCGGTTCAGGAAACGCGCCGCAGCGGCTTCAGCTTTGGCTTTGCGCCGCCCTGCGGGAGTGTCCTCGTCAGGGGCAGCGTCGGGGGCGGTGGCTTCTTCCATGAGGTCACCCAATCTTCGTGCTGATCTCGTCGAACAGGTCGATTCCGAAGCGGCGCAACGGGCCGCGTGAACGGTGCAGATAGTTGTCGGCGACCAAGTCGGACAAGTCGAGCTCGGTCTTCAGCAGTGGCACGCCCATGCCCGCAAGGGCGATCCGGCCGGTGTCAGTGAGGAGCGTCTTCCGCGCGCAGGTGAGCACCCCGTTGAACGGCTTGCCCGCCTCCCTTACCGCGGCGAGCGTCGCCGGGACACTGTCCTGGTCGGCGGGGCGGGCGGGGCAGGCCAGCAGCACGAAGTCGGCGGCCTCAATCGCCGCCTTGGCGATGGCCAGCGCGCCGGGCGGCGGACCGTCGATGACGACCAGGTCGCGGTGGCTGGTGGCGCTCGCGATCCGGTCGGACAGCTGCTTCGCCGACGGCATACCGGTCACCGCCATGCGCAGCGGTCGCCCCTCCTCCTCGGCACCCAGCGACCAGCGGGTCAGACCGCCCATCGGGTCGGTGTCGATGGCCTCGACATCCAGGCCGGCCTCCGCGGCGGCTTCTGCCAGGGCCAGGCTGACCGTGGTCTTGCACGCACCGCCCTTGAACATCGCCACTGCAATTTTGAATGCCATAGCGGCAGGTTAGAGCATGCGCACATGCGCAGACGCCCATGGCACAGGATCCATGGGCATCCGGGCATGTTGGCGAAGGGGTCGGTCGCCTCGGTTCATGCCCGGCCGGTGAGATCACGGATGGTTGCAGTGCCGGAACGAACGACGTAGAAGCCGCTGTCGGCAGGGGTTTCCTCCGACTCTGTTTTTAGAGTTTCGATGTCCACCGAGGCTGGCCAGCGGGTGTTGTGTTCTGACCAACGGACGCCGGACAGGTCGATACCGTCGAGGTTGGCCTCGCGCAGATCAGCGACGGTGAAGTCGTGGATCAGAGACTGGGCTTCCTCTGCCGATGTGATCCGGATCCTGACACCAAGGAACCGCATTACTTCTCGTTCAACGGCATTCAGGCAGTTGCCGACCAGGGCCCTGGCAGTCCCGGCTGCGGTGGCAAGTTCACTGTGCAGGGGCTGATCGCCCGTAGGTTCTGCCCCCTGAACAACCCCGTTGGCGTAGGACAGGAGACTCAGGACGTTCCGCAGGTGCACCTCCCGCACGTCCTTGTACATGGCGTCGATGTTGAACCGCCACTCCACAGCGGCGTCTGCCAAGAGGAGCAGGGCCGATGTCAGCTGCGCGAGTGCCCGATCAATCTTGGGTCCTGTGCGGACTTGTCCATGCGCGAAGAGGGCAGTCAGCTCCCGCAGCGAGCTGCGGCACAGTGTCAGGTCCTGACGCCGCGACTGGCCTTCGCCCTGGGAAAGGGACAAGGTGAAGACAAATAGTGCCTCCAACTGGGGCGTGAGGCTATAGCTGACTGCGGGGTCGTGTGATCGGAGAGAGATACGTTCCAGGGCTTCGATGTGATCAGCATGTGCCTGGCCTACGGACGCGGCCCGCACGGCATCACGAACCCCCGCCGCGCCCCGCATCCGCATGCGGTCTTGGGGGCTGATCCCATGCGCGGAACGGCCGAGAAAGCGATTCAGCTGGTGCCCTTCACCTGCGTGCATGAGGCCCATGGCCGAGGTGTCGATAGTGACTGGCTGTTCCGGCGGGTTGTGTACGGGCTTCACGATGTCGGCCAGGCCGGCTTCTTCGTTGAGCAGATCGCCTAGGCCCTCAATGCGTGCCTCGTGGTCCGACTGCAGCAGGATCTCTCGAAGCCCGGCCTCGATGTCCAAGGCCTCGTCAAGGCTCGTCTGAGACCGGTTCAACCAGGTGTCGAAAGCATCTGCTGTCACTGGTGCTCCCCGTTCTGCTCAAGGTGCCGTGTGGCGGCCCGCCGCGCCTTTTTGAGGCTGCTGCGGACTGCCTCGGGGGACATGCCGAGTTCGGCGGCTATCTCGGTCGGGGTGTAGCCGCTCAAGGTCCACGCCAGCACCTGGTACTGGCGCGGAGGAAGAGCTTGGAGGACACGTAGCGTGCTCTGCCCGGTTTCCCATGCGGTGAGCGCGTCCGGGCGCGGTACGAGTGAGCTGGGTTCGGGCACAGTGTCCGTGGGGTCCTCGACGGCCCGGGAGATGTGCCGTACCAGCGCCCGGGACGCGACCCTATGGACCCAGGCCCGCGGCTGCTCGATCTCTACCCACCTGCGGTACGCCCGGCTCATCGTCTCCTGTGCGATATCGGCGGCCAGGTGCACATTGGACCCCTGGTTGACCAGGAACTGGATGAGAGGGCGCATCGTGGCGCGGTAGAAGGCGGAGAACTCCTCGTCGACAGCGAGGCGCCTGAGGGTGTCGCTGGACGCTCCCTGGACAGCCGAGGGGGTGAGGCGGCCGCCGTCGGCTGGGTTGGGTTCGCTCATGCTCCGGTGTCCTCTCCCCTGGTGGTTTCCGCGGTACGGAGGCGGATCCGCACACGTCGGCCGTCGCCCTGGTGGTCATCGACCTCCAGGCAGACTCCCCGATTGTCGGCGGATAACCGGGCCAGATACACCTGCTGCGCCTGCTCGGTACGGGCGCGCCAGCGAAGCCGCAGCCACAGCCCGAACACTGCACTCACCTTGGCGGTCACGATCGAGACGACCGTGATGACGATGGCCGGGTCCATGTTTCCTTCCCTGTCGGATGGTTGAGCCCGCCAGGGGCTCTTGTGAAGGAGGAGCCTGGAGGACCCGCGTCCGTGAACCCACACCTTCAAGATTTTTCCGGGTGGGTGCGGGCGGTCTTGTCCTGTAGGAAGGAGAGACTGACTTATGCCAGCTCAGTACAGGCGCATATGCGCACTCGAACGAGCCGGAGTGAGGGCGCTCTGTTTGCGGTGGGATACATAATGTGCCGGGACGACACCCCTCGTCGCGCTGGGCTGGGCAGGCAGGATTTTGCAGGCGCAGGCGTGCCTTTTGGAAGGTCACCGGAGGCACGTCTGCGTCTGTAGTTGCCCGATGTGGCAGCAGGCAGGATCACTGTCCGCTGATCAAAGGCGTCGCGCGAATCACGCGCGCGTCGTTGCCCCCATCGAGACGTCGGACTTCATCCGGGGCAGGATGTCTAGCTCCGGCAACAGGTCGACCTCCGTTCGGCGTACGTAGCTGCCGGTGTAGGTAACCCTTTGAGCCTCTGGGTACAGGTTTCGGTGCGGAGGCGGCATCCGGTAGAGGAAGCGTGCGGTTACCCGAACCCACGCTTCGGTCCAGACAGGCTGTGTGCGGGCTGGTACTTCACATGCGGCAAGAAAGGCCTCCATCTGTTGCCGAGAAGAGGGCAGGCTCTGCCGCTTGATGATCCGGGAAATGCTGCTCAGTGCCAGCCACCTGGATCCGCCGGCACGGCGCTGCATCTCCCGAAGACTGGGTGCTCCGTTCTGTTCGTAGAGATTGACAAGGGCTAGGCCCAGCTCGGCCTGGGAGGCAATGAGGTGCGGACGGGGCGGCGTGCCGAGCATGCGCCCGCGTTCTCCTATACGTGCACGACGCCATAGATCCCGGCCGCCGATCTGTGCTGACTCGTCGCCGCCACAGGCCTGGATGATGGCCTCGACGGTCTCCCTGCTCGGGATGACCTTGCCCGACGCCGCCCGTTTGAGAGTCGCTGGAGACAGGTTCGTCAAGGTGGAGAGGCGAGCGTAGGTGAAGCCCGCTGAGTAGCGGTGCATGCGCAGATAAGTCGCCAGTCGCCCGCGTGCGGGCACGGTCTCGTCGACAGGCTGTTCACGGCGTCCCATCTGGGGCCCCTACTTCCCCAGATGGACAAGAAGCTGAGCGAGACCAGCTGCCAGCCTGCGTCCTCCGCTCGCCGTCGTCAGGACTGCCACACCGATCGCACCACAGCCCCCGAGGAGCTGGAAGACCTCTGCGGCGGGCATGCCGGAAAGTGCGAGGGCGCTCCCCATGGCGGGGAACGCGATGACGGGGGTCACCTGAGCGAAGGTGAGGCGCACTGCGGGCTGTTGAGCAGCCTCATGACGGACGGAGGGCTCGGCGGAACGCTGCGGAGCCCGGGAGTTCTGCTTGGTCAAAACCACCCCTGGTTGAGGAGGCCGACGCCCGGTGAGGGCGTCGGCACACTGGATCGGCTACTGGCTGCAACTTGCTTGCCCATGAGGGGAATTGGCGTTCCCACCCGCAGGTGCCGTCTAGTTTGGCAGCTCATCGGAGCACAGGGTTCGCATGGAGGGTCTTCCACCCGCTTTTGGTCCATCGGTGTTCCGAGCTGCCGGCGGGAAGCACGGCTTGATTCAGGACGGGGCTCTGCCCGGTCGGGAGTCGAGGGCGATGCCTCGTGTCTCTGTGCCTGGGGTGCTGGCTGTGCTTGCACGGCAACACCTCTGAAACTCCGAAGCCGAGTTGCGTGGAGCGGGCGCCTGTCGCCAGGACTCGGCTGGAACCCCTGAGCGTCCTAGGGGCCCGGCCATTAGGACGAATATTTTCAGCCACCATGGCTACTAAAAGGCGCCTGTTGGTTCAGGTTCGTACACCTCGACCTTGCGTAGGTGCCCTCCGTTGCCGAAGCTGAAGCCGGCGGATTGGTCAGGCCACCCGCCCCCCTGACGGCTACTGGCTGCAAAACCGCTGCTGCACAGGGACTTCGACAGAACCCGTGTTGGCGCACGGTCTGTCTGCTGGGGCGACACCTTCAGGTAGGTGTCGCCCCACACCTTTTACAGATCAGAGCCCGCGTATGTGTGCATATGCTCATGGCTGTACTCGGCTGGACAGAGCCGGGCCGTAAGCTCCCAGGCGTGCACCTTGCTCTCTTCGATCTCGACAACACCCTGATCGACCGCCAGTGGGCGCTGACGGAATGGGCGACTGGCTTCTGCCGTGACCAGAACCTCGACCGGGGAGCCGAGCAGCATCTCGTTGCCGCACTGCGAGAGCGGGCCTACCCGACGACTTTCGAGCGGTTGCGCCAGGAACTCGGCCTCGAAGCATCGGCTGCGCAGCTCTGGGATGGCTACGTCACTGGCATCGCCACCGGAGTGCACCGCCGCCCGGACGTCCTTGAGGGCCTGGAGCAGCTGCGCGCCGCCGGGTGGCGGCTGGGCATCCTCACCAACGGCGCCAGCGACATTCAGCGCGCCAAAATCGCCGCGGCCGGGCTCACCGAGGCGGTTGACGCCGTCGTGATCTCGGAGGAGATCGGCGCTCGTAAGCCGGAGAAGGACGCTTTCCAGGTCGCCGTCGCCCGGACTGGCGGCACTCCGTCGACGCGGTCCTGGATGATTGGCGACAACCCGGCTGGGGACATTGGCGGCGCCCACCAGGCCGGGCTACGCACCATCTGGCTGCGCGGACGGCCGTGGCCCGTCGGCCTGGATGCGCCGCACCACACCGTCGACACGGTCACTGCGGCCATCACCCGGCTGCTGGCGGAAGGATCCCGGTGACCACGATCGGTCTCCTGCACCCGGGAGCTATGGGCGCTGCTGTCGGCAGCCAACTGGTCCGCGCCGGACACCGGGTGCTGTGGTACCCCGTCGGCCGCTCGAAGGCGACCGCAGATCGCGCTGCTGCGGCCGGACTGACGGCGGTCGGCGACCTTGCGGAGTTCATGGGCGAAGCGGACGTCGTGTTGAGCATCTGCCCGCCGGCCGTCGCTGAAGACCTCGCCCGCACCGCGCCGGGGTATGCAGGGACCTGGGTCGAAGCGAACGCGATCACGCCGGAACGGACGCGCCGCATCGCCGACTTGCTCCCCGCGTCCACTGTGATTGACGCCGGGATCGTCGGTTCCCCACCGCTTGGTGGCAAGCAGCCGACCTTGTACCTCTCCGGGCCGTACCGCACGGGCGTGGTGGCCGGTCTCTTCGCTGGGACGGACGTCCACACTCACGTCCTGGGTGAGCGGATCGGGCAGGCGAGCGCGCTGAAGCTGTCGTACAGCGCGTACCAGAAGGCGAGCCGCGTCCTGGCCGCCGTCTCCTACGGCCTGGCCCTCGACCAGGGCGTCGACCAGGAGCTGCTCACCGTCGCGGGCAGGCGGCCCGGCTCGTACCTGACGGAGACCGGCTACATCCCGAAGACGGCGGCGAGGGCCTGGAGGTGGGGCCCGGAACTGACCGAGGCCGCCGACATGCTCCAGGAGGCTGGGCTGCCGGACGACATGCTGCGCGCCGCAGCCGCCATCCTGGACCGCTGGGCCGTCGCGAAGGATGACCGCGGCCTCACGGTGGACCAGGCCGTGGACCTGCTGAAGAAGCCCGGCGACTGAGGCGACATCACAGACTTACAGCGTGGCTTCAGAACGCCACTACCTGGGCAAACAGGGGGCCACCCCACAGATATCTGTGAGGTGGCCTGTGAGAGCTGTTGGACCGGCTAGCCCCGCCGCAGAGCCTGGAGGTCCCTCAGCGTCAGCTCGTTCGTCCCCCGATCCGCCGTGGAGCTTTCCATCCAGGCGAGGATCCCGGGGTCGGCCTGGTCATACGGGGTGCCGGCGGTCGTGTTTTCTCCGTCGGTGGCGGCGACCTGGGAGAGGTAGGCGGCGAGGGCGTGCGGACCGCCGCCGCCGTAGCCGATGTTGTAGCCGGAGCTGTGATGCTGTGGAACGAGCGACAGCACTCCCTTCTCCGTTCGGACCCAGAAGACGCCGTAGTCGACGATGAACCGGCTGACCCTGTCGCCGGGGAGTAGGGCGAGAGGAGCGAACGTCTCGTACGTCCACTGATCGGTGCCCCCATCACCCACGTGCTTGAAGTGCTCGCCGACGACGGGCAGCCCGAACACCGGGTCGTAGAAAGGTCGTCGGCACACGCAGCCCGACCCAGCAACGGCCGATGGGCTGTCCTTGTCCTCCTTCACGCACGGATCGAACAGGGCCGGGATCTTGGTTGGCTCCACGAGCACGCAGTGCAGCGCGTTGGGCTGACAGCGCTCCAGCCGGTCCAGCCACTCCCGGGCGTACGGGGACTCCTTCCGGATGGTCACCTCGCCGTTCCGTGAGGCGGAGGCGATGCCCAGGCTCTGGTCGGTGTAGACGACGAAGTGCAGATACCCCTTCGTCGGGTCGGTCAGGTTCAGGTCACCCTGTAGATCGGTCAACTCGGCACTCCCCGATGGATGTTGGGCGCGGTGGCCTCGGCACCCTCGACACTGCACCACTAGAACGCACCAGGCCAGAGCGCCTCTGGACGGACAGCAGAAGGCCGTGCTTCCCGTGAGAAACACGGCCCGATCGCCAGAGAGCTATGCGGGGTCAGCCCCGGGGGCCGAGGACAATCGGACACGGTCGGCGATCACGGTGGGAGAGTAGGCGCCGGTCTGCACGGTCATGTCCCACACCTGATCCGGGTGAGCATTGACGTCATCCTGCGTCGCCTGCCACGCCGTGATCCGGGCCTCGGTGTCCGAGTCACCGCGCCCGACTGACCGCGCCTTGGTCTCCTCCTGGGTGCACCACAGCAGCACAGTCGTCCACCGCGCCGAGTATGCCTCGATCACCGCGCGCACCCCCTCGATCTGTCCCAGGTGCAGCACCGGGATGAGGTCGGCGGCGACCATCTCGTCCAGGCCGGGCCGGTCCACCACGTACGTGTTGCCGTACCTCGCGTTGGCGTAGATGACGTCGCCTGCGGCCTGGAGCGCGGCCAGCTGCTCAGCGCTGCCCATCCGGTAGCCCGAGGTCTTCCCGCTGCCGACCTTGAGGCGCTGGAAGAGGGCGTAGCGGGGATCCTGCTCCATCAAGGCCTGGGTGACGGTGTCTTTTCCGGCGGCGGGCGGGCCGTACAGGATCACGGCGGTGGGCAGCTGCGTCATGCGTACATCCTTCCGAGGGCCAACTTCGCCTGGTCAGTGAGGGAGACGGCGCTCCCGAGCCGGTTGTCGACGACGAAGTGGTCCACCTTGGGCGCGAACTCGGGATCGACGCCCTTGATGTACTCGTCCCAGTTGGCGAGCTTCCAGGCATCCCGCGCGGCGCTGCGGACGGTGATGTACTCCCGCATCGAGTCCGGGTCGCACTTCACCCAGATCACAGCAACCTCGGCTCCGTAGGCCCGGCACTTGTTGACGAGGCGCTGCATCCAGGCAGGGTCGTTGAACTCCCGCAGGAACGGCGCGTCCAGCACAGTGCTGATGCCGGCCCGGACATTCTCGAACGCCGACTCCATCAAGCACTGGTACTCCGAATCCCGGGCCTTCTCCAGGTACAGCGGCGTGTGCCGGTCGTGCGGATCCCCGCCGTGCGCCACCAGGAGCGCCTCCACCAGAGGCCGGGTGAGGCTGTCCTTGTCGAGGCGCGGCCAGCCCGTCACATACGAGATGAACCCCGAGAGCTCAGACTTCCCCGACCCTGCGTACCCGCCAACCAGCAACAAGTGCGGACGATGAGGATCGCCGCCGGTGTGCCGCCGGCGCCACGCATCGAGGATCCGATGCCGCAGCCCGTGCTGGTCGACTTCTCCGGCAGCATCGATCTGGAGCAGAGCGGACTCCACGGCCTGGACGTGAGCGCCGGTCACCATGTCGAGCTGCGGAGTCAACTGGGCGATCTGCTGCTGAGGCTGCTGTTCCTCGTGCGGCAGCCTGTGCCGGAACCCCAAGTCCCAGGGCGTCGCGTTGTACAGCAGGCAGTAGGCCCGCTGATACCGCGGATCCGGGTAGGCCTTGCGGGTCTCGTGATTGAAGAGCGTCTGGAAGTTCGCCTGGATCGCAGGACGGATCCGCACGGTCTCCGCGATCTTTCGGAGCTCCTCACCCGCGGCTTCCAGGGTTAGTCCGTGTGCCTCGCGGCATGCCCGCAGCTTGCGGGGCTCCCACCCCGGATGCTCTTTCCCCGCCACGCTGTTCCCGCCGATCGTCTCCATGTCCCGGAGGCTAGGACCGCCTGGCGGGACGCCGGTATCACTGCCGAGTTGAAGAGCGAATTGAAAACGCCCCCTGAGCTGCACGAATGCAGCCCTGTGAACCTCACGATAGCCACCGAGTACGTCGCCTCGGTAAGCAATTGGATGAGCCAGACCCTGACGTTTGCCGGCGCACGTGCTGCGTAGCTCCCCGGAACGTCGCCCCTACACGCCTTTTCAACTCGCGGTATCAGCCGGATGAAGACCGGGTTGAAGCAGAACGGATGTGCTTCGTGATACTTCGGAGCTCCGCTTCCGGGTTGGCTTACCCCACCGATCAGCGCAGATCTGGAGGGGGAGCCAAGAGCATGCCGTCAGGCGTCGAACTCGTAGTCCAGGACGTACACCGAGGCGTCCAGCACCATCTCATTGACCTCGATGACACGTCGCTCAGCGGTCCAAGCGGTGCGTACGAGCTGGATCACCCGCTCACCTTCGGGCAGCCCCAGATGGCTGGCCTCCTCGATGGAGGGCTTGCGTACACGGAGCTCTTCGCGGAAGTGGACCGGCGTGTGACCGAGCTCAGCGAGCCGGGCATAGGTGCCGCCGGGGCCCGTGTCGGGCTGGGTAATGGCCGAACCATCGACGACGGCCTGAGGCAGGTACGAACGGGAGACCAGCACCGGTCGGTCGGCAACGACGAAGCGCCGGGACCGAAGGCAGGCGGATTCGTCCTCCCCCAGCTCCAGAGCATCCGCGATGTGTTGTGGCGCGGTGACCTCTTCGACACGGAGCTGATCGACTACCAGCTCGCGGGTCTCATCCGTCGACCAGATCGAGGCTCCCGAACCCCAGCGCTCCTTCGAGAGTCGCTGGATGCCGTGCCGACGGATCGGGGCGAACGGTTGGCAGACATAGACGCCAGCGCCCCACCTCGATTCGATGATTCGGTCGTTCTTGAGACCGTCAAGGGCACGGCGGATGGTCATCGGCGATGCTTCGAACTCAGCCGCGAGAGCAGTCTCCGAAGGCAGCTGGTCACCGGGTTGGTACTGACCAGCGTCGATGGCGGCACGGAGTCCTTCGAGGATCTCCTTGTACTTGGGGGGCTTCTTGCCCGGCATCGTCACCTCTTCGTCCCGACTTCGCTTACGAACCCTACGGCTTCCCTAGGGGAGTGGCCAGTTGTCCCAGGACCAGGACAGATGGTGGGTCTTGCCCCAAGCGTCCAAATCTCATCCGCCTCAGTTGCCCCAGGAGAATACAACCCTAGGGGAGTTGTTGACTCCTCTAGGGGAGTGAGGCAGTGTTGTCGGTGGTCGAAAGGCCAGGCCACAACTCCTGTGGGGTTGGTGTGGGCTGCCTGTCTGCCCTGTTCGTGGGGTATGAGCAAGCGCGCACTTACACAGATGGGCACATGCGCATCTGCGCGTCCTTTGACGCGGGATGATGTGGCTATGACGGACCAGAACTCGAAGGGATTGACCCGGATGAGCACAGCAGGTGAGCGGGCGGCGGGATCCTCGTCGTGGCGGGGTGGGGTCAACGGGCGGGTGCCCATGGCTCGTGTTGCACAGGCTGCGTCCGAGGGGCCGGGTGAGGCGGATGCGCAGTCCGAGGAGCAGAAGGCGGCGCAGGCTCGTCAGCAGAGGAACGTGACCTATGCCGGCTACGCGGGCCTGGTGATCGTCGTGGCGATCGCCGCGGCGATGTCCTGGCATGGGCTGGTGGGCTTCGCTGAGCGGCAGCTGCACATGGCGGCGCCGTGGTCGTACGGCGTGCCGGTCTCGCTGGACGTCGCCGCGATGCTGTGCGGATTCCTGGCCCTGCGTTCGGTGATCTCGCACGATTCGGCGGCCGGGCCGCGGTTCCTGACGTTCCTTCTGGTGGCGAGTTCCGCGGCGGCGAACTACTACCAGGCCGAGCACATGCCCGGCACGGAGGACCACACGGCGGCCGCGCTGTACTTCGGCGGCATGTCGGTCCTGTCCTGGTTCCTGTGGGACGTGGTGCTGCGTCAGATTCGCCGCTCGATGCTGAAGACGATCGGCGCGGTGGAGCGGCCGCTGCCCAAGTTCCGCCTGGTGCGCTGGCTCCGCTACCCGCGGGAGACGTTCGCGGCCTGGTCCGTCAGTGTCCGCTACGGCCTGACCCGGCCGGACGAAGCGCTGGAGCGGGTCTGGGAGACCTACGAAGCCCAGGAGGCCGAGGAGGAGATCCGCGAGCTGGAGGAGCTGGAGCGGCTGCCCAACGGCATCACAAAGAAGAGCGCGGTAGAGATGGCCTTCAAGGCCCTGGGCAAGACCGACGTACCCGCTGCTATCGAGTGGTGCGCAGATCGTGGGGTGAGCGTAGATCGCTCATATGGGTATGAAGTAGCCCGAACCTTCACGCCGGAGCCGAAGCTGCTGGAGCTCAAGGCGGCAGGTGCGCGATGACCTTAGCCAAAGAGCGTGTGTGCACCGGATGTGCCGTGCCGATGGGCAAGCGCCAGGGACGATTCTGCTGGTCGTGCAGCCAGAAGGAGCGGACCTGCACCCAGTGCAGCGGCACCTTCCGTGGGGACCGACGTGAGTGCAGGGACTGCCGGCAGAAGGTGCAGCGCAGCTGCGCTGAGTGCGAGCGGGCCCTGCCGAAGGGCAGCATGCACCATCGGTGCTGGCAGTGCAGCCGGACCTCCCGGACCTGCGGCAAGTGTGGTGAGAGCTTCCGGGGAACCCAGAAGGTCTGCCCGCCGTGTCAGCGGACGGAGCGTCAGTGTCCGGGTTGCCAGCGGATGTTCCGTGGCATGACGGTCAGGTGCGGCACCTGCCAGCAGACGGCTCGCAGCTGCGTGAGCTGCGAGAAGGCTTTCACTGGACACACCGCGCGCTGCTCGGCCTGCCGGGCGACGGAGCGCGAATGCCCGGACTGCGGCACGGTGTTCCGGGGCAACCAGGTCCGGTGCACGGGCTGCCAGCGCAAGCCGAGGATCTGCATGGCGTGCGGTGACAGCTTCCGCGGCCACACGCTGCGTTGCTGGAAGTGCCGGTGGGCTGCGCTCCCGTTTGAGGTCCGGACCGCGATGAGCAGGGCGAGCAGGAATGCGCGGCGAGCCCGCCAGCATCAGAACGAGATCACGGGCCCGGTGCCGGCTGCCGTGTACGCCGCGATCAAAGCCGAGGCGCTGTGCGTCTACTGCGGCACCGAGGCAGACGAGGTCGACCACATCTGGCCCGTGTCCCTCGGGGGCCCCGAGCACGTTTCGAACCTGGTCGCGGCCTGCGGTACCTGCAACCGGTCCAAGGCCGACAGGCTCCTGACGGAGTGGGTTCTGGCCCGCGTCCACCAGGGTGTCCTCGCGGATCACAAGGTCGCGGCGGAGTACGCCCGTGTCATGAAGTTCAAGATCGGGCCCCGCGAACTGGAGGCTGTCTGACGGGCCCCCACACGCCCACGGCGGTCTGACCACCGTCCGACGGCGAACTGATCACTCACCCACAACGCAGTACGGGAGTGGCGGGTCTGACCGCCCGCCACGTCCCCCGCCGGTTGCGCGAATGCGCACATGCGCAGGGCACAGCCAGCACAAAAGGAGATGGGCGGGTCTGACCACCCGCCCACCTCAGGAGACGTCGCTCACCCACAACAGCGAGGTTCGTCATGCCCAGTCTCGCATTGTCCGAGACCCCTGCCCACATCACCCCACTTCCCGCCCACACTGACCCGACGGCCGTCCTGGCGGACGGCGGCGTCGCCGATAACCCGGCCTACGGCCTTGTCCAGTGGATGTTCACCACTCCGGTCGGGTTCGCCTTCACCGTCGCCGTCTTGATCGCTGGGGCCTGCCTGTTCGACGCCCGGGTCCGTAAGGCGATCGCCCCGTTGTGGAGGCTGGTTACCGGCGGGCTGGTGTTTGTCGAGCCGGGTGCCTGGGACTCGACCTGGTCGAGGCCGGCCCCGCACCGCCCGGAGAACCAGCCGATGTTCCGGGGCGAGCGCGTCCCGCGCACTCGGTGGGCGAAGTCGCCCGGCTACTTCCGGATGGCGGTCCGCTGGGGGCTCGCCCTGTACGGGTGGGCGCTGTACGCGGCGCCGTGGCTGACACTGACGGCCTCCATCACCGCGGTGCTGTTCGTCGCCGTGCACCGGGCCGTCCGCCTGGCCCAGGACCGGGTGTTCAACCGCACCATGGCGACGTTCGCGCAGGGCGCCGCGGTGCTGCTGGACGAGGAGGGCGACCCGCGGCGCTGGATCGCCACTCCGAAGGTGCGCCTGACCTGGCTGCCGATCGCCCTGGACCCGCGCATCACCCGGGCCGCCCGCAAGATCTCCGAGGGCCTGGAGCACAAGCTCGGCAGGCTGGCGATCCCCGTACTGCGGATCCCGCTGGAGAACGACGACGCCGAGATCCGGGTCTCGCTGGACGCGGGCCTGATCAACAAGAACCTGGTCAACGAGCTCGGCCGGCTCGGCCTCGCCCGGATCCCCGAGGGCCCCTGGAAGCCGCACCACGACGAGGCGGGCCTGGTCTTGAAGTTCAAGCACCCCAAGCGCCCGCCGGCCGAGGTGCTCTACGACGACGACGCGTTCCACCAGTTCCCGGTGACCGAGGTGCCGATCGGCAAGTCGGCGGAGGGCTGGGAGACGCTGCCGCTGGCCAAGCTGACGCCGCACATCGTGATGAGCGCGACGACCGGATGGTGCAAGACGACCACCGCGAACGTGTACGCGGCGCACATGCTGGGCAACGGCGCGCGAGGGTTCATCAACGACCCCAAGCGCATCGGGTTCACGGCCCCGTTCGGCAATCTGCCGAATGTCACGATCAAGACCACGGCCGACGGCTGGCAGGAAACGAACTTCATCTTCCTGGCAGAAATGGAGCGCCGCTACGAGCTGATCGAGAAGTACCCGGAAATCAAGGAGAACCCGGAACTCTACTTCGAGCCGTGGTTCATGCTCAACGATGAGCGCGGATCCTATGTCGCGGACTTGAAGGACGCCTGGAAGGCAGCAGAGGAAAAGGGACTCCCTATCACGCTGCGCCGCGAGAAGAAGATTCTCTGGCAGTCCCGTGCGGCTCTCATGTTCATGGCTGACTTCGCGCAGCAGGCGAACCTTCCGGTCTTCATTGACTCGGACGGCCGTGACCAGCGAATGGGCCGCATCGCATCGGGCCCGCAGACCCGTTCTGCATGGACGATGATGTTCCCCGGAACTGCGAAGAAGTCCATTCCGGTAAAGAAGGGTCGGGCTGTTCTCGGAATTGGTGTAGACAGCGTCAAGGAAATTCAGCTCGCCAACATCACGGACAAGCAGGCGCGCGACTACGCGATTGCAGGAATTGCCATTGCGGAACGCGAGAGCGAGGCCCGCGCGAAGCGCCTGAAGGAGCTGACCGAAGGCGGGTCCGCCTCTGTCCCCCAGGGGGACACACCCGCTTCACCTGACAAGATCGTCCCGAGTGTCCCGGGACAGTCCCGGGACACAGGGACACAGACCCCCGAAGCCATTCCGGCGCAGGACGACAGCTCCGGGATCTCCTTCAGCAAGCCGGATAACACCGCAGATGAAACGGCAAATGGCGGTGGAACGCTCCCGGGAAACCTCACTGAGATCGCCGGGAACAGCGGGCAGGTAAACGATCAGCAGGGGTCCGGGAGTGTCCCCCAGGGGGACACGGGCACCGACCAGTTGATCGTCGGAATGACGGACGGCGCGGCTTTCCTGAACATGACACAGGAAGCCTTCGTGAAGGCCCGCAAGCGCCGCGCAATTCCCGGAGAAATGCGCTCCGGTATTCAGCCCGCGTGGCGAAAGCTGGATCTCAACGAATGGCGCTCGCAGGCGCCGCGAGCGGGCGCCAACTAACCCCTCTCACACGCAAGGGAAGGCACCTCATGATTCACCTCCCCGTCTGGGCTCTCCTCGGAATCGTCGTCGTCCTGATGCTGATGTTCCGGGCCGTCAAGGCCTGGATGGCCATCATCATCCTCGCCCTCGGCCTCTATGCCGCACAAACCCAGTTCGGCCAGGAAGTCAAAAAGGGTGGGGACCAGGTCGTGACCAACGTGAACGAGCACCAGAAATAGCGCGGGAGAGTCCCGCCGGACACACCTCGGTGTGTCCGGCCGGACGCCCCCACCGGCACCCGGCGCGGATGCCGATGAGGGCGCCCGGCCACCCGGGCCAGGCCCCGATCGACGACTCGATGGAGGAACCGAAGATGGCGTCGAAGGCACAGATCAACCGGATCATCCGGACCACCGAGAACAAGCTCGCATCCGTCCAGCGCCGCGAGTTGGGCCACCTGACCGGAGCGGAGCGCCGCGCGATCCTGCGCCACACCACGGTCGGCGCGATACAGGTCGGGCGGGGCAAGGGCCACGGCCGCGCCGACTCCCGCGCCGAGCGGATCTGGGGCGAGGCCGAGACTCGGCTGAGGGCCGAGCTCCAGGCCGCCCGCAGCCTCCTCCAGCAGCAGACCACCCAGGCCGCCACCGCGAAGGTCACCAAGCGGGCCGAGAGCCGGTGGTGGTGACGGTGCTGTTCTTCCAGCTGCCGCGCCTGGCCCGGACCGCGTTCCTCGCCTTCATCGTGCTGCCGGTCCTGCTCATCACGATGCTCCGGGACTGCAACGCGGACGCGGCCGGCTATCCGCAGGGCCAGGTCACCGACCGGGACGACACGCAGGTCACCGTCCGCACCGGCTACGGAGAACAGCGCACCGCCCGCGTCAAGGCGGGCGACTCGACGCACTGCACGCCCGGCAGCAGCTTCCCGGCCTGCCTCTCCCACTGACCCACAACACCCCTCGGAGGGACCCGCGATGTACGCCACGACCCTGGACGACGCCACGCTCGACCTGGCCACCCGCTCGTACGACACGGTGCTGCTGAGCGAGAGCGACAGCCCGCTCGGCCACCTGCGCAAGCAGGCCGACATCCTTCAGGCCCACACCACGGTGTCCGCGCACTACCGCGCGGTGGAGCAGGCGTGGCAGGCCGCGTATGTCGCGGTCGACCACACGGTCAACGAGTTCCCGGCGACGCTCGGCTCGGTGCTCCGGGATGAGCACTGGACCGGCTACCCGCACCCGTCGCTGGCCGAAGGCGCCAATGGGTCGGCCGTCGCGCACCTGGGCGACGGGGTCTGGATCCACGACACCGTCACCACCAGCAGCTACGACGACGGCAGCAGCGTCCGCTGGCAGGTCTCCGAGCGGCACACGCTGACGCTGATCGCCCCGTGCTCGTGCGGCCTGGGCTACCGCACCGTGGCCGTCGCCTCCGAGGACGAACTGCTGGAGGCGGTGCACGAATTCACCCGCGAGCCCCGTTCGATCGTCAAGCACGGATGCCCGCACCCCTGCGGCTCCGTCCACTGACTCTCTGATCCATCTGACCATCCCGGAAGGAAGAAGGAACCCCTGTCATGAACCACACCGAGGACTCCACTGCCTGGACGGTCTCCCCTGACCGCGTCGAACTGGGCTCGCCCGCCGACCGTGTGCGGCGGCTGCGGGCCATGGCTGGCGTCGCGCACCGGGAGCTGGCCTACGACGCCGCCGAAGCGATCGCCCGGCAGCGGGAGCAGGCCGTCAACGACGCGGACCAGCTGGTCGACAGCGCGTACTGGGAGACCCTCAAGCCGCTGCTGACCTGGTCGGACTGGACCGGCTGCGCGGGCTTCGAGGACGAGGAGGGCCGCTACCACCGGCCATGCGCAATTGCGCATTTGGGCGAGGGTGTCTGGCTGCACTTCGAGACCCGCAGCCGGGGCACCGCGAACGACCTGTACGGCGCGCTGTCCCTGATTGCCCCGTGCGCCTGTGGCAACGGCTACCTGGACCTGGGCGTCGAGGACGAGGCCGACTTCCTGGCCACGTTCTACGAGTACGTCGGCTCTGCCGACACCGGCCCCGTGGCCTGCGCATCCGAGTGCCACAGCATCACCAGCGCCGTGCTTGCCCGGCTGAACGAGCACTGAATACGCCTCGGGGCGGTCGCAACCCGGCTCGCAACCGTCGACCGCCCCGAGACCCCGGACTTTTGAAGAGACCCGGAGGCACCATCATGGCCCCCCAGCTCCCCAACTTCGAGACCACCCCCGCTCCTTCGTCGCTCCGGCGGTACGCGCCGAAAGCGGCCCCGGCGATCGCCACCACCACCGTGCTGACCCTGGCCCGGCTGTGGAACGCCAACGGCGCCGAGCACAACGCGGGCGCCGCCAGCCTGATGGGCGTCCTGGCGCTGGGCACTGCCGCGGCCGGGGTCGTCGTCACCAACGGCCACCACGGCGACCCCACCGCCTCGGCCCTCACGTTCACGGCGGCCGGCACCCTCGCGGTCGCCGGGGTCGCCGCCTACAGCGCCGACCTGCCGCTGCCGCTCCTGCTGTGGGCCGTCGCCACCGTCCTCGCCTACATCCTCGCCTTCCGGTACTGGCGCGAGGACCGCCGCGACGGCGATGCGCACGGCCGCCACATGGAGACCCTGCGCGAATCGCACCGGCACGTGGAGACCGTCACCACCATCCAGGCCCGCGCCCTGGTCGACTCCCGCTACCTGGAGCTGCAGTCGGCCCAGGAGAGCACCCGCCAGGCCAGTGCCCTGGTCGAAGCGCTCACCCACCGCGCCCAACTCCCCGCACACGACCTGTCCGCTCTGGCTCCTACCGTCCCGCCCCAGCAGCTCACCGCCCGCACGTCCGCGAAGGGGGAAGTCCGGTGACCACACCGCCTCGCATCGACCAGATCCTCGGCAGCGAAGGCGCCGGCGCCTTCATCCAGCAGTGCGCCGACCACCTCGCCCACCAGGACCACCTCGACCCGAACACGGCGCTGCGCCTGGCCTGCGAGCGCGTCGCGGACGGCGACCCGCTGCTGATCGCCGCCCCCGGCCAGACCTGGACGCTGCGCGACGACGTCGACATCGACGACGCCCCCGCCCGCCAGCTCAGGATCCACGCCCGCTCCACCTGCCCGCCCCGCGTCCTGGTCTGTGACCTGGACGACCCGAGCGGCGAGATCGACGAACTCCTCCTGGAGGTCCTCGACTTGTACCGGCTCACCGCGTGGACCCTCGACCTGGCCGACCTGGGGGTGCGCTGACATGGCGAGGCAGAAGGCGATGACCCCGCCCCGGGGCGAGTGCCGCCAGTGCTGGCACCACGCCTACGCCTCCCGCGAGGCACACAGAGGTCTTGGCCCCCGTCAGGACTGCCCGCAGTGCGTGGACCACAGGGTCAACGGCTGCCCCAGCCACATGATCGTGCGGTGACGGCCATGCGGAACCTGATCACGCGCCCGGCCTTCCCCGGCCTGCTGGGGGTGAGCTGACATGGAGATCACCACCTACCGGCTGTCCGGCCACCGCGACACGGTCCGCTACGTCCGCGACACCGCACCGCAGGCCGTACGCCTGGTCCGCCAGGCCAAGTCCGGCCCGATGCCCCGCATCCGCTGGGTGCTGACCACCCTGGAGGGCCTCCAGGAAGTCGGGGCCGAGTCGATCGGCCGCGCGGTCGGCGTGCCCCGCTCCGTGTGGGAGAACGACGTGCTGCACGGCGAACGCGGCCCGTCCGCCAGGCCTTACGCGTGCACGGTGATTGCCCCGCACGGCGTCGACATCCTCATCGCGGTGCGCGAGGCGCTCGACGTCCTGGACGGCGTCCTGGTCCACGAGCCGGTGCACGCCCTCCAGATCGGCCGTGCCCGCCGCGACGAGGTCGCCTTCATGCTCCACGAGTACGGCGTCCAGCCCCTGTCGCCCTGGCGACTCCGCCGGACCCACCAGCGCAGGCGCCAGGACGAAGCCGAAGCCCAGCGCATCGAGCGCCGCCTGCTCTCCCGCCTCTGACCCCGACCCCAACCCACCTCCACTCGAAGGAGAACACGATGAGCGAGATCGTCACCTACCAGCCGCAGCCCGGCGACAACGCGGGAAACCTCCCGATCGGCATCGACCCGGCGACCGGTACCCCGATACGCCTCGACCTTGACCAGCACCCGCACCTGCTCATCCCGGCCGGTCCCCGCCGGGGCGCCACCGCAACCCTGCGGATGATCGCCGCGTACACCGCCGCGCACGGCGCGGAGGTCACGCTGCTGGTGCCCAAACTGGCGGGCTACGAGCCGCTGATGGACCAGGACGGCATCCGCATCCACCGCGGCGACACCGGGCCGTCGACGATCGAGGCCCTGCACGACTTCGCCGACTCCATGAAGATCGTCTACCGCGACCTGGAGGACGGGGCCGAACTCCCCTACCGGGCCCTGCTGTTGATCGAGCACCTGGAGACGCTGAACGCGATGTCCCGCCGGGACGAGCACCTGGGCAAGGCGCTGCTGCGCCTGCACGAGGTGCTGCGGATCGGCCGTGCGGTCCGCCATCACTTGATCGCCGCGACGTGCAGCTACTCCCTCGCCCAGCTCGCCCCGGCCCGCGAGTGCTGCGCGGTCCTCGCGCTCGGCCCGCGCACCCGCACCGAACGCGCGCTGCTGCGCCTGGACCGGCAGCCGCGCACCGGGCCCGGCGCTGGCCTGGTGAAGCTGCCCGGCCAGCCGGTGCGGGACATCCAGGTCACCTACCTGAGCCCCGAGCATGCCCGCAGCCTCGGCACCACCGTCTGACCCAGACCACCTCACACAAACCGACGGGCGCGCGCCCTTAACCGCGAAGCCAGGACGCGCGCCCACACCTCACACGGAGGCAGAACCGAGATGACCACATCCACCCGCGTCACGGCAACCCGCACCCCCGTCTCTGGACGGCTCCGCCGCAACCTGGCGGCCCTTGCGCAGGTCGTCGACCCCGTCCTGCTGGACGCGATCGTCGCCGACGTCACCGAGCTGGAGACCGACGCCGCCTACCTGCTGCTGGAGCGGGACAGCGCCTGGGCCCACGCCGACCAGCGGCTGCACGAGATGACCGTCGCCGACCGTGCCGCCTTCGACAAGGACGAAGAGGAGCGGCTCTTCCTTGCCCGGCTCTGGGACGGGTTCACGTACGACCTCCCTCAGATCGAGGCCGTCGTCTGCGACGACGCGCCGGCCGTCACCGCCCTCGCCACCGCGACGGGAGGCGAGCGGTCATGACCTGCTCCGAGTGCGACGGCCGCGCCTGCGTGCCCGTGCAGTCCTTCCCCGCCGGCGACTGCCGTTCCTCCCTGGCCGCCAGCCACGCGGCCCAGCTCGACCGCGACCTGACCGGCGCCGACTCCCACGTCCACTACGTGGTGCGCGGCGACAAGTTCACCGTGGTCCGCCCCGTCGCCCCCACCTCGGCTCAGCAGGAGGTGTCGGCATGACTACGTCCACCAGCCGTCGCCGCAAGGCATGGAACCAGGGCAAGACCGGGACGGGGCGAGCCGCAGCCGACTCGCCCGTGATCGAGCGGTGCACCGTGGAAGGCTGCGGGACCGAGGCCACCGGCCGGGCCCCGGCCAAGGGCATGGTGAAGGTCCGCGTACCGGGGTCGACGGAGCCCGCCTGCTGGTACTGCCCCGGCCGCTGCCGGGCCATCGGCCAGGCCCTCGCCGAACTCCGCTCCATCTCCCGCTCCCCGCAGGGGAAGGCGCGGTGATGAGCGCCTCCCCCGACACGGCGGTCCCCGTACGCGCACTGACGATCTACCAGCCCTGGGCAGACGCAATTGTGCATTTGCGCAAGGACGTAGAGAACCGGAGCTGGCTCACCCCGTACACGGGTCTCCTGCTCATCCACTCTGCTCAGCGCGCCGACCAGGCCGCCCTCAAGGAAGCCCCCCAGGACCTGCCCGGCATCCGCGGCGCAGTCATCGCCGTTGCCCGCCTGACCGGCTGCCACCAGTGCGACGGCACATGCAGCACCTGGGCCGAACCGGGCCTGTGGCACTGGACATTCACCGACGTCACCGCGCTGACCAGCCCGGTGGCCTGCCCCGGCGCCCGCAAGCTCTGGACGCCCTCCAACACCCTGCGCGCCCGCGTCGCCGACGTCCTGGCGCCCGAAGCTGCCGGCCTTCGCCAGCAGCTGCTTGCGTACCCCACACCCCGGACGGAGAACCCCTCATGACCGCGAGCATCACCGGGTCGGCGCCGCCCGCCGACCCCAAGTCCCCGCTGTCCGGCCCGCTCCCGGGGGCCTCCAGGCGCCTGGTCGGCATGACCGTCGAAGATCTGCGCCACCAGCTGGCCGACCTTCCCGACTGGGCTGAGGTCCGTATCGACGTCGGCTTCGCCCAGCCCGCGATCTGGGAGGCGGACTACCGCCAGGGCCTCCTGCTCCTCGTCGCGGACAACGACCCCGAACTGATCGCCCACCTCTACTGAGAAGAAAAGGGGACATGGACTGATGAAGCTCACCATCGACAACGACGTCCTGGCCGACGCGGCGCAATGGGCCTTCCGCGCCATCCCCGCCCGGCCTCCGCTTGCCGTGCTGGCCGGGATGCTGCTGGAGGCGAAGAAGGACTCGCTGGCCGTCTCCGGGTTCGACTACTACGTCTCCACCCGCGCCACCGATGACGCGCAGATCGACGAACCGGGCCGCGTGCTGGTCTCCGGGCGGCTGCTCGCTGACATTGTGCGCGCGCTGCCCAAGCAGCCGGCCACCCTTGCCACCGAGGGAACCGACCTGGTGGTCACCTGCGGCAAAGCACGCTTCACCCTGCCCACTCTCCCGGTGGAGGACTACCCGGGCTTGCCCAAACTGCCCGCCGTGAGCGGCACTGTGCCGGGAGGCGCCTTCGCCGACCTGGTCACCCGCGTCGCCGCGGCTTGCAGCAGCGACCCGGCCGTCCCGGTCCTGTCCGGTGTCGAGATCGAGATTGACGGCGACCGGCTGATCCTCGGAGCCACGGACCGCTACCGCTTCAACGTCGCCGAACTGGCCTGGACCCCGAAGACGAAGGCGGCGAAGACCAAGACGGGCAAGATCGTGGTCCCGGCGGAGACGCTGCGCGACGCGGCCCGTGTCATCGCCGACTGCGAGCAGGCCACCTTGTCGGTCACGGACAGCATGGTGGCCTTCGGCGCCGCCGACCGGCACGTCACCGGAGGTCTGATCGAGGGCCAACTGCCCGCGTACCAGAAGCTGTTCCCCACCGAGTTCGAGACCATCGCCACCACCTCCACCGCCGAACTGGCTGCGGTCGTCAAGCGGGTCTCGATGGTCCTCGACACCAAGCAGAGCTACCTGTTCCTGGACGTCGCCGACGGTGAGATCACCGTACGGGCGGGCACCCACGACACCGGCATGGGGCTGGACTGCCTAGACGCCACTCTCGACGCGGGTCAGCCGGTCACCGTCGCGTTCAACGCGGCCCTGCTGCAGGAGAGCCTCCACGGCATCCCCGACGACCGGGTCCAGCTCAACTTCACTACGCCGGTCAAGCCTGCGCTGCTCCACGCGCCGGAGCAGGCCGCCACCTACCGCGCCCTGCTCATGCCGATGCGCACCACCGAGACCACCCCGAAGGGGGAATGACACCGCCGCTCTGAGCCCGACCCCGGGTGCGGCCCCGAACAGGGCCGCACCCGGAGGTGTCCGCTTTTCCGCGGACTCTGTCCACAGGGCCGGCCGAAAAGGATCAGCCCCAGGTCCACCGAGCAGAAAGGCTCCACCGATGACGACCCGTACGACGACCGGCGCCGCCACCGATTTCGACGACACCGACACGCCCCCCGCCGGCCAGGCCCGGCAGGCGCCGGCGCAGGGCGGCACCCGCGCGGCGACCCGGCTGCGCCTGGAAGCTGCGGCCGCCCGCTTCCGTCGGGCCGCCAACCCGGAGCAGGCCAGGGAGGAGTGACCTCGGGTCAGGGATGAGCGTTGCGCTGGATACGGACTTACCACCCAGGTCCAGCGCAACACGCCGAGTTTTCGGGTCGTTGCACACGATGCCGGTGGGATGAGATAGCGTCTCCGAATCAATTGATTCGCCCGACGTAGGGGGTTGGACGATGGCGAAGGACAGGCCCGCTGAACGGCGGCTCACCTTCCAGGAGATCGCGGTGCGCGGAAACAGCTCGCACACCCGCGTCCGGAAGATCGTGGCGGCCGGGATTCTTGGCGACTCCGGCTACCAGCCGGGCAACCAGGACGGGGTTCCGGAGGACGAGGGCGACCTGATCGCCACCGTGCTGCGGGCCAGCGTCGCCTCCCCCACCACAGCCCAGATCCTCAAGTCCAACCCCGGGATGGTCCTCGAAGCTGCGCTCGCGCTGGCCGAACTGGCCCGACGACAGCTGGCCCAGGGAACCATTCGAGCGGCCGGGCAACTGAACGCCGCAGCATGATCAACACCTGAGCACGGCCCTGTAGACACGAAGACAACTGCACACAATCCCCTGATGGGGGCCTCAGATAAGAGGAAAGGCGCCCCGATAGCGGCTGCGAAACCGCTGGAGCGCCTTATCCACCCGGCTGGTAACCGGGCTTACTGCTGGTCCCCTGAAGGGAGACGAATCAATCTGGAGAGTACCCGACGATGGGCTCTGTTGGCAGATCGGCCGCTTTTCACGAGCGTGCCTCCCTCAACTTGATCACCGAGAAGCTGGACGAGCAGCAATGCCGCCCACGGCTTCGCGGCAATGATCACCTCGACTCCCGCTGCCCCG
Organism: Streptomyces sp. HUAS TT7; assembly: GCF_051550175.1. Lineage (NCBI taxonomy): Bacteria > Bacillati > Actinomycetota > Actinomycetes > Kitasatosporales > Streptomycetaceae > Streptomyces > Streptomyces sp. HUAS TT7. The sequence continues at coordinate 43,381 of NZ_CP196177.1, forward strand.
CCCACGACGACTCCCGACCCTCCCTGACCGTCGACTGGAAGCCCAACCCGGGCCGTGTCCTGGTGTGCTGCCAGACCGGCTGCGCCCCCGACGACGTCGCGGCCGCGCTCGGCCTGACCCTCGCCGATTTCTACGACGAACCGCTGCGCCGTGGCGACGGCCGCCGCTCCCAGGACCGGCCCCGCCGGCCGAAGCCCGCGAAGAAAGCTGCGCCGAAGAAACAGCCGAAGGAGTGCGAGCACACCTTCCGGATGACGGGCATCGAGTACCCGTACTGCGACGAACAGGGCACCCTGCTCTTCGAGGTCGTCCGCCAGGCGTGCACCACCTGCGGCAAGAAGAACTTCCCGATCCGCCGCCCCCACAAGTCCATCGCCGGGAAGTGGATCTGGAAGTGGCCCGAAGCGTCGGCCTCGCGCCCGCTGTACCGGCTGCCCGACGTGCTGACCGCCGTCCGCGACGGCCGCACCGTCTACATCTGCGAGGGCGAGAAGGACGTCGCCGCCCTCGCAGCCGCGGGCGTGACCGCCACCTGCAACCCGGGCGGCGCCGCCAGCGTCAACCGCCCCACCAAATGGCGCGACGAACACACCAAGGCTCTGGTCGGCGCCCGCGTCATCATCGTCGCCGACCGGGACGAGGCCGGATACAAGCACGCCATGGCGGTCGGCACCGCCCTCCAGGACGTCGTGGCGTCCCTGGACGTCGTCGAAGCCGCCGAAGGCAAGGACGCCCACGATCACCTGACGGCCGGGCACAGCCTCGAAGACTTCCAGCCGTGCACCTGGGGCAACGCCGCGCCCGCCCCCGCCGAACTCCCCGAGTCCGAAGCCGAGATCATCGACCTCGGCTCGCGCCGCAAAGGCGCAGGTGGTCCCGGCGGCCCCGGCGGTGGCGACGGCGGCCCGGGCGGCGGTGGCACCGGAGGCGGTGCCGGCGGCGACGGCGAACCCGCCCCGTTCCTGGTCGTCGACGACTTCGCCGTGGTCGACGGCGTACTCGCCAAGCGCAAGCGCAACCGCGGACCCAAGCCCAAGACGCCCCAACGCCCAACCTTCGTCCAGGTCATCGACGCCGACGTACGCGTCACTCGGCTCTACACCCTCGACAACGGCGGCTCAGAGAAGCCGAAGCCCGCCACCGGCACGGCCAAACAGGGCGACGACGGCACGAAGCCGAAGAAGACGGCCGCCCGCAACCGGACCCGCGGCTACGACCTGGAAGTCACCAAGAACGGCGACACCATCACGGTCGAGCGCGTCACCCGCGAAGAATGGGTGAAGCTCGACTGGGTCGACCGGCTGCCCTTCGACCTCTCCTACGCCGACACCCCCACGGGCCGCTCCGACGTCCGCAACGGCATCCTCGCCGTGTCCGACCCCGAGACGGTGTCCGCGTTCGCCCTGCTCGGATGGCGCGAGAACATCGACGGCCGCCGGATCTACATCCACGCCGGGGGCGCCATCGACGCCAACGGCCCCGTCCAGGGCGTGGATGCCCAGCTCCCGGACCAGCTCAGCGGCTACGCCCTCCCAGCCCCGCCGACCACCCCAGAGGCACTCAGAGAGGCCGTGATGGCCTCTGTGGCGCTCCTGGAGAAGCTGCCCGCCCGCGTCGCCGCGCCGCTGCTTGGCGCGGCCTACCGGGCCGTCCTGGGCGACGTGCACCGGCCGATGATGCTGCTCGGCACCAAGGGCACCGGCAAGTCCTCGCTCGCCTGCCTCCAGGCCAGCCACTTCGTCCCGGGCATCACCGTCGACGCGATGCCGATCCCGGCGGGCGAGGACTCCATCACCATCCCGACCCTCTCCAAGCTGTTCCACTGGGGCGGCGACGTGCTGCTGCCGCTGGACGACCTGGCCCCGGATAAGGGCCTGGAGCGCTCGCAGCAGCGCGCCAACCAGATCATCCGCGCCATCTTCAACGCCACGGGCCGCCAGCTCTCGCAGAAGGACGGCAAACTCCAGCCCGTCCTGAAGCCGCGGGGCATCGTCGTGCTGACCGCAGAGTTCCCGGCCAGCGCGGGCAGCGCCGAGGACCGGGTGCACTACGTCCCCCTGGTGCAGGGCGAGTTCCGCATCCGTACCCTGATCGAACTGTCCACCCCGGAGCTGGCCAACGGCAGGGCAGCTCTGACGGCCGCGATGGCCAAGCACTACGCCCCGCAGATGCCGATGACCGATCACCTCAAGACGCAGATCGCCAAGCACGTCGGGGAGTTCGCCACCGAGGGCGCCGCCAACGAGGGCCAGGACCTCCGGTTCTCCGAAGCCGTCGCCGAGTTCGCCACCGGCTGGCGGGCGATGCTCGACATGGCCACCGCCAACAGCGCGCTCACCGAGGCTGAGGCCGAGGACCTGTGGTCCCGCGCCATGCAGGGGCTGACCGAAGCCAAGGCCCGGCAGGCCACCGTCAGCAACCGCCGCGGCGTTCCCGAGCGCTTCGCCGACCTGCTCACCTCCGTCTTCATGAGCCGCGGCCACCTCGTCTCCAGCAACACCTCTGGCGCCCCGGGCCAGCCCACCGCGCTCGGCTGGCAGATCCTCAAGGCCGACACCGACTACGCGGAACTGCGCCCGCGCGGTGTCGCAATCGGATGGACCGACGGCACCACGGCCTGGCTCGACCCCGGCATGACGTACGCGGTCATCGAGGCACAGGCGGGCGCCGAGAAAGACCCGATCAACCTCGGCAAGCGCAGCATCGGCGACGCACTCGCCAACGCGGGCGTGCTGCGGGTGGAGACCGGGACAGACGGCCGCCGCACCGAAGTACGCCAGAGCATCCAGGGCAAGCGCCGCCGGGTGTGGGAGATCCAGCTCTCCTGGCTGTTCTCCGAGGGCACCCCGCCCGCCGGCCCCGAAGACGGCGACGACGGAGGCGACGGGGACGCCTCGGACGACAACCACACCCCCGAGCAGACCACGCTCGACGACGCACCCGCCCCGGCCCCGGAGCAGCACCAGGAAGAGCTCCCGGCCACGGCCGAGGTGCCCGCACCCCGCACCCCTGTGTCGATCCCGGCCGCCGTCACGGCGACCCCCCAGCAGAGCAACACCGAACCCAGCACACTCCAGACGGCAAAGGAGGAGGCCATGGCCCCCACACATGCGCACATGCACACGCCCGACACCGCACGGTTCGTTGCCCCGGCGGTCGTCGTCGACACCCACGGCGGGCACCTGGCCGACGGGGGGCTGAGCGTCGTCCCGCTCCCCGAGTGCCTGGAGTCCTTGGCGGACCTTGCCGAGTGGGGCGCGGCCCTGCGCCTCGGTGTCGGCCGCGAGTTCGGCCTGCCGGACGACGCGCAGGTGTGGATCTGGCCGGACGTCGCAGAGAAGATCGGCCTGCCGAAGAAGCCCCCGGCCGATGGCAAGGCAGCCCAGCAGCACAAGGCGGTGCTCGCGTTGCGCGACGCGGGCTGGAACGTGGGCGAGCTGCGGGCCTGGATGTCGGCGTACCGGCCCGGCGGCCGCACCGTCCGCCTGGTCGTCGTCGGCTGGGAGACCGAAGCCACCTGCGAACTCCTCAAGGAGAGCGAGTACCCGCTGGACGCGTCCACCCTCGCCTACCGGATCGGCATGTACGCCCACCACACGGGGATGTCCTACCGCCTCACCCCCGGCGTCACCGGCATCGACCTCGCCCAGGCCTTCCCGCACCCGCGCGCCCCGAAGCTGATCGGCACCCCCACCCCGCCCCCGCCCGCCCGCGTCCGCACCACCGAAGACGACTACTCCTGGATGCGCGCGCCCTCGGCAGCCGAAGCCGCCATGAAGTACGTCCACTCCTACGACGCCCGCATGATGTACCTCGGAGCCTTCGGCCAGGTCATCGTCGGCACCGGCGACCCGACGCATTACCCCGAGGGCTGCGCCTTCAACAAGAAGATCCAGGGGTACTGGCTGCTCGACTCCGGCGCGTGGGAGGACATCCTCCTGCCCGACCTGTTCCACCCCCTCGGCCACCGCCCGCGCCGCACCGGCCCGCGCTGGTACGCCACGCCCACCCTCACGGTCGCCGAAGAGATGGGCTACGCCATCAACCCGACCGAGGCGTACCTGTACGAGGAGTCGACCCGCTTCTACGAGCCCTGGGCCAAGACCCTGCGCGACGCCATCACCCTGCTGCGCGAGCGCGACGGCGACCCCGACGCAGAAGCCGTGAAGGACGCGCTGAAGGCCACCTACCGGGAGACCGGCGGCATGCTCGCGGTGAAGACCTCCGGCAAGCTCTACCGCCCCGACCACCGCCACCAGGTGATCTCCCTGGCCCGCGCCAACATCACCCGGAAGATGTACAAGACCGCCCAGGCCGAGAAGCGCTGGCCGCTCGCCATCCACACCGACAACGTGCTGTACGCCAGCAACGATCCCGACCCGGTCACTGCGGCCCCCGAAGCCTTCCGCATCGGCACCGGCCTCGGCCAGTTCGGAATCAAGGGCACCGCGCTCATGGCCGACGTCGCCGACATGCTCATCCCGAGCAAGCGCCCCGACGACGTCCTCGACTTCATCGGCACCGGACTGAAGAACCAGGAGGCGTAGCCCATGGCCAAGAAGATCAAGGACAAGGACTCCGCCCTCTTCGGCGCGATCACGCGCGGCAAGAAGCACCCCAAGAGCGACGACGTCGGCGGCATGCTCTCCACCCTCAAAGGCGCCGGCCTCTCCCTGAAGGCCATCGCAAAGCGCATGGGCAAGGGCGAAAGCACCGTCCGCAACTGGTTCTCCGGCAAGAGCAAGCCCAAGCCCGAGAACCTCAAAAAGATCCAGGAGACCGTCACCAAGGCCCCCGAGGTCCGCCAGCAGTCGCTGTCCCCGCTTCGCGAGCAGCGCATGCGCAACCAGGGCAGCTACTTCCGCATGTCCGCGAAGATCGGATCGAAGTCCCCCGGCAGCGGCTTCAACGGACGCGAGCGCACCATCGGAGGCGACGCGGACAAGCCGATCTACCTCGAACCCGACCAGATAAGCGCGATCCTCGACGCCTACAACAACGGCGACGACGCCGCAGCCATGCAAGCCCTCGAAGACGCCCTCGGAGATCAGTACTACGGCGGCATCCGCTTCGAAGACGTGACCTCCATGGAGTTCATCCGCGATTACGGCGGAGAACGCCCCGAGATGTAGCTTGACCCGGCCCCTCACAGCCGGACCGCACGTGCAGCCCGCCGCTTCCCCAGTTGCCGCGAGAACCACCACGTCAGCTTGAACACGAGCCCTGCCCCGACCAGGCATCCCCCGCCCATCGCGGCGTTCTGGCAGGCCAGGAAGAAGATGCCAGCGCCAATCCCCACCAGAGACAGGACTGCCGAGCACACCAGCGATGCCAGGCGCACCCAGTCGCCCAGCAGAGACCGGATCTCCCCGGCCAAGTCAGCCTCGATGATCGGCGGGGTGTGCGCCGCCCAGGCGGCAACGCGAGCAGCCTTCCGCTGGCGCACATGTTTTTGCACGGTCCGCGAGGCCTGGGCAAGCGCACCAGCACCACCGAGGCCCGCAGCGGCCAGCGACCCGTTCAGCAAGACCAGCCAGTACGCGCCGAACACGCCGCCGGCCACCGTCAGCACGTAGCCGGAGGTGTACATGCTCATCAACAGCATGTCGGCTACGTACGCGCGGGTCTGCTTGCGGACCATCTCAAGGTCCATCGTCGTCCTCCAAGATCAACCGCAGCCAAGAGGCCCTTGCCGCGTTCGACATGGAAGTGTCGGGAGCAGCCCTTATTGATGGCTGCGTCCGCTGTGAATTTCGACGGCCGCACGACGGATCTGCGCTGCCTGCGCCTTAGACCGTGCCGGTCCCGCGCACATCTGTGTATCCCGGCAGTGCCGTGACCTCATCGAGCAGGCTCCGCCACCCCGCACGAAGGCGTTGCCCGCCGCTCTCTGTCCTCATCAGCGTCTCGATCTCCTCGACTTGAAGCCCTACACGCTGGGCCCGGAAAAGATCCCAGCCAGCTTCGGCTGAAGCGGCTTGAATCTGCGCTTCCTGCGTTTTTTGGGCCCTTTCGAGAGACATACGGATGCGGTTGAGGTCGGCAGCATTTGGCGCCGACCCCCAGGCGGAGACTTCTGCCGGTGTCTTCCCATCGCTGTACAGCTGCGCCTGGGCTGTCTGGTCCACCACCTCTTGCCAGTCAGAGGAAGCGATCTGATCCCGCGCCACATACCAGCTGGCAGGGTCCCCCCAGCAATCCATCCGTTCCTGGTTGGGGCAGAGCTTTCCCCACACTGGCCAGTAGAAGATCCCTGCTCTAGGGCGCACCGCTATTCGGATCTCCCCGCGAGAAGGGTCCGCGATGCCGCTGTCTGTGGCTTCCAAGCTGTCAGTGAGCCAGATCAGAGGAAACTCCCCGTCCATATGGTCTGCGGCGTAGGACAGAGGCTCGATTTTGCGCGCGGAAGAGATCAACTCCCATGATGCCCGGCTCGTGTAGTGGAACAGCACACTCAAGTTCGTCACAGGCCGACAGTCTGCAGTAAAACCAGGCCAGTTGAGCGCTATCTATCTTGCCAGCCATGCGCATGCACGCATATGCACATGCCTTGTAGCGCGCCTCATTTGATCATCATCGCTTACGCATATGCGCATTTGCTCATATTGATTGTGCAGACACAGATGCGCATATGCACATGGTACCACCTGTTGATCTGTGATTCGCGAAGCGGATCACGCAGGGGTGCGGCGCGCGGAAGCGCGCCGGGGGTGGGGTTGTCCGCGCGACGCGCGGGCCCGGCTCCGCCAGAAAGTCCAGGAACGCCCGCACGCGCAGCGGCAGATAGCCGCCCTGGCCGACGTAGACGGCGTGGACTTCCTCCAGGTCGCCCGGGTTGTATGCCTCGAGCACGGGAATCAGGCGACCGGCGGTTATGTCCTCGCGCACCTGGAACGCGGCCAGCCGCGCCCAGGCCCAGGCCGGCCACGGCCAGACGCCGCAGCGCCTCGCCATCGCTGGCCTGGGCGTTGCCCGACAACGGCACCACGAGTTCCTCGCCGGCGTCCCGCAGCGGCCAGCCGGAGCGCGTTCGCACATAGTTGGCGCCGAGGCGGTTGTGCCCCAGCAGCGCCTGCGGCGTGGCCGGCATGCCATGCCGGGCCAGGTAGGCCGGCGCACCAACGATCAGCATGCGCGTGCTCCCCAGCTTGCGCGCCACCAGGCTCGAGCTTTTCAGCGGCCCCGCGCGCACGGCCACGTCGGTGCGCTGCTCGAGGATGTCGACGACCTCATCGGTCAGCACGATATCCAGCGTCACCTCGGGATGCTGCGCGAGGAACTCGGGCACCAGCGGCGGCAGGAAGTGATGTCCGAAAGGCACGTTGGCGTTGACTCGCAAGCGCCCGCGCGGCGCCGCGTTTTCGCTCGCACACCGCTCGGCTTCCTCCAGGTCGGCCAGGATACGCACCCCGCGCTCGTAGAACGCGCATCCCTCGGGCGTCAGTTGCAATTGACGGGTGGAGCGGTTCAGCAAGCGGGTTCCCAGGCGCTGTTCGAGCCGGGTGATCAGCTTGCTGACTGCCGAGGGCGTCATGCCGCAACGTCGAGCGGCGGCGGAAAAGCCCCCCGACTCGACGACCCGGGCAAACACCTCCAGTTCGCCGGAACGGTTGACTTCAAGCCGGGCCATGGCGCCCTGCCTGATGATTTCGCTTCATAAATGATGTTCCCCCGCTACGGTCTATTTCCCTTAAATCTTTGAATTCATCATCAGCTACAGGATAACCACTGAATTCAACGACATGAAACGACCCATCGAAAGACTTCCCGCCGCGACCTCCAGCGCAACCCGGGCCTTCGCGCTCGCGACGAGCCTGTTGTACGCCTGCGCCACGCCGGCCGCTTCCTGGACCGCCAGCTGGCAGGCCAGCCCGCAGCCGGTCTGGGCTGAGGACTTCCTGTTTCCCAGCAACGTGCCGGCCGAACTGCACGACCAGACGGTGCGGCAACTGGCGCGAATCAGCCTGGGAGGAACGCGCGTGCGCATCGTCCTGGCAAATACCTATGGAAAGCGCCCGATCCGGATCGGCCGGGCCACCCTGGCCAAACCCGGTTCCGAGCGCGCCGCGGTCGCCACCGGCAGCCTGCATCACGTGACCTTTGGCGGACGCCGGACGGCGACCATCGCGCCCGGCGCCACGCTACTCAGCGATCCGGTGGCGATGCCGGTGGCCGCGCTCTCGCAGGTGCTGGTGAGTCTCTACCTGCCGGCCGCCACGCCCATGGAAACCTTCCACTGGGACGGCCGCCAGACGGGCTGGATCGTCGCCGGCGAGCAGACCCAAAGCCACGCATTGCAGCTGGACGCGGCGGACAGCCAGAGCACCACCGCGCGCCTGCTGTTGACAGGTATCCTGGTCGAAACCGAAACGGCAACGCGGACGCTGGTGACGCTCGGCGACTCGATCACCGACGGAGCCAGCGCCAGCCTCGACCGGAACAGCCGTTGGCCGGACTTCCTCGCCGAACGCCTGGCCCCGCATGGCGTCGCCGTGGTCAATGCGGGGATTTCCGGCGCCCGTCTGCTGAGCGACGGCATGGGCGCGAGCGCGCTGGCACGTCTGGACCACGACGTACTGGCCCAGCCAGGCGCAAGCAGCATGGTGGTGATGCTCGGCATCAACGACATTGCCTGGCCCGGTACCGCTTTCGCCCGGAATGCCGCACCGCCCACCCTGGAAGCGCTGATCGCCGGCTACCGGCAATTGATCGAACGGGCGCACAACCGGGGTATCCGGGTCGTCGGCGCGACCCTCACGCCGTTCGAGGGCGCACTGCCCGGCACGCCGTTGAGCGATTATTACCAGCCCGCCAAGGAAGCCCTGCGCAGGCAGGTTAACGAGTGGATCCGTCATGCCGGCGCCTTCGATGCGGTGATCGACTTCGACGCGGCATTGCACGATCCGGAGCAGCCGTCGCGGCTCGCCGCGCGCTACGACTCCGGCGACCATCTGCACCCCAGCGACGAAGGTAACCGGGCGATGGCGGCCGCCGTCGACCTCGACGTCCTGCTGGACGAGGTGCCTGACGGCAAACCGACAGAGCCCCGGGCCGATAGCGCAACGAAATGAAAAAAGGCGCCCGAAGGCGCCTTTTTTTTCGATCACCGCTGACGGTTACTGGTTGTCCAGTGCCGGGCGCTGGCCATTGATGGCGATACGCTTCGGCTTGGCTTCTTCCGGAACCAGCCGGACCAGGTCGATGTTCAGCAGGCCGTTGGCCAGCGAAGCCGCCTTGACCTCGATATGGTCGGCGAGGCGGAACGACAGCTTGAAGGCGCGCTGGGCGATGCCCTGGTGCAGGTAGGTCACGTTGTCCGTGGACTTCTCGCGCTTGCCGCCACTGACGGTCAGCACGCCGCGCTCGACCTGCAGGTCCAGGTCTTCTTCCTGGAAGCCGGCGGCGGCGATGACGATGCGATACTCGTCGTCACCGTGCTTTTCGACGTTGTAGGGCGGGTAGGTACTCCCGGCCTCATTGCGCAGGGCCGACTCGAACAGATCGTTGAAGCGATCGAAGCCTACGGAATGACGGAACAGCGGGGCGAGGGAAAAAGCGTTGCTCATTGCGAATCTCCTGAATTATCAGCAAGTACTCTGGTGCGGAACCCGTCTTCGGCATCCCGCACGAACTAGATAGGGATCGTCGGAAGTATTTCAAGAGCCTTGAGAACGACCGTTCGTCGTGCTCAGATCGAAACTCATCCTTTCGAGAACCGTCGCCATGGAACGCGCAATCCCGACCTTCCCCTGCCGCGATCTGGACAGCGCCAGCGCCTTCTACCAGTCCCTCGGCTTCCACCTTGGCGCTCGCTATCCGACCTACGCCATCCTCCAGCGCGGCGCCCTGGAGCTGCACCTGTCGCTGTTCGAAGCGCTCGAACCGAAGACCAATTGCAGCGCTGCCTACCTGCGCCTGGAGGACGCCCAGGCGCTGCATCGCCAGGCCGCGGCCCTCGGCCTGGGCAGTCAGGGGAGTTCCACGCATCACGGCCCTGGAAGACCAACCCTGGGGCATGCGCGAATTCGCCCTGGTCGATCCCGACGGCAACCTGCTGCGGGTCGGCCAGGCACTCGATGCGACGCCAGAGCAACACCGGGTTCGCCTGGCCAGCGCCGACGACGTCCCCGCGGTGGCCGCCCTCTGGCAAGCCAATGTCCACGAAGCCGGAGAAACCCTGGATGCCGGCGACCAGCAGGCGATCCAGGCACTGCTCCTGGCCGCCTCGCGCAACCGCTTGCTCTGGCTGGCGGAGGCCCAGCAGCATCCCCGCGGTTTCGTCCTCGCCCACTTGTGGCAGATCGAGGACGGTCAGGCACGGGTGGGAGAGATCGCAGAGCTCTACGTACTGCCGCAGGCCCGCCGCCAGGGCCTGGCCCGGGAACTGGTGGGCAGTGCCGAGGAGGCCCTGCGCTCGCGCGGCGCCGGCCTGATCCGCGCGCAATCGGCCCTTGACGCGCCGCTGTCCAACCTGTTCTGGCAGGGCCTGGGCTGGGACGCCGACTACCTGACCTTCACTCGCTACTGACCTGGGGAACATCATCATGCGCAAAGTCATGCTGGTCACCGGCGGCAGCCGCGGCATCGGCGCCGCCATCGCTCTGCTGGCCGCCCGAGCGCGGCTATGCCGTCGGCCTCAACTATCATGCGCAATGCGCGAGGCCGCGCAAGCCGTGGTGGAGCGAGATCGCAGCGCGGGGCGGCAAGGCCTTGCGGTGGCAGGCCGACGTAGCCGAGGAAGGATCAGGTCGAGCGGCATGTTCCGCACGCATCGACGAACGTTTCGGCCGCATCGACGTGCTGGTCAACAACGCCGGCATCCTGGAAGCGCAGACGCGCCTGGAAAACATCGACGCGGCGCGCCTGCACAGGGTATTCGCGACCAACGTGACCGGCAGCTTCCTCTGCGCCCGCGAGGCGGTGAAGCGCCTGTCGACCCGCCACGGCGGCCAGCGGCGGCAGCATCGTCAACGTATCCTCGATGGCCTCGCGGCTGGGATCGCCCAACGAATACGTCGATTATGCCGCCGCCAAGGGCGCCATCGACAGCATGACCATCGGGCTGTCCAGGGAAGTGGCGCCCGAAGGTATCCGTGTCAACGGCGTGCGCCCGGGACTGATCTACACCGAGATCCACGCCAGCGGCGGCGAACCGGGCCGCGTCGAACGCTTGAAGGGCGTCATTCCGCTAGCGACGCGGCGGCACGGCGGAGGAAGTCGCGCGGGGCGGTAATGTGGCTGGCGTCGGACGAGGCCGGCTATACCAGCGGATCGTTCATCGATGTCAGCGGCGGCCGCTAGGCCTGCTACGCAAGCTAGGCCGCCTGGCTGAACGACACCTGCAACAGCCGGTCGATGGTTTCGCAATCGCTTTCCCGGCGAATCCGCGCGAACAGCTCGACGGCTTCGGGATAGGTGCGCGTGAGCATGCCCAGCCACTGCTTGAGACGCCCCGGGGCATAGCGCGGGGCGAGCTTGCGCCGGGCCTGTAGCCAGAAGTCGCGCAGCAGCGGCAACAGCTCGCTCCAGGGCATCTCGCGGATTTCGCCGCCATCGCACCAGGCGGCGATCTGCCGAGCCAGGCCAGGACGCGAGACCAGGCCGCGACCGAGCATGATGTCCTCCACCCCGCTGACCTCGCGACAATGCAGGTAGTCGTCGAGCGTCCACACCTCGCCATTGGCGAACACCGGCACGCGCACCGCCTCGGCCACCCGCGCCACCCATTCCCAGTGCGCCGGCGGCCTGTTCGCCATCGACCTTGGTCCGGGCATGCACCACTACATGGGCCGAGCCGCCGTCGGCCAGGGCCCGCGCACAATCCAGGGCGCCGTCGGGACTGTCGTAGCCCAGGCGCATCTTCGAGGTCACCGCAATCTCGCTCGGCACCGCGCGACGCACGGCGGCGACGATGTCGTGCATCAGCTCCGGCTCCTTGAGCAATACCGCGCCGCCGCGCGAGCGGTTCACGGTCTTGGCGGGACAACCGAAGTTCAGGTCGATCACCGGGGCGCCCAGCTCACAGGCGAACGCGGCGTTATCCGCCAGGCACGCAGGATCGGAGCCGAGCAACTGCACACGCATCGGCGTCCCGGCGCGGGTCCGGCTGCCGTCGCGCAGCTCCGGCGCCAGCTTGTGGAAAGCCGTGGCCGGCAGCAGGCGATCGGTGATGCGGATGAATTCGGTGACGCACCAATCGATGCCGCCGACGCGGGTCAGCACGTCGCGGAGGATTTCATCCACCAGACCTTCCATCGGCGCCAGGGCGATTTGCACGAACCACTACCTCGAAAATGACAGGCGGCGGATTCTAGAGAATCCGCCGCCCGGAACAAAGTGCGAATGCCTGCCGGCCGACGCGCGACGGGTCAGGCCCCGGCGAGCAGAGCCTGGCCATAGCCGTCGATGAACTCCGCCGGCATCCGCTTCGGCTTGCCGCTGGACAGTTCGATGCAGACGAAGGTGGTCTGCGCCCGCAGCAGCGTGGCGCCATCCGCCGGGCGTACCAACTGGAAGCGCCGGTTCATCCGCAGGCGCTGGTCGGACTCGACGATCCAGGTCGCCAATTGCAGTTCGTCGCCCTCGTAAGCCGCGGCCAGGTAGTCGATCTCGTGGCGCAGCACCGCCATAGCCCGGTCCAGCCGGCGGTACTCGGCCAGGTCCAGGCCCAGCCGCTGCGAGTGGCGCCAGGCGCAGCGCTCCAACCAACTGACGTAGACGGCGTTGTTCGCGTGGCCGAGCCCGTCGATGTCCTCGGCGAGGACCCTGAGGTCGATCACGAACGGATCGGCGTAGTCCCAATTCATCAATGCTGCTCCAGGCTGCCGGCCAGTTCGCGCGCTTCCCTGGCCAGTTGTGTGATCTGATCCCAGGCCCGCGCCCGGATCAGGCTCGGCGGCGCCAGCCAGGTGCCGCCGACACAGGCGACATTGGGCAGGCGGAGGAAATTCAGCAGGTTGTCCAGGTTGACCCCGCCGGTCGGGCAGAAGCGGATGCCGGTGAACGGCCCCTTCAGGCTTTTCAGCATTTTCACGCTGGCAGTGCCATCGGCCGGGAACAGCTTCAGCGAGCGATAACCGTACTCCAGCGCCAGCAACACTTCCGAAGGCGTCATCACCCCGGGCAGGTATGGCAGACCGGCATCCTCCGCGGCGGCGGCAAGGCGCGGCGTGCATCCGGGGCTGACGGCGAACTGCGCGCCCGCGTCGCGTGCCTCGAGAAACTGCTCGGTGTGGATCAGGGTACCCGCCCCCAGCAGGACCTCGGGCACCTCGCGATGGATGGCGGCGATCGCGTCCAGCGCCTGCGGCGTGCGCAGCGTCACTTCCAGCACCGTGACGCCGCCCGCATACAACGCGCGCGCCAGGTCGGGCGCCAGCGCCACGTCCTCGATCACCAGCACCGGCAATACCGGGCTGGCCTGCAGCAGGACCCGATCCAGCGGCAATGTCATGGGCATTCCTCGATTCGAAACGGCTCGCCCCGCCGGATCGCTCCGCGCGGGCCACAGCGCTTTTTACCGAAGAACCGAGGTCAGGACAACGACAACCCCTCTGCTACGCGCCTCAGGAAGCGCTCGCCGTCTTTTCCACGCGCCGGCAAGCGCGCATCGCCGGGCGCTCCTCGAGCAGCGCCAGCAGCGACTCGCTCAGCCTGCGCTCGCCGAGCAGTCGGTGGTGGCCGCCGCCCGGCAGGCGCAGCAAGCGACTGGCCGGCCAGGCGGCATGGATGCGCTCGGCATTTTCCACCGCTACGCGCGTGTCGTCGTCGGCATGCACCACCAGTCCGGGCATTTCCAGACGGTAGCGCGCCACATCCAGGCACGCCGCGGATATGCCCGCCTGACGCTCGACCAGGCGGATGAAATGCGAGCGAGCCAGGGCCGGCAAACCGACGAAACGAGCGAACAGGCGCAACTGTTCGAGAATCCGCGACGGCGCCGAGACCGTCACCAGCGCTTCGCTGCGCAGCCCCATCTGGGCCGCCAGCAACGCCGCCGCGCCACCCAGGGAATGACCGACCACCGCACGCAGCGGCGGCAACTCGCCAGCGGCCTCCAGCAAGGCGTGGGCGAACAGCACCACGTTCGCCTCCCTGCCCGGCGAGCGGCCATGGGCCGGCGCATCGAGGGCATACACCGAATAACCCGCGCCGACCAGTTGCTCGATCAGATGGGCGAACTGTGTCGGCCTGCCGGCCCAGCCATGCAGCAGCAGGACTGCCGGCCCCTCGCCCCAGCGCAACGCCGACAGCCCGAAGCGCAGAGTAACGCGCTCCGAGCTGGCCAGCAGCGGCAGCTCCCAATCCTTCGGCGGCCACTCGCCAGGCATCATGAACGCCCGACGCATACGCTCGGCCGTCCAACGCGGCGCGATGCGGCCGATCGTCCCGTTGAAACCGCGAATCC
>NZ_CP196178.1:0-53343 GCF_051550175.1 Streptomyces sp. HUAS TT7
GCCTCCGTCCCGTGCAGGACGGCCCGCAACCGGGACCCGATCCAGGTGCCGACCTGCGGTGAGACCGCGTTCCCGAACCCGTCGACCTGGTCCCTCGCGGAGCCCCAGACGGAGAAGGTGCCGCTGTAGTCGCGGAAGTCGACGTCGAAGCCACAGCCCCGGCCGATCTCGTGCGCCGCCATCATCCGGTAGAAGCAGTCCTCCAGCGGCAGCTCGGCGAGCGACGCCTGCCACTGAGCCATGAGCAGCGCGGTGGTGTCGCGCGAGGTGAGGGTGCCGAGCGGGTCCGTGACCGGGTGCGGCGCGGTCTCGTTGCCGGTGGGGCCGTTCTGCTTGTACCAGCCGGCGGCCGTCAGCACTGCCGGGATCTGCTCCGAGGTGAAGGTGGGCATCGCCTCGGCGTGCAGCGTGGGCAGCGTGTGCTTGCGGTACGGCAGGACGCCGGAGGACAGCACGGCGAGGGTCTCCGAGCCGACCTGGGTGGGCAGCGGTTCCCCGGCGCCGCGCGCGGCCCCCTGGAAGTTGTCCACGGCGAGGGCGACGGGTGGCAGTGCGCCGGCGCCGTCCGGGGTCCACAGCGGCTGGACGACCGGACCGGTGGACAGGATCGCGGTCTCCTGCTGGCTGGTCTGCGTCGCCATCGGCTGCAGCAGCAGCCGCTCCGAGCCGTGCACGCCCTTCGCGGGCATGAGGATCGCCGGGAAGTCAGCGAACCGCTGGCGGCACCGCTCGGCGCGCGCCATCGACGACCGGGCCAGCGGCCCGACAAAGCCGTCCTTGAACGTCTTGACCGGCTTGTCGCCGATCCGCGTGCCCAGGTCACTGAGGTCGAGGGCGGCCAGCGAGGGCGTCATCGGAGGGATGACAGGGCGGCGGCAGGACGGGCACCGGTACTCGTACTGCTTGCCGTACATCACGGTGCCGGACGCCGGGATGCCCGTCTTCCAGGTCCACACGGCCTCGACGTCCTTGTCGCAGCGCCCGCAGTGGGACACCGGCCGGTGCTCCAGGTCGGGCATCGGCAGGGACTTGTCGACGAACACCCAGTAGCCGCGGTCCCTCGACTGCGGCACCCCGAAGAACTGGCTGTTCAGGTACAGGACCTTGACGGGGTGGTAGCCGAGCAGGTCGAACTGGCGCAGCCACCAGCGGTAGGTCGAGCCGTCCCCGACCGACTTGCGGCCCGGGAGCGCGGGCCCCCAGGACGTGAGCTGGGTGGTGCACTCAACCAGGATCAGCCGCGGGTGATGCGTGGCGGCATACTGCAACACGCAGTTGGCGGTCGCCCGATCCCGCTCGGAGCGGGTGACCCGCGCCTCGTAGTCGGGGTCCTCCAGCTCGAAGAGGGTCAGGCCCTGCTCGTAGGCCCGCAGCGTGTTGGCGAGCGAGTGGTTGACGCACGAGACTCCGGCGGCCAGGAGATCAGCCGGGGGGAGGTCGCGGGCGGAGTGATAGTCGGAGGACTCGGGGTTGACCAGGTCGGCGATCCAGTGCTCGGCGCCCGGGTGGTTCGCCTCGTGGACCTCGACCTTGTACCGCTTGTGGTTCGCGGCCATGATCGTGGTGAATCCGGCGTCCTCGATGCCCTTGGTGAGCCCGCCGAACCCGGAGAACATGTCGACGGCGACCAGGTCGTCGTTGCGGAAGCGCCGACGGCGCAGGGCGGGCCGGTGGGTGGCGGTGCGCGTCTGCTGCATCGTGCGACGGGCCATCAGCGGCTCACCCCCGCCCACCAGTCGCCGACCAGCTCGGCGGCGAAGTCCTCCTCGATGGCGAGGGCGGCGGCGATCTCAGCGGTGGTGCGGCCGGCGGTGTGCATCTCGCCCGCCATCCGGGTCCAGGCGATCCGGCGCTTGGCGGGGGGCAGGTAGTCGCTGCCCGGCTTGACCGCCAGCTCCAGCTCCGGCTCTTCGGGCTCGACGACGATGCCCAGCGCGAGCAGCAGTTCACGGGCGTCGTCGGCGTCCGCAGCAAGCGCGGTGACCTTCTTGGCGGTGGTCCGGTCGGTGGTCAGCTGCAGCATCACAGCCCCTTGACCGAGCGCCAGAGGCCGATGAGCACGATGACCGCGACGACACCGGTGATCAGCGCGCCCTTGCCGGTGGCGATGACGACCCGGCCCAGCTGCAGCGGGACCTTCCAGGCGATGGCGCCGACGGTCGCGGCGTAGGAGAAGAACGCGGCCCCGGCCGTGTCCCCGATGCCGAAGTGCGCCTTCATGGCGAGGACGGCGACCAGGACGGCGGCGAACGTGGCGAGCAGGGCGGTGACCCGCTCGGCGGTGAAGTCGTCGGTGAAGGTGACCTTCATCGGGTCACCGCCGTACGCGCGGCGGGGACGGGGACCTCGACGTTCGCCAGCTTGACCGCGTCCAGGCAGGCGCGCATGTGGTCGGCGGCGGTCTCGGGGTGCCGGCCGTACTCGGTGGCCCACTCGGCGGTCGCGCGGGCGGCGGCGTCCGGGCCGAGCCGCTCGGAGGTCTCGTGGATCAGCGCACGGGTGCGCGCCGGGTCCGTGGCGAACTCGGCGGCGGGGGCCTGGGAGACGAACAGGAAGGTGGCGAGCGTCGAGGCGACGCGAGAGGTGGAACGCACAGCAGCCTCCGGTGAAGGAGAGAAGAGACGGGGAGTCCGGCTCGACCCGGGCGGGGCAGGTGGCTCGTCCGCCCGGGTCGAGGTAGGGAGGTGCGGTCAGCTGCCCTGACGGGCGCGCTCGATCGCGGCACGGGCCTCGGCGGCGCGCGCGGCGTCGGCGGCGGCCTCCTGGGCGCGGCGCAGGGACTCGCTCGCGGCGGGGTCCTGGATGACGGCGGTGGTACCGATCGCGGTACGCACGGCGGTCAGCCGACCAGCAGCGCGGCGCGGCGGTGCGGGCGGGTGGGCTCCGGGGAGTCCTGCCGGCCGTCCCGCTCGTGCGGAGTGGGACGCATGGGCAGCTGGGGCTTCGTCTCGGCGTGCACCGGGTTGTCGCAGGTGACGATGCCGGTACGGGTGACGACGCTCTCGAAGTCGCGGCAGTCGCGGCACTTCGGGCCGAGTCGGCCGACCAGCGCGAGGCGCGGCCCGGAGATCACCGACAGGGCGCGGTCGCCCTCGGGCGAAAGGCACAGGGCGGGGAGGTCGTCGACCTTGACCTCGGCACCGGGGATGAGGCTGAGAGACTGAATCACGGAGATCCCTCCATCTAGGGGTGTCCCGATCCGGAAGGCGGTCCTACGCGCCTGTCCGGGCTTGAGCCGGGGGTCTGCAAACCTCCGGCTGAGAGGGGTTCCAGGGCCTGCAAGCCCCGGGGCCCCTCTCGCCTTACATCCCAAACACTAACCCACTAACCCTTGAGGTTCAAGGGTTAGTGGGTTAGATTCTTCCTGTACTCGACAACAGGGAGGTGGCGATGGGGAGCGGCCCTATGGTCCGCACACGTCCGGCCGAGCCGTATCCACAGGCCAGGACCCATAACCTCTTGGGGTCAGCAATCCCAAGACCCCAAGGGGGACAGATGGCGGAGAACATCCCGCCGGCGCAGCGTGGTTCGGCCCAGCCCAAGAGCGAGGCCCGACCCAAGTGGGTGCCGATGCGAGATGACCAGTACAGCGGCCTGACCGCCCTGGCCCGGGATCTGATGGACTCACGGACCCGCAAGACCGAGCGCATCACGGAGAACACGCTGATCCGCGTGGGCATCGACCTGGTACTCGCGCACCCCGAACTCCTCACGGGCGACACGGAGGAGGAGCTGCGGGACAACGCGCTCGCGTACATCAAGCGCCTGCAGGCCCCGCCGCAGCCAGAGGAAGAGGAAGGGAGGGACGAATGACCGAGCAGACAACCGAGCAGGCCCGACCGAAGGGGGCCCTCCCTGAGCTGACCAAGACGCACAAGATCCTGATCGGCGTGGTGGTCGTCGGGGCCGTCGTCATCGCCTCCATCGGCTTTGCCGGGTCGTACGCCGCGGTGCACGACCTCGCGGTGAAGAAGGGGTTCGGCGACTTCGCTCTGGTCTTCCCGATCGGCATCGACGCCGGGATCGTCGTGCTGCTGGCTCTGGACCTGCTGCTGACGTGGATCCGGATGCCGTTCCCGCTGCTGCGTCAGACGGCGTGGCTGCTGACTGCGGCGACCATCGCCTTCAACGGCGCGGCGGCCTGGCCCGACCCGCTCGGCGTGGGCATGCACGCGGTCATCCCGGTGTTGTTCGTCGTCTCAGTCGAGGCGGCGCGGCACGCCATCGGGCGGATCGCGGACGTCACGGCCGACAAGCACATGGAGGGCGTGCGACTAAGCCGCTGGCTGCTCTCGCCCGGCCCGACGTTCCTGCTGTGGCGGCGGATGAAGCTCTGGGAGCTGCGCTCCTACGAGCAGGTCATCAAGCTGGAGCAGGACCGGTACGTGTACCAGACTTGGCTGGAGTCGCAGTTCGGCAAGAACTGGCGCAAGGCGGCCAAGGAAGGGAAGAGGGGCGGTTCCCCGGTCGAGCTGCTGATGCCGCTGCGGCTGGCCCGCTACGGCAAGCCGCTGTCGGAGACGGTGCCGGCGGTTCTCACCGCCACCGGCTACGAGGTGCCCGCGCTGTTCCAGCCCAAGGAGCTGACGGCAGGTGCGGAGCAGGACGTCGAGCCGGAGACCGCCGAGATCGAGCGGGAGCCCGAGCACCGTGCCGTGGAAGCAGCCCACCCGGTCGTCGAACCCGAGCCCGCCCCGGTGGCGGAGCCCGTCTCGTACGCGGAGCCCGTCTCGTACGAGGCGCAGCCGGAGCCGGTCGTCGAGCCCGTGGCCGACTGGCAGCAGGAACCGGCGACGTACGCCCCGTACGCGCAGCCGGCGCCTGAGCCGGAGCCGTACGGGCGCGAGCACCACTACGAGCAGCCGGAGGTCGCCTACGAGCAGCCCTTCGCGCCGCCGACGCCGGAGCCCGTGCCGTACGCGGCGCAACCGGAACCGGTCGTCGAGCCGCAGGTGTACGCGCAGCCGGAGCCTGCGCCTGAGCCGGAACCCGTTCCGGAGCCGGTCGTTGAGGCCCCGGTGCAGCCGGAGCCCGTCGTTGCTGCCTCACCGGCCCGCCGTCCCTCGCCGACTCGGGTGCAGGCCAAGCTCGAAGAGGAGCAGCCCGCGCGTCCCGGCCGGGGCGGGAACACCCGCGACCAGGTCGCCGAGATCTACCGGAACCTGCCCGCGGACGTCCAGGCGCTGCGCGGCCGGCCGTTGGCGGCGGCGATCGTCGAGGCCAGCGAGAACACGCTCAAGCTCGACACGGTCCGGCGCACGCACATCTCCGATGACCTGCTGGCGGAGTACCTGCAGAGCGCTCCCCAGGTTCCCGCGCCCCGGGCCGAAGAGGTCTCGGAGGATGTGCGGTGACCGCCGGAATCTCCGGGATCTATCCACAGGCGATCGGGTCCACAGTGATCGCCAGTGGTGACCACCACCCCCGGCGACGGGGTGACCGGCAGGTGCCCGTGCGCCCGACACCGAATCAGAAGGTGTCCGGTCTGACGGGAAGTCTGTGCAGGTCATCCCGCGTCACGGGAGGCCGCGTAACCGTGCGCGGTAGGTCCGTAACGATCGGCGAAAACGATGCCGCATATGTCAGTGCAGGGACGTATACAGACAGGAGTGGCCCCGGTGGTGCATGAAGAGCTTGGCGGCTACAGCACCCCCGGGGCGCCTACGAAGGAGACCTCCGTGAACGACAACAGTAAGGCCAGCACCCTGACCCTCTCGACCAATGGCCACGACAACACGGCCCTTGAGGACACGGCCAGTTCGGCGGCCGGGGAGAGCACCGAGCAGCCCGGCCCGTGGGAGCCCATCGAGGGCGACGCGCTCAAGGGCGTGCTGTTCTCCACCTCGAATGCCCTCGCCCGGCCGGGAGTCCGCTTCACCGCGCTGACCGTGCCCGCCACGTTCCTCGCGGCGGAGACCACGACCGGCGACACCAGCACGGGCGACGTCCTGAGCACCATCCTCGGCGGCCTGGCCGACGGCGGCGCCGCGCTGTTCGAGAGTCAGCCGCTGCTGACCGTCGCGATGGGCGTGGGCCTGGTCGGCGCCGGATACATGAAGGTCCGCGGCGACTTCGACTTCGCGGGCACCACCGACGGCTTCGCGGCCAAGAAGCAGCTGCGCAAGCACCTCGGCCGCACCCAGCTGGTGAAGAAGCGCAAGACCCTGCGTCCCTCGCTGGCCGACGTGCCGGCGCGCAAGGTGCCTACCAACGCCGTCGGCGTCTACCTCGGGCAGGACCGCAAGACCAAGCTGCACCTCTACATGTCGATCGAGGAAAGCTCCCTGATGCTGGCGCCGATGGGCGCGGGCAAGACGGCGAAGATCGCCAACTGGATCATCGACGCGGAGGGGGCCGTGCTGGCGACCTCCACGAAGTTCGACATCGTCGAGTGGACGGAGAGGATGCGGGCCCGGGTCGGCCGCATCCTGATCTGGAACCCGCAGGGCATCGCCGGGCGCGGCTCGAACATCGCCTGGGACCCGGTCATCGGCTGCGCGGACCCCGAACTCGGCATCGAGCGCTCCATGCGCCGTGCCCAGTACCTCCTCGAAGGTTCCGACGCGACCAAGGGCGTGGAGAACCGCACGTTCTGGCAGACCTCCAGCTACAGCGTCCTCAAGGCGTTCCTGTGGGCGGCCGACGCCGACGGGCTGTCGTTGTTGGACGTGGCGCGCTGGTCCAAGAGCGTGCGCAACACCGAAGCCATCGCCATCTTCGAGAAGTTCGAGCACCCCGACCCGTTCAACCCCGGCCGGCCGGTCGCCCCGCGAGGCTGGAAGGAGGACCTGGAGCAGGTGCAGAAGGTCGAGGGCAAGCCCACGACCTCGGAGAACGTGTTCGGCACGCTCAGCAAGACGTTCATGTTCCTCGACGCGCCCCGCGTCCAGAAGATCGTCGAGGCGGCCCACGACCCGGCCACCCAGCAGTTCGACATCGACGCCTACCTCACCTCGCGCGACACCCTGTACCTGCTCGGCCGCGAGGACGGCATGGGCAGCATCGGCCCGCTCTTCACCTGCCTCACCGGTGAGATCTACGAAGCGGCGCGGGTGATGGCCCCGATGAACCGCGGCGGTCGCCTGGACCCGCCCTGGACGATGGTCCTCGACGAAGCGGCGCTGATCTGCAGCGTGCCGCTGGAGCGGTGGACGGCCGACAGCCGCGGCCTGGGCATCAACATCCACGCCTGCTTCCAGAGCCCGGCGCAGATCTACGAGCGGTGGGGCAAGTACGGCTACCAGACCATCTGGGACAACTGCGTGAAGCTCATCCTCGGCGGCCTGTCCAACAAGGAGCACCTCCAGGACCTGTCCGAACTGTGCGGCAAGCACAAGGAGAAGAAGGACAGCCACTCCAGGACGCCCGGCCCCGACGGCACGATGAAGGAATCGGTCTCCTGGACGAAGGTCGAGGTCGACACCATGACGCCCTCGGACATCATGAACCTGGAGCCCGGCCAGATCCTCATCCTGCGCAAGCACCTCGGCGGCCCGGTCGTCGCGCAGTTCACCGCGGTGTGGGACCGCAAGGACATCAAGAGCGCGGAGAAGGAAGACAAGCGGGCAGCGAAGGCCGAACTCAAGGCACGGAAGAAGAAGGCCAAGGTCCCCGCCCCGGAGTGGTCGTCCGTCCCGCTGGTGCCGGACCCGCCGGCCGACCTGTGGGGCCCGCCGCAGCCCCAGGACCCGTGGGCGCCGACCGGCCCGGACACGAGCCCCTGGACTGCCGATCCGGCGGCCAGCGCCTGGTCGAGCACGTCGCTGCCCGGCCCGCGCGACGCCCAGGTCGTGCGCGGCGAGGTCGTGCCGCCCATGCCGACGGACCCGCCGGTGATGCCGGAGAAGCCGGACTTCGAGCCGACCGGCTACCTCGAGCAGGTCCCTCAGCAGCCCGCGCCGGCCGCGGAGAAGCCCGCCGAGCAGACCACGGCCGCGCCCATCCCGCTGCGCAAGACCGGCACCGACAACGGGCCGGTGGCGGACAGCGGCTGGGGCGACGACGACGAGACGGGGATCTAAGTGGCCGACGACATGAAGGTCAGCGTCAGCGACATGCTGCTGACGCTGACGGGCAACGTTTCCGACGCCCGCAAGCGTCTCGCGGAGCTGGAGAACCAGAAGCTCAAGCAGGGGCAGGAGTCGATCCTCCTCAAGCTGGGCGAGCACAAGGAGCAGCTCGCCGCGATCACCGAGGCGCTCGCGGCGATGCAGGCCGAGCCGGAGCCGGAGCCCACGCCGGACTGGCCCGGGGTCTCCCCGAACTGGTCCGCCGACATGGACCAGGACCAGGCCCGGGAGCTGTGGGACTGGCTGACCGGCTGGTGCCACAACTACCTGTGGCCCATCTACGCCCAGGACGTGTGGAAGCCCTGCTGGTACCGCCACACCCGGGTGCGCATCGCCCTGACCGCGCTGCGCGGGGCGCACGAGTGGTCGTACGAGACCACGAAGGTCCCGCCGACGCGGGCGCTGGAGTGGGAGTTCCGGTTCTGGCCGCAGGTCGAGACGCTGCTCAAGCGTGAGTTGAAGGACTGCGGCCAGCCTCGGGACGAAGAGAAGAAGCAGAAGCACCCGGTGCCCGTCCCCGTGCCACCGAATCCGCCGGCGTTCACCGCCAAGGACTTCACGGACCCGGGCTTCTTCGACTACGTGGAGAAGCACATCGCCAGCAAGCGCGAGCCGGAGAAGGAGAGCAGCGAGAAGGACTCGGGCGACTGACGCCCCCATACTGCAGCGGTCAACAAACGGCCCGCCCGTCAAATGACGGAGCGGGCCGTTGTTGCGTGTGCACCCGGTACGGTCCGGGCTATGACTGCACTGCAACCCCAGACAGTACCGGTGCCGGTGCTCGATGTGGATCTCGAATTCCTCGACATCGTCACCGAGTGGGACACCGACACCACGTTCCACTCCTGGCGGCCCGGCATCGTCGTGCCGCCCACCTTCCGGCCGGCCATCTCGCCTCGGGTCATCGCCCTGGCCAACCAGAAGGGCGGCGTCGGCAAGACGATCAGCGCCCTGGAGCTGGCGATGGCGTACGCGGCCCGCGGCCTGCGCGTGAGACTGATCGACGCGGACCCCCAGAAGGCGGCGCTCTCGGTCTGGCTCAAGGAGACCTGCTACCCGGCC
Organism: Streptomyces sp. HUAS TT7; assembly: GCF_051550175.1. NCBI lineage: Bacteria > Bacillati > Actinomycetota > Actinomycetes > Kitasatosporales > Streptomycetaceae > Streptomyces > Streptomyces sp. HUAS TT7. Next base: position 9,132 of record NZ_CP196178.1, read on the forward strand.
GATCCGAAGGACCGGCACACGCTGCGGGACGTCTTCTACGGCGAGGCGACCCTGCGCGAGACCACCTACCCCACGGTCTACAAGGGCCTCTACCTGGTGCCCTCCGACCCGAGCCTGGGCGACATCGAGAACGCCACCCCCCAGCAGGTGTTCAGCCCCGAGTCGCTGCTGCGCGACGCGCTGCGGGCCGACGCCGACGACTGGGACATCACGATCATCGACTCCGGCCCGAACCTCGGAAAGCTCACCGTGGCTGCCCTGGTCGCCTCCGACGACGTCGCCATCGCCGTCCAGGACGGCGGTCTGGAAGTCGTCGGCACGGGCTCGGTGGTCACCACCATCAAGACCGTCCGCGAGCGGATGAACCCCGCGCTGCAGGTCCGCGCGGTGTTCTTCACCGACTTCAAGAAGGACTCCCTGCACCGCCGGATCGGGCGCGAGATGAACAAGGCGTTCCCCGACGCACTGATCGTGCCGTGCCGCGAGTCCACCCAGGCCGGGTGGGCGTCGCTGGGCAAGCGCCCGCTGCGGATGCACACTCCGAACGAGAAGCCGACCCTCGACTACGACCGGGCGGCCGACCTCCTCATCGCCCCCAAGCAGAAGGTGAGCTGACGACGTGGCACGCAACCAGGACGTCGACGACGACGAGTTCGCCGGCCTCAACGGAGACACCGGGAGCGACGTCGATACGCAGACCGGCAAGCTCCTCGACGTTCCCAAGCAGGATCCCAAGGTCGTCTTCGACTCCGTGGTCGCCCTGGCCGACTCCCTGCCCCGCCTCGACGACATCGCGGAAGTCGAGGAAGGCGACGTCTCCGAACTGACGGACACGGAGAAGCAGCAGAAGGAAGACACCGAGACGGTCATCGTCGCGGCCAGCAAGGTGGGCAAGGCGGCGATCTGGGTGATGGGGCAGGGCTTCGCCGCAGCCAAGAAGGGGCAGTGGTTCCGCGGCACCCACCCCACCATCGAGGCGTACATGGCCGACCTGGTGCCGGACGTGGTGCCCCGGCAGGCCCGGCGCTGGGTGACCGGTTCCAGCCTCGCCCTGGCCATCACCTCCCGCACCGGCACGGCCCCGGTCGAGGGCCAGATCCGCGAACTGGTCAAGGCCAAGGGCAAGGAGAAGGTGACCCTGCCCCAGGACGTGGCCGAAGACATGTACGTCGTCGCGAACGAGGTGGCGGACACGACCGGCGCCAAGGTGACGGCGAAGGTGCTGTCCGACTTCCGCACGAAGGTCGAGGCGGTCGGCGGCCTGCCCGAGGAGCGCGAGCAGCGCAAGGCCACCCTGCAGGAACTGGCGCTCGACGCCCTCGCGGGACCAATTGGTCCCGGATCCACGGACGGCACGACGGAAGGCGAGGGCTCGGAGGGCTCCGGCGGGACGGAGGACGACGTCATCGACGCGGAGATCGTCACCCCGCAGCTCGACGCCCTCGACGAAGCGCTCCAGACGCTCAAGACGGTCCGCAAGACCATCAAGGCGCCCACCTTCAAGGACGCCGTCGCCGAGCACGACCCGGCCCGCTACAGCACGCTCATCAAGGAACTGCGCACCATCACGCGGGAGCTGCACGGGGTCACCGACCGGGCCCCGGGCCCGATGACCGTGTCCCTGCCGGCACAGGCCGAACACGACGAAGCCGAGCAGTCCGAAGACGCCGCGGCCTGAGCCCGGCAACGACGAAGCCCGCCCCGGGGATGGGGGCGGGCTTCGTCGTGCTCGTGGGGGCAGCTCAGCGTGCCCAGAACCAAGGCTGCTCCTCGGTCTGGCCGCGGACCCACATGACGGCGTGCTGGACGCCGTTGGCGAACTTGCGGCGCGACCCGGTGCGCATCGCCTCCTCGGCGGCGTCGTCCTCTGCTCGGAGCTGGTCCCGGTCGGGCACCCCGGTGCGACCGGTGAACGGCGCGGGACTCCGGCCCAGCACCCACTGGTAGGCGGCCTCGACACCCTCGTGGAACTCAGGCATCTCGTACCCCTGGCTCAGGGCAAGCCGGATCTCCTCGACCAGCGCGGTGACCTCGGCGACGGTGCGCTGCCCGACCGTGGCGGCGGCCGGCGCGGCATCGGGCAGGGGAGGGGCCGACTGCTGCGTCGCGGGCGCCCCGGCCGGCGGCACAGCGCCCGGCCTGTTCCACATCGGGTTCTCAGCCATAGAGGCACCGTAGCGGGCCGCGCAGACAGGGGGCAGAAGCTCGAAGGGCCAGCGGGTGCTCCGCTGGCCCTTCGCCTACATGTCGATGTCGTTGTCGAAGTCCGGCATCGGGGGCGCCGGGGGCTCCGGGGCCGGTGCCGCAACGGGCTCGGGCTCCGGTGCAGCGACCTCCGGCTCGGGCGCGGCGGCCGGGGACCCCGGAGTCGGCTCCATGTCCCGGTCGTGCCCGGCCATCTCGCGGCCCAGGCGCTCGTACTCGGCCTCGAAGTCCATGCCGGTATTGCGGCGCTCGCGCTCGACCTCCTCGGCCTGCGGCTGCTGGCGCTCCGCCTCCCGCTCCTGCTCGGCGGCCTGCTCCCGCTCCTGGGCGCGCTGCTGGAGGATCTCCTGCGCGATGCGCGCCTGCTCCATCGCCTGCATGAGTTCTTCCTGGGCAGAGAGCTGGGGCGCGGACGCGGTCGCCGCGGCCGGTGCGCCGGCGGCGTCCGGAGCGTCGACCTCGGGCTCCGGAGCGGGGGCACGGCGCTCCAGCTCGCGCTTGGCGAGGTCGGCTTCGTCCCGCACGGTCTGGGTCTCCTCGACCCACTGCTCGCGGGTCTCCTGGACCTCCTGGAACTTCGCCGCGCGCTCGCCCATCGTCTCGGCGATGCTGCGGCTGGTCTCCGCCCGGTCGAGGGTGTCCTTCACCAGCTCGCTCGGGTCGATGTCCGCCTGCAGCGTGGTCGCCTGCTGCAGCTCCATCACCTGGTTCTGCCACATCTGCGGGTAGGTGTAGCCACCCGCCCTCGACACGGCGTCCATCGTGTCGGTGACGCGCTGCTCGTGCTCGGCGGCCTCCTTGTCCGCCATCTCCTGGGCGCGCAGCTCCATCTGCGTGGCCTGGTCAGCGAAGTCCCGCTGAGCGGTGAACGCCTTCTGCATGTCGTCGGCCACGTACGGCGGGGCCCAGCTCTCTTCCCGCTCGGCGCGCTCGACCATCTTGCGCAGCGTCTCGTCGGACGCGCGGACGATGTCGGCCTCGCGCTCGTCGACTCCCAGGGCCCGGCGCGCGCGCTCCCAGTCGGCGCGGGCCTCGACCGAGCCGCGGGGCGGCTGGGGGCCGATGGCGTTGCGCTCGTCGTCGTGGCTGTGCGCCTCGCGGTACCGCTCGACGCGGCCCGCCCGCTGCTCCCAGTCGGCCCGCTCGATCGGGTCCTCGGGCACCGGTCCCAGCCGCTCGATCGCCCACGCCGGCTGTTCCTCGGCGACGCGCTGACCGAGCCGCTCGGTGCGCTGGTCCATCTCGGCGGCCCACTCGTGCATGACCCGGCCCAGCTCGCCCTCCAGCTCCGGGGTGCGGGAGGCGTAGGAGTCCGTGGCCTCCCACTGTGCCTCGCGCTCGGCGGCCTGCCGCTGGGCGACCTCGTTGTCCTGGCCCGCGTGGAGGACCTCCACGTTCATCGCGTAGGCGTCGTTCTGCTTCATCAGCTCCTCGAAGTGGGGGTTCACCTCCTCGATGGCGGGCTCGTCGAGGACCAGGCCCTCGACGTCGGCGGCGTTCAGCTCCCCGGCGGCCTCGCGGGCGTCCGTCAGCTGCTCCTGCTGCTTCTCCTGGTCCTCCTCGTCGCCGAACTGGAGGGTCTCCACGTACAGCTGGTCGGACAGCGTCTGCTTGAGCAGCTCGGCGTGCGGGGTCTCGGTCAGCTGCTGCAGCTCGGCCGGGTCGACGGGCTGGTGCGCGGCCTCGATCGCGGCGTCGACCTTCTGCCGCTGCTCGGCCAGCGCGGCGCGCTGTTCGGCCTCCTCGGCGAGGACCTTGGCGCGTTCGGCGTACTCGTAGGCACGCTCGAGACGCCAGTACAGGGACGCGCCGTGATCCTTGGCGGTGTCCAGCTCGCGGGAGGTGGCGGTGCGCACCAGCAGGTCCTCGGCGTCGTAGCCCTGCTCCTCGACGTGCCGGGCCAGCCGCATCAGGCTGCTGTAGGACTCCTCGGAGCGCAGGTGCTCGTACTCATCGGCGCCCAGCGCCTGGTACAGGGCCCGGCTGTACTTCTCGTCGGCCTTCTGGTCCTTCACTCCCGACCAGGCCGGTTCGAGGACGGCGAGGTTCTCCCGGCGCTCCAGCTCGGCCTCGATCACCTTCGTCGCGGTCTTCTCCAGGCTGCTGCGCTGCAGCGTCGAGTTGAGCGTGGCGAGGTGGTGCGGGGCCTCCTCCGGCTTGACTCCGTCGCCGTCCCGGTGGGTGATGACGTAGCCGTAGTTCCCGCCCTCGCCGCGGGTGAGCATGACGTACAGGGCCTCGCGGCTGGTCGTTTCGTCGACCAGGGAGTGGCAGACCCCGACCGTGCGGCCCTGGGCGCCGTGCACGGTCGCGGCGTACGCCAGCTCGACGTGCTCCTGCACGTACGCGGCCGGCAGGTGCATGAGGGCACCGTCCTCCAGCTTCACCATCAGCGCGCCGTTGTCGCTGATCCCGGTGACCTTGGCGACCGTGCGGTTGACGGCGAAGTCGCCGTTCTCGGCGGTGATCTTCCGGTCGTTGCGGCGCAGCTGGATGAGGTCGCCCACGCCCGCCTTGGTCTCGATGCCGTGGTCCTCGCGGCCGGTACGCAGGACCACGCCGTGCTCGTCGACCACCTTGAGGCGGACCAGGTCGGCGCGGACCCGGGCCGACAGCTCCGCGACCTGGGCGTTGTCTGACGCGATGAGCAGCGGGTTCTTCTTGTCGCGGAAGTCGGTCAGCCACGCCTGGTAGGCGCGCTCGGTCATCTCCTCGGCGGAGCCGCCGCGGAAGCGGCCGTGCAGCTCGTACTGCTCCAGGGATGCGGCGTCGCCGGTGCGCAGCTTGAGCGAGGCGTCGGCCTCCCACTGCCGCGTGACCTTCTCGCCGGTGACCGGGTCGACGTCCCGGAAGCGACGGACCTCGTCGAGGAAGTGCACGCCCGGGGCCTCCTCGACCCACTGTGCGAACATGCCGCCCGCGCCGACGGCGGGCAGCTGTGCCGGGTCACCGGCGGGAATGCACTTGGCGCCGCTGGCCTCGACCAGCTTGCGGATCTCGTTGATGTCGGTGGTGTCGGTCATCCCGTTCTCGTCGAGGATGACCAGGGCGCCCCGGGGGATCCGGTACTTGTCGGCGTCGGGGACGTTCTTGCCCTCGGCGATGGCCTTGTTCTTGAGCAGCAGCATCTCGATGTTGGCGATGTTCTCGATGCCCTCTTCCTTGAGGACCTCGGCGGCGCGCTGGCCGCTGGCCAGACCGATGACCTGCCGGTTCTCGTAGGACTCCCAGACCTCGGTGAGGGCGGCCATCGTGTAGCTCTTGCCCGCGCCGGCCGGGCCGACCAGCAGGTCGACCTTGCGTCCGGAGGTGGCCGCGGCGCGGACGAAGTCGGCCTGGGCGCCCTTGAGGCCGCGGCGCGCGATGACGTCCTCGACCAGCTCGATGGGCACGGTGGGGGCACCGCGCTCGCCCGCGAACTGCCGCAGCCGGTCCTCGACGCGCAGGTGCTGCTCGGTGGCGTAGCGGTCCCAGGTCGAGGGGTTGGGCTCGTAGATGAACGTGCCGTCGCGGCGCTGCAGCTCGGCCGGGACGTCGACCAGGGCCGGGGCCTTCGTGCAGACCACGCCGTTGTCGGCGGTGGGGGAGAGTGCGTCGTCGGCCAGCTGGTTGAGCAGCTCGCTGACCTGGTGGGCCTCCAATCCGCCGAGCGTGTCGGGCAGCTGCTTGGTCAGCTCGACGATCAGGTCGGGGCGGGTCCAGGTGGGCTTCTGTTCCTGGACGGCCTCGATCGCCCGGCGCTGGATGACCTCGGGGTCGAACGGCTTGGCCGGCCGGTGCAGCTGGTGCACGGCGGAACGCTCGGCGACCTGGTCCGGGACGTCCGCGAGGCTCTCGCGGAAGCGGTCCTGGCTGGCTGCCTCCCAGCGCTGGAGCAGCTGGTCACGGGTGGTCGCGTCGTGCTTCTTGGCGTTGCGCTGGTCGAGCGTGACGTACTCCGACATGCGGGCCAGCACGTAGGCGTTCGGCTCGACGCCGTTCTTCTCCTCGTACGCCTTCGCCAGCTCGGCGACCCCCTGGACGATGCCCGCGCGACGGCTGCTGTGCAGGTCGCGCTGCTCCTGGCTGATGCCGACGATCTCGCGGGCCTTGCCGTCGGGGCGCATCTCGACGCGGACGCCCATACGGCGCTCCAGCGCCTCGTTGGCGACGAACTCGGCGAGGTGCCCGGCGGCCTGCTTGTGCTTGAACAGGCCCCGGCCGTCGAGGGAGCGCCAGACGGTCTTCTCCTGACCGGTGACGGGGTCGACGTCGACCGTCTTGACCTTCGCCAGCACGGCCGCGTGGACGTGCAGCTGGGGGTCGTCGTTCCGGCTCGTGTGCTGGGCGAATCCGGCGACGATGAACTCGTGGGCGTCCACGTACCGGCCCGCCGCGCGTCCCTCGACGGCCTTGCCGTGGTGCCCGGCGCGGGAGTAGCCCGCTTCCTCCTGCATGTGCTGCAGGCCGGCCTGGACGCCTTCCTTCCAGCAGTCCCAGACCTGCTCGGCCTTGCGGGTGTACTCCTGGGCCGTCTCCAGGTCGCCCGCCTCGCGCGCCTCCATCGCCTTGACCTGCAGCGAGGCGTGGTAGACGGACCACGACTTCGGCGCGCTGAACGTCAAGTCGTAGTAGAGCGTCGCGGACGGGGCCTCCTTGCGGACGGAGAACTCGATGCTCTTGATCTGCTCCGGGCTCAGCTCACCGCCCGGGGCCTGCTCGCGGGCCTTCTCCATCGCCGCGTCCAGGCGCTTCTCGAACGCCTTCTCGTAGTTCTTCGGCGCGTTGCCGAGGGTCGCCTCCTTGCGGATCTTCTTCTCCGCCTTGGCGTACTCCTCGGTGCCCTCCTCGTGCGGGATGGCTTCGAGCTTGGCGTACATCTCGTCCCGCTTGCGCGGGTCGATCCAGTGCGTGAACAGGTCCTCGAAGACCTCGTTCTGGACCTCGCCGGACAGGCCCAGCTCCTCCAGCCCGTCACCGAGCCAGTAGCCGGGCGGCTCGCCCGCCTCGCCGATGCTGCGCAGGTAGTAGTGCTCGGCACCCTGACCAACTTCCTTGGTCAGGTACCGAGGGTCGCTACCAGCGGAGATCGAAAGCATTGCAACGCAGCGTAGCTGTTTTTCAAGATCAACAACAGCCATCGGATCGTGATGCATAGGTGTGCTGGTTTGTTGTAGTGAGCATGAGTCTTACGGTCTGTAGGTGGTCTAGGTGATCAAGATGAGAGGAGAGGTCCGGTGGCCGGGGGTTGTAGAGGGTCGGAATCGGAGGTTCCACGGTGGGATGGGGGCAGTCCTGCGGCCTTGGCGACGGGCTACGGCCCGCATGGGTGGGCCTCGGCCCGTACGGCGCTGCGCGCCTCTTGTACCGAAATGTGCCGGTCGGCGGGCACGGCCCGCGCTGGCCACCGGCCCTCGCGCCGGGCGTTGCGTCCACCGGGCGGCCGACGCCCGTATGGGAAAGCCGTGGTGGTCACCCGCGCCGCCGTGCGCTACGGTCGGCACCGACGACTTCGACCCCCGCCGGGATGCCTGGCGGGGGTCGACTGTTACCAAGGGGCGGTCTGCGGGAGACGCGGCGCGGTTCCCCACCCACCCCGGCCGCGCGCGTCAGCGCGGCGGCCGGCTTCCCCGCCGGGCGGGCCCGGCGAGCACGGCGCGTGACCGACATGGCAGGCTTCCCCGCCCCGCGCCGCACGCGTGGGGAACGGCGCTCGGCCTCGGCGGCCGCGCGGGGAACTCCGGCCGCGCCCCTTCCCCACGGGTGGGGAAGCGTCCTCGACGGTGGGGAGCCGGGGAACTGGCGCGCGGTGGGGAAGCGTCGGCGGCCCGGGGAAGTTCCCCACCGCGCGGTCTTCCCCACCCCGGCCCGGTGGGGAACTTCCCCACCGGGGTCGGCTTCCCCACCCGCCGGGCGGCGCCCGGCTTCCCCAGCACGGTGGGGAACGAACGACGGGGAATGCTGCCGCGAGTCGCACGGCGGTCTCCCCGCCCCGACTTCCCCGCCCGGTCTTCCCCGGTTCCCCGCACGCGCCGGCGCCGGGACCAATTGGTCCCGGCGCCGGCTGCTGGTCGTCGGTCAGAAGAGACTGTCCTGGTGCGCCCCGGTCGGGTTGCCCGCGGCGAGCGCGGCGGCAATCGCCTCGTCGAGGTGGTCGGGGTCGGCGGCGGCGATGGCGGCCTGGACCGCCCGCGCCCGGCCCACTGGGCCGCGTACGTCGGCCAGCGCGTGGCCCGCCAACCTGCGACGACTGGCCGCGTCGCGGTTGTTGTCTCCCCGGGTGCCCAGCAGCCAGTGGCCCGGGTTCTGGCACGGCGGCTCGTCGCACCGGTGGCGGACGACCAGGCCGGCCGGGATGGAGTCGACCCCGTGGGCGAGGCGGTAGCCGAACAGGTGGGCGGGGACGACGCGGGAGGTCTGGGTGGTGTGGGACCCGGCGCGGAAGGTCGCGTGAGCGGTGTCCGTCAGCCCGCCCGTCCACCACCAGCAGGCGTCCGGGCCGCGCCGGAGAACGTGGCTCCAGTAGCGCGCGACGGTTTCCCCATCGGCCAGCAGCGTTCCCCACGGCACCCCGTTCCCCAGCGGGGAAGGCATGTCGACTTCCCCGCCTTCCCCGGTTCGGCGGTCTTCCCCACCCCGGGGAAGGTCGGCGGGGGCTTCCCCAGGGGCCGGGTGGGGAAGCGCGCCGTGGGGAAGCGCGGGCCGCTGCCCGCTGGGGAAGGTCACCGCTGGATCAGCCGGGCGGGGCCCGGCCGGGTCGTCGTGGGGATGGTGTCGGGGTCGGCGTGCACGAGCAGGGCCTGGGGCCACGGCCACTCGCGCACGACTTCCCCATCGCTGTACGTGATGGCGACGGTGGTGTCGTGGTCGGGGTCGTAGGCGGCCTCGGTGAAGTGCCGCCACCCCTCCGGCGGGTCGCTGTAGATCCGCACCCATCCGCCCGCGAGGACGTGGGCGAGGTCCTTCACCCGGATCTCGCGCGCCTCGGGCTCCCACACCGCGGCGGCCGGCGCGGCGCCCGCGCCGTCCTCCTGGTCGTCCTCGTCGGGTCCGTCCTGGGCGGCCAGCTCGGCGGTCGCCTCGATGTCGACCTCGCCGGTGCCGTGGAAGCAGACGACCACGCCGTCGGCGTCGGTCTCGCTGTACGAGGGAAGGTCCTGGTCGTCGTTCTCGTCGCCGGTGCCGTAGGTGCGGCGGTTGCAGTCGGGCGCGGTGCAGCGCCAGACCTCCTCGCCCTCGACCGTGATCGGCTCGGTCACGGCCTGGCACTCGGGGCAGGGCGGCGGTGTGACGGACATCACGCCCCCTCGGTGCGGAGGGATTCGGCGATCCGGGCGAGGGCGTCGGGGGCCTCGATCCACTCGGCGAGGGACTCGACGGTCTTCGTCGACCGCCGGTCCCGCCACCGGGTGCCGGCCTCCTGCAGCGCCTCGGACAGAGCGATGACCTCCTGGGTGCCGAGCATGCCGCTCAGCTCGGCCAGCCGGTCGGCCTCGGCGAAGTGGCCGTCGCCCGCCGCGCCGTCGGCGGCGGCCATCAGCTCGTCGCCGCGCCGCATCGCGTACGCGAGGTCGGCGCGCAGCAGGCCCGGCAGCGTCTCCTCGGCTCCGGAGATGACGGCCAGCTCGCGGTACCACCAGGAACCGTCCGGGCGGCGGGCCAGCTGTCCGCCCGGCCCGACGGGGTGCGCGGGGGTGATCGGGCGGAAGAGCAGGGCGTCGGGGTGCGGCGGGACGGTGTCGTGCCACGGGCGGGTGTCCGGGGTGGTCACGGGCGGCTCCCGTCGTCGGCCGGCGGCTCGTCGAGCAGGGCCGCACCGCCGTGCCCGCCCGCGAGACCGGTGCCCCGGCAGTGCCCGCAGTAGCCGGTGCCGTCGGAGTGGGCGTTGCGGAAGGTGTCCAGCTCGCCGCGGACCAGGGCGGTGACCCAGTCGAGCTGTCCGGGCTCGATGGGGACCTGGTGCTGCTCGCCGGTCGCCGGGTCGGTGACCGTGACGGTCACGGGGGCGGTGCCCTCGGGGTCGGTCGGGTATCCGTCGGCCAGCTCGGCGAGCGCCTGGGCGAACGCGGCGGCGGCCGGGAGGGTGGTCGGGGTGCTCATGCGGTGGCTCCGTCCTTCGTGGTGTTGGCCGCGAGGAAAGCGCCGGCGGCGGCGCTCGCCTCCTCGCTGGTGTCGTACGTGATGTCCTCGGGGGCCTCGGCGTTCCGGCCGTTGGCGCCGGTGGCGATCCACCACCACCCGCCGTCGTTCGGGTGGAAGCTGACGCGGGCCTCCCCGCCGAACGCCTCGAAGTTGATGGGGTCACGCCCGCGGTAAGCGTCGGGATTGAGCGCGCTGACCGCGTGGGGCCAGCGTTTGCGGGCGCCCTGGCGGGTGATGCCCCAGGCCGCGCCGAGATCGGGGTAGTTCGCGCCGTGCATACCGGCGTCGGCCGCGAAGTCGTCGGCGAGTCGCTCGGTCTCGGTCTTGATCTGTCGCAGGGCTCGGAGCACGGAGAGGTTCCAGTCGGCCGTCTCGCTGTTCGACAGCGCGAGGCTCTCGCTGATCTCGGGGGCGAGGTCGCGCAGGTGCGCCTCGCGGGCGGAGATCCCTCGAACCAGTTCCCGGGCCGCGTCCTCGACGCGGGTCCGGCACTGCGCGGCCTGGTCGGCGGTGGGGTCGGTCCATGCGGGCTCGAACCGCTGCAGCAGGAAGGCGTCGATTCGGGCGCCCATCTCGTCGGTCGTCATGCCCACCACGATACCCGTTCGGTAACTGAGTTACCACGGAAACTGAGTTTCCGGCATAGCCGGTTTCATCGTCTGGAGATCGCGGGCGCCCGGCGCCCGCAGGGCTTGTTATTAGCCCGCGCACGGTAGCCGGTGTCGCCGGGGCGGCTGATCTGCGGCGGTGTAGCTGTACGCGGCCCCCGGCGGGCAGATATGACATGGGCGTCCGTGCACGACTTGGGGGTGGTGGGGGTGAGCGACGTGTGGCCGCTGCGCCGGTCTCCGGAGGGGACCCGACGCGCGTGGCGTCAGCGTGAGGAACTGCAGGTGATCCTGCGCGGCGAGTACGGGCCGCGCTGGTGGGAGGTCGCCCCTGCATTCCTCGCGGCGCTGGTCGCCCTCGGGTTACCCATGTTCACCATCGGCTGGCTGTGGGTGCGCCTGGGCTGGTGGGCCGCGCTCCTGGCCGGTGCCGTCCTCGCGTACGGGGTCCGGGCGGTCGTGCTGCGCCGGCGGGAGGTCGCAGCCCGCAACCGGCGCCGCGCTGTGCGCTTCACCCTCGACCAGGTCGACGCGGCCGACGACCGGGAGTTCCGCCGGATCGTCGGCCGGCTGCTGCGGCGCGACGGGTGGACGGCCAAGGGCGTGCTGGTCAACGACCGGGGCACAGTGCACCTGGTGGGCAACGACCCCGGCGGCCGGCGGATGGGCTGCGCCTTCGAGCGCGGGATCGCGGCGGCCGGGCAGGACGGCCCGCGCTCGGCGGCCACGCTGCGCCCGGTCAGCGCCGCCCCGGACGACGACGGCCCCGAAGAGACGGAGGGGCCCGCGCCGCTGCTGCTGATCGTCTCCTCCGGCTCCTTCGCCCGGGAGCGGGTGGTGTGGGCGGCCCGCAACAACGTGCGCCTGGTCGACCGCGGCCAGCTCCGGCGCTGGGCGGCGGGCGAGAGCCTGCGGGTGCTCCTCGACCTGGACCGCGCGGACTGACCCCGGACGCACGAAGGGCCCGGCCGGAGCCGGGCCCTTCGTCGTTGCGGTGGTGGTCAGCTGCCGTGCGGGGGCAGGCGCTGCTCGGCCAGCTGCTCGACGGCGGTGATGCGCTCGGCGGTCCAGCCGGGCTGGGGCATCAGGTTCTGCAGCAGCCGCGGGAGCCTCTTCGCGGCGACGATCGTGACGCCCTGGACCTCGATCCGGCTGCGCGGGCCGGGGATCTTCGCACCGTGCACGGCGACGAACGGCCGCACCTCGCAGCCCAGCGCCCTCGATGCCTGCTCGGCCTCCCACGCCACCTTGCGCAGGGCCTCGCTCTGGTCGTAGCGGCCGTACCGCAGGGTGCCGCCCTCGACCCTGAGCCTCGACTTCTTCGAGCGCCACGCCTTCGAGTCGACGTACGCGACCCCGGCGGTCCCGATCACCAGGTGATCCAGGTTCGCCCTGCTGCCGGGGATGGCCCGGTCGTGCAGTACGGCGTAGCCGCGCCGGGCGAGCGGGGCGAGTAACCGGGCGGTGGCGACCTCGCCGGCCGCGCCCTTGGCCCATGAGTTGTCCGCGCGGCGGTAGGTCTGGCGGATCCCGTACGCCGCGACGGCGAGGGCGACGACCAGCCCGGCCTGCCACACCGTGGCGGTGCCGGCGGCGATGCCGAACACCACGGCGCACACCGCGGTGACGGGCAGCGCGACCTTCGCCCGGCGGTGCTGGGCTGCGCGCTCGGCGCTCCGGGCGGCCTCGGCGACCTGGCGGGCGCTGGCACCCGCCCCGCCCCGCCGTCCTGGTGCCATCGTCATGACGTCCCCTCCCTGCTCGGCTGTTGCTGCCTGTACCGGGACCGTAGCGCTGCGCACCGACAGGGCGTCAGTGCGCCCGCGCCCGGTCGCGGGAGGCGGGCGCGGTGCTCAGGCGCCGGTGGGGCGGTCGTCGCCGAACTCGACGAACCGGGCCAGCGCCCGCTCGACGGCGGGCTTGCCCTCGGTGGTGGCGGTGATCAGCCGGTCGAAGTACCGGCGCGCGGCCTGCTCCTGGGCGGCGGTCAGCTGCACCCGGCGGTCGGGGCCGGCGGCGGTGACGGCCGCGACCAGGGCGGCGGTGTCGTCGTCCTGCAGCTGGAGCACGGCGACGGCGCGGGCGAGGCGGGCCACGACCTGCTCGGCCTTCTCCGGGGTGCGGTCGACGCCGTCGGTGCCGTACTGCTCGCCCGCCTGGTCGAGCAGGCTGTGCAGGTCGGCGTGACCGGGCTCGTAGGCGAGGGCCTTGCGGGCGTGGTCGAGCAGCGCGACCAGGACCTCGACGTCGGCCTGGTCGACGGGGACGGCGTACAGCGGGGTGTACTCGTAGCCGTCGGTGCCCAGCACCGTGTTGCCGGTGGCGTGCTCCTCGCCGGTGAGCAGCGTGCGCCGCTCGTCACGCAGTCCCTCGGGCAGGGCGGCGAAGATCCGGCCCCATGCCTCGTGGGCGGCCTCGCCGTCGAGGCCGGCGGGCAGGGTGTAGACGTCGTCCGCTCCGGCGCGGGCGTCGCGGGTGGTCTCATCGAGCCAGATGAGCAGCGGTTCCTCCAGGTCGAAGAAGTCGGCGAGGAAGGACTCGTGGGCGGGCAGCAGCCGCGGCGCGGTGTCGGTCATGAGGGGCGCTCCTGGGTGGGTGAGGGACGGCTCGGTCAGTTCTTCGGGTGCTGGCAGGAGGGGCAGCCGATGGACTCGCCGTCGGCGGCGGTGGCACCGGCGGCTTCGGCGACCGCGCGCCAGCACAGGGGCCGGCCGGTCTCGTCGAGCGTGCGCCCGCTGGGATGGTCCTCGTCCGGGCCGTAGAAGACGGCCACGAAGGGCTCGACGCCCGGCAGGACGATGCGGGTCGGCGCGATGTGGAGGTCGAACTGCGGGGCGGGCGGGATCGAGGCGAGGCTCTCCCACACCACGCAGCCCAGCAGCTGCGCCACGGTCCGGTGCTCGTGGTCGTCCCAGCACGGGTCCCAGGTGCTGCCGTCGGAACGCAGCACCTCCAGGCCGTCGGTGACGGTCAGGGTGATGGTGTCGTAGACGTAGGGCTCGGGCTCGATGACGGGCGCGGTGGCGGTGCGGCGGCGGAGCAGCTGGCGGATGTTCATGGGGTCTGGTCCTCCTCGTCGTCGAATGCGTCGGTGATCAGGTCGGGCCAGCGGGCGTGGCCTCGGAAGATGAGGCGGTGGCGGAGCATCGCGGCGGCGTGGTCCCGGGGGACCTCCAGGGCGAAGTCCTCGTGGGCGCGGGCGATGACGTCGCCGACGCTGACCCGCATCGGGATGGTGATGTGCAGGTCGACGACGGGTTCGGCGAGCCGGGCGCGCACGGCGGTGGTGATGGCGTGGTCGGTGGCGGCCTGCAGCACCTTGCGGTAGTGCTCGTCCGCCCGGCGCTGCCGGCGGTCCTGCTCGAGACGGTGCAGCCGCGGGGCCAGCAGCGCGGCGAGCAGGGCGAGTAAGAGGACGGTTCCCACGAACCAGACCACGGCTACGCCTCCTCGGCGGCCGGGGCTGCGGGGTCGTCGTAGGGGCGGACGACCTTGCCGTCGGCGAACGCGCGGCGGGTGCGCGGGACGTAGGTGGGCTCGGGGGTGTGCTGGTCGTCGGGCTCGTAGACCTGGGTGGCGTTGATGCCGTGCTCGTTGACGGCCATGCGGTAGTGCTGCCAGCCCTCGTGGCCGTAGAAGGTGCCGATGGGCTCGCGGCAGGTGACGCACAGGGCGTCGTCCGGGCGGGTCAGCTCGTCGTACAGCTCGACGGCGTCGGACAGCGCGCCCTCCGGGACCGCGAGGCGGGGCCCGATGGAGTCGAGCAGGTCCTCGACGGTGCCCATGTGGCGGTCGCTGACGGCGGCGAGGGCCTGGCCGACGATGCCGAGCAGGGCGACGGACTCGGCGGTCGCCGTGGCCAGCTGCGCGTGCAGGGCCTCCAGTCCGGCCCGGGTCCACTCGACCTCCTGCGGGGTCGGTCCGCCGGCGTCCCAGGTGAAGCGTCCGCCGGGCGCGGCCGGTGCGGGGCGCAGGGGCTCGCCCCGGGAGTCGAGGGCGGTGCGGTCGGCGGGGCGGCTGCCCCGCTCGGCGACGGGGAGGGGGACGACGGCGGCGACGCGCTCGCCGTTGCGGGTGACGTACGTGATGGCCCCGCCGTCCTTGGCGCGGTCGACGACGGAGGCGATCTCGTCGCGGACTCTGCGGATCGGGTGGTCGTACTCAACTGCGGTCATGTACCAATGGTACCGCGCTAGGTGTACCAAGGGTACACACTTGCGGGAACTGGGCGAGAAGATTCCGGGCCGTCTCCCAGCGGTTGTCCGGCGCGACGCGCGCCGTAGGTCGGGCCTGAGCGGTGTTCCCTCGTTGGACGGCGCTCACGGTGGGCCCTGCGGGCGTTCGGGGGTGGCGGAGCTTGCGGAGCTGCCCCCGGGCGGTCGTAGGGCATGGTGCGGAGGGACGGCCAGCGAGGGGGCGCCGCGACCCACCCCAACTCCCCACCTGCCTGCGCCTCCTGCCGCCCCCTCCGCAGGATGGCCGGGGGTCCAGGGGGCAGAGCCCCTTGGGTACCGCCGCGTGCGGCGGTGAAGGCCGGGACTGCAGGCGACCCGCCAGCGCCGCCTCGCCCGCCGCTGCACCCGGCTCCGGCCGCAGCGACCCGCACGCCTTGGCGATCCTCGACGGCCGCCCTTTGCCCGGACGGAGCCCGAGCAAGATGGAGGCTCGGAGTGTCCGAGCAAGTTGGTGCGAAAGCATCCCTTCCGCGCTCGGCTGGGGCCGGACGCGAAAGGGGGCTCGCCAGACCGGGGGCGGTCTGGCGAGCGAGGCGCGGGGCGATGGGGACCGGTGCACGGCCGTGGCCGACCCCGGTCTCCATCGCGGGCGCGCGCGTAGAAGGCGCTCAAAACGCTCGAAACCCTGCGGCGCAGCGCGAGGGGCCGGGACCAATTGGTCCCGGCCCCGGTCGTACGGCGGCTCGGCTACCCGGCGGCCGGCGGGGTGCCGACGGCGATGCGGGCGCCGACCAGCTGCCCGGCCTGGGCGGCGGCGCGCAGCGCCTTGGTGGCGGCCTTGTCGTCGTGGCGCAGTTCGGCGAGGCCCACGTTGCCGCAGTAGAGCACCGCCCACCGGTAGCGGGCGGCCAGCTGCAGCCAGCCCTGGGACAGCTCGACGGAGCCGGTGAAGAAGCGCCCGCCGTCGGGGTCGAGGATCAGCAGCCCGTCGGAGCCGTCCGGGCCCTGGCCGGGCAGCAGCACACCGACCCACTCGGGAACCGGGGGCGGGGCCTGGCGCAGCCGGTTGACCAGGTGGAAGCCCTGGGAGAGCAGGTGGCTGGCGACCACGTTCGTCAGCTCGCCGGTGGGGCTGTCGCTGATCACGTACGCCTTGCCCACGGTCTCGGCGACCAGGACAGGCAGGTCGGCGCCGCCGTGGTCGAGGACGGCGGCGGTCATCGTCATGGCGTAGCCGTCCGCCGGCGCGGCCGGGGCGAAGTCCGGGCCCATCGCGATGACCTCGGAGGGGCCGCACCGGTCGTGGACGTAGACGACGTGGGTGAAGGACCCGTTCGTGCGCACCACCATGTTGACGGTGCCGGTCAGCCGCTGTCGGCAGGCGACGCACTCGCCATCGGTGAGGGAGACCTCGGCAGCGCGGGCGAGGCCCTCGGGTCCGAGCAGCTCGCGCACCTCGGCGCTCATGTGGAGGTCAGGCACGGGGCTGCTCCTGGTCGTGCTCGTCGAGGACAACGGCGGCGTGCTCCTGGCGGGCGTAGCCGCGGGCGTCCGCGTCCCACCGGGTCTCGGCGGCCGGGACGGGGCCGCGGCCGGCGCCGTGGGCTCGGTCGTGCTCCAGCAGGCGGCGGGCGGTGTCCTCGGCGTCCTGCTCGCTGTCAGCGGTCTCCTCGACCCCGTCGAGGACGGGCACGGCACGGTCGGCGAGGGCAGCACGGTGTACGAGGTAGGTCCGCTCGCGCTGGCGGTCGCCCGGGTGCACAGTGACGTCGTCGCTGAGGCGCTGGACGGCGGCCGTGGCGCGCAGCAGGGCGAACTGGTCGGTGGTGCTCATCGGTTCCTTTCGGTACGGCCGGGCGGGCGGAGCCAGTTCCGATGGCTCCGCCCGCCGTGGTGCTCGGCTGGTGGGTCATGCCTGGTCGGCGGTGTCCTCGGTCTTGTCGCCGGTGCGGAGCTTGTGCACGGCCTGCCGTGACATCCGGGCGCGGCCGGCGATGTCGGAGTCGCCGTATCCCCACTGGGTGACGCGGGCGACCAGTTTGGTGCGCTCCTCGCGGTACTTCTCCAGCCGGGCGACCTCGGCACCGACGACGGCGAGTCGGTCCCAGTCCTGCTCGCGCAGCTGCGCCCGCAGCTCGTAGGCGGCGTCCTTGGTGCCGAAGATCCGTACGCCCTGCTGCGCGGCGCGGTGCTCCTCGGCGTCGATCCAACGCTCCAGCTCGGCGTCAGTGGTCTCGGAGGTGATGGTCGCGGCGGCGAGGCGGCCGTGCTCGGCGTCCCAGTCGCGGAAGTCGCGCGCCGGCCGCGGGTCGCCGTCGAGCAGCACGGTGCGGTACCAGGAGCGCACGCCGGTCACCTGCAGGCCGATGCCGGAGCCGTCGCTGTAGGGGCGGCCGAAGACCTTCTTCACCTCCTCGTGCCAGTGCTCGTTCGCGCCGATGTAGCGGGTCTGGATCTCGCACTCGTGCTCCAGCTTGTCCAGGGACAGGCCCAGCATCTCGGGCCGGTAGACCTGGGGGCAGCGGGCGACGAGGTCGGCGAAGTCGACCAGGTCGGCGTCGACCTCGGGCTGCGCGGCCTCGCGGTGGCGGGAGGTGAGGCGGCACAGCTGGCGGCCGGCGCGGGCGGAGGCGGCGGACCAGTCCAGCTCGCCCCCGGCCTCGAAGAAGCCGTCGAGCAGCTGCTGGGCGGTGGGAACCAGGGTCTGCAGCAGGGCGTTGGCGGCCTCGACGTCGAGGTAGGGGTGGCCCTCGAAGCCGGAGTCGACGTGCCAGCTGAGCAGTTCGGGGACCTGCTCGAACCACATGTGGGGGCCGCTGCCCGGCATGAACGGCTTGCCGGGGTGCCAGCGGTTCCAGGTCTCCTTGGGGACGTCGTTGATGGCCTTCCACCTGGGGTCCCACACCTCGCGGTGCTCGGTGCTCTCGTGGAAGGACAGCTCGCCGGTGCGGGTGTTCAGCAGGACGGACTGGTAGCCACCGGGCCAGCGTCCGGGCTCGACGGGCTCGGTCGGGACGACGCTGGTGACGGGCGTGACGGTGACCTGCGGGGCCTGATAGGTGGCGACCTCGACCTGGGGGACGGGGATGGTGCCGCTGCTCATCTACTTCTCCTCGTTGCCGGGTAGTGCGACGTAAACAGGTTGACTCCTAGCTGATTCAACGTCAACCAGTTGACAGTAGATTGGCCGGAAGTAATAACAAGCCCTGTGGTGGGCGCCCTTCCGAAGATCGTCAGAACCGCGCGGCTGCGGCCGGGGGCCACGGCCCTGCCGTGACACTCAGGCGGTGGCGATACGGCGCAGGATGCGGGCCTTGGCGGCGGCGTGGTCGCCGCGGCCGTCGGCGGTGCGGGGGTAACGGCGGCGGGGCAGGGCGGGCAGCGTGGTGACGACCAGCTCGGCCTGCTCCTGGTGCGTCTGGACGCCGGTGCGCACGCCCTTCTTCGGGGCACGCATCCACTCCTCCTCCTGGCGCCACCAGCGGTACAGCTCGATCTCGACGGCGTACCGGCGTGCACGGCTTGCCGTGACACCGTGGCAGCCCAGGGCCTTCGCCGCGGCGACCAGGGAGCCGGGCCGGGGGCGGTAGTAGGGGGTTCCGGAGCGTTCGCGGGTGAGGGTGCGGCGGGCGACGTGCTGGTCGGCTCCTCGGCGGCGTACGACGGTGCCGGCGGCCGTGGTGCAGCGGGCACCCGGGGCGGCCTGGCAGGTGGGGCACTCGTGGTGGACGGCCATGACGGCGCGGGTGACGACCATGAGGTTGCGCAGGGCGCTCAGGTGCCGGGCTGCAGTACGCGGAGCGTACCCAGTGCGAGCGCACAGCTCAGAGAGGCTCAGCGGGCGTTCTGCGTGCTCGATGAGCTGCTGGTAGATCCGACCGGCGTGGTGACCGAGCCCTCCGGCGTGGGTCTCGGTGGCCCGGCCGTAGGCGAAAACGTCGGCCTGACCTGCTGCGAGACGTTCCTGGAGACGAGAGATCAGGGTGGTCCGCCTCTCCCCTACGGGGGGCGGGGTTCCTTGTGTCCCACCCTGCGCAGCGGGGGTGAATCCAGGGTGCGCAGCGGTGACGGGGAGCAGCTCGTGGGTGCCCGCGGGTCCGTCGGTGGCGCGGTCGGCGAGCCAGCCGTCGAGGGTGAGGCGGTTCTGGGCCCGGTGCATGGTGGAGCGGCCGTGGGCGGCGGCGATGGCGGCGCGGCGGACGTCGAGGTCGAGGACGGTGGTGCCGGAGCGCAGCGCGTACAGGCACCGCAGGTCGAGGGCGGCGCGGTCGGCGGGGCCGGACTTGCAGGCCCAGCGCTCGGGGTGGGCGTCGGCGGCGGCCTGGACGTCCTCGACCAGGGCGACGACGTCGGCGATGGTCTCCGTCCACTCCAGGGTGTCCTCGGTGAGCGGCAGGGTGGCCGCGTACGCCACGCAGCGGGCCCACTGGCGGGCCAGCTTCTCGCGGGCTTGGGTCTCGGGCAGGACGATGCGCAGCGTGCCGCGCCGGGTGCTGGTGCAGGCGTGCAGGAGACCGCCCTCGCGGTGGCGGCGCTCGTCGAGCAGCTTCTCGACCATCGGCCATGTCCAGCGGCGCAGGGCGAGGCGGTCGAGCAGGGAGGCCAGGGTCTCGCTGACGCGGTCCTCGGCCGGGCGGCGGGTGAGCAGGGCGAACGTCTCGTCGTCCAACAGGGTGTTCGGGGTGCCGGCCAGCCGCGGGCCCAGCTCGTCGTCGAGGACCTGGGCGTGCTGCTGCTCGCGCACGATGCGCGGGCGGACGGTCGCGGGGGCCGGGACGGAGTCGATGATGAGCGCGAGGCGCACGAACGCGTCGGAGACGTTGCCGCAGCCGGTGGGGGAGAGCAGGGCGGCGGCGCGGCGGGAGTCGAGCGGGGCCTGCAGCTGGCTGCGCCCGCCGTCGCGGTGGGGGGCGCCGATCGGGCGGACCGCACCGGTGGCGGGGTTGCACAGCAGGCCGTGGTCGAGGGTGGGCAGGCGCAGCGCGGCGGCCTTGGCGATGGAGGCGACCAGCACGGCCTCCAGCGGCTCGGCGGAGGTGACCCAGACGTGCCGTCCGCCGGCGGATCCGGAGGCGGCGACCACGTAGGTCAGCCCGGCCTCCTCCAGCCAGCGCAGCAGGGTCGAGAGGTCGGGGCCGGTGTCGCCGCGCTTGGAGTCGAGGTCGAAGCAGACCCAGCGGAAGCGGTCGAGGCGGTCGGCGAGGTGCACGGCGTACGGGCCGTACGGGGCGACCTGCGGCAGGGGCTGGGACTTGTAGGAGTGCAGCCAGTCGCCCTCCCCGGAACGGGTGTCCACCCGGATGGAGGCACGCGGGGACAGCTCCAGGAACAGCGCCTGGAGGTCGACCAGCTCCACCTCGAAGAGGGGCAGAACACCTGTATGGGGGTTGTGATTCGGGGCAGATGACGGGCTGTGCTCGCCCGACTCCTCGGACACTCCGGGGGTCGGCATGAGCTGTCCGGCACCGTAGCGGTCCGCTACGATGGGAGGTGCTCCTAACTCCATATGCACGCCGAAGCCCCCCTACCGCCGTACGGCGGAGGGCCTCAACGCGACCAACCAGGCGCGTGATCAGGGCTCCGAACTCCATATGTGGTCAGGACACCACCGGCCCGACAGTCGCCTGGTAAGCGATCTGTGGGGCTCGATCTCACCTCCTGTCTTTTGGCGGGCGAGGGACTCGGTTGGGAAGCCGGGAACCTCTGGGTGGGGGCGTTGGGAGACGCCTCTTGCGGGTGGGTGTTGCAGGTAAAGCAATGAAGCGATGGGTTTCAGCGGCCCTGGAAAAGACGCTGGACCCGGTACGTCGGAAGGGCTCGCCCCAGTTGAGGAACTGGGGCTTTTTAACGCCCGGCCGACGGTTCAGCAGGAGGCGCTATCCGGTTAACGGAAGCGCCTCCTGCTGGTTCAGCTCGTCGGCCCACGCGGGGCGTCCGTTCTCATCGACCGGCATTCGCTTGATCAGCTCGTTGACCAACCCGGCGAAGCTCAGCCCGGTGGATCCCGCAGCCTTGATGGCCTTCTCTGCCATGTCCGGCACGATCACCACGCCTGTGCGCCAGTTCTGACCGGACTTCGGGTCGTACGTCACAGGCCGGCCGGTCTGCGCGCGACCGCGCACCGGGCCGTTGGCCTCGACTCCCTTACCGATCTTCCTAGTCACGTTGCCGATCTTCGCATAGTCCGCGACGCTTTCACTACCGACTAGCCGCGTGTCGTGGGAATTCTTCTGGGGCGGACGTTTACTTTCCGGCCTCCGGTGTCCCGCGAGGTGAGGGCCCATCAGGGCCGGGCGTGCCCGTCCGGGTTGGGCACCATGCACTCCGGCGCGCGGCGAAGCCGTCAACGGCCGTCCGACAACACCACCCGATCCGGGCATCGGTGCCCCCTCCCTCGTTCGTGATCGCCTGGCGCTCTAGTCGATAGACGGACCGGCTCGCCGAATCGTTACAGCTTCGGGGACACCAGTTTTTGCACGTCAGGTGGTGTCCCTGGGGCTGGCACTGCTGTCCGGCGTGGTGTCCCGCCGGGCGGGAGACTGGGCGTCTCCCGGGGAGACGGTTGTCCGGGCCGGGCGCGGCGAGGGGCATGGGTCGCGTCGTCACGGTGAGAGGAACGTCGACTTCGCGGATTCCGTTACAGCCCGCCGTCCGGGCCGGTCAGCGCTGGGGGAGGTCGAGCAGCATGGCGTGGAACAGCGGGGCGTCCGGGATGCGGGGGCGCAGGTCTCCGAGCGTCGTCCAGCCCCACGATTCGTACAGCGCGTGGACCTTGGGGTGCTCCTGGTCGACCAGCAGCGTCGCGCGCTCCTCGGTGCGCTCGGCGAGCAGGGCGTCGTGCAGGCGGCGGGCGGCGCCGGTCTTGCGCCAGGGGACGCGCACCATCAGCTCGGAGAGGGCGTAGGTGCGGGTGCCGGTCTCCTCGAGGACGTCGGCCGGCACCGCGGTGAGCAGTCCGCCCCACCACTTCGCATCGGACGGGAGCGGGGCGCCGTAGGCGTAGCCGACGGCCTGGTCGTTGTCGTAGCCGACGGTGCAGGTCCAGCCGGGTCGGCTGCTCCAGCCGTCGAGGCCCTGGGCGAACCGCTCGACGCCAGCGAACGGGTCGGTCTCGGCGGCCTTCGCGTAGACCTCGGCGTAAACGTCGAGCAGCAGCGGGCGCAGCTCGGCGGCGTGGTGGTGGTCGTAGTGCCGTATGTCGATGCCGGTCACGGGTGGGGGCTCCTATGCGGTGAGGCGGGTGCGGACGCGGTCGAGGCGGTCGGTGATGCTGCGGCTGTCGAGGGAGGCGACGTCGAGGCCCGTGACGGTGGCCGCGGCCTGCTCGCGCTCGCCCTGGTCCAGCTGCAGCTCGGCCAGCTGGACCGTGTAGTACGTGCGGTTGCGGCGCATCGCCTCCGGCAGCAGGTCGAGGGCCTGCGCGGTGGCGGCCTCGGCCTGGTCGTAGCGGCCAAGGGCGCGGTGGGCGATGGCGGCGAGACCGGACAGTTCGGCCGGGGTGAGGAACGCGAGCCAGGTGGGGACCGGGGCGGTGGGGTCGATGCGGTCGTACGCCTTCTCGGCGCCGAGCAGCGCGCGGGCGGCGCCGGTGCGGTCGCCGGTGCGGGCCTGGCCGATGGCGAGGCGGGCGTGCAGCAGGGCGGCGATGCGCGGGTCCTGGCGGGCGCGGCGGTTGTCGAGGGCGGCGCGGGTGATCTGGACGGCCTCGCGGTGGCGGCCGGCGCGGCGGGCCTGCAGGGAGAGGTCGGACCAGGCGCGGGCGACGGCCGCGGGGTCGGCGGCGAGCATCGCGGACTGCAGGGCGGCGGCGTGGAACAGCCCGGCCTGGTCGGCGTTGCCGGAGTCGTGGCAGGCCCAACCGGCGGACGCGTACAGGCTGCTGATCGCGGCGTGCAGTGCCTTCTCGACGCGCTCGCCGTAGGTGCAGCCGTCCAGGGCGCCGCGCAGCCGGGCGATGTACTCGGTGGACACCGACACCAGCGGGCCCCCGCCGATGGAGAAGAAGTGCGCGTCCATCCTGCTGATCCGCTCATGGACGCGCTGGACGTCGCTCATCGCCAGACGGCCCCCGGTGGGGGTGTCGTCGATGCCCAGGGCGAGCGCGACGGTGGCCGCGGCGGACGCGGTGATGAAGCGGCGGCGCTGCACGGGGTCCTCCTCCTGCTGCTTCGGTGCCGACGTCGACCGTGGCAGCAGCGGCGGGGCGGGCAGGTTGGCGCTGTTCTTCCCGCGGGGCACGAACCCCAGGGCCTGGGCTGGACGGTCGAAGATCTGTTCCAGCGGCAGAAGGTACTTGGTCCAGGGCCAGCGCACCTCGCCGGAGACCCATCG
Source organism: Streptomyces sp. HUAS TT7 (assembly GCF_051550175.1). Classification (NCBI taxonomy): domain Bacteria; kingdom Bacillati; phylum Actinomycetota; class Actinomycetes; order Kitasatosporales; family Streptomycetaceae; genus Streptomyces; species Streptomyces sp. HUAS TT7. The sequence continues at coordinate 32,572 of NZ_CP196178.1, forward strand.
GCGTACGTGCCGGTCGGCGCAGTCCCCGCGCTTGCCGAAGATGCCTTCCGCGACCTCGTTGACCTCGTCGGCCAGCGTGCGGTGGGTGAAGTCGTACTCGGCGAGCAGAGCTTCGAGGACGGTGTTGCGCCGTCTGTCCATCGGTCCCCCGGGCGTGTGGAGCGTGCGCGTGACGGTAGTCCTGGAGCGCGCCATGCGTAGGCAAAACTGTCCGCTCTCCGTACGGGAACTGCCCGGAATCTGGCCTGAGCCCACCCGTACGGGTGGCGGTTGTCTAGGAGTACCGAGACGACAGCGATCCGGGAGCGCCCCGTGCCGAACTCCGACCACGGCAAACGCCGTGCCACCTGGGCCTCGAAAGCCACCGTGGACGACCAGACCAGGCAGCGGTGGCTGCGCAGCTCCAGCACCACCGACTGGGTGCGCTGCGGGACGCGCTGGGACGCGGTCGCCGTCCACCCGCTGGAGCGCGGCCTGGAGGCGCTCGACCTCCTCGACGTCGAGACGGGGGAGGGCTACCCGGTCCTCGCCGACCACCTGAGCAGCAGGCTGTACCTGATGGTGCCGGCAGGCACCGCGGGCGCGGCCGACGGGCTGCCCGGGGTGCGGGTGCTCTCCGATGGCCACCAGGTCCTCGTGCCGCTGAGCGGGCACGGCTCGGCGGCGGCCGACTGGATCAGCGAACCCGGCCCCGGGGCGCCCCGGCTGTGGGACGTCGACCAGCTCGTCGGCGCGCTGCGCGAGCGGGACGCGGCCGACCGGCAGGCGGTGGCCTCGTGACCGACACCTTCGAGGTGGTCTTCGACCCGGACGGCCGGATCACCGGCGAACTGCCCCCGGACCGCGAGACGCACGAGCAGCTGGTGCGCACGGTGCTGGCCTGGTCCGACCTGCTCGACGCCGACGGCTACGAGCAGGTCGGACTGCTGCTCTCCGGCGCCGGGCAGGTCGTCGCCGACGACGTACGCCGGTACGCCGCCCGCCTCGGCGACGACGACGGGAAGCGGCTGTTCGCCGAGATCGTGCTGGGCGAGGCGGCCGGCCGACTGCCGCGCCGCTCCTCGACCCTGCGCAGCGTGCAGAACAAGGCCCGGCTGATCCGGGCGCTGTACGAACGCCTCGACCGGCTCGTCGAGGCGGCACCGGAGCCGGTGGAGACTCCCTCGGCCTGACCCACCACAGACCGGCCCGTCGCCTCCCCCCGTGGGCGCGGGCCCCGCAGGTCCCGGGGGCGCGGAGAGCTAGGGCGGCCCGCGTCTCCGGGACCTTTCCACGCGCGCGCCCGCGTAGGACGGTCTCACGGGTTCCACGGATGTTCCTTTTCCCAGGTCAGCGCGTTGCGGCCCGGTCTCGCAGACGCGGCCGGGCGCGCTGCGCTTCCGGTGGTGCGGCCGATCGCGGTAGCCTGGTAGGGACGTCAGGGGTCGTGGGCCCCTGGAAGACGTGGGGCCAGGTGACCTGGGGCATTACCGGGAGCCTGGCCTGGCGCATGTCTGGGGCCTGTTCAGCGCACCTCGACGGGGAAGTCGATGACCCGCTCCCCGAGGATCTCGCGGTACTGCGGCTCGCCCAGCTTCTCCGCCCGCACCGCGCCGGCCACGACGTCGGCGACCCACAGCAGCGGCTCGGCCGCGCCGGGCAGGTGGTCGAGGCGGAAGACGGCGTCCTTCGGCAGCGCGTACCGGGCCTGCTGGACGGTGGCGATGTCGCGGGCGTTGAGGACCTGGTCGCGGGCCTCCATGAACAGGTGCTCCACCCCGAACCCGTGCAGCTCGCAGACCAGCAGGTTCAGGCAATGCGCGCGGGCCCGCTCCTGCCGGCGCGGTCTCACCGGGGCGCCGACGGCGACGACGTGCAGCCCGTCGAGGGCGGCCACCGTACGGGCCAGCTCGCCGCGCTGCGCGGTGTCGGCCTTGGTCCAGTGCACCTTCGTCGAGGCGTGCCTCGCCTGCAGGCGCAGCATCCGCTCGCGGGCCTGGTCGAGGGCGCCGTCCTCGATGACCGCCGCGGCGATGATGTAGAACCCGGCGTCGTCGTGCTCCTGGAAGGACTCATCCGACCAGGCCGTGCTCGTGCTCACGTACCTGTGCCCCTGCTCTCGCTGGTGAAGCCGTCATTCTCGCCGCGCCCCGGAGCCACCCGCCACCGAATGCCGGTGATCCCTCCTTGAGATCCGTCCCCGCCCCTGCGAGCCTTCCAACTGCCCTACGAGTAACGGGAGGTACGCACGATGCCGGTGAAAGGCGGGTGCCAGAACTGCGGCGCCCCGATCCAGCCCAAGGACAAGGACCGTCCGTGTAAGTGCGGAGCGTGGCAGCGGCGTTGACCGGCACGCTCCCGCAGACGGCCGACGGCCGCACCCTGCTTGTGCAGACGCGGCCACCGGAGATCAGCCTCTGACCCGAACCCCGTTGCTCCACGGCGCGCACGGATCTGCACCACGACGAAGCCGTTTCGCGCCGGGGAGTGACGGGGCCAGCGGGGCCCCGGGGGCGGCGAAGCCCCCGGGTACCACGCGGCCCGGCCACAGGTCTGTGCCCCGGCCCCGTACGGTCAGCGCAGCCGCTGAACCTTCGTCACCAGCCGCTGCCGCTCGCGCTCGGACTTCGCCTTCACCCGCTCCAGCACCCGCAGGTCCACGGCCTCCTCGACGCCGGCGCGCACCAAGTCGGTCAGCTGGGTGGGGGAGAGCGCCTCGGCCTGGACGGTGGCGAACATCAGCTCGCCGCGCCGGTCGGTCCGCTTCTGCGGCGAGGTGACCAGCCCGTACCGGGTGATCTGCTCCTCGGTCACGGCGAGCCGGATCACGGTCGGCGGGGTGCCGCCCATCTCCTGGACGAACACCTCGACGTCCTCGGCCGCGGCGTCGATGATGCTGAGCCCGCTGGGGTCGTAGTCCCCGATGCTGAGCACGGTGGTGGGCACCTCGCGGTAGGCGATGCGGGCGGCGGCGTCGTGCTTGGCGCACACCGACTCGAACCCGCCGCTGCAGTAGACGGCGACGCCGTAGTCCTTGGTGACGTCCGAGATCATCGGCATCATGCCCTGGGCCTCGATCCACACCTCGACCGCGCGGGGCTGGCCCTCGGTGAGCGGGCGGGCGTAGAACTCGGCGGAGCTGCGCACGGAGTCCCAGAAGTGGGCCGGGCTGTCGTAGCCGAAGGAGTGGCCGGCCGACGTGGCGCGGTCGTCGCGGATCGAGTCCATCGGGATCAGGCGGGCCCGCCGGGCGCGGTTGAGGGTCTCCTGCAGCCGGTCGTAGGCCCGCTCCTCCTTGGGGTACGCGAACGCGCCGACCAGCCGGTAGAAGACCTGCCGCGCGGTCATCGGCAGGTGTGCGCGGTACTCGTCGAGGACGGCGCGCACCTGGTCGACCAGCAGCAGCGTGTCCGGCTTCGGGGTCCAGGGGGCGAATCCTCGCGGGCGGGTCCGCCGGTAGGAGCGTCCCGAGACGGTGTTACGGCCTGCCGTGCTCATGCCTCCATCGTGGCACCGGGCCGACCGGCGGCGGGCCGGGCGCCGGTGCTCACCGCGGCGGACCGGGCCGGGCCCCGGAGCCCGAGGGGCAGCCGGGCAGGCGTTCGGAGGGGACGGGTTGCGGCGTACGGCTGACGCGCGGAGATCACGGGGCCGAGAATGGGCCGCTGTCCTCGTCCACCACGACCTTCCAGGGGGGAACCGTCCATGCTGATCCGGCTGTTCGGCATCAAGGGCACGTTGAAGATCGCCGCCGTGTTCGTCGTCGGCGTCATGCTCTACGGCTGCGCGAAGGGCTGATCACCCGCGTCCACCCGGCGCCTTGATCGTTGAGCAGGTCATGGTCTGGGGAGTCGACGGTATGCAGGCGGCGGGCACCGGGAGGCACCGGCGGCCCAAAGGTGAGCCGGTGCCCCGGATCTGCTTCTGCGGGACGTGCGGCGAGTCGGTGCTCTGCCTGCCCCCGACCGGCCCGGCCCGGCACGCGCGGCCGTCTCCGACGTGGCTCCCGGTGCCCGCGGCCGACAACGACGACCAGGACGTGCCCGAAGCATCCGCTGGCGTCGTGCTCGCCTTCCGGCAGCGCGGCCCCCGGCGTCGGCGGCGCTGACGGGCCGCCCACCGGATCGCGGAGACCCGGCGTGCCCCACCCCGCTGGGCCCATAGGCTGCCCGGCATGGACGACCTCGCTATCTCCGCCACCGTCTCCGACGACGTCGAGTTCATCGGCGGCCCGTACGCCGGCACCACACAGACGCTCGCCGCCCGCCCTGGGGCCCCAGACGAACTGCCCGCGTTCCTGTTCTGGTGGGGCCCCGGCGAGGTCCCCGAGCAGGCGGCGGCCGGGCGCACGGCCGAAGAGGTCGCACAGACCCGGCACCACTACCAGCTGTTCGGCAAGAACCTCGTGACCGGGCGCTCCCGGTACCTGTGGTGTGAGCCGATCACCCCGGCCTCCGGCGACTGACTCCCGACGTCACTCGGTGGCCGCGTCCGGCGCGGCCTGCTTGTCGACCCACCGGGGCATCGGGCCATCGGGGTTGGGGACGAAGGACCCGTCCGGCACTCCCTGCCGAGCCTGGAAGACCGGCGGGGGCGGCCATCCGCCCGGCGGCGCCGGGGCGACGGGCTCCGGCGGTTCGGTCTGGGCGGGCGGCACCTCGTCGGGCGCGTAGACCTCCCACGACCAGCTCTCCTCGCCACGCCGCGCGGCAACGACCCGGTCGCTGTCGGCCTCCTGCGCCTCTCGGCGGGCCCGGTCGAGGGCCTGGAGCATCTGCAGCCCGAAGTCCGCGGGCACCTTGTCCTCCGGGGACTTCCTGCGGACGGGCAGGTGCTTGTCGCCCCGACTGTCGTGCACGACCACATGGCCGTTCTCGTCATGCTCGATGTGGGTGACCCACCCCATGCGGAGCAGCTGGAAGGGGCCGTCCCGGTACGACGGGTTCAGGATCCAGACGTTCGCTGGCACGGGCGTCTCCTCGGCTCGGTGATCGGGTGCGCCCATCATCACCGGCACTGCCCGACGGGCGGGGCCGTACCCTCATACGCGGGAGCCCGCAGCCAGTTCCGATGGCTGCGGGCTCCCTTTGCGTCGCGCGGTCAGCGGGCGACGACGTCCTTGTCGAGGTCGCGGTGGACCAGATCGACGGCCAGGCGGCGCTCGGCGAACGGCTTGGCGGCGTCGGCCAGTCCGTACGCGGCGGCGCTCTCGACGTCGCCGGAGACGACGGCGCGCAGGGCGAGGGCCGTGGTAGCTGCCCTGTGGCGTCCGCCGGCGCACTGGGTGACCACGGTGATGGGCGCGGCCGTGGGTCCGGCGAGGTAGCCCTGGACCTGCAGCGCGGTCGCTGCGAGCAGCTCGCGGACGCCGGGGGTGTCCATGACCGTGTCGCGCACGACCTGGTCGTGGGCGGTGAGCTGGCGGAGGTCGGCGCGGACGTGCGGGTCGCGGAAGTGCGCCCGGAGGTCGAGCGCGATGGTGGCGCGCTGCAGGACGTCGGCCCACTTGCCCTCGGCGTCGTCGTGCAGGCGGCCGACGGACACCACGGTGACGTCGGCCGGCGCCTGGGCGACGATCCGGTCCCGGCGGGGGTCCCAGCCGGTGCAGTGCTCGCGCACCTCGCCGTCCTTGCCCCTGACGGTGATCTGCCACGACGGCCAGCTCTCGCGGGGGCCGCGGTCGATGGCGAGGACCTCGTACTCGCTGTCGGCGTACCCGTGGTCGTAGCGGCCACCGACGCGGCGGGGCCCGACCTGCAGGGCGGTGTGCTCCTCCCAGGTCATCTCGAAGCCCTCCTCCCGGTCCCCGAGCGCCTCGGCCGGGATGGTGCTGTCGCACTCCTGGCAGCGGCTCCACACCGTGGCGTTGACGGTGCCGCAGCTCGCGCACGTCCAGGACGGGCGCTGGCAGTCGTGGCACGCGTCGTACGCCGGCGGGTTGTCGGCCCCGCAACTGCACGTCCACGCGCGACGGGCGCGTTTCGCGGCGGCGAGATCGGTCTCGTACGTCATCCGGTTCTCCTTCGGGTCGGTTACTGGCTGGGCCTCAGTCGTCGGCGTCGACGACCGTGACGTTGACGATGTGGTCCGCCTGGAAGGGCAAGTCCTCGTACTCGCGGGCGACGGAGTCGTCGGAGACGGTGGTCTCGACGACGGACCCGTCTGCCTGGTGGACGGTGATCTTCTTGGCCACGGCGGGTTACTCGCTGGCCTGCTGGGCGATGGGGGCGACCTTGCGCAGCCGCTCGGCGGCGTGGCGCAGCCGGGACATCTCGACCTGAAGCGTGGCGTGGGCGTCGTGGTCGCGGTCGACGAATCCGGCGCCCTCGTCGAGCAGCTTGGCGAGGATGGCGACGACGTCGGCGACGTCGCTGATCCCGCCCTCGATGTTCCCGTCGGTGACCAGGCGCAATTCGGCGCGGGCGAGCAGGTCCAGGGGCTCCATGTCCCCCTTGTCGAACTCGGTGCCGGCGTCCTGGCTGCGGTCAACGCGGACGGTGGCCAGCCCCAGGCCCGGGAGCATCCGGCTGGGGGAGTCGGGCCGGTCCGGGTCGAGCTGGACCATCGCGCCGGCGATGTGGGCCACCACGACCTCGACGGGGTCGGGGTGCAGGGCCTGGGCGGCGCGGACGTGCTCCTCGACGAACAGGGGCGTGTCGGCCGGGAGCGCGGCGGCGAGGGCGGCCAGCTCACCGGTCGTGCCGATCTCACGGGAGGCGGGCAGCACCTCCTTGAACCGCGCGACGTCGGCCTCGGCCTGCTCGGTGAGCTGTTCCTGGGTGGGCTCGGTCATCAGCGGCTCTCCTTGGCCTGGGGAAGGTTCCAGTCCAGGGCGGCCTGGACGGTGAGGAGCACGTTGTCGCGGCTCCTCGGGGGGCTGGTGAGGATCTGCTCGCAGTCGATGGCCCACTCGGGGGAGGGCCCGGAGCGCAGCAGCTCGACGGGGCGGAGGTCACCCGGGTGAGTGATCCAGCCGTACACCGTGTCCACGTCGGCGTTGCTGAGCGCGGCGGCCATCAGGTAGCCGGACAGCAGCCTGCAGCTCTGGCTGTGCCAGTAGTCGTTGTTCGTCGGCTGCGCGTAGCGCTGGAGCAGGCCGGCCGCCGTCTCAAGGGCCTTCGCCGGGTCCGAGCAGGCGGCGATGTCGAGCAGGTAGGCCATCCGCTCCTTCTCCCGGTACGCCGTGATGACGGAGTCGAGGTGCTTGCGGATGCTGGCCTCGGCGAGACTGTCGAGGCGCTCGGCGAGCAGGGCGGCCACCGTGCGCTTCGAGCCGCTGCGCTCCTTGTCGGTCAGCTCGGCGTACGCGGCGTACACCCGCTCGCGGGTGCCGTCCTCCGCGGGAAGGCGCTCCGGCGCGCGGTCCCGGGCGATGTCCTGCGCGAGGCTGCGTTCGGTGGTTGCTCGGCGGCGGTGCTCCGGGGCGACGGGCTCCTCGACCACGGCGAGCCGCTCGTAGACGTCGGCGCGGGCGAGGTGCTTGGCGGCCCACACTTCCCGCCTCTCCTTGGCGGCGGGCGTGCCCGTGGCGGCCATCGCTTCGTTGTACGCGGTGTCGATCTCCTTGCGCAGTTCCTCGGCCCGGTCGTGGAGCTGGCGGGCCTCGGCGCGGCGCGCGTCGCCCTCGGCGCGGGCGGCCTCGTCTGTGAGAGAGGGCAGCAGGGAGCTGACTGCCTTCTGCTCGTCGGTCAGGTCGGCGTACCAGCCGTCCAGGTAGCGGGCGTGGGTGGCGGCGTCGGCCGGGCCGTTGCCGATGCCGGTACGCCGGCGCTGCATGAGGACCCACGCGCCCACCGTGGTGTTCCACCGTTCGTGGGCGGCCTGCCGGGAGCTGCTGGCGGCGTATCCGATGTCGGTCCAGCTGGCGCCGCGTTCGCGCTCGGCGACGACGGCCTGGTCGACCAGCCGCTCGGTGAGGCCGTGAATGAACAGGGCGTCGCGCAGCAGGCTGCCGTGGTCGTCGGCGGGGTAGAGCTGGGCGACGTCGCGCAGGGCGGCGTCGGTGATCTCGCGCAGGGTCTGGGCGCGGGCGAGCATCGCTTCGTCGGCCGGCGCGAGGGCCGGGGGCCGCTCGCGCTCGGTGGGTTCGTTCGTCTCTTCCATGCTGTAAAGGTAGCCCTGACAGAGCGGCGCGTCAGGGAAAACCTGACGATTCGGCGGGATTACTCCGTACGGGTGGCGCGAAAGAACCGACAGGATAATTACGGTTATCCTGTGCCTATGGCAGAGGTCACCCAGACAGGCGAAAAGATCGAACATGTGCACCAGGAAGGCATCACGGCCGACCTGCTCGCGGCCCGGGGCGGCTTCCGGGGGATGGAGGACGACGTCCGCCGGTGCCTGCGCGAGGACGCACCCTGCGGACTGACCGGCACGGCCGACGCCTCGATCACGGTCACCTACACCGTGCGCGCCGAAGACGGCTTCCACGAGTACCGCGGTGCCGCCTGGTGCGCGGAGCCGGGGTGCGTCGCCTTCGAGCGGGAGAACGCGTGGGTGCAGGCGCTGCACCGGCTCCTCGACACCGACCCCGGCCGTGACCTGTCGTGGTCGGATCCGCTGGATCACGCCTTCGCCCAGTTCGAGGGCGTGTACTGGTGGGCCGCGCGCCACCCGACCCCGGAGCGCCTGGAGCGGGCGGCCCACTGGCGCCCGGAGTTGGCCCGGCTCGTCGCGGAGCGCTTCCCCGACCTCCCCCCGCTGGTCCCGGCGACGGGCGGCGGCCGGTGACCGGCACCGCACCGGTCCTGCGCCCGGCGGCCGGCGCGCTGTCGACCGGCACCCGCGACCCGCGCGACCTCTGGCCGGAGCACGCCCGGCGGCTGTACGACCACCTGGTGGCGCTGTACGGCGAGACCGACCCGCTGCCCACCCTCGCCGCGGCCTGGATCGGACACCAGCGCTCGGTCAACACCCAGCGCTCCTACGCCCGCGGCTTCCGGGTGTTCGAGGAGTTCGCCCGGGAGCACGGCGCGCACCCGATGGCCGTGAAGTTCGCCCTGGCCGACTCCTTCCGGCTCTACCTGGAGGTGACGCCGACCTGGGTGCGGGTCAAGGGCGGCCGGCGCGGCGAGATGGTCCGCACCGGGGAGCCGTACAGCGAGGCGTCCCGGGCGAACGCCCTGTCGTCGGCCTCCTCGTTCTTCACCTACCTGGACAAGGTCAGCGACGACGGGGTGAAGAACCCCTTCGACGCCGTGCAGCGTCCGTACCTCGATCCGGACTACTCGCCCACCCCCGGCTACACCGAGCAGGAGTGGGCGACCCTGGTGGTCACCGCACGGGACCACCACCGGGTCGAGGCGTACCGCAAGCGCGCGTACGCCCTGCTGCTCATGCTCTACACCTGCTGCCTGCGCATCGACTCCCTGCTCGCGGCCCGGGTCGAGGACCTCGGCTACGACAAGGGCCACCGGGTGCTGCTGCTGGAGAAGATGAAGGGCGGCGGGCGGAAGAAGAAGCCCATCCCGCCGGTCACCTGGGACGCGCTGCAGGACTACCTCGGCGGCCGGGAGACCGGGTGGCTGTTCTGCACGGCCAGCGGCGGCCAGCTCGACGAACCCGCCGTGTGGCGGCTGCTCCAGGCGCTGGCCAAGCGCGCGGGTCTCCCGCTGCGCGGCCCCCACGGCGTCAAGGGCGACGCGGTGACCCACGCCCTGGCCAAGAAGGACGCCCGGCCGGACAAGGTGCAGAGCTGGGCCGACCACAAGGACTCCCGCACCACCCAGCGCTACAACCGGCGCAAGGAACTGCTCGACGACAGCCCCGGCTACGGCATCGGAGCCGACCTCGCCGGCGCGCTGAACGAGAACTGACCACCCGCGCGCAGTTCCCAGAGACACCCCCGACGCTCCCGCGACGGGGGTGTCCGCTTTGGGTGTGACGGTCCGGCCATGACCTGGACGAAGAACCCCTCCGCCCGCCGCTCGATCCGCTCCGTCCTGTGGGCGCGGCACTGGCGGGAGCTGTACGCCTGGCTGCTCGCCGGGCTCCTCCTCGACGCCCTCGTCTGCTGCGGTGGCCACGGCTTCGATCCCCGCTCGGCCTGGGACCTGGGCGTCGGCGTGCTCGCGCTCGCGGCCGTGCGCACCGGGCTGATCCGCTGGGCTGACCGGCTCACCAGCCGGGACCGATGACCGGCCGGCGGGACGCTTGCGCGTACGCGTGCGCGCATAAAGGGGGGTCCAGAAAGTCCAGAAACCCCGCAGTGCACGGCGCAGCCGTCGGCCGTACGCGACAATCGGCGGGTGCCGGAGTACCCCTCGATCACCGCGCTGGACCGCCTCCTGGACGACCTGGTCGTCGGCGAGGCGCGGCGCCGTCAGCTCGGGATGGTCCGTGGGGAGCTGCTGCGGGCCCTGGACCGGGGCGCGATGCCGATGACCGCGCGGCGCGGCCTGCGCCGGCTCCTCGAGGAAGAAGCCCTCCGCCCCTACCTCCGGCTCGCCAAGTCGGGGGCGCTGCGCACGCGGCTGGTCGACGGGCAGCGTCCCCCGACTTCGGAGGCGACGAACGAGATCCGCCGGCAGTGCGTGGACGTGCTGCGCGACGCGCTCGGCCTGCCCCCGCTGCTGCTCGGCGGCGGGGCGCTGCCGCTGCAACCGACCCCGGCCTTCGGCGACCTCGCCGCGCTGCGCCGCCAGCTCGACCAGGACCTCGCCGGACACATGCCGCCCGGCCAGATCCGACTGACCGCCGTGCTGGGCCTGGTCCTCGACGCGGCCCCGCGCTCCGGGGAGCTGGTGGCGCTGCGCCTGGACGACTTCACCCCGGGCAACACCGCGGTGTACGTCGAGCGCCACCCGCAGCGCGGCGGCGGCGACCTGGACGGAGAGGGCGAGCACTTCGAGCTGTCGCCGCTGACCCGGGCCGCGCTCGGCCGCTGGCTGCCGGTGCGTGCGGAGCTGGCCCAACGCGCCCACGGCACCTCGCGGCTGTGGGTCTCGCTGTGGCACAACCACGACGGCCACGCGGGCGAGGAAGGCGCGACGCTCAACCGCCCGCCCGGGATGCCGCTGGAGGAGAACGGGCTGGTCACCTCCTACCGCCGGGGCCGGAGCCGGTACGGGCTCGCCGGGCTGCTGCCCCCGAAGCTGGAGCAGCTGCGCCGGGCTGTCATCAGCGAGGCGCCGCCCGTCGCCGTCGAAACGGCTGAACCCGCCTGAGTCTTCTTCTGCTGGCCGCAGGTGCTTTGAGCTGGGGTTTCGGGCCGCCCGGCGCCCCGCAGGGCTTGTTATTAGGCGCGGCGGCCTTGTGGTGGCTTTAAACGACGTCGTTTACTGAACTCATGGCTACGCGACGAATCACGCTGACCCTCTCCGTGCAGCAGGCGGGGCGGTTGAGGGCCTTGGTAAGAAAGCACCGGAAAGCCGAGACGGATTTCGCGGATGAGCTGGTCGAGCAGCGGGCGCAGTCGCTGACGGAGCCGGTCGACTCTCCGCAGTGGGAGCGGGCGGTGCGGCGGCTTCGCCGCCAGGCGCGCATCGAGGCCGCGGAGGTGCGGCCGGAGCGGTGGCCGTCGCTCGACGTCCTCATGGGCCGGGCCCTGGCGGCGCGGCTGGAGCTGCCGGATACCGCGGGCCCCTGGGCGCCTCTGACGCAGGCCGAGCAGACCCGGCTGTCGCTGTCGGGGCGGTGGCCGGCGTGCGTGTCGGGGTGCGAACGCGGCACGGACGAGCGGGCGTTCACGCTGGATGCGGACCTCGTGCTGCGGCTGCGTACGGCGGCCTGGCGCATCTCCGAGCCGGTGCTGGATGAGCTGGAAGAGAAAGGGCTCACCGGACTGCAGAGCGCGCTGAGCGAAGAGGACCGTGCGGAGCGCGAGCGGCTGGCCGCGAAGTTGTTCCCGTCCAGTCGGATCGCCCGCGAGGCGGTCGAGGAGCACTGGCCGTTTCCCCTGGTGGCGCAGCCTTCGAGCTGACCGCCACGGCGGGCATTTGAAACGACGTCGTTTAGGTAAAAGCGCAATCGCGCGCGCGTATTTAACGGTCCTTTCGGGTTTCTGAATTCGATTACGGAAACCCTTGATTGTGGTTTACGCTTTTCCGTGTTGCGGGTATTCGTGCGGCACGGGATTCGACACTGGAGGGCAGGCAGTGGGCAAGCAGAAGGGGTTCGGGCCGGTGCAGCTGGCCGACCATGCCGGGCTGTACCGCTGGCAGGTGGATCGGGGCATGGCGAAGGGCTTGGTGCCCCGGCCGGCGCTGGAGTCGGGCCGGTGGTCGGACGAACAGGCGGCCGACGTCGCCGCGCGGTCCGGGGAGATCAGCGAGGTGCTCGGCGACCGGCAGGGGTACGGGGCCAAGCGCACGGCCGAACTCCTGCAGGAGAACACCGGAGTTGAGCTGTGGTCGGCGGACGTCGAGACGCTGGCGGCGCGCGGGCTGATCGATGAGACGGGGGAGTGGAAGGGGTACGCGCTCTACGACCCGAAGGTGGCGTCGGAGCCGTCGGCGGAGGTCGCCGCGGCGCTGCGCGAGATCGTCGAGCAGCGGACGGCCTGGTACGCGTCGAGCGTCACGCGGGAGGCGGCGGCCGGGCGGTGCGGGTGGTCGGAGCTGGAGTTCGAGAACCGGGCCCGCGAGGCGGGCATGGAGCCGGGGCAGTTCGGCCGGTGGGCGCTGGACGGCGTAGAGCGGCTGGCCGGGGTCGAGGCACCGGACGTCGCCGGCGCGCGGATGTTCGGCCCGGATGAGGCGGCGGAGCACATGGGCATCCGGCGCCGGGAGTTCGACTACTGCGTCGATGCCGGGTGGCTGACCCCGGTCTCGGAGATCACGCGCACGGTGTGGACCGGGCAGTACAGCCGGTACAGCAAGACCGTGAAGGTGCCGCTGTACCGGGCGGCGGACCTGGAGGCGGTGCTGCGGATCGAGGACGTCGACTGGGCCAAGGTCCGCACGCTCAAGCCGCGGCAGGTCTCCCCGCTGCGGAAGTACGCCTCCCAGGCCCCGAAGCGGTCGGCGGCGGTGCACGCGTTCGTCGAGCGGCTGCGCGGCGAGCACGGCCTGGTCGCCTGGTCCCGGTACGCGAACCTGGCCAACCGCTGGATCGTCGACTGGGAGCCGAGCGAGGACGGCACGCCGACCGTCGAGGACGTCCAGGCGCTGCTCGCGGCCGACGCCGACCTGGTGCCGTACGCCGACACCGTGCAGCTGCTCGGCGACGTCGGGCAGGTCGTCCACTGGGCCCGGCGGATGCTGCAGCCCGGCGCCGCCGTGCTGATCGACACGGAGACCCACGACCTGTGGGGCAGTGTCATGGAGGTCGCCGTGGTGGACTGCGCGACCGGCGAGGCGCTCCTGGACACGCTGGTGAACCCGGAGGTCCCGGTGACCGACGGCGCGTTCGCGGTGCACGGCATCAGTGACGAGATGGTCGCGGACGCGCCCACCTTCGACCAGGTGCTGCCGGACCTGCTGCGGGTCACGGCCGGCCGCGCGCTGCTCGCCTACAACGAGGAGTACGACCGTGAGGTCATCAAGGGCGACTGCAGGCGCCGGGAGCTGGCCCCGGGCCACCTGGGCAGGCGGGCGAACTGGGACTGTGTGATGGAGTCCCTGACCACCTGGGAGGGCCTGCGCGACTGGCCCGCCCTCGGCGGCGGCCCCGGGCCCTGGGCGATGCCCTGGCCGCGCTGGACGTCCTGCGTCAGCTGGCCAGCGCCCCGCCCTGGGTGCTGCCGAAGGAGACCGAGAAGGTGAGCGCCTGATGCCCCAGATCCGCCTGATGGGCTCGAACGACGACGACGTACGGCGCACGGCCGATGCGGTGGTGCGGGCGCTGAGCGCCTGGCCGGAGACCCGGGTGGGCGACGTCTCCAACCCGGTTCCGAACCGGCGCGGGTCCGGCTGCCGCATCTACATCGAGGTCCTGGCGGACGTCGCCACCGACGGGGTCGAGGTCACCGTCGAGCGGGACGACCAGGCGCAGCCGCGGCGTACGGCGCGCGCGGAGCTGCCCGCCGGGCGCGGTCGTCGGCTGCCGCGCTGACGCCTCATCTCCGGTCGGATTTATGGAACTCGCGCAGCTCAGGGAGTCGCGGGCGGGGTGCCGAGCACGCCCCGCTCGCGCAGCTGCTGCAGGCCCTGGAGCCCGCCTCGGTACGGGGGCCCGTTCTCGACGTCGGCCTCGGCGGCGCGCACCCGGCGGGCGGGCTCTGTGGTGGGCGCGGGTGCGGCGGGTGCCTGGGGCTGCGGGCCGTGGCCCAGCGGCCGGCGTGCGGTGCTCATGAGCGCTGATCGTACGGACCGTACGGCGGTGCGGACGACGCAGAACGGGCCCTCATTCGAGGGCCCGTTTCTATAAGAGCTGTCGAGCGGCGCAGGTCAGACGGCCATTCCGTAGACGATGGTGAAGACCGTGCCGAGTGAGCCGATGATGAACACCCCGGTCAGCCCGGCGACGATGAGGCCCTTGCCCTGCTCGGCGCTGAACGTGTCACGCAGGGCGGTGGCGCCGATGCGCTGCTTGGCCGCGCCCCAGATGGCGATGGCGAGGCACAGCAGGATCGCGACGGCCATGACCACCTGGACCATCGTCTTCGCCTCGGTGCCGAGCGCACCGAAGGGACCCCAGTTGGGGGCGATCCCGCCGATGATCGTATTGATGTCGCCCTTGTCGGCTGCCATCAACATCTCGCGTCCTCCTCGTAGTTGGTAGCTGGGTTATCCGGCCAGCCGGTCGGCGGCCTGGTCGAGGGCCGTGGCGTCGTCGAGTGCGGCGTTGTAGCGGGCGGCCCGCTGCGGTGACCAGTGACGGCGGCGGTACGCGAACAGGCTGACCAGCGTGATGAAGCGGAAGTTGCCGCGCTGCTCGGCGAGCAGGTGCCCGCCGTCGATGAGCTGTCCGACGGTGTGCGGGTTCACGCACAGCAGCGACGCGGCCAGCGGCACGGGAACGGTCATCTCCTCCCACGCCCCCGACCACATCGGCTCGCTGTCCGGCTCTTCCTCCATGACCTCCCCCTTCGTTGTGCGCGGGCCTCAGCGTCCGCTGGGCGTGTTGTGCAGGAACTCCAGGCGCTGCTGCGCCATCGACAGGTGCCGGCGGTCGAGCGAGGGCAGGGCCCGCAGCAGGCTGATCAGCTCGGGGCCGCACTCGCGGGCCTGGCGCGGGTCGCGCATCTGCGTCCAGCAGTGGTGGGCGCTCTGCGCGGCGGCGAGGACTTCCGGCGCGTCCGGTGACTGGTGGGCGAGACGGGTGCGCCCGGAGGCGATCCACAGCTGCGTCGCCAGCTGGTAGTTGCCCTCGCGCTTGGCGAGGTCGGCGCGGATCTCGACCCACTGGGTGGCCTGCGGGGAGTCGATGCCGTGGGTCTGCAGCGTGTGCTGCTCCCACGCCTGGGCGAGGCGGGCGGCCTCGCGGTGCTGCCCGGCTTCGGAGAGTGCGTGGATGTGCGGGCGCGGGTCCTGCTGCGCCGGGACCGGCTGCGGCACCGGGACGGGCTGCGGCGCGGGCGCGGGGGTCTGCTGCGGCACGTACGGCTGGGGTGCCGCCGGAGCCGGGTGCGGGTGCGGGGCGCGGACCGGCTGCTGCACGGGTTCCGTCCGGTGCTGGTGGGCCGGGGCGGCGCCTCGGGCGGCCTCGTCGTACAGGGGAGCGGCCGGGGCCTCGGCGGGCGCCTGGGGGCGCGGTGTGGGCGCGGGGAACTGCGGTACGGGCTGCTGGTGTTGGGCAGCGGCGGGCACCGGGCCGGGCGGGGCGTGGTGCTGCGGCTGAGGGGTCGGCGCCGGGTAGTCGAACTGCGGCGGGGGCGGGGACGGCATCCGGTTCAGGCCCGGTGCCACTTCGGCCGGCTCCTCGGTGCGACGGCGGGGAAGGACGGATGTGTCCCCGGCGAGCAGCCGCTGCAGGTTGCTCTTCGGGGGGTGGGCCGCGGGCTCGTCGTACGACGGGGCGGCGTTGATCTCGGGGGCGAAGGGGATGACCAGGGCGCCGGGCGGCAGGGCGGCGGTGCCCACGGTCAGCGCGTGCAGCCGGGAGTTGGTGGGCCGGTCGGGGTTGCGGCGCAGCTGCTCGATCCAGGCGCGGGTGTAGGTGCTCACGCCCGTCTCGGTGCCGGGGAAGCCGGGCGGTGCGATGACGCCGAAGACCTCGGCGTTGGTGGCGGCCGGCAGGGTGCCGTACTCCTGGAGCAGAGGCCACGCGGTCTTGTCGGCGGCGAGGTCGAACAGCACGGTGGTCAGGCCCGGTGGCCGGGTGCGCAGTTCGATCCCGAGCCACTCCCAGGGCAGGGCCGCGTAGCGGGCGGTCGCCGCGGTGGTGCCCGGCAGGGCGAGGTAGAGGCTCTGCCCCCGGCGGTCGGTGGTGAGGCGGCCGGAGAGGTAGACCAACAACGGGCCCGGGGTCGCCGCGGCGGCCCGGAGGCGGACCTGCAGGGCG
The DNA here is from genome assembly GCF_051550175.1 of Streptomyces sp. HUAS TT7. Classification (NCBI taxonomy): domain Bacteria; kingdom Bacillati; phylum Actinomycetota; class Actinomycetes; order Kitasatosporales; family Streptomycetaceae; genus Streptomyces; species Streptomyces sp. HUAS TT7. Next base: position 48,934 of record NZ_CP196178.1, read on the forward strand.
TTCTGGTCGTGGATCCCGTCGAGGTACGTGGTGTCGCTGGGCAGGTCGCTGCCGAGCAGTACGGGCACGGGGACGACCGACAGGGCCGCGAGGTTCGCTGACGGCATCACCTGCACACTCCGCCGTCGGGCTGCGATGTCGCCCGCGAGCAGCAGTACGTGCCCGCGCTGTTGTTGTTCCGCCCCGTTGATCTGCATGGACAGCACCGTACTCACACGCAAAAAACCCCGGCGGGGCTTTCCGCCGGGGTTCCTTGCTGCAGCTTCGTCACATGTCGATGTCGGGCCCGTCGTCGGGTACGGGCTCGGCGGCGGCGCGCTCGGCGTACAGGTCGGAGACGGTCTCCTTGCCCCAGTCGCCGGCGCGCTCGATCCGCTCGGCGAGGTCGGGACCGACCTCCTGCAGGATCGCGGTCGTGCGGGAGTCGACGAACGCGTTGTACTCGGCTTCCTTGGCCGGGTCGTTGTCCCACGGCTCCCAGGCGTCGTCCGGGTGCTGCTTGTAGTACTCGCCGCTGGCGTGGGCACGAGCGGCGTCGCGGGCCTGCTCGGCGGGGCTGACCGGCTCCACCGGCCGGGCGGGGATGATGCCGGCGGCCTCGGCGCCGGGCACGATCATCTCGTCCCACTCGCAGGCGGCGTACTCGGCGTCCTCGCCGGAGCCCTCGATGTAGCGCTGGCGCTGGGTGTCGCCGTACCCGGCGGCCTCCAGGGTCCGCTCGTAGTCGGCGGCCTGCCCCTCGTACCCGGTGGGCTCGGCCGTCACGGTGACCGGGGCCCAGATGTCGTCCGCCTGCTGGGGCTTCTCGCCGTTCTGCTTCTCGCCGTTCACAGGTCGATCTCCTCGTCGTCGTCGCGGTCGCGGGCCTTGCTGTCGCTGTCGGCCGGGGTCGGCTCATAGCTGCGGGTGTGGGTGGCGTGGTCCAGGCCCCGGGCGGCGAAGCCCTTGTCGCCGTCGCCGCGGTGCTCCTTCTCCGCGTCGGCGACCTCCGGGCCGGTGGCTCCGGCGGCGTGGACCAGGTGGCGGGCGTGGGCGGCCTGCCGCTCGTAGGCGCTGACGTCGGCGGCGGTGACCTTCTCGCCGGCGGCCGTCTTCTGCTCCAGCTCGCTGGCGGTCGCGTCGAGCTGGGCAAGGGCCGGGAGTAAGGCGGCGACCTCCTCCTGGTGGGCGGCCTGGGGGTCCTGCTCGGTGTCGGTGCTGCTCACGGTGGTGCTCCTCTCGGTGAGGTGACGGGGTCTTAGAAGTCGATGTCGAGGTCGTCGTCGCGCTCGGCGGCGGGACCAATTGGTCCCGGATCGGGCCGGTCGGGCTCGGGCGGCCAGCCGGTGCCCGTCGGACCGTGCACGGTGACCTCGTGGGGGTGGACCTCGGCCTGGACGTGGCCGCGGTAGACCAGGGCGCCGCCGGGCAGGAACTGCAGCGCCGGGTGGGAGCGGACGTCGTCCTGCGGGCGGACGGCGTCCTTCTCGGTGAGCGGGGTGCGGTCGACGGTGCGGCCGTCGATGAGCAGCCCCTTCTCCCCGACCTCGACGGTGTGGCCGCGCCACTGCCTGACGAGCCGCCCCTGGGGCGCGGTGGGCTTCACCGCCCGCTCTCCTCGCGCTCGGCGGCCGTCAGCTCGACCGGCGCCTGGTGGCCGGCGGCCAGCAGCAGCGCGGCGACGTCGAGTTCGTCGCCCGGCGCCACGGCCCGGGACTCGCGGGCCTGGCTCGCGGCGACCAGGGCCTCGACGCTCCGGCTGATGCCCTCGACCCGGGCGACCTCGGAGCGGTGCTCCCAGACCTTCTCGGCGACGCGGGTCTGCCCCTCGACGACGGCGAGCGCGACCTGGGTGCGGCCGTCGGTCTCCGCCATGACGCGCTCGTGACGCTGCTCGCGCTCGAGGCGGCGGTCCCCGCGCCACAGCGGAGCGCACACCGCGTAGACGGCGGCGGTGCCGACCAGCCACAGCAGGGCGCGCAGCGACCAGATCGGCGTCCAGGCTGCGATGCCGAGCAGGGCGAAGGTGCCGCCGGCCGCGAACGAGATGCGGGTGGTGTCGCTGTCGCCGTGCTTCTTGGCGGCCGACACGGTGCCCGCGGCGGCGGCGAGCGCGGCGAGCAGCCCGCTGATCCACAGCGGCTGGGTCGAGCCGTCGGGAAGCTCCTGGTGCCAGCCCCACGCCAGCAACGTCGCCGCGGTGGTCACCAGGCCCGGCGCGATGCGGCCGAAGTGCTCCCAGATGACCCGGGCCGCGCTGCGCACGGGCGGCAGCGGCTCGACGCCCGGCACGTACGGGGCGGTGATCTGGTGCTCGCGCTCGATCAGGTACTCGGTCGGGTTGAACGGGACCGGCTCGTTCACAGATCCATCTCCATCTCGTGGGCTGGGGCGGGAAGTTCGGGGGAGGCGCCGGGAGCGCCTGGAGCGGGCTCCTTGTCGCTGGCCAGCTCCGGCTCACGCGCGGCGTGCTGGATGCGCTCGTGGTCGGCGGCGACCGGCTGCAGCGCCTGTTCGGCGTGGTCGACCAGGGCGCCGGGGGCAAGGCCCGGGTGGCGGCTGTAGTTGCGGATGTCGTGGCCGGCCGCGTCGAGCCGGTCGAGGGCGGCAGTGCCCAGGACCTGCTCGGCGGTGTAGGCGGCGGTGCCGCCCATCCCGGCGTCCTCCAGCTCGGCGAGGACCTGTTCGCTGGGCTGGGGCCCGGGGTGGCGCTGGGCCTCCCACGCGACGGTCAGCGGGTCGATGGGGGCGTGCCGCTCGTCGAGCGTGCGCATCGCCTTGTAGACCGCGGCCAGCTGCGGGTGGGAGAAGTCCCCCTCCTGCAGCCAGCCGGTGACCTCTCGCAGCTGCCTCGGCTCGTAGAGCAGGGAGGCGACGGTCTCGCCCTCGGCCTGGATGTCGACCCGGGCCCGCTCGGTGCGGGGCACCGGGGCGACCTCCTGCTCGGGGGTGGTGTCGAGCAGGTTGCGCACCGTCTCCGGCGCGGCCTTCCAGGCGGCGTCCAGCTGAGCGAGGCGTCGGCCGGTGGCGTCGGCCTGTTCCAGCGCCTTGAGCGCCTGGTCGACCTCGGCCTGGCGGGCGGTGTCGCGCAGTTGCTCGCCCGCGTGCCCCACGGCCCGGTGGATCGCGGCCTCCAGCACCATCCCGCCGTACAGCGGGGCGGTGCGCGGGTTGGGGCAGACGCTCGCGTTGGCCAGTTGGGATATCCGGGAGGGGGTGAGGGTCTGCCGGATGCCCGGCTCCTCGATCTTCGCCACGGCCGCGGTGACGGCGGCCGGGATCTCCTTCGGGGAGACCTTGGTGAAGTCGATCGAGTGCAGCGTCTGCCACAAGGCGGCGTAGTCCGGGCGGGAGAAGGTGCCCGGCGGGATCCAGCGCATCGAGGGCAGCGCGTCGGGGCGGTGCAGCATCGCCCCGAGCAGCGCTTCCTCCGCCTTGCGGGTCAGCCGCTTCACCGGACTGCCCCCGCCGGGGTGTAGCGGGTGAGCGGGGCGTTCTTGGCGAGGTAGAGCGGGTGGCGGGGGTGCCCGGCCTGGGTGGTGCCCAGGGACCACAGCCGCGCGCCGTGCGCGGTGAGCAGCGCCTCGACGGCGCGGGCCCGGGGCAGACGGCCCCAGGTGCCCCAGCCGACGGTGACGTCCGGGACGGTCTCGGCGAGGAATCCGAGCACCTGATCGTTGACGGGGCCGATGATGTCGGCCCGGTGCATGAGCGCGTACGGGTCCCGGCAGCGCTCGGCGAACAGGTTGCCCAGCACCAGCCCGCCGTGGCCCTCACGCTTCGCGTAGCCGATCAGGCGGCGCACGGTGGCGTCGTCCTGGGCGGCGGTCGCGGTCGAGGGGTTGAGCAGCACGAACGCGGCGTACGTGCCGCCGGGCTCCCAGGTCCGGGTGAGGGTGTAGCGGTGGGCATAGCCGGAGCCGAACGTCGCGGTGGCGCCCGGGTGTTCGTGGTGGACCAGGCCGTGCTCGGCGGCCCAGGTGCGGATCTGCTCAGGGATCGTCACGGTGTCACCTCCACCGTGTCGGCCCGTTCGGCGAGCACCAGCGCGTGGCACGGCTCGCCCTCGGCGCACCAGCAGCCCAGCCGCCGGCCGCGCAGCCGGGGCAGCTCCCGGGCGACCAGGTCCGCGTGCTGGTCCAGCCAGCGCTCGTACTTGGCCACGCAGGTGGCGGCGTCGCCGTGCTTGCCGACGACGAACGGGTTGGCGAGCAGGTGACCGGCGAGGTGCCAGCCGCCCCGGTACATCGGGCGGCCGACGTAGAGGACGTCCCGGATCTCCGGGTCGTCGCGGCGGCCCTTGAGGCAGACCACGGTCGTCGGACCGGCGGCCAGCGGCGCGCTCTCCTCGACGGCGGCCTGCTCCTGGCGCTCCTCGCCGAACAGGCCCAGCTGCAGCCCGCCGTTCATCTCCGGGTCGAAGGGCTTGCG
>NZ_CP196179.1:0-45882 GCF_051550175.1 Streptomyces sp. HUAS TT7
GGCCGAACCCGACATCGAGGATCGTTTTGGCGAGCTGGTCCGAGGCGATCAGCAGGGCGTCGATGATGCCCACCCCGGCCGCCGATACCAAGGCGTTGATGAACAGCCCCTGAATGACCTGCGCAAGGGGTGCCCCCTTGCGCTGAATGATCATCCGGATGCCCTGGAACATCGTGAGCATCACGGCGATCAGAATGCCGATGCTCACCATCAGGCCGTGCAGGCTCAACGACCGTGTCTTGTCGTTGAATTCCGGGGTGTTGTCGTCCATCGCGGCCTTACGAGCCGCCTCCGGCGGGCCCAGCACACCGCTGTCCTTGACCTGTACGGAGTCGGTCATCAGCCACCAGCCCATGCCCGTCTTCATGAAGTCCCCGGCAAACTGCGCCATGCTCTTGGAGGCATCGCCCAAGATCGAGTTCGCCACGGCCTTGCCCGGCGCGGTCGCCGCGTCCACGGTCCCGCCCGCGACAATTTTCGGGGCGTCCTTCAGGCACTTCGCCGCCTTCTTGGCACTGCCGGAAGGGTCCAGGGGGTTGGGGATCAGCGACGACGCACAGTGCTTGGCCTGCCCCCACCAGTCCCAAGCGGGAAGAGCGCCCGGTACCGAGGCCGGTACCGCCCGGGGGGCGGCGACGGCCGGGGCAGCGAGCCCGGCCAGCAGGAACAGCGCGGCCAGCACAGCGGCCGCGCGCGCGTACATGCGGGTCATCGCCGGTCCCCTTCCTGAATCGCGGTCCAGCCGTCCGAGTTGAATTTCGCGCTGCCGATGTCGACCGGGTCGGGCAGCGTGTCCGGCTCGGCAGCGGGTGAGATCTTCCAGTCCGAGCCCTCCCACACCGCCTCAGTGGGGCTCACGACGAGGTTGGTTGCCTGCTTTTCCCCGGTGCCCGCGGCGTGCGTGACCCGCAGCAGTACCAGGATGTCCACCGTCGAGGTGTTCTTGATGTTCCACTGGACGCCGATGGGCCAGGCGTTGAGCGTGGCGCCCGCCGGCACCGGGCCGCTGGTGGGGATGCCCGCGTACTTGCGGTTGCCCTGCGCGCCGCTCTCAGCGTCCTGGGCCATCGAGTCGCGGACCGCGGCCGCCGCATAGGTGAGGATGCCCGCCTTGATCTGTGCCGGGTCGAAACTCCAGGCGTTGCGGGCCGAGGCCACGGCCATGGCGGCCGCACCCTCCGGCGTGCGGGCGAACCCGGTCGGCAGGTTCCCGGACTTGGCCGTTCCGGCAGGCAGAGCGACCGTTTTCGCGGGGGCGACGTACCCGCCCGGGTCGTCAACCACGGGCGAGGCCGAGGGCTGCGGGGCGGAGGCCTGCGGAGCCGGGGCCCCCTTGCTCTGGCCGTCCGACCCCCCGGTCAGGGCCATCACGACGACCAGGGCGACGAGCACCAGCACTATGGCGATGAGCACGACGAGCGCCCGGCGCATCCGGCGCCGGGCAGCCTCTTGCAGGTCCAGGGTCATGACTCAGCTCACGATCTGCGGCACGACACCGGCCGCCAGCGCGACGACGGACAGGCCCGCGACGGTCCACAGCAGGCCGCCGGCGCCCTCCGCCGACAGGTGCGAGCGGTTACGGCGACCGATCATCATCATCACGCCGCAGGAGATCAGGCCCAGGATGCCCGCGATGATGGCGACCCACTTTCCCCAACCGACCCACTGCGGGCCGACAGTCTCCATTCCCGGCGGCGCTTTCGGCGTGGAGTCGTACGGGTTGCCGCCCGGCGGCGGGCTCGCCGCGAGCGTGTGATGGGTCTTGTCGAGTACGTCCGAGGCGAACTGCACCCAGTGCGACATGAGTTGTGCTCCTCTTTCTCTCAGGCAGGCAATCCAAGGTCACGCCGCAGGCGGCTTGCGGCTTTCTGCACGTCCCTGTGCGCGAGTCCGTCGGCGGGGCTGTCGGCCTCGCGCAGCCGGACGAGGTAGGGCACGTGCACCACCCCCAACACCCGGGGCCGGATGGCCGTCAATCGATAAACGACGGGCTTCGGCAGCCGCAGCGGGGCATCCTGGACGATCACCAGGAACGGGCGGGGCACCTCCGGGTGCCACCGGCCGATCAGCCGGACCGCTTGCTGAAGCCCGAAACCGGTGGACCGGGCCACGACGAGCGGGGTGTAATTCAGTGGCAATCGCGAATCCGGGCCGGGCTCCATCGTCCCTGAACTTCCGTCAGGGTCCAGCCAATGGGTGACGGTCGAGGCGCCGGAACCGCCGTGGGCGGACATGACGTAGAAGGCGCGAGCGGTGGTCATCGGTTCGCCAACTCCCGTGCTCTGGAACATGATTTCACCCCCCATACTGTCTAGATCACAAGAGTGACGCTACCATGACTGACTGTCAACGCGCACTTATAAAAGTTGGGGTCCATGAGTCCATCCAGCGGAATGCCCACATTTCGCCCAGAGCGTTTGCGTGAGCAACGTGTTGCGGTCGGGTTGAGCTGCGAGCAACTGGCCATCTCGGCCGAGGTGAGCCCGGAAACGGTGCGCCGGGCCGAGTCCGGCCGCGGCCATCCCTCCGCCCGCGTGGTCGCTGCCCTCGCGGACGCCCTGGGGATGCCGGTGGACGAACTGGCCCCGCAGGAAGGCCCGGTGACGCTGCGCCAGCTACGCCAGCGGACCCAGCAGACCCAGCGCGCGGTAGCCGACCAGGTGGGGGTATCGAGTCAAATGGTCAGCAGAGTGGAGCAGGGGACGTACGGGGTCAAGGAGCCCGCCCGATGGGCGGCCGCCTACCGCGTCCCCGTCAGGCAGTGGAAGGCGGCATGGGCGGCCGGGCGAGAGGCACGGCGCCAACAGATCAGGTCACAGACGCGAAGTGACGGGGGGACAGAGTGAAAGCCGGATTCCTTGCGGCCGCCGCCGCGGCGGCCGCCGTACCACTGGCCGCTATCGGCCTCATCCTGGCGGCCGCCGGCGCGGGTGCGAGCGGACCGAGCTTAGGAGGAGCAGGGGGCGCAGGCCTGAAGCTCGCCGCGATGCCGGAGAGCGGGCGTATGTATGCGTCCTGGTACACCAAATCGGCACGGCAGTGCCCGCAGCTCACCCCGGCACTCCTGGCCGCGCAGGACTACCACGAGTCGAACTTTGACCCCACGATCGTGAGCCCGGCGGGGGCCGTCGGCATCGCCCAGTTCCTCCCCGGCACGTTCCAGACGTGGGGCGAGGACAGTGACGGTAACGGGATCGCGCGGCCCACCGACCCCGGCGACGCGATCATGGCGCAGGGAAAATTCATGTGCGACCTCATCGCCCGGGCCGAGAAGTCGGGATACAGCGGTACCCCCATCGAGCTCGCCCTAGCCGGGTACAACGCCGGGTGGGGCAACGTCATCAAGTTCCACGGCGTCCCGCCCGCCTCATGGGCAGGCAGCGAGACGTACACCTACGTACACGAGATCATCGAGACCGCACAGAAGTGGAGCGCGGCCGCGGGGATTTCGGGACTCGGCACCGGCAGCGGCCCCGACGCCGTACGCCGCGCCGCCACCCAACTAGGCCTCCCCTACTCCTGGGGAGGCGGCAGCCCCGAAGGCCCCGGCCGCGGTTTCTGCGACGGAACCAACGGCTACTCGGGCGGATCTTGCTCCGCGAGCGTCACCGTCGGGTGGGACTGTTCCAGCCTCACCCAGTACGCATGGTGGCCCAGCCTGAAACTGCCCCGCACCGCAGCCGACCAGTACGCCGCCACCGCCAGCCGCCCCGTCACCCGGGACGCGTTGCAGCCCGGTGACCTGCTGTTCTGGTCGAAGGGCGGCCCCGGCGCGATCTATCACGTCGCCCTCTACGCGGGCAACGGGCAGATCCTCAGCGCCCCGCGTACTGGAAAAAATGTCGAGCTCGCTGATATGGACAAGGCGATGCCATCGTCCGAGTACGTCGGGGCCACCCGGCCCGGCTCATAGCCCCGACTCCCCCACCGGTCCGCGTGTACACGCGAATTGGTGCCACGGGACCGGACGAGAACACAGAGAAGGGGCCCGCCGTCGAGGAGACGGCGAGCCCCTTCGTGGTGCCGCAGGTCAGGCCAGAGCGCCGAACTCGGCGCGGCGGTCGACGTACACCGCGACGCAGCACCCGTCATGGTTCTCGTCCTGGCAGCCGTCACCCGGCACGCCGTTCAGCGCAGCGGCCAACGCCACCAGGTCGTCAACGGGCGGTACCGGCACGGGAGCCGGTACCGGAGCAGGCTCCAACGCGGCGGCCGACTCGACCACCGGCGCCGGCAGCACCGCCCAGCCGTCCGCCGGTTGCTCCGGCAGGACCGCCCAACCAGCCACCCCGCCGACGCCCCGCGACACACCCCGAGAGTCACGTACTACAGTCACGACAGATCCTCCATAGCGGATCGAGGCCCACGGCGACGGGACGCATACCCAGCCGCAGGCCGAACCTGAGGGGTCGGGCCCGCAATGCCCGGCCCCTCTCTTGTGGCCCATCCTGGAGTCAATCCGACTTGGAGTCAAGGAACCTTGGAACCAAGTCCCCAACGTGTCATCATGTGTCTTGCCGTACCAGCCTGTTTGTTGGGTCTATGGTTCCAAGTGGTCAAGGGCGATTGGGCCCAAGCTGTCAAGGTAGAGAGGTGAAAAGGTGCCAAGGCCACGGATGCGGGACCGAACGAAGAAGATCACTTACGTCAACCAGAAGGGGGGAGTGGGCAAGTCCCTGTTCAGCCTGTTCGCGTCCGCCAGCGCAGCGGAGGAGGGCGCGCGGGTACTGCTCAGGGATTTGGACCCGCAGGCCAACGTCACGATGGCGCTTGCCCTCCAAGAGGTCGAGTTCACGATGAACGACCTGTTGAAGCCGAACGACGACGGCGAAGTTGTCGAGGGAGCGTTGGCGAGCGCCATCCGCCCAGCGGGGAAGCAATGGCCCAACGGGCTCTACGGCGTTGCCGCCGACCTGGCGTTGGCGGCACGCGAGGGCGACGCCGGCCCCGAGGTCCAGGTTCCCCGGGAACGCCGCCTACAGATCGTCAGCGAAGGCGCGACCGACGCGTTCGACCTGGTGGCGACGGACTGCCCGCCATCCGTTGGACAGCTCACCATCAACGCCCTCATTGACAGCGACGTGGTGTTCATCGTGACCGCCCCGGAACTCTGGCCGATTCAGGGAGTCCACCAGGCTGTCCGCACCATCAAGCGCGTTCAGAAGTACTACAACCCCGACCTGGAGTTCGGCGGGATCTACATCAACCGCTATTACGAGGGGCGCGTGGAGTCCACAGCCCGGACCCAGGAGCTCCGAGACCAGTACGGGGACCTTGTGAAGGAGCCCATCGTTCCCGACATCGAGGCCATCCGCCGTGCAGTCGGCGCCATCACCCCGCTTTCGGCCTACGGGCCCGAGGCCAAGCCCGCAGCCCAGCTCTTCCGCCAGATCGCGACCGAGCACCTCAAGAGCTGACCAGAGAGAGGAACTTTCACCCCGTGTCCGCCAAGCCGCCGCCCGTGTCCGCCCCCGTCCCTCCAGACGACGACGAGTCCGCGGACGACTGGACGCCGCCAGTCAATGCGCCGAAGCCTCAGAAGGCCAGTGACGGCCACCCTGTCGGCCGGGACGAGGACGGGTCCAAGGAACCAAGGGGGCAAGGGCACAAGGCGACAAGAAGGCAAGACGCCAAGGAGTCACCGGAGGATGAGCAGGAAACTGCACATCAGAAGCCAACTGCCCGTTCGTCTCGACGTGCAACAAAGACCCAAGGCGACAAGGAACCAAGGGACCAAGGGACCAACTACCCGTCATGGGAGCGGCCCAAGCTGGGGACCCGGGTCGATCCTTGGCTGAAGCAGGCATTGAAGATCGCAGCGGCGATCGAGACGCGGCCAGAAGAACAGTTGGTCGCCGATGCCCTGATCTCGTACCTCTACCACCGCCACGCCGCCACCGTCGCGCAAGTACGCAACGCGCACGGCATCGCCGACGGCCAGTGACACAGAAAGGCCCCGGGTGCCTACCACAGCGAAACCCCGGGGCCTCCCGAACCACGAGGAGAGAACTCCCCATGCAGCACCACGTTAAGGCCACAGAACACCGGCAGATGACACGGTCCGTCAGTCTGGCCGGAACCCTGGGGGAGAGCGCCTGATGAACGCCACTCTCCAACTTGCCGAGTTGGCCGGGCACTCTTTCGTGACCGTCACCGCCGCGTCCATCCTGGCTGTGGCCGTCGGTGCAATCGCGGTCAAGCGCTACCGCAGCGCCAGAGCCAGCACGGGCCAGGCCGACGACAGCACGAGCCGGACCGCCGAGACGACCGAGAAGGCGACCCGACGCCGGAAAATTTCGGCGGGGACTCTTGCCGCAATTATCGCGTTCGTCGTCTGTACCAGCGTCAGCCTGAACACCTCGTACAGGTTCACCGGGGACGTGAACGGGCTGAACATGACGAGCGGTGTGGAGCGCTTCCTAGCGTGTGCGGCGTACGAGAGCCTTATGGCCATGTGCGTGCTGGGTGCCCGCGAGCGCCTGGCCTCCGAGGAGGACCGCAGCGGAGGTTGGTACGGGAGCGCCGTATGGGCTTTCGCCGCGTTGTCGTCCATTCCCGCGTGGGTCGAGGGCGACGGACTGACGGCCGCGACGCTCGTACGCATCATCGTCGGCAGTTTCGGCGCCGCCCTGGCCGCCCACTCGGCACTCGGCCTTGAGCTGCGGCACCGTACGGGCGATGAGTCGCAGACCGCCACGGCCCAGATCATGCGGGACCTGCGCGAGCGCATGATGGCCCGTCTCGGCCTGGCCCATCGTGCCCGCACGGCTCAGGAGATCGCCCGGGACCGCGCGTTGGACAGGGCCGTGGACCTGGCCGACAAGTACGACCGGTTGGCGGACAAGGGCAAGCGCAGGGCCTCGCGGATTGCCAAGCGCCTGGCGGAGGCCCAGGACCGGGCCGGAGTCGCCACCGACGAGGGACAGCGCGATCTCTATCGTGTCCGGGTGGCACAGCGCCGGTACGCCACCCAGCTCGACATCACCGAGGCCGAGTCTCCGTGGAACCAGCCCGCCGCAGCCGACGAGGACGAGTACGCCCGTGCCGTCGAGACGCTGGAGCGGCACACCCGGCACATGGAGGACCTGGCCGACGAGGCCGAGGCCGCCGTGGTGGCACAAGTAGGCACACCGGCACAGGCACACGGAGGCACACCGTTGCCCCTGCCGTGTGCCGAGGAGGTTGTAGAGGCAGACGACGAGCCCGCCGACTGCATCGAGCACGAGGACGAGGCACAGCCCCAGCCCGTCCTGACGTCCGTGGCGGCACAGACCGGCACATCCACCATCACGGCCCGTGTGCCGCACCAGGCAGACGAGGAACACGACCGGGACCGGGAGCCCCAGCCGCTCCGGGACCTGCGCAGCTACCCCACCAAGCGGGCCGCGCTCGAAGCGCTCTACGCCGCGCGAATCCCTGACGACGACCAGCGGAACACCAACGCCATCACCGAGGCCCTGCTGGGCGAGCTCGCCGCGAAGGGCATCACCCTCAGTCGGCCCACCGCCCACCGATACATCAGCGACCTGCGACCCCAGGCACACGACGACGCGGCCGACACCGAGGCACACGAGAGCGTCGAGGATGGCGCGTTGGCCCACGCGTGACCCAGCCCTGAATCCGGGGCACAGGCACACAGCCTGTGCCCCGGCACACCCAGCGGCACACCGATGTGCCGACCCAGACCGCAGGGGGAGCGATGGACAGCACCACCAGCACAGCACAGGGAAACGACCGGCACGGATCAACGCCCCGTGCCCTTGCCCCAGTACCGGCCCCGCGCGCAGCGGAGTTAGGCGAGCGCCTGGCCGACGCCGAGGCCCGCGTAAGCCGCGCGCTCGACACCCGGGCCGCCATCGAGGCGGCACAGGCCGAGACCGAGACAGCACGACGCGACGCGACAGCAGCACGGAACGAAGCGACGCGGGCCGAAGCCGAAGCCGAGGCGGCACACCGCGAAGCCGACGCAGCGCAGCAGGCGGCACACGTCGCCCACGCCAAGGCACAGGCGGCACACGCCGAGGCGGTAGAGCTCCGGAGCCAGTTCACCGACGAGCGGGCGGCACGCAAGGAAGCCGAGGGGGCGCGTGCCGTTGCGGTGCAGCTCGCCGAGCAGGCACAGCACACCGCCCAGACGGCACACGCCGAAGCCGGCGCCCTGCGCGCGCAGCTCGCCGACCTCCGCCGCGAGCTGGACGCCGAGCGCCAGGAACGCCAACGTGCCGAGCATGACGCCCGGACGGCACAAGCGGCCATCGAGCGGGCCGAGGGGGCGCGTGCCGTTGCGGTGCAGCTCGCCGAGCAGGCACAGCACACCGCCCAGACGGCACACGCCGAAGCCGGCGCCCTGCGCGCGCAGCTCGCCGACCTCCGCCGTGCCGTCGAAGAGGCACAACACGCCGTCGAGTCGGCACACGCGGAGACCGAGGAGGCACACGAGGAGACCCGCGCGGCGCGTGCCGAGGCACAGACGGCACAGGATGAGACGGAGGCCCTGCGTGTTCAGCTCGCCGAGCAGGCACAGCGAGCCGATGCGGAGGCACACGAGCAGGGCCCGGAGGCACACCAGGAGCCTGCCAGCCCCGCCAAGCCGTCCAGGGGCGGCACACGGTCGGCGAAGCGCGTGCAGCCCAAGCGCCAGAGCCGACGCCGCCGTTGATGGGTGATCAGCCCCGGGCACGACGAAGGGGCCGCCCAGTTGGGCGGCCCCTTCAGTGCGCTCGTGGTTCAGACCGTCGGCGGAGTGAACTCACCTTTGCCGGCGCCGTCGAGGAAACAGGCCCAGACGTGCCGAGTGACGACGAACGGCGGGTTGCCGAGGTCTTCGTTGTCGCGCAGGGCAACCCGGCCGTCGGGCAGGTAGGCGACCTCCAGGCAACCGCCGTTGGCCGAACTCGCGGAGCTCGTGAACCAGTCAAGGTCTGACAGGAAGTCGGGCGAGGGGCGCCCGTTGGTGCTGGTCATTACGTCTCCTTCGCGGCGTCACGCAGGAACGCCACTGTTTCCTCAGGATCAAGGGCCATCGCCCTCAGCAAATCGAATGTGCTCGTGAACTTGCGGACGTCCGCCTTTTTCTCCAGGTACAGATTTCCGGCGGGCGAGTCGATGTAGACGACCGGAGGCTCTGCCTCGAATTCGAGCATCGAGAAGGCCCCGCCGAGGCCCGGGTGAGCCCCCTTGCTCGCTGGGACGATCTGCAAGGTCACGTTGGGCCAGGCCTGGGCCTCGATGAGGTGGAGGAGTTGGGCGCGCATCACCTCAGCGCCGCCAACCGGCCGCCGGATTGCGGCCTCATCCAGGATGGCCCAGAACTCCAGGGGACTGCGGCCCGAGCTGCGGGTGAGCAGTTCCTGACGCTTCGTGCGGACTGCCACCATGTCGTCAATGTCGGCCGCTGGGGTGCTGGGCGAAGCGCGGATGATCTCGCGGGCGTAGTCGGGTGTCTGGAGTAGCCCGTGGACGAGGACCGTTTCCCAGGCCCGTTCGGCGAGGGCGTCCGTCTCCAGGCCGAAGTACACCTCAAGCCCTGAGGGCAGGACTTCGCGGTACTGGTCCCACCATCCCGGCTGCCGTGAGTCGCTCAGCATGCCGATGAGCATCTGTACTTGGCGTTCGTCCTGGACGCCGTATAGCTCGCAGAGCGCTTCGATTTCCTGCGGCTTGGGGACTACGCGCCCCTTGCCGGTCTCCATCCGGCTCATGCGGGTCGACGAGGTGCCCAGGTGGGCCGCCACGTCCTCGATGGTCAGGTTCTTGAGGGTGCGGAGTCGGCGGAGTTCGGCACCGAGCTGCCGCCGGTTGACCGTCGGCGTCTTCGGCTCAGGTGTGGTCACGCGCCGTCCCCCTTTCCGTCGACGTGGCTGCGCACTTGCCTGGGACCAGTCTGCCGCACCAGCCCGACGAGCTGCACACATGGTGGTCTCCCTCGCTGAATATTCCCCGAGCAGTTGACGAATGTGCCGTGCACTGTCTGCGCACTTGCGCAGAAGGTGCGCACGGCGCCACTCTAGGGGCAGCCGGACACGTGAGGTAGCGGCCGGATCACAGTCAGTTGATCAACGGTCGCGCTCGACATCGGAGATCCCATGCAGTCGTCAGCGCAGATCGATCTACGCCGAATCGTGCTGGACCTGGCCGCGATAACGCCTGATCAGGACGTACGGCTGCAAGGGCACCGATGTGTTTCCTGCGGTGGGGGAGGCCGCTTGCGCGACGGCGGATTCGTCTACACCGAGAGCGAGAGCGGCGGGCGTCTCGGGTGGGCCGTGAAGGTCTGCGCCCGCTGCCCCGTGACGGTGCGAGGTGGGCAGTCGTGAACTCTTCGCACCGCAGCCTGACTTGGACCGCCGCGGGCGCTCCCGGCATCGAGGTACGCCGCCGGTGGAACGCCGGGCAGGAGACGGACCTACCGATCGGCCTCGCACCGTGGGAAATCCTGCGGGTCACCACACCCGTCGCCGTCGAGGCCCTGGCCCGAATGCGGGCCCGCGCGGTGCCTCTCGGCCCAGTGCTCAACAACCCGCCGCGGCGCACGGTCGAGATCCTCGTACCCAGCGGCACAGCCGCCGCCTGGCCCGCACTGCCCGGCACCCGGTGCGTCGAGCGCGGCCTGATCCGCTGCCCGCCGCCGCACATCACCGCTGTCTGCGGCCGCCGCACGGCCCGGTACTGGATTATTCCGCCCGGCCCCACGGTCCCTGAGACCACCGACAGCGATGCACTGTGCGAAGCCGTCACCGAGGCCATCGCCCACGCCGCGCGTCCCTTTCTCCCCATCAGCCCCAGGAGGGCCGCGCGGTGACCTTCGACCAGCTTCGGCCCGTCCCTGCCACCGGGCAGCACACCCACCAGCCGGGACCCGGCGAGGGGTTGCAGGCGCTGTACACGCTGCCCGGCCGGGACCTCACCACCCCCGGCACCGCCCGGCGCCTCGTCGGCGCCGAGCTCGCCGACTGGGGCATCCCCGCCGAGAGCCGGGAGACGCTGGAGCAGATCACCGCGGAACTGGCCGCGAACGCGGTCGAGCACGCCCCCGGCGACCGCATCACCGTCCACCTGGCCTACGTGCCGCACACCGTCACGCTCACCGTGACGGGCACCGACGCCGCCCCCGCGCACCTCAGCGCCCGCCAGGCCGACGTCACCGACGAACGCGGCCGCGGCCTGTTCCTGGTCGAGGCCCTGGCCACCGACTGGGGATGCCACACCGCCCCGCGGGCCGGGGTGTGGGCCCGTCTCGACCTCCACCAGCCCACAGACAAAGGGGCGACGGCAGTGTCTGCGACAGCGACAGCCACCAGCAGCGACCCGGACGAACCGGCATCCGCCGGTACGACCGTGGACGACGCGGCGGAGTTGGCCGCCCTGATAGAGGCGGGCGGGTTCTGGCGCCTCACCCCGGAATGGTGGCCGCGCAGTTTCGAGGCCCGCCCCGGCGCCGAGACGCTGCGCGCCGTCGAGGCGGGACTGAAACGGCTGATCTCATGACCGCCCGGAAACCCTCACGCGAGCGTCCGGCCACGCCACAGGACCCCCAAGGCCTCCCGCCCGGGTACCTGTGCGGTCTGTGCGCCGGGAACGAGAGCGTGTGGTGTCCCGACTGTTGCGGCTACACGGGATGTTCCACATGCCGACGCACCGGCAAGGTCCCGTGCCGCTGCGTCGGCGGCACCCGGGCGGAGCGCATCCAGTGGTGAGGAGAACCCCGGCACGGGAGCGCTCGCCCCCCTGAACCGCCCGGACCGCCCCCAGAGCGGTACTCCGGGCGCCTCTGGCCGTCCGGCGTTCGGGACGGCCAGGGCAACGGGCCACCAGGCCCCCACCCGCACGAACCCGAGCCATACAGGAAGGAATTCGCCGTGAATGGAGTGCTAGCCACTCCCGCCGCGCCCCCAACTCCCGCTTGGATCAATGGGATTGAGGACGCGGCGGGCCACTACGATGCGGCCATGCCCGCCGATGCTGATTCGACGCCCCGGCGCCCGCCCTCCAACCCCCCGCCCGGGCGGCCCCCGTCCGGCCCCACCGGCCCTGACAAAAACCCGCCGGTCCCGCCGAACCCCCCCTTCGCGCACGCCGAGCTGCGGGTAGGGCGCCGCCCCTACAGCGAGCTCCCCGAGCCCGTCCGCCAGGCGGTTGAGGTCCAAGTGGGGGCCGACTGCCCGCACACCGACATGGTCACGGGAGACAGTTCCGGTGTCGCGGTTCTGTTCTTCCTGCCGGACGGCCAAAAGGTCTTTGTCAAAGGCCTGCCCGCCGACCACGAGCGCGCTCCCGAGCTGGAGGCGGAGGCCACGGTAAACCCCCTCCTGCCCTCCGCGTTCGCCCCCCGGCTGCTGTGGGACCTGTCCGCCGGCGGCTGGCGGTTGCTGGGGTTCCAGGGCGTGACTGCCTCCCCCTGGTCGGACTTCACGGCTGACAGCAGCCATCTGGAGCCCGTCGCCGCCGTGCTTCGGGAACTGAGCACGCTGCCCGCGCCGGACATCGCCCTGATGACCCCATGGGACCGGTGGGGCTCTTACTGCGACCCCGACGATGAGCCCCTCCTGACCGGGCCCAATCTCCTCCACACCGACCCTGTCTCCGCGAACTTCCTTGTGGAGGGCGACGGTTTCCGGGCCTGGCTCATCGACTGGGCATGGGCGGCACGAGGACCCGGATGGATCGACGCGGCTCTGTGGGGCCTGCGGCTCGTGGTGGACGGACAGCAGACCCCCGAGCAGGCCAGAGCATGGGCCCTGACCATTCCGGCGTTCGCCGAGGCGCCCCCCGACGGGGTACGCGTCCTCACCGGGGCCGAGGCCCGATCCTGGGAGCACTGGCAGGCACAGGGCGCCACAGGGCTTGACCGCACCATCAGGGGCGCCCGCCTCTGGGCCTCCCTCTGGGCCTGAGCCACAACCGCGCCGGCCGGTACCCCCGTCACCGACCGGCACCCCCAGCGCCACCGTCCCGGAGCAGAACTCCGGGACGGTGGCGCTGCCCGTTCCCCACCCCAGCACTCCGGCGACCGGGAACGGCCGATGCCCCGGCTCCCTTGCCTGGCCCCTCCCCAGCGCCCAGGCCAGCGGCGTACGGTGGAGATACGACGTGACGGAGGACCCGACGATGAGCGCACTGCCCCACGAGCCCGCCCCGCGGCCCTACGCCGACCCCCACCGGGTCGAGGCGCACGAAGGGCCCCAGACGCTCGCCGAGCTGCGGGCCGCGCTCGCCGTCGCCGATCCCACGGGTACCGAGTTGGTGAAGTTCAACGCGAAGTACGACACCGCGGTTTTCGGCAGCGCACAGGCCGCCGTACTCTCCGACGCCCGCCGAGTGCTCGCCCTGCGTACCCGGCCCGAGGTCCAGGCCGCCATCGCGGCCTCCCTCGCCGGAGCTGAGCGGTCGGCTCCCGTCGGCGACCTGTGGGCGTACCTGGAGCGCCGGGACGCCGCCGAGTGACCAACTGGACCGTGGTCGTGCCCCCACGGCTGTACGAGGAGTTCGCACAGATCAGCCCAGGGGGCCGACGGGCCGTTCACGACGTGCTCGACCAGCTCGCCGCCGACCCGCGCCCCCCGTCGAGCACCACCGAACCCATCACCAGCGCCGAACTTCGACGCATCGACACCGCGCCGGCCGCCGACACCGGCGACCGCATCACCCTGCTCTACCGGGTCGAGGACCCCGAGGGGGACGAGCCAGGATTGGTGTCCGTGATCTACGTGCTACACGGCCCCTGACCAGCACCGATTTCCGCGCATGGGCATTCAGCTAGCTGAACCGATCAGCACGGCGCACGGTGGATCTATGGACACCGCGCCCATCGTCGTACACCGCTCCCGGGGCACGGGCGGGCGGCGCGTCACCATACGGGGCAAGATCATCGGTCTGGCTTTCAATGACCGCGATCTAGTGGAGTTCCTGCGGCAAAGTGGCCTCGATGAGACCGACGCCGAGCAGCTCGTCGACAGCGACTCGCAGATGATCGAGTGGCGCGGAGGCGACCGGCACCACTACGGGTGACCGGGCCTCGCTGTAGCCCGGCGCGGCCGCCGGCGGCGACGCGCTGAATGATGGGCGGCATGACACCTCGCCCCGCCCTCTACCGGGTCCGGCTCACCTTTGTGCCGGGCGGCCCGGCCGTGACCGGCTACTGGGCCGACCCCAGCACCGCCGAGCGCAAGATGCGGGAGGACATTGGCACCTACGGCAGTCACCCGACCGTGCGCATCACGCTCGACGAAGAGCGGGCCGACGGGAGTTGGGCGACCCTGGCGGAGTGGACGCGGGACGGGGGCGAACGGCGGACCGCGTGATGAGCGGCCGCCAGGGGCTCGCGGCGTCGAGTCTTTCGCGTGCACATGCGAATGCGTCCCGAAAACGGCCCACTTCGGGACGGCCCGGAGCGATCACCGACACACCGCACCAACCCGTCCCGAAACCCGTCCCGAAAATCCAGCCTGCCACTGGCAATCGGGACAGGGTTACGGGACACTGGTCCGGAGTCGCTGCGCTTGCAGCGATGAACGGATTCCCGCGGCCGCCTGACGGGCCGCCAGAGAGGACGGGCCGATGCGTGAGGACTTCTGGACGCTGAGCGTGATGTATGAGGCAGACGGCGTACAGCGGTTCCGCACCATCGACGGCACCCGTGCCCCTGCACCGGGGGACACTCGGCAGCTGCTCTATCGCGAGGCCTGCCTGACCGCTGTCCACGACTACGGCGTGCCGCAGCGCGGCTTCACGGTGCTGTCCTTCATCACGGCCCCGAACGCGCCCGAGTCGCACCGTGAGCACTTCTGGTACCTGACCGTGCTCTACGCGAAGCAGGGCAGAGAGGCGACGGTGACCATCGACGGCCTGTTTACCCCGATGCCCCAGGACACCCGCCGAGGCATGTACCGCCACGCATGCACGCTGGCTGAGAAGGACAACGGCGTTCCGCCCGAGTACAGCGTGCTCGCCTTCGACCTGGCCCCCAACGCGCTCGCCTAGGCATTGCCAGCCCCATTAGAACGAACTGGATGTGACACATGACGTCGAACCTTGACCCCGGGCAGGTTGCCCGCGCGGCACGCGAGATCGGAGAGATCATCCACGCCAGTCCCGATGGGTCGCTCCCGCCCGGTGCTATCGAATCCCTGCTTGACCGCTACCCGTTGGAGCTCCTGCATGCGGCCGTGGCTCGGGTCGAGGGCGCCGACATCAAACTGACGGATCAGTGGATGCCCGCGGCGACGGGTAAGGAAGCTGGCAAGGACGTGCCCAAGGCGCCGGGCGGGGCGGTGGTGGTCGATGAGGCCCGCTTGGCCGACACGATCCGCGAGGCGGTCGAGGCCTACCTCACCGAGGTCGACCCGGACGAACTCGATGCCGATGATCTGGCGTGGACCCTGGTCCGCTGGATCAAGAACGGCCCACGGCCGTGAGTCTGGACGAGGCCGCCCGCGCCGAGTTGGTCGAGCAGCGCGAGTGTCCGCGCTGCACGGTGCCGCCCGGCTCACCGTGCCGTACCCGCATGGGCACCGTGGCGACCCAGTACCACACCGTCCGGTACCGGGCCGTTCCCGTCCTGCGGTCCGGTCCGCCCATCCGGATGCCGTCCGACCGGAACCCGGGGACCGTATGGCGCCCCAGCCCCGAGCCCGCCGTGACGCCGGCCGCCGTCGAGCGGACGGGCGACCGCATTGGATACGGGCGGGTGTCGAGCCGGGGCCAGGATCTGGAGACTCAGCAGCGGCTCTTGAAGAGCGCCGGGTGCCTTGACCCGCTGTACCTAGAGCAGATCTCCACCCGTCAGCGCGAACGCCCCAAGTTCCAGGCCGCGTTGGCGGTACTGCGGCCGGGTGACATTCTCACGGTCACGATGCTGGACCGGCTCGGCCGCAACACACTGGAATTGATCACCAGCGCGCAGGACATCGAGCACCGGGGGAACCGGCTGGAGATCCTGCAAGGCCCCCTCTCCGGCATCTACGAACCCCGCGGTTCCGGAAAAATCCTGTTCGCGCTCATGGCGGTCATCGCCGAGGTCGAGCGCGATTTCATCCAGGAGCGGTCACTTGAGGGCCTGGCCACCGCCGAGGCCAACGGCAAATTCGGCGGGCGGCCGCGCGCCATCGACGACGACCGGTTCGCCATCGCCCTGGCCCGCCGCCGGAATCCGCAGGAATCCGTGACCTCCATTGCCCGGCACATCGGAGTGGGACGCTCGACCCTGTACCGGGCATTCGCCGAGCACGACGCCCAAGGGCTCGCCGACTCGCAGACAGAAGAAGGAGCCCCGCGTGGATAGCGGCAGCAACATTGACGGCTTGCGGATGGCTTGTGACCCGGATATCCCGCCCGCGATCCGGCACGACCTCCAGAACTTGCCCTATCAGCCCCCGTTCTCCACCGAGGAACCGCCGGCTCCGCCGAACCGGCGGGCAGAACGGTGGTGGGCGCTAGCTGCGCTGCCGACCGAGCGGCGCCGCGAGGGAGCGGAGTTCGATCACTCCCGCACTATGGGGGAGGTTCTCGCCATCGTGGTGGGGGTTCTTCTCTTGATGCTGAGCAGCCGGGCCGACACCACCGGCGCCATGCTGACACTGGTCTGTGGCGGGACACTTGCCCTGCTCGGAGGCGCAGGATCGGCCGCCTTCGCCGTCCGAAAGATCTCAGAGTCGCGAATCCGGCCCGCACAGCTTCGCCACGACTTCCACGGCCGGTACATCCAGCCACTCGAACTCGTCGCAGAGGCCCGCCCGTTGCTGGCTCGCGCTCAGGCAGCCGTCCAGGGAGTGCAGGGCTCCGCCGTGAACCGGTTCGATCTGTTGGACCGCCAGCGCAACGGGGTTACGCTGCCCGCCCATGAATGGGAGATCGCGACCGCGCTCGCGGAGTACAGCCGGTTGATCCGGGAGCAGCGGATCACCCCGCAGGGCGAGCAGGCCGCCGCTGTACTCGGCATCCGTAGCCGTCAGCTCGCGGTGATCCTCGAAGGGATCGAACAGCGGGTACAGGGGCTGGAGGCCTACGCGTCGGAGACCGCCGAGGCCGACGCCCGGTACGCCGAGCTTCAGCAGCTCAACGCGCTCAGCACCGGTGACGGGGCAATTCTCGACCTGGCCGCCCGCGCGGCCGCCGACCAACTCGCCATCGCCGAGATTCAGGGACTGACGGCCGAGGCTACCGCCGTGGCTAGCGCGTTCCGGGACGCCCTGGAATCGGCCCGCAGCGCCGGAGTGCGGGCACTCCCTGAAACAGCCTGACGTGCGGATGAGTCGAAGTACTCAGGCGCAACGAAAGCTTGAGCCCGAGAATCAACCCACCAACAACGTAAGGACGTTTCATGAGTGAGACCACCCCGGCGGCTCCCATTCCCGGCCTGTTGGGCTTGTTGATGAACCCCCTGGTCCGCCGGGGCTACCACACTCCCGCGCTTGTGCTCGGGGTCGTGGCTCTGACCGCGATGGCCGGGGCCGCCAGCTACGGCCTGTTGGCTCTCGCCCTGGCCGACGTACTGCCGTCGCCCCTCATGCTGCTGAGCGGACTGGTCGGCTCACTGCTCGCGATTGCCGCTGGCCTTGGCCTCATGGCGCTCACGCTGACTGCCCCCGTCTGGCTCATCGCCAGCATCACCGAGCGGTGGGCCCGTCCCCGGGCGTGACCCTCCGGCGGAGTACCGGCGGGCCGCCGTGTCCCCGCTGACACCGAGCGCCGCCCCGATCACCGCCCAGGTGTGGCCCGCCGCGCGGTCGGCAGCCATCGCCGCGGTGACGAGCACGTCCACCGCGGCGAGCACGTCACGCGCGGCCAGGGTGTACCCGGCCGGGACCTCCCGCCGCTGCCGCGGCAGCGGCGGCCACCGTGCAGGGTCCGGCTCGGTTTCAGTCTCGGCCGCTGTCTCGGCTGCGAGCCGTCGAGCCGCAGCCGCCACCCCGTACGCCGCCGACTGCACGTCGTGCCGCACGTCCGCGGTGTCCTCCCAGAGCACCAGCGGGGCCTCCCGCTCCCGCGCCCACCGCTCCCGCCGGCGCCGCGCCCGCCGTCCACAGCGCTCCGAGCAGTACCGCCGCGGCCGCCCACCCCGCCCCGGGACGACCGGCGGCAGCAGCTCGCCGCACTTCAGTTCCGCGCACCGCTCCTGACGGGCCATCCGATCACCACCCCAACCGGCCGCACCGCCGCAGCGGTGCGGATTCGATCGTCCGCTAACCCTTGATTCCCGGCCGACGCGAACCGCGAACCTGCGGCCCCATGACCGGATACCCCACCAGCCAACTCGACACCTGCGAGCCGCCGTTGGGGCGCCCACGGTCCGTAAGCCTCCGTGGCCCGACCGTCGGCGTCCGCGGCGGCTCGGGGCGCATCAAACAGTCTGGCGGCGAAGGAGGGGGAGCCGGGGCCGATGCCGGACCGCACGCTTCCCGGCGCCTGGTGGGCGGGGCGCCGTTCCCCCGCCGTCGACCCGGACGGTGCGTGAGGCGACCTGCCGCCCGGGGAGGGGCTGGCGGGGATCTGGCAGCTGCCGCGATGTGGACCGGCCGGTGTGGTCGCGCCGCTCGGTACCGGCATCGTCGTGGCTAAGCAGCGTGTCGTCCGGGGCGGTGCGGACCGTGGACACCCACCGCCCAAGGCCCGTCCCAGGAACCCCGTTTCGCATGCACACGCACATCGGGCGCGAGCCCGGGAAACTCGCCAAAAAAAGGCCCTGACCTGCGGAAACGTCAGTCTTCCCACTGGCCATCTGTAGCTAGTTGCTGTAAAGTTAGTGATGTCGGAAAGGGAAGGTCGGCATCCATCCCCCCGATGACCCGTCAACACCACCGAAGGAAGCGGAAGTTCATGAACGACATCGCTCAAATCGCTGCTCTGGCCGTGCAGTTGTGGGACGGCCCCACGCACCTGACGTTCGTCCCCGGCACCGGGATTCTGTCCCCGCTGCGCGCTCACGGACTGCGCCGCGCCGGGACCGGATACGTGCCCGTCGCCTCCCACCGCGCACCCGCCAGTGACGGTGTCCGCGCCCAGCTCGCCCACCGTCTGGAGGACCTGTTGGCCACCGCGTCCGGCTGCGAGGCCCTGGCCAGCGAGCCGGGAGGCTGGTACCGGCTCGCCCTGTACCCGGTGCCCGGCCAGCCCGACGCTGCCGCCTACCCGGCCAGTGACGTGGTGCTGGACCAGGGCATGCGCCTGGCCTCACTCGGCGAGGCAGTCGTGACCGAGTACCTGCGCCTGGCCACCCCCGCCCCGGGCGACAACACGCCCCCGCTCAGCGGCGAGGACCGGGCCCACCGAGGCCTCCACCTGGTCAACCACCACGAGCGCTCCGGCGGAGGCGACGGAACGATGCCCGAGGAGGAGGAGCGCGCCCGGATCGCGGACACCATCGCCAACGTGCTGCACCACGCCGACGGATGGCACCAGCCCCGCACGGTCATCCTTGAGGCGTTCGGGCTGCACTGGGGCGACGACCTGCCCGACGGGTGGGCCGACGCCTACCCCGCCGAGTACCGGCCGTTCGTCAGGCGCGCTCCCTACGTCCCGCCGCAGGGCCTCACCACTCGCGATCTGAACGCCCTGGCCGGAGCCATCGCCGACCTGTTCGCCGCCGCCGCCCTGTACGGGCAGTGCGCCGAGGACGCCGCCGACGCCGCCGAAGCGTGCTTCTGGGTCGAGGCCGAAGAGGTTCGGTTCCGTGCGATCCGCGACGCCCGCGACACCGCCGCAGGCCGCCACCCGGTCCCCACCGGGCGCTAGCCCGCCGCCCGGGGCGGGACCGCCCGCCCCGGGCCCACGGCCCGGCCCCACGCCATCCCGAACGCGAGAGAGCGACATGAGCACCAGCACCCAGACCAAGAAGACACCCGCCCCGGCCAAGAAACTGCCGTTCCGGCTCGGCCAGTTCGACCCGCAATGCCGATACCCCGTCATCGTCGGCAAGAACACCACCATCGGTTACGTGTCCAGGTGGCACCGTGAATGGGACGCGGTGTCGAGCATCGGGACCCACCGTGTGGGCCGCCCGCCCGTCGGCAAGAGCGGCGCCGAGCACGCCGCCCAGTGGCTGTACGACCTGTACCGGACCGGGGTTATTACCTCCATCCAGGCCGACGAGGTGACCGAGGTTGTGCACCCGCACGGCCCGGCCCCGTTGCTCGACCCCCGCATGCCCAACACCCGCACCAACCGGGCGAAGGCCATGGCGGTCAATGCCCACTACGACCGGTTCGGGTGGCGGCCGGTCAGCGGCTACGCGGGCAGCGACAACCACCAGTGGCTCTACTGCGTGCCCTGCGGTAAGACCGTCGCCGTCTACCCCTCCCACCAGCGCGGACGCAACGGGGCTCCGCCGTCGCCCTACCGGCACCCCGGGTGTCTCGATGAGGCCACCATCCGCGCGTTGATTCCGGCGTACGGCCCCGCCACGACCACGACCAAGGCCGCCAAGGCGAAGAGCAAGTGACACGGCGGCCGGGCCCCGGCACGGGGCCCGGCCGCTCCCCAACGACCCGTCACCGCCGGGCCGGTCGGCATCCGGCCCGGCACCCACCCCAGGAGCGACACGACATGTACGACCGCATCCGCACCGCAGCCCAGGCCCTCTACACCGACCCTGTGTTGGTGCCCGTCGAATGGAACGACGGCCGCGCCCGCGTCGGTACCGTCCGCGACGCCCAGGCCCGCCCCGCCCCCAAGCGCCCCGACCTCACCGCGCACGAGGATGCGGCCGCCCGCGTCCGTCTCGTTGAGGCGTGCGCCGCCGACCTGGCCGACCGCCACCCCGGCGGCCGCGTCCTGATCAACCTGGGCCCGGACGCCATCGACCTGGCCCGGGGCCTGGCCGCCGACATCGCCCACCAGGCCGAGACGATGTGGCACGGCGCCACTCACCTGACGTTCCGACTCGACAAGACCAGCGCGATCAGCCGGGCAAGCCAGGTACACGGCATCCGCCGCGCCGGACCCGCCTACGTCCCTGCCCCCTCCACCGACGCCCAGGCCAAGACCGCGTACGCAGCCCGCCGGAGCCTGTTGGTGCTACTCGCCGACCTGACCACGTTCGACGTGGGATACGAAGGCCTCGCCGCCGAGCCCGGAGGCTGGTACCGGCTCGCCCTGTACCACCTGCCCGGACACGACGAGAGCACCAGCGACGCCGCCGTGCACGCGAGCGCGATCGTCTCCACCGTCGGCACCCGCCGCGCCGAGGCCGGACGCGCCACCGTGGCCGCATGGCTGCACCAGGCCACCCCGAAGCCCGGCACCGACACGGCGCCGCCCACCATCGCCGAGCGCGACGAACGCGGCCTTGCGCTCGCCGACATCCACCACCAGGCCGCGACCAACCGCACCAGCCCGGCCTACCACCAACACGAGCTGGAGCGCCGGTTGACGAGGGCGATCGTCGACGTACTGCACTACGCGGACGGGTGGCACCGCCCCGAAGTGGTGATCGGCGCCGCCTACGCCGCCCCCTACGTGCCCGACCTCGCCGAGCCGCGCGACCCGCGCAGCCTCGATGTCCTGGCCACCGTGATCGGTGACCTGTTGGGAGCCGCCGAGGCCGCAGGGCAGGACAAGGATTACTTCGCCGACGAGGCCGAAGCCGAATTCTGGGCCGACGCCGAGGCCGAGCGGGTGTACATCATCCAGGCCGCCCGCGAACACCTCTAAGCCTCTCTAAGCCCCCGTCAGGCCCCGGGAAGACCCCTTCCCGGGGCCCCGCTCCGGCCCAACTCGACGCCGGCACAGCACTTGGGGCGGGGTGCCGGCAGGGAGCCGGCCGCGCGGTCGCCGACGCATGGCCGCAGTCGGGCCCCGACCGGCGCACCGCCGCCGTACCGCCCGCCGTCGAGCGCCGCAATGCCGTCGAAGCCCCCCAAAGTGCGCACGCACCCGCCGGGCCCCCGTACGTGGGCAGCAAAAGGGGCCGGCGGTCCACCCGTGAGGGTGGCGGCATCCACCGGCCCCGACCCGTCAACACCCCACCCGAAGGAGGAGCGCGACATGTACGGCAGTCTAGCGCCA
This sequence comes from Streptomyces sp. HUAS TT7, assembly GCF_051550175.1. Taxonomy (NCBI): domain Bacteria; kingdom Bacillati; phylum Actinomycetota; class Actinomycetes; order Kitasatosporales; family Streptomycetaceae; genus Streptomyces; species Streptomyces sp. HUAS TT7. The sequence continues at coordinate 22,000 of NZ_CP196179.1, forward strand.
GCACCACTCACGCACGGCGCCCGCCAGATAGGACACCACCCGCACATGATCATTCCCCACGGGCACCCCGCGATCAGCGAAGCCGAGATTGCCGAGGAGGCCGGAACCCCCCTCCACACCTGGCGACGCCGCCACGGCGCGGACTTCCGCGCCCGCGTCGAAGTCATCAACCCCGGCGAGCGCCTGAAGCTGTACGACCAGGCGCAGGCCCGCGCGTTCCTCGCAGGCAAGCCCCTCCCCGCCCGGCCCGACACGTTCGAGCCGCACCCGGATGACCTGCTCAGCGACCGGGCCGCCGCCGACGTGCTCGGGGTGGACCCGAGCACCGTGCGCGCCTACGCCAAGACGGGATACATCGAGGAGGGCGAGGAACACCACGGCCGCCGTTGGTGGCGCCGTGGCCCCCTTCTGGAGCGCCGGGAGGCAGGCGACCAGCGCCGCCACCCCGAGCGCACCGGAGCCGGCCGAGCCCCCGGCTCCACCGGAGCCCCGGCCCGCCGCGCCCGCGAAGTCGCCGCCGACCTGGCCGCCGGCCAGGAGCCCACCGCCGCAGAGCTCGCCGAGCGCTACCAGGTCACCCGCACCACCGGCGCCCGCATCCTGGCCGACGCCCGCGCACTCCGGCAGGGGCAAAACGCCTGATCCATCAGGCCCGTTGAGCGGCGCCATCCGGACCAGCCGTACGGCACGGTAAGCACATGCATCGGTACCTGCCCCTCCTGCTCACCGCCGTTCTCACCACCGCCGGATGCGTCGCCGTCCCCACCCACGGACAGCCGCCGCCGACACCGGCCCCCGCCGCCGTACGGACCACCCGGCCCCCGGCCCCCTGGCCCAGCCCCCAACAGCCCCCCGCCCGCGCCGAGTTGGTCCCCATGGGCACACCCCCCGCCCCTGCACCCGCCCCCGCAGCGGCACCCGTCGCCGACCGGCACCAGGACCAAGCCCCACGCAGCCACACCCGCCAGGAACCCCGCAAAGCCGCTCAGCGCACCCCGCACAGTGCTCCACAGCGCGCCCCCAGGCCCCGGCCCCTCCCCGCGCCCGGCACGGGCATGGACGCGGGCATGGTGTGCCGCCTGGCGGCCGGAAACGTCGACCCGTCGACGCTCGCCCTCTGCCACAGCGCCTACGGGTACTGACACACCGACACCGCGAATGACGTGCAGGCACTTGCTTGTTGTTACCTGTTGCTGTAACGTTCGCTGTGTCGGGAAGGGCGGTCGGCATCCGCTCTCTCGACGGCCCGTCACCACCGAAGGGAACAGCGCGATGTACGACCACAGCCGCGACAACGAGCGAGTAATCCCGGTCATCCCCGGCCCGCGCAAGGCCTCCGAGCCGATCACCGCCAAGAAGCCGAGGGCCCCGCGCCTCCCGGCCCAGCGCGACCGCCGCACGCAGTAACTCACCACCGGCCCGGGCGGAATCCCCGCCCGGGCCCCCTTCCGCCCACTAAATTCGCGTGCACACGAGAAACGGGAACGAACGAGATGACCGAGACCACCACCGCCAAGATTCCCGCCCAGACCGACACCGAGCCGGAGGCCGGGAGCCAGGCGCCGGGCATCGAGCCGGGGCACGGCGGCCGCATCATCACCGCCCTGGAATCGGCATGGGCCGCCCTGCGCGCCAACCACCCCGACATGCCCGAGGTCGTCATGATCACCGGCACCGCGCGGCAGAAGGGCGGCGACAGGTGGGGCCATTTCGGCGCCGACTTCTGGGCCGTCCCGGCCAACTCCGAGCGCGCGAGCGAACTGTTCATCGCGGGAGAGCTCATCCAGCAGGGCGGACGGGCGGTCATGAAGACGCTGATCCATGAGGCCGCTCACGCCGTTGCGTTCGCCCGGGGCATCAAGGACACGTCTGGCGACGGGAACCGCTACCACAACAAGCGTTTCGTAGCACTCGCCGAGGAACTCGGGCTGAAGGGCCCGGCCGAGCCGATCCCTACGCACGGCTGGAACGGATGCACCATCACCGACGAGACGGCCGCCACGTACGCCGAGGTCATCGCCGAACTGGACGCCGCCCGCCTCCCCTACCTCAACGGGGCCTACCTCGGCGCCGGCACCGGAGGCGAAGACCAGGGCGACGACGACAGCGACGAGAACGGAGGCACCGCAGGCAAGCCCAAGAAGAAGCGCCGATCGGGCCGCCGCTTCGCCGTGATCTGCCAGTGCCGGACCGACGACGACAAGCCCCAACGCCGCCTCCAGATCACCCCCAAGAGCCTCGAAGACGGGCCGCTGATCTGCGGGAACTGCCGCGAGGAGTTCGCGCCCGAAGAGCCGGACGAGGACGACGACGAGTAGGCCGAGACGGCCCAAGGCGGGGGGCGCCAGCACCGGGGCCCCGCCGCCCTGTTGGCCAGCGCCCGGACCCGAACCCGGCGGCCGTCGCACCTGGCGGCCCGTCAAGTCAACGGCCGGGCACGGATGTCACTCGATGTGGCACAGCAAACCCGATGGGCTCAAGAAATATAGGGCGACACGCAAAACTCTTGCAGCAAGAGGGGCCGAAGTCTGGCATGATCGCCATCATGAACGATCGGCGACGACTGGGGCCCGCGAAGGGAACGAGGTTTCGCGCCCCCGCGTATGACCCGACCAAGGGAGCGACATACCGGCCTGGCAGCAACTTCGAGCCCGCCGAGGCGGTGAAGCTGCTCACGATCTGCGAGCGGCTGGATATCTCGGTGGCGGGGTTCCTCAATCGGGTGGTCGAGCTCATGGAGTTGGACCCGAAGACAGGGAAGCCGGTTGGCTGGCCGGACGCCATAGCGCTGAAGGAGGCCAGCTAGGGGCCAAGGACTCAACAAACGAACTGGGCTCTACCGACTGACCGGACTTCCTACCCGGACAAGCGGCCCAAGAGCCTTCGGGGTCTCAGCCTTCAAAAAGGTTTGGCGACCAGAGGCGCTGAGACTCCCGATCCAAGACGAGCACGAAGAGCGCTAGCGGTTTCCTAGGCCGCAGGCGGGGTTTCGTGCGTCCTCTAACACCGAGGAGCGTTGCGCCATCGTAGCAGCGAGCCACGGTGGCGGCACCGGCATGCCTGAACCCGGTGTGTCATCAGCGTTTTATCGACAAGACGACGCTTTTTCCGCCACCGCCCGCGCCTGTACCCCAGTGTTCGAGGGGGCATTCACTACGCGCGCCCAGATGCGGCGTGCGGAGGCTCACCGCACGCTGCGCGCGTTCCTGGCAGCGGTGTACCCGGAACGCAGGGTGCGGGCCGCTGCCGGGGAGCCGGGAGCGTGGCTGAACGAGTACCCGCCCAACACGGGCGAGGATGCGGAAATGCTCGGCGGGTACCTGCCGCACCGGGGCATGGACATGGACCGCCCGGTGGCGGTCCATCTCGCCCTCAAGCAGTGGCGCCGCAAGGGCCGCCCCCACCTGTTCCGGTTCCCCACGTTCGACCTTGACGCCAAGATCGTCGGGCCGGTCCAGGCAGCCGCCGACGCCGCGTTGCTGAGCGAGGCCCTGCGGGCCGAGGGCATCGGGCCGGTACCGGTGGCGTCCGGCTCGCCGGGCGGCATCCATCTGTGGACCGGATGCGCCGAGTTGGTAGACCCGTCCGTGGTCTACCGGATCAACGACGCGGCTCAGCGGCTGTGTCCGTCGCTCGACGGCTCGCCGCTCGGCAACGCCAAGGAAGGCCTTGTACGCCCGCCCGGGGCCGCCCACCGCAACGGCGGGTACAGCGCGCTGACGGCCCACACCGTCGGGGAGGCCATCCGGCTGCTCGGCCCCGACTCCGCCCCTGCCGCCGCGTTCGAGCGCCTGGCCGTCCGGCTGGAGACGATGGCCGCCGCCCTCCCCGCTGTCGAAGAAGTCGCCGCCGACGAGGGCGACGACCAGGGCGGAGCCGTCGAGGACAGCAGCCACGGAGTATCCGAGCCGGGCCCGGTGCGGACACCGCCGAGGGCCACGGGACACGGCGGCCGCAAGGTCCCGCCGTCGATTGTCGCCAGGGGCCAGCGCGTTCGGAGCGTCGTCGAGGACGCCGACGGATGCCCCCGGCTGGACATGCCGTGGCGGCCGCTCGGCGAGAAGGCCGTACGCGGGCTGCGCCGCCAACTGGGCCGCCGGGACGACCACTCGGACATGAAGCACGCCCCGGCCCGCTCCATGGCTCTGGCCGGATGGACCCAGGCCGAGGCCCTGGCCGTGGTGCGCGATGCGGAGTCGTCGCCCGCGCTGGAGTGGCTGCGCAGCGAGCGCCGGGCGGACGGCACCCGCCGCCCCCGCTCGAAGGAGGAGACCGAGCGGCTGTGGGCGCGGGTGTGGTGGCTCGCCGTCGAGGACGCCGCCCGCATGCCCCACCGCCCCGAGGACGACGGGCACCAGGACGAGCCCGACGACGTACGGCGGTCCCTGGCCGACCTGTTCGCCCGCATGCAGGCCGCCGGCACCGCCCGGTGGCTGCGCGAGTCCGGCCCCGCCGACGCCGCCGTACTGCTCGCCCTGGCCTGGCTCATGCAACTGGCCGGGACGCTCGACGTGTCCGCCGCCGTCCGACGGGTCGGCGTGCTCGCCGGATACACCCCCCAGACCGCCTCACAGGCCCTGTGGCGCCTCCAGAGGGACGGCTGGATCGTCTTTACCGCCGAGGCCGAGCGGAGGGCCGGAAGGGCCCGCAGGGTGACTCTGGCGGCCAGCCACGAATGCCCCGACCACCACCGCCACCGCTGCGCCATCTACACGCCCACAGACGACGTTTCACCAGTTCACCCGGGGTCTGACAGAAGTGGAACGCCCCGCCCCCCCCGCCCCCCCTACGCCTCTCTGGGATCCCTGCGCGCGGTTCTGACGCACCAGCAGGCAGGCGTGTGGCACCACCTGGGGCACCACTGCGCGCGCACATTCTGGGCCCTGAAGACCCTCCACCGGCCCAGGCTCGCCGACCTGATGGCCGCCACCGGCTACAGCCGCCGTACGACCGTGCGCCACCTGCACCGGCTCCAGGCCCTCCAGTTGGTCACCCCCGGCCTGGCCCGCCGAGGAGAGCCCACCTACGCCGTCACCGGCCGCAGCCTGTACGAGGCAGCCCAGGAGACCGGCACCGCCGACCGAACCGCCCAGCTCGCCACCACGGCCCGCATTGACCAGGCCGTACACGAGTGGTGGAGCGCCGAGGAGGCCCACCGCTCCCTCCCGTACAAGGAGCGCCCGGAGCGCCCCGGCCCGGACCAACTGGTGTTCCCGGGCATGGACCCCCGCGGCCGCGCCTACCCCCGCGACGTTGAGGGCCGCCCCGACCACCTGCGCGCCCGCCTCATTGAGGCCCAGCGGATCGGCGCGATCGGCATCCTGATGCACGCCCAGGAGCTCGCCGCCACCGGCCAGTTGATCGACCCCGTGCACCTCAGCCCGACTGGAGCCACCCCGGCCCGGCCAGGCCGCCGCCGCACCACCGTCCAGGCCCGGACCGACGCGCGACACACGGGAGAGTGAACCTGCCCCGCCCAGCCCCCTGGGCGCGGTAGAGTTGCCCTCAGCGAACGGCACCCCCAGGGAGAACATCAGCCCCCTGGCACCGCGAGCAGGCCGCCGGAGAGACAGCCTCCCGCCGGCATCACGAGGCCCCCGCCGAGTCGGGGCCACCTCACCCGAGAACCCATTCGCGTGCACACGCGAACCGGCCGAGCGAGATTCCGCCGCCGGAGGGAAGACCCGGGAACGAGGGAAGGCGGCATCGCCGCCGAAGACGCGGGCCGCCAGGCCCGCCGCACGACCGGCCGACGAGAAGTCGGTAGACCCCCCGAAAACTAGCGGCCGACAGCTAACGCATAATTTCTGGAATACTAGAAACAGTAATCCAATATTTGCTAGACTGTGGGCATGGCAGAAACCACCGAGGAAACCGCAGGCCGGGACCCGTACGCGTACCGGTACGTCGTCGAGGGCCGGGTACGCGCCGCGCGCTACACCGGCCCCCTGGCCGAGGCCGAGGGCCGCATGGGCATCGACCGGGGCACCGCCGAACTCACGATCCGGGTGCACGACGCCGGGCAACACGGCGTACTGCGCCGCGAGGTGGTCGAGGCCCTGGCGCTCGACGGCTACGGGGTGCGCACCCGCCGGGTGTATGCCGATCTGCTCGCCGACCGGCTCGACCGGCACGCGCTCACGATCGTGGGCGACCCGTTGAAGGTGGCCCGGTTCGCCGCCGACCTGCCGGGACTGCTCGCCGTGATCGAGGCGGCCGCCGCCCGGATGCTGCGCCAACTTGCCACGTGGCTGCGGGACTCCGCGCACGGGCAGCGCTGGACGGACCAGAACGGCACGGCCGCATGGCGGTGCGAGCGCCAGCACTGGCGCCGCGTCTACATCCGTCACCTGGCCCGCTACGTCGCGCTCGCCCGCCACGACGCCGTCACCGGGGCCAACGCGCCTGACTGGTCGGAGAACTGGATTCGGCTGGCGCCCGCGCTCGCCCTGGCGCACGCCACCGGCATCGACACCGAGGCCGTCCGCGACCACATGACCGAGGCCCTGCTCTACGCCAACGCCGTGCACGCCGAGCCCGTCGAGGTCGAGGAGGCCGCGCCCGCCCGGGTGTCGAGGTACGCGACGGTGTACGACGCGATCCACGCGCCGGTCGAGTTCAACGACGAGATCGGCGACGTGGTGACGACGTACGGACCGGCCGCCGACTGGGAGACGGAGATGGAGACGGCCGACGCCGTGGCCGTCGAGGAGGACCAGGAGGTGACGGCGGCCGCCGTCGAGGCCCTGGCCGAGCTCGCCGACGCGGCCCCCGCGCCGCAGCTCAGCGCGTCGCCCGCCGCCCGGCCGGTGCCGTCGAGGGCCAGGACCAGGCCGCGGATTGTCATCGGGCGCCGCCGGTACGGCAGCATCGACCACCGGGCCCGGCTTCGGGACCGCACCCGGCCGTTGCAGCGCGCCAGCGCTCCCCCAGCCCGCGCCCGCCGCACCACCCCCGCCAGCAGGAAGGCCCGCACGTGACCGACGAACACCCGAGCCCTGACGACCTGTCCCAGGAGTCGAAGGACTGGTTGCACGGTGTCGGTATTCCGACGGGTAGCGCGGCCGAGGAGCCGCCGGCCCCGTCCGTCGAGGACGACCAGGACCAGGAGGAAGAAGCCCCGTACGGGTACTGGCCCGAGCCGTGCCTGAACTGCGGCAAGCTCATCCCGAAGGCCAAGCCGTCCGGCGCCGGACGGCCGCCGGAGTACTGCGACCGCAGTTGCCAAAACGAGAAGAAAGCCGCCCGCGCGCGCGAGCGGAACACGCCCGGCCTGCCCGGGCAGATCCTCCGCGCCGAGGAGATGACGACCCGGCTCGAACAGGTCACCGCAGACCTGCGGTTGGAGCTCGTGAAAATCAACTCGCCGGAGGGCATGGAGGCTCGGTTGGCGGCCGCCCGTGCGGCCAACCAACGCGATGTTGCGCAGGCGAATCAGAAGGCCGTCGAGGCCGTCGCCGACGCCGCCGCCGCGCGCTCCGAGGCGAGCCAGGCCCGCGCCGACCGCGAGGCCGCCGACGCCGCCGCCGAACGCGACCGCACCGCACGCCAGGCCGCCGAGGACGCCCAGGAAGACGCCGAGCGGAACCAGCGGACCGCCGAGCGTGAGCGCGACGCCGCCCGCATCGCAGCGACCGACGCCAAGACCGCCCAGGAGCATGCCGAGCAGGAACGCGACACCGCGACCGGCCGGGCCGAACAGGCGGAGCAGACCGCCGCCCAGGCCGAGGACGACCGGGCCCACGCCGTCGAGGAGCGCGACCAGGCCCGCCAGGAGGCCGCCGCGGAAAAGGCGTTGGCCGACGACGCCAAGACCCGCGCCACCGAGGCCGAGAACGCGGCCGAGGAAGCCGAGCGCGTCCGCCAGGAAGCCGTACGCGCCCAGGAGAAGGCCGAGCGCGAACGGGACGACGCCCGCCGCGCGGCCGACGCTGCCCAGACGGCCGCAGGTAAGGCCGCCGACGCCCAGGCCAAGGCAGAGCGGGAGTTGAAGGAGGTGACGGCCGGATACGCCAAGGCCATGGACGAGACCAAGGACGCCAAGCGCGCGGCCAGCGCGGCGAACGACCGGGCCACGGAGAGCGCACGAAAGCAGGCGGAAGCGGAGAAGCGTGCGGACAAGGCCGATGAACGCGCCGGGAACGCCGAGGCCCGAGCCGACCGAGCCGAGGCGCGCGCGGAGACCCACATCAGGGATGTGAACGCCCAGCTTGCCACCGAACGGGAGGCCCACCGCAGGACGGATCGCGAGCTTGGCGCCGCCGAGCAGAAGGCGGCCGATGCCCAGAAGCACGCAGAGGAGTGGGAACGGAAGTTCAACAAGCTCGCCGAGGAGCTGCGGAAGTTCGGCCAGCGGATCGACGAGCGGGACCAGGAGGTACGAGAACTCCGAGGAGAGCTGAACGCACTCCGCAACGCGGCACCCTCTCCGGCCGAGGAAAAGAAGCCGACTCGCCGCGCCACCAAGAAGGCCGCCAAGGACGACACGGCCCCCGTGCGCATCGAGGGACAAGAAGCGATGAACATCCCGGGCGTCGAGGACGGTTCGGAGAACAGCCCGCAGGAGTAGTAACCCCCGCCCGGAGTCGAAAGGTTGGGCAGTACGTGACGACAACGATCGTGAACCAACGCGGCGGAACATGTGCCGACTGCGACACCTACGTACCGGCCAGAGCAGGCACCTGCACCAAGGCGCCGGGCGGCTGGACTGTCCACTGTGCGGACCACGGGCCGAAGCCCGGGGCCACCGCCGCCGGCCCCGGGCGACAGCGCAGCACCGAGGACCAGGAGCAGGAGCCCGCCCAGATCCGCTACACGGGCACCCCAGCCCAGGTGACGGCTCTGGTCGAGGCTCTGAAAACCGCCCCACACATCAAGGTGCGGCAAGTCTCCCAGCAGTACGAGCGACGCGAGGAACCCGGGAGCGTCAGCGTCCACGTGCGGGCCGAGGTCGACCCCCGATTGCTCGCGGTCATCGAGCGCGAGGAGGCCGAGCGGTGACGGCCACCACAGCCAAGACCAAGGCCCGCGTTCCGGCGCAGCCCTACGAGCACCACGAGGGCCTCCCCGTCTTCCGGAGCGGTGATGCCCCGGAGGAGCTGCGGACAGAGACCCAACTCAAGAACGAGCGCCTCAAGCTCGCCGAGGAGCAGAAGCCGCACGCGTACCTGCGCATCTACCGGCGCGGGACCGGGTGGATGCGGGTACCCCTCTACTCCCCCGGCGAGGCCGTGAAAATGCGGCCGCTGTCGGCCCACCAGCAACGGCAGAAGACCGCCCGCCGCACCTGCGCACGCTGCGGCATCGTCCAGGCCCGGCCGATCAGCCCGAACGACTACGTCACGTGCTGGCCCGGCAAGCCGGACCAGCATTGCCCAACCTGCCTGGCGGAGCTCTACACCGAGTGGTGCCACACCTGCGACGGATGCGGCACACGGTTCGAGAACACCCATGTGGGCAGCGGGACATGCCCGGCGTGCAAAGCTCGCCGCGAGCGGGCATACGTAGTCGTTCACCGGCTGATTCGCCGTCACTGCCCGGAGTGCGGCGTACGGACCGCGACACAGGCCGAGATCGAGGAGGCGGACACTGCCGACACGTACGGCCGGGTGCACGAGTTCCCCCGGACCTGCCAACCGTGCCGGGCCGAGCAAAAGCGCCAGGCCGAAGAGTGCCGGCGGGCCGCCGACCGGGCACGGTGGGACGAGCTTGGGCCGGTCCGCCAGTGGGCCCGCAAAATCGTCGCCGAGCCGAGCGCATTCGCCATCTTGGACACCGAGACGACGGGACTCGACTCAGACGCGAAGGTGGTCGAGATCAGCATCACCGACGGGTCCGGACGCATGCTCTTGGACACCCTCGTGAACCCGGGTGTCCCGATCCCCGACGAGGCCCGAGAAATTCACGGAATCGCCGACGAGGACGTATGCGACGCTCCGCGGTTCGGAGAGATTCTGCCCGCACTCACCGAGGCACTGGCGGGCCGCCGCGTGGTCATCTACAACGCCGACTATGACGAGAGAGTGTTGGCGTACGAGCTGGACCGCCACCACCGCGAGCACACGCCCGCAACGGAGTTGTCGGAGGGCAAGCGGCACCCGGCGGCCGCCGCATGGATGAAGAGCCAACGGTGGGATCAATGCGCGATGCTCGCGTACGCCGTCCATGTGGGCGACTGGAGCGACTACCACGGTGACTGGCAGTGGCAGCGGCTCGGCGGAGGTCACCGAGCCCTAGGCGACTGCCAACGCGTCGCCGAGATCATCAAGGAAATGGCAGAGGTTCCCGACCCCTTTTAGGCCGTACCGGCGTGCCGGGCCCGCTCTCGAATCGGTAGCGGGCCCGGTGTTTTTTCTGCACTCTCCTCGATATTTCGCGTGCACATGTGAACCGTTCGCGTGTGCACGCGAATGGGGTTCCCCGATACGGGCTTTGGGCGGTGGGTGGCCACGGTCCGGAGTGCCCCGGACGACACGCAGAGCGGCCACGACGATGCCGGTACCGAGCGGCGCGACCACACCGGCCGGTCCGCATCGCGGCAGCTGCCAGATCCCCGCCAGCCCCTCCCCGGGCGGCGGGTCGCCTCACGCACCGTCCGGGTCGACGGCGGGGGAACGGCGCCCGGCCCACTACCCTCCGGGAAGCGCGCGATCCGGCATCGGCCCCGGCTCCCCCTCCTTCGCCGCCAGACGTCTTTGATCCGCCCCGAGCACCCGCACCCGCCGACGCGGTGGGCTACGGAGGCTTACGGACCCTGGGCGCTCATGATCGGGGCGGCCCGGTTGGGTATGTAACTACCTTGTTAGATTGCGCATCCCGCGAACGGGTGCTTTTCACGGCCCGATGATGAGGTTGATTGCTTCTCGGGCGATGCGGCCGAGGGTGAAGATTTGCGCCTGTAGCTGCTCCCGTCGAGCGCGCGCTGCGCGGGAACGGGAGGCGCCGGGGCCGATGAGGTTTTCGGCGTAGAGCCTGGCGACGGTTGGCGCGCTCACGCGATATGCCGCGAGCTGCGCGGAGTCGACCAGTTCGGGGGTGAGGTCAAGCGCGAGCTTGTCCCCGAAGTGCGCGTTCGGTGTGCCCGGTCGACGCCCGGCGAGTCTCTGCATTTCGCGCTCTTCGGGTGTGAACGGGGCCCAAGGCCCGGCGAGGTCAGGGGCTGCGAGCCGAGCCCGCATGGCAGTCTCGACGAGGTAGCTTTGCCCGGGCCATTGTTGAGGCCGGAGCCGGAAGGCCTCGCGGCGGATCGGTTCAGGGGTCGGTTCGGCTGGATGGAGCCGCAGCCGTTCCCGCTCGGAGGCCAGCCAGTCCGCCTCAGCCCGGGCGTTCTCGCTCGCGATCGTCCGCAAGGCCTCTGCCTGTTCGGCGTGGACCCATACGAAGGTGTTGAGCCTCCCGGCGACCATCCGGACCTCCCCTCTTTCTGTTCGGGTGAACGGCCGGCCCCGGCCCGTCGAAGTACGGGCCGGGGCCGAGGTGATCGAGTGTCAGGCACCGGCGCCCGTGGAGGCCGATGAGGAGCTTTCGGCTGCGCTGGGCGTGCGTGGAGCCGGAGGCTTCTGGCGGGGCGACGTCCGGGGCCGTCCCTTCGGACGCTTCGTGGGTCCCTCGGCACCCAGCTGCTTGAGCTCCCCTTCCGTCCAGCCCGCGGCCTGAGCATCGGCGTAAGCCGCGCCGTACGCCGTTTCGGCGGCATCGAGGAGAGCTTGCAGGCGCTTGCGTTCGGCGATGGCTGAGGCGAGAGGCTGGATCACCTCCATACGGGAGGCGAGCAGGCCTTGGGCGGTTTCGAGCAGCGACTGAGCGTCAGTTCCGGTCGTATTCGCGGGAGGTGTCGTCATGCGCGCCATCGTAGCGCTGCCGACGCCCGGCGACATGGGGCAACGGCCGCCACGCGGCTGTGGGTTGAGTGGTGGGGGGCCAGCCCCCCACACCCCCGTTAAGCGGCTCCGCCGCGTGCCGCCCCACCTGCCGCGGCACCCCACCCGGGCCTCCTATGTCGGAGCAAGATGTGAGTTAATGTTCCATTAACTCGTGTCGGCGGCCCCAACTCGCTACGCTCGCTTTGATGGGGCCGCCTTTTCGGTCCGGGCACGGACCGATGGTTAGGGGCTGTCCCTCGTACGAGGAACAGGGGTTTATGAGCACAAAGAAGCGTCAGAGTCGCCGCCGTGAACGACAGACCGACGCACCGCGCCGCCACCGTGTGAACGTCGCCTACAACGACAACGAGCTAGCCGCCCTCACGATGGCCGCGACGGCGGCCGGCATGGCCGTGTCGGCGTACGTCGCGCAGGCTGCATTGGCGGTCGCCCGTGAAGAGATTTCCCCGGCCCCGGTCGAGGAGAAGTCGCAGTGGCGTGAGCTGCGGGACGCGGTGATCGCAGTCAACCGGATCGGTACCAACTGGAACCAGATTGCGCACGTGAAGAACGCAGGAGGCGACGTGCCCGACCCGCAGTTCAACGCCGTGAGAGCGCGCGTGGACGAGGCGGTTTCACGACTCCATGACGCCACGGTCACGCTAGTTCAGCAGATGAAGGGCGGTTAGGTGTGTTCGTGAAGCGGGCGAGGGACGGCCAGCGGACATCAGGGCTACTGCACTATCTGTACGGGCCGGGCAAGAAGGACGAGCACACCAATCAACACATGGTGGCTGCGTGGGCAGATGGTGTGCCCGATCCAGGCCGGGACAAGGGCACGTCGATTCCCTATCTTGCGGCCCTGTTGGATGCTCCGGTACTGGGCTTGGAGAGCACACCACCGGCGAAGTACGTGTACCACTTGCCGGTGCGTCTGGCTCCGGAAGACCGCACCCTGACAGACGCCGAGTGGAAGGAGATCGCAGGCGAGTTGATGCATGCGGTAGGGATCGCCGAGAAGGGCGATCCGATGGGCGCGCGGTGGGTCGCGATCCGGCATGCAGATGACCATATTCACATCGTGGCGACGCTTGCCCGGCAAGACGGTTTGAAAGTCCCGCTGTCGTTCGACAAGCGCAAGATGCAGGAGAAGGCCAAAGAACTGGAGATCCGGTTTGGGCTGCGCCGCTTGAACCGCGGTGACAAGACCGCGAAGCAGTGGCCGGGACAGGCCGAGATCGAGAAGGCTCAACGCAAGGGGCGAGCTGAGCCGCCCCGGATGACCCTGCAAACCAAGGTTCGTGAAGTCGCTGGCTTGGCGACCAGCGATGCCGATTTCTTCGGCAGAATCGAGCGGGCCGGGCTGCGCCTGAACAAGCGCACGGCACCGGACGGGAATATCACCGGCTACTCGGTTGCCCTCCCTGGTGACCGCACCGGGGGCGGCCGCGCCATTTGGTTTTCCGGCACACGCCTGGCCCCTGATCTGTCCCTTCCTCGCGTCCGTGAGCGCTGGACGGGAGTACCCGCCGTTGCCCAGGCCGTGCAGGCGCCGAACAAGGCGGCCGCGTGGCAGCTCGCCGCGGAACACGTCCACCAGGCGGCCGCCATTCTCGGGCGTGCAGGCAACGAGGCCGGAGCCGGTGAAGTGATGGCACTCGCCGACCTTTTGACCGTCGCCGCCGCCCAGGCCCCGCAGGAGGTCCGGGACGAACTGCGCGAGGCCGCCCGAGCCTTTGAGCGGTCCGGTCGCGCGCCCACCAGCCGCCGCACCACCAGCCAGGCATACGGCCATCTGCGGACCGCCGCGCAGATGCTCGCCATGACTACGGCACTCGCCGCAGGAGGCGGAGAGGCCGGGGCCGCCCTGGCACTTCTGGCCGCCGTCGCCCTGGCCATCACCGCCGCCATGCGCTTCCACCAGGCCGCCCAGCACCGGGCCCAGGAGCAGGCCGCCGCCGCAGCCGGCGCGCACCTGCGGGCCGCCACCGAAGTGGCGTTCGGCGCCCGAGGACGCGGGGCGACCTGGCGACACACCGAACCCGGCATCGACCGCCAGGCCCTCACCGAGACGTACGCGCCGATCGTGCGCGCGGCTCTCCCCGAGCTTGCGGAAACCGCGCTCGGCGAGGCCGCATGGCCCGCGCTCGCCGCGACCCTGCACCAGGCGGAGAACGCCGGTTACGACCCCGGCCAGGTGCTCGCCGAGGTGGCCCAGGTACGCGGATTCGGCGACGCCGACAGCGTGTCCGAAGTGTTGGTGTGGAGGCTTCAAAAGCGGCTGGACGCCGACGTACGCAACGGCACCGCCCCGACCCCGGCTCCCGCCCCCCGGGTCGAGGGCGGCCGCGTGCTGGCGTGGCGGATCAGCCACCGCGATTTCCGCAACGAGGCGGACGTGACCGTGGACGACGCCAGCGGGTCCGGGATACTTCCCGACGGTATGTCACCCGAGATGTTTGCCCGCCAGAAACTCCAGGAGTTCGCCGCCAAGAGCACGACTCCCACGCGGTACAGCATCAGCGTGCACGAGCAAGGCCCCGACGGGCGACACACGCGCGTGGCCTATCTCCCCGAGGGCAGCGTGACCCCGACACCCTCAGCCGCCGACACCGGGGCGGCCCACACCCCCGACAACGGCGGCACGGGCGAGGGCGAGAAAACCCCCACCTCCCCGACCACACCGCCGCCCGTCCTCACCCGCACGGGAGCCATGGAGAACATGCCGCTCGGCGATGGGCCCCACGCGCCGACGCTCGGCGCGACCGTTCGCAGCGCCGTCCCCGGGTACGCGTCCCAGGTGCTCGCTGACCCGGCGGCCAAGGCCCTGGCCGACCAACTCACCGCCGCCGCCCGGGCCGGACACGCACCGGCCGACGTGCTCGCCGAGGTCGTCGCCGTGCGCGACTTGGACGACGCCGACAGCGTGGCCCAGGTACTCACCTGGCGCATGCAAGGACGACTGCGGAGAACCGGCCCGGCGGCCCCGCTCCCCCGCACCGACCGCAGCCGGACGAGCACGTCCACCGGGCCACAGCAGACCCCGGGCGAGCGGAGCGCCGCCGACCGCGCGGCTCAGGACGCAGCACGCCGCAACCAGCCCCGAGGGCCCCGCCGTTGACCCCCACTCACAAAGGAGCCATCCCGCCGAAAACCCCGTACGAAACGAGGTCCGCACCGCTAGCGTCAAAGGACCGAGACGAGCAGAGAGATGAGGACAGCATGACGACAGGAAATGAGGTGACACCGTGAGCGACATCAATCCAATGGAGCACGCCGCCGGACAGGCCGCGTCCACGGCCGCCGTCGCACTCCAGGTACTTGTCATGACGGCCCAGGCCCTGCGGGAACACCAGCAGCGCCAAGCCGCCGCGGCGGCTCAGAACCCGACCCCGACACCTCCGGCACCGCAGCCGACCGCACCGCCCAACCCCGACCACGAGCGGTACGCGGCTATGGTCCGGGGCACCGTCCAACCGGCCGATGTGGCCGCAGCCATGGTGTCTGCTCCTCAGTGGCCCCAGCTCGCCGATGAGTTGAAGAAACTCGAAGGCGCCGGCGTCGATGTGGGCCAGTTCCTCAAGGACGCTGCGCCAGTCATCGCCCGGATGGACGCGGACCTGCGCACAGGGTCGCCGACACCCGGAGTCACCGCTACTGGCTCCCTGACTGCCACCGCACACAACCCGTTCGCGGCGCCGTCCGGCGAGAAGCCCGAACGTGATGGCCCCGGCCTCGTGGAGCGATTCGTTGAGTGGGTCAAAGAGAAGTTGGCGAATCTCTTTGGCAAGGAGAAACCTCCGCTCGGCGATCGAAGCGGCGACCTGGCCAGGCACGGTATCGGCCCCCAGGAGAACGCGAAATTGGTAGTCACCGCCCGCGAAGCACTGGCCGACGAGACTGCGTTGGGACAGTTGGTAACCTCCCGTGAATGGCCGGGTATCGCAGCCCAAATGCGCGACCTCCAACAAGCGGGCCACAACCCGCGCGAGGCCCTGGCCGGAATTCCGATCCGTATCCAGCAGGCCGCTGCCGCCGGAATCAACCTCACCCCCGCCGAGGCGGCCCGCGGATTGCTCAACGACCAGGCCAAGACCTCCCCTGCGCCGGCCGCCCCGTCGACTACAGCGACGACGGAAACGGCAGCCCCGAAGGCATCGAGCACGGCAGCACCGGCAGCGGCACCGATCGTGAACGGGCGAGCGGCGGCCGCCACCGCGCAGTCCACCACTGTGGCTCCCGGCAGCACGGCGACCGCCGGCCCCGAGGCCGCCCGCACCACTCCGGCCCCCAAACCTGCCCAGTGGCGCACGCACGGCCGCTGAGTAACTGCCAGCGCCCGACGAGAAAAGGAGGAGACGCATGGAGGTAACACCGCTTCCGCCCCCTGACCCGGCACGCGTCTCGGGTCTGTTGGAGCAGGCCATCACTGCTCAGCAGCAGGGAGACGAAAAGGGAGTGTCGAGGGCGTCCGCCGAGATCATGAGGAACGCCAACCCCGCGCAGTACGCCGTGTTCATGGGAGCCTGGGAGGCCCACCCCGAGGACATGCGCAAGGTTCGCGACACAATGCGGGCCGCGAACCGGATCAATGCGGAGGCGTCGCCGGACCAGCGGATCACGCCCCCGTCCGCCCGGGCGGCAGCCGCCACCGCGACGTCCACCACCGTGGAGCCCGGAGCGGCCCCGAAGACCGGCCCGCAGGCCGCGAGCACGACCCCCGTCCAAAACCCCGGCCAGGGGCGTACGCACGGACGCTGACCGGCAACCAGCCAGGAGGGAACGACCGTTGAACCAGAACTCACGCACCCCCGGCACCGCCCCTGACACAGCGACGCCCCGCCCCACCGCGTCGACCACCACCGGCAGCACCACCGGCCGGTCTCACGAGGAACGTGAGCGCGAGCGCCAGGCCGCCGCGCTCGCCCGCAGCAGCGCCGACCATCAGTCCCGCGCGGACGCCGCACGCGGCGACGCGGACACTGCCCGAGGCATCGCCGCGGAGGCGGCCGGAGCCGGTGACATCGCCACCGCCGGGGCCGAGTGGGGCCGGGCGGCCGGACTGGACGGCCTGGCCGCCGTGGAGGACACCGTGGCCGACATCGACGCCCGCGCGGCGGCCGCCACCGCGACGTCCACCACCGTCCCGCCTGGGCAGGGACGCGGCCGCGCCGGCCGCAAGAACCCGGGCGCCAACCAAGGCCAGGGACAGGGCCGTACGGCGCCCACTCCCCCGGCCGGTCCGCCGCGCCGCATCCCGTAGAAACCGCGTGCACATGCGAACGGGCCGGAGGGGAAATCCCTCCGGCCCGTTGCCGTTCATGGTGACGATCAGGCGCCCACGGCCGCCCCCACCGCTTCGACGGTTATCTAGGGTCCAGGGCACTTCGCGCAGGTCAGGCGGCATGATCCGCTGTCAGTCACGTAAGGCAAGTGGGACGTCGGAAGTGTTTCGACCGAAACACTTCCTGGACGCCCGTTCGGCGGCGACGGCCTCGGCCGTAACACGCCGCTGCCGCGTGCGGCTACGTACGGGCCGCACTGGAAAGCAGCAGCAACAGCGGGGAGGCCCGGGGAGTAGTGCCGCCGAGCCCTGGCCGCGACCGGACGGCGGTGCCCGATTTGTGACCTCGTTCCGATCGGAACGAGGTCACAAATCGGGGCGAAACGAGGCACCCCAACTTCTTTTCGCACGAAAGGAAGTTGGGAGCCAGGCCGTACGTCACGAACATGACGTACATGCCTGCCGACCCCTCGGATATCTGTCAGGCACGGGCTCCCCAGGCACCTTCCCTGACTTGCCTGACACTCAATTCGCCCCCTAGATAACCGTCGTGCTGTCCGCCGGAGGCGGCACGTAGGGCACCGCAACGACCGGCGGAGCGGCCGGGATGCTGTGCCGTACCCGGTCCGGATTGGTCATGCAGCCCGCGAACGGACCGCTCGGTGACCGGAGTTGGGACAGCATCGGGTCGAGATGGTCCCTATGCCACACCGATGGCCCGGTGTGCCCGCAGACGGCCGGGTCCGTCAGCGCCTGCCAGGCCAGCCAGCAGGCATGCAGCCGGGCGTAGGCACCATCGTGTTCCCACCAGGTTGGGCACCACGGCGCCGCCGAGGAGACCTCATCGAGGTACGTCGGGACCAAGACCGTTCGCACCCACACGTCCAGGGCCGCCAGCTCGCGCGCGAACTCGGGATTGCTGAGCCGCAGAATGAACGGCGGAGTCTTCGGCTTCTCCTCTTCCTTCTCCTTCTCCTTCTCCTTCGGTTCGCCGTCCTGCGCCTGGCCGCCGTTCGTTGCGAGTTGGGTGATGACGTTGGTGTTGTGCTCCAACTGACTAGCGAACCCGGTGACGATCGCGCGCAGGTCTTCCAGATCCTCGGAGAGCCCGTCGAGGCTCGGTGTTTCCTCGCTCATGCCGCGATCACCTTCTTTGTGGCGCGGTCCGCGATGTCCGCGATCTCGGCCTTTGAGTCGGCGGCCAGGGCGTCCGCATCCGCTTCCAGGTACCAGGGCCGCAGGCGGATCATGCCGACACGTACGCCGGTCGCCAGCAGGAGGGCCCGGCCCTTGGGCAGTGCCCGGATTTCGGCCGCTTCCATGACACGCTCACGGCGCCGCGAGGTGGAGACGCTGCGGCCCGTCGAGCCATGGGAGACCGAGGTCTCAGCGACCTTGTGTTCGCCGATGAGGCGGGACACCTTTTCCGCGAACTCGGCATCATCCAAGCCCGAACCCAGCACCTTGACGGTGGCTGCGGACCACAGGGAATCCATGCCGGCCTCCCCCCAGACCCGCACGCCCTGGCGGTAGGACTGGAGGATCGTCAGCAGCGGAATGCCGCGCGAGCCGAGGTGGGAGTAGAGGTCGGGCAGATCCTCAATCCTGCACACGTTCGCCGCTTCGTCGAGCACCGCGACCAGCGGCGCATCCAGGCGTCCCCCGGCCCGCTCGGCGGCCGCGAGAGCGGCCCTCAGTACTGCGTCGGCAGCCGACGCGATGACACCGGCCGCCGAGCCACCGCCATCCTTCGACAGCAGATACAGGGTGTCGCGGGTGTGCACGAAATCGGCGGGCCGGAACTCCTTCTTCGCCGGGTCCGGGGTCACCCACGCCAGGATCTCAGGGTCGAGGAGGCAGGCCACGCACTGGCGGGCCGTCTCGTAAATGCCGTCGCGGGTGTCGGACGCGCCCGCCACCGTCGAGGCGAGTTGCTGCGCCAACGCCTCCTTGCCCGCCGCCTTCAACGCCTGTACCGGGTCGCGGTCCGAGGGCGTCGCGAGCCAGGCCAGCACGTCCGAGACCGAGCCGCCGGAGACGGCGGCCGCATGGAACAGCGCGGTAAGTAGGTTCTTGGCCGCCGACATCCAGAAGTCCCCGCGGCTCTTTTCGTCGGTGGTCGCCGCGATGAAATGGGAGGCGAGGCGGCCCGCGCCCTCGATGGTGCGGGCCGAGGCGAGCATGTCCCACCACAGTGCCCGGTCGGAGTGGGTGATGGACTGCGGGTCGAACAGCCACACCGTCCCCACCTTGGACCGGCGCCTTTTGGTAACCCCGAAAACATCCGGCTTGTTGGAGGTCAGGAACACCGCGCCCGGGGCCCGCAGCACCGCAGGTGCGGCCAGAGACGTGGACTTGCCCGAACGGGGCGCCATCACGGCCAGGGCCACGTCTTCCCAGCTTGCCCTCAACTCCGGGCCGCGCGTGGCGTCGAGGTTGCCGAGCAGAACCCCGGTCGCGTCCGGGGCGATGTTCTCGACACCCTTGAGAGACGGCCGCAGCGCACGGGCCCGCTCCGTCATGGCCTTGGGGCCGAGCGGCGCCAGCTCGCGCACCGAGGCCAGGCCCGAGCGGTGCGAGAAGAACCGCTGCCAGATCAGCCAGCCGCCCACCGCGAGGGCGGCGACGACGAGCACCAGGAGCACGACGATGCCCACTGCGGCCGCCGTCGAGTGGCCCGGCCACAACTGGCCGGGCCCGCCGCTGACCAGGTGTGCCGCCGACTTGATGGCGAAGGGGGGCGGGGCCCAGCCGCCCCCGGCGACCAGGACCCCGAGGGTTCCACCCAGGTAGGCGCCGGTCCACAAAGTGAAGGCGCCGACGATGGCGCCGAGGATGGCCAGGGGTGTTCCGGTCCCTGCCCCGGCCCCTGCTGTGCTGGACTCGTTCATGCCGCTGTCCCTTCCGCCCTCTTGGACAGGGCCGGATCGGTTTTGTACAGGCGGTGTTCTGTCTCGGTGAGTTCGAGGCGGACCGGGGTGCCGGGCCGCGTGCCCAGCCGGATCATGTACTTGCCCCGGCCGGGGTGGATCTGCTTGGTGCCGTCCAGGCCGGTACCGGCCGACGACGACCACGACGCGATCAGGTTGATTTCCGCATCGGTCAGGGGCCGTTGGTCAGAGACCCGCTCCAGTTCGGCGGTCGACAGCGCGCCCAGAATCATGGAGTCACACCGGTCGATCATGCCGCGCGCCTTGGCCCGGTCCTCTGCCGTGGGCAGCGCGGCGAGGTCATCGAGCGAGTGCGTGATGAACAACGACACTTCCCGCTTCGACCTGTTCAAACGGGTCATGGCGTCGAACGCGGCCACCATCCCGGGCCCGGCCCGCAGCGCCCGCCACATCTCATCCAGGACCATGGTCAGCGGACTGTCCATCAGCCCGACGGCCCGCGCGGAGTCGATCGCGGAGTACGCGTAGGCCCAGGTCGCCAGCAGCCCGGCCGACACCACGTCGTCCCCGGCGGTCAGGAGCGTGGACAGGTCCACGCTCAGCGCCGGGGCATGGAGATCCAGCGGCTGTGTCGTCGGCCCGTCGAACAATCCGGCCAACGGCCCGTCACACAGATTTTCCATGGCGAGGGTGACCTCACGGACCAGCTGCCGGTAGTCCTCTTCGGTGTCGACCATCAGCTGTGAGAGCAGCTCGCGCGGGCCGTCCCGCAGCACCTTGACGATGTCGGGGATGACGGGGTCCACCCCGGTCAGGTGGGCCGTCACCAATCTGATGGCGTGCTCGATCACGTTGCGCTCAGTCGCCGACGGCCTGCGCCCGAGCCCGACTTGAGTGGCCAGCAGGGCATACAGGAGTTCGGAGCGGCGCCCGTTGATCTCGCCCAACAGGGCTTCCTGACGGCCAGCGGGAAGGGTGGGCAGGACCTTGCGCAGCGGGCCGGAGTCGAGCGGGTTCAACTTGTCGAGTCCCCGGCCGATGCGGACGACCTGGCCGCCGAGCTCGCGCACCAACTGGCTGTACTCGCCCTTGACGTCGCCCGGGACGACGGCTTTGTGGCCGTATCCGGTGTAGACGGTGACGATCCGTTTGGCGATCGCCGACTTTCCGACTCCGGGCTGAGCCATGATCCAGACACCCGGGTTGGTGAGCAAACTGCCGATCCAGCCCGCCGGATCGAAACAGACCAATTCGTGGGTGAGCAGGTCAGGGCCGATGGGCACCCCTTCAGGGGGCAGACCGGCGCCGAGGACGAACGGGAACAGCCCGGCCACCTGTGTGGTGGAGCCGAGATAGACGGCGCCGGCGTCGAGGTTGGCGGCCCGGCCCCGGCCCACTCCCGGCCATCCCCAACGGCTCGCGATGACCTTCGGGTTGAGGCGCCATTGATTGTCGGTAGTCTCAGCGGCGGCCGTCCCGGCGTCTAGTGAACGCCGGGACGGCTTGAGCGTGCGTGCAGCGGTGTTGCGTGCCACGGTCAGCGCCTTTCTGTCACAGCAGGGGGGTGATGCCGAGCGGCAGGCCCACGACGAGCGCGGCCGCCTGCGCCCCGAATGCGGGCCTGAAGCGCAGGCTGCCGGAGGTCTTGGCCGCCTTTTCGACCTCCCGCCGCGCGGCAGGGAGATCCTCGGCGCGGTCCACGGTGGTCGTGACGTAGATCGACCACTGGACCATGCCCGCGCCCACCGCTTCCTCCATCGCGGTGCGGTCGGCGTGCTCGGCGTCGACCCGCTCACGTCGGGTCGTCGAACGGCGGGTGCGCGCCCGGTACTCGGCGCGCGCGTCGTTCGCGTTCACCTCACGCTCGACCACCGCGGCCGCTTCCTCGGTGGACAGCACCCGGTAGGCGAGGGTGACGCGCCGGGCGTAGGTGCCGGCCGCAAGGAGTTTGAGGAGCACGTCATAGGGCACGGACCGGCGGGGAGCCTCGCGCAGCACGTAGGACGTCGAGAATGCGCCGTCGTGCCGGTAGACGGTCCAGTCGTCCTCAGCGGAGACCGGGCCCGTCTCGTGCCAGACCAGATCCTCGATGTGGGCGGTCGGGGCGTCCATGTCGGCGGGGTTGTAGGCCCCGCGCACCAGGCGTTTGATGTCGCTGTCTGTCGCGCGCCGCAGGATGTCTGCGCCCGCTCCGGTCAGGTCCATGGAGTCCAGGGCTCCGAGCGTGACGGCGGCCGCCTCAGCCGGGTTGTCCGGCTTCTCGGCGGTGCGGGACGGGGCGATCACCAGCGACATCCAGGCCGCGAGTTGGGCACTGGCCCGGGGGGCCCGGCCGACCAGCTCGCCGACCACGTCTTTGGCGAGACGCGGCGCCGCCGTGTCGACGCGCTCGGCGACGTGATCGGACAGTGCGGCACCGGATGACGGGGTGATCTGAAGGGTTACGGAGGCCGCCATCACGGAGTCCTCATCGGCGAGCCGGGCGAGCGCATCACCCCACGAGCTCACGTTGGACAGGACGGTGGAGGTGGAGGCCAGCAGCGACCCGGACGGCGACAGCAGCAACGTGGCCGTCATGTCGCCGGTCCGCTGGTTCCAGACCAGCCCTACCGGGCCGCGCCCGTCGGCCGCTTCGGCACGGATGAGGCGGGTGGGGGCGGCCATGCCTGGCAGGTCGAGCGCTTCCGGGGAGGGCAGGAACACCGAGCGGTAGGAGGTCTCTCCGCGCAGGTGGGCCAGCTGCCAGCGGATGCGGCCGACGACGTACGACATCAGCGGCATGCCGTGACGCTGCCACACCGCGAGGACGATGACGACGAGCGCGATGGGCGCCGTCACCAGGAGGGTGGAGGGACTGGCGCCGAACGCCACGACCATGATGGGGATGAGCATGGCACCGACGACGATGATCGTCTGAGAGGTGTTCAGGGAGGCGATGCCCATCGTGCGCGAGCGCCGCCAACCCCCGTACAGGGGCTGCTCGGTGGTGGCCATGCCTACTCCTTTCCGCCGACGGTGTTACCCGCCTTGTTGATGGCCGCCTGGCCGGTTTCTGCGGCGACCAGGGCGATGGAGACCGGCCCGCCCGCTGTCTTGGCCGCAGTGGTGGCCGTGGACTGCGCGCCGGCCGCTGCTGTCTGTGCTGCGGTCTCGGTGGCCTGCGGGGCCGCTGTATCGGACTCGGGGTTGGAACTGGGCTGCGGGGGGATGTTGCCGGACTGCTGCTGAATCGCGCTGCTCCCGTCCTGCGGGGAGGGCGACGGAGCCTGAGGCGCGCCCCCGCCCGGGCCGTTGCGATCCATGTGCTTGGCGTGGTCGGCGGCCGACGTCGAGGAGCCACCGCCCCCGCCGCGGCTGCCGAGCGATGCGCCCAGCGCGCTCCCGGCCAGGGACAGCGCCCCGGCGAAACCTCCGCCCGACGACACGGCGTTGCCCATCGACATGCCCAGCGGCGCGAAAAGGGCGAGGAGGGATTTGAGGGCGATGACGGACAGGGCGAGGGTCACCACGCCACGGATGAAGTCGACGATGCCCGAGCCGTTGGCCATCTCCGTGAACCCCACGGCCATGATCAACGCCGCCATGGGCTTGTAGATGATCACCACCATGATGGCGGTGAACAGCCGGGGCAGCCACTGACGCGAGCTCTCGCCGCCCAACTGCCCGGCCCCCGCGATCGGCAACAACAAAGCCTGAATCGGAATGGACGCCTGGCGAAGAAACAGCATGACCAGTTGGATGCCGCCGACGGCCAGCACGGTCAGGGCGATGACCAATACGCCCATGGGGTTCTCGATGGCCGCTGGGATCAGGATTTTCACGATGCGGTCCGGCACGTTGGCGCCCT
>NZ_CP196180.1:0-32146 GCF_051550175.1 Streptomyces sp. HUAS TT7
ACCCGGGACACCAGGTCTGCCGGAAGGGGTACGCCGCACGCGGCAGGAACTGGAATCGGTCCGGGACGACGCCGCCCGCCAGTTCCACGCGGGCGACGACGCCCGGGTGCACGTCGAGGTCGAGGTGCGGCAGGCGAAGGCAGCCGCCCACGGAGTGTGGGCCACCGCGGCGTGGCTGTTGGGCGAGCTGCAGGCCGCCCCGATCAGCCAGAAGTGGTACGAGTACCCGTACACCAACCGCCAGGTGGGGCTGGAACGCACCCACGCCCGGGACCGGATCGAGGGCAACGACTGGCCCGACGTCGACCGGGACTATGCCGCCGGGGTCCAGTACACGGTGGGGTGGAGCTTCTGGCCGGACGAGGAGCGCCCTGTGCCGCCCGCAGGATGACGTACGGCACGCGAAGAGGCCCGGACCATCGGTCCGGGCCTCTGTCGTTGAGCGGGGCGGATCAGCTGGGCACTTCACCCGTCCGCAGCATGTGCAGGTGCCGCCCGAGCTTTTCGCGGTCAGCGTCGACCTTCTTGTTCTCGAACAGGTCGTGCCTGTGGCCGTTGCCGCCGTCGCGGTCGAAGGTGCTCTTGCACTCCTCCAGGATGAACTTGCCCTGGCGTACGGCGTCGGGGAGCCAGCGGCCCAGCCACTCAGCAACCCGCAGCGGAGACGCTTCCTTGTCGCGGAAGGCCCAGTAGTGGCTCATCATCAGGCTGGTCAGGGCTTCCACCATGTCCGGGTGCTGCCACCAGCACGAGGAGGGACGCTCCGTGTACCCCAGCATCTCCTTGTAGGAGCGGGGCCAGCGGACCCGGAACGTCTCGTCCATCCACTTCAGAAGGATCTCCCAGGCCCCCGCTTCCTGCTGGGGGGTGAAGGTGTCCCAGTTCCAGACCGCCGGGGCATCCCCCTTGGGCTTCTCCGTCAGCTTCTTGACGATCAGGGACAGTTCCTGGATGCGGTCCCCGAGGTTCTGCCCCTCCAGCGTTTCGAGGCGGCCGTTCACCTCGTCCAGCTGCCGACCCAGTTCGCGGGTCCGCTCCCAGACCGCTTTCGTCTCCTTGGGCTGGTCGATCATCCGGTCTGCCCCCAAACGTTCTGCTCAGCGGCCGGCGCCTGCCCGGGGATCGTCCCCGGGTACGCGGCAGGCTGCTGCTGCGGGACCACCGGAGCCGTGGCGGGCATCTGCGGCGGGAGGACGGGCCCGGCGACCTGCACCCCCTTCTTCTTCAGCTTGGCCTCCAGCTTGGCCTGTGCCTTCGCCTGCTTCATCAGTTCCTTGACGTCCTTCCGCTGCCACACCGGGGTGAACGCGTACCGGATCGGCGGCAGGTGCCGGTAGAACACCAGGCCCGTGCCTTCCTTCATCTGCCGGATGGCGTCCTGCGGCATGATCCGGACCCGTCGCACCGAGACGTTCCGGGACTTCTTGTCCTCGTCCGTGGCGGACGAGGAGGCCACTTCCTCGTCCTTCTCCCCGCAGAGGAGGGACAGTTCTTCCAGATCCTGCGGGATGGACAGGCCGCCGAGGGCGATCCGGACGGAGTTGTTCATGATGGTCTGCGCTCCGTTGTGGCCCCACCGCTCCCTCAGCTGGGACGGGGACTGGACGCTGACCAGGAGCTGAATGTTCCGGCCACCCGCGTCCGCCGACCACTTGTGCAGGGGAAGCGGGCAGATCACGGCCGCCTCGTCCAGGACGAACCGCACGTACGGGTCCACGCGGCCGCCGGGGCTGTTGTCCGCCTCCAGGTACGCCGCCTCGTAGATCTCGCCCACCAGGGCGGTGAACAGCGGGGCGACGCTGCCGTACTGCTGGTCACGGCCCATCAGGTACAGGGTGCCGCGCGAGCGGAGGAAGTCCGCCACGTCGAACTTCTGCTGGCCGGGCCGGGGGGACACGATGTCCATGACCTGGGGGAGCGACATGAACTCGAACGAGCGGATCAGCGTCAGGTACACGCTGTCCCTCGTCTTCTCCGGCGCGTTCCGCATCTGCGACAGGCCCCGGGCCCAGCCGGCGGGCACCAGCTCCGGGTAGTTCTCCAGGATCTCCAGGGGCTCACGCTCGGTCGAGTCGGTCACCCAGGCCCGGACACGGGTCAGGTCGTAGCCCTTCAGGCCCGCCGCCATCAGGTAGCAGGACAGCACCATGAAGGAGTGGCCCTCCCAGAAGGAGGCGTTCTCCATGGCCTCCCCGCTGGCCGAGGCCGCGAGCAGGTACCCGGCGCGACGCAGGGCCACCACCGGGTCCTGGCAGCCCTCCACCAGGTTCCAGCGCAGGGTGTTCTCCACCCCGCTCACGCCCGCGTTGAAGACCCACACGGGCCTGTTGTGCTCGCGCCGCAGCTGGTGGGTGTGGTCGTAGAGGTCACCGCGGGTCGAGGTCACCACGCAGGCTCCGGCCGCGTCGATGATGGCGTTGCCGTACTGCGCGGACTTGCCGGTACGCGGCGGGGCGTACATCAGCACGATGTCCTCGCAGGCGACGAACAGCCCCTTCTTGTAGAGCAGATCCGTGCCGAGGTGCAGCCCGACCTCGTGAGGGCTGATGGAACGCCGCTTCGCCCCTTCCAGGGACGGGCGGAGGGTGTCCGCGCGGGCCCGGAGCCCTTCCTGGGACAGCCACTTCTTGAGTTCCTTGGGGTTGGCGAACCCGACCCGGGCCGCATCCTTCCCGTTCGTGGTGGGACCGGACTTGCCCAGGTCCCACTTCTGCTTCAGGTGGAGGTACCCGAGGCCGCCGCCGGCCACGACCGTGAGGCCGAACCCAGGCCAGCCGCCGAGGGGCCAGTTCGAGCCCACGGTGTTGATGAGTTCGAGGGCCCCGCCCACGGACGGCTCCGGGAGACCGCCGTTCTCGGCACTGGCCGCGAGCGCCACGGTGGGCAGTCCGGCCGCCGCGTACGCGGTGCCCTGGCGGGACTTGCCGAGCGCGGAGGGCTTGTGAGCGTCGATGATGCGGTGCAGCCAGTGCGGCATCATCCCGCCCGGCAGGTCGGTGGTGGGGGGTGTGGGATTCTCTTCCTTGCGTGACACGAGCACTCTCCTCTGTCGCGAAGTCCCCGGGTTGGGCGGTACCAGCGCCTCCCGGGGGCGCCTAGTGTCCGGTGACCTCACGATCACCGTACGAGCCAGGACTGACATTCAGCCCCGGGTTTTCTCAGCTGTGCTTGTCGATGATGGGCTTCAGGTACTTCCGGGCCGTGCCCTCCGTGAACCCCGTCCCCGGGGAAAGAGACCTGGCCAGGGAGCTGGCGGACTGGTTCGGGTAGCGCTGTTCCGCAGGAAGCCGCACGTAGCGGTACTCCAGCAGTTCCACGCCCGTCAGGTCCGGCTCAGGCTCCGGACCCTCGTCCGCGCCGTCCTCGTCCTCGTCCAGGCCCTCGTCCACGGCCTCGTCGACAACCTCCGGCACCAGCTCCGGCTCAGGCGCCGGAACAGGCTCGGCGTAGTCGCCAATTGGCGACTGGACCACCTCGTCCGGCTCCGAGGCGAACGGCTCCGGCTCCGGGGACTTCTGCAGCCAGTCGGCCCCGTCGATCCGGGCCTGCACCATCGCGGGCCGTCCGTCGTTGCGGGCCGCCCACGGGCCGTTCGCGGCCGCCAGCTGCCCCTGCGGCTCGTACCCGCCGCTGTACGCGGCCGCCGGTTCGGGCCCGAACGCCTCGTACGGCGCGGGGGCCGCTTGCTGCGGGACCGGTGCGGCGTACGGCTCCGGGTGGCCGGCGGCCGTCTCCTGCCGCTCCACCTCGTCCGCCTCGTCCTGGCCGTCGTGCTGGTCGGTGTCGACCTCCCCGCGCTCCAGCTCCCGTCCGGGGGCGGGGGCGGGCAGTTGCTCGCGCACGTCGCCGTCGACCGCCTTGTGGTCGAGGCGTTCCAGCTCCGCAGGCAGCGGGATGCCCGCGGCCGCCAGGCCCGCCGCCGCCGTCTCGAAGATGGGCACGCCGTACTTCGCCAGCCGGAGCGGCATCAGCGCCTCCACCGGGGCCTTACGACGCCAGCCACGGCCGAACCGGGCCTGCAGACGGGACTGGTAGATGAGCCGGGCCTGTTCCAGGCTCACGGCCTTCTCGTAGCTCCGAACCTCCCAGAGCTTCATCCGGCGCCACAGCCGGAAGGTGGGCACGGGCGAGAGCAGCCACCGGGTGATCCGGACGCCCTCCATGTGCTTGTCGGCGGTGATGTCCGCGATCCGGCCGACCGCGTGCCGCGCGGCTTCCACGGAGACGACGAAGAGAACGGGGATCACGGCGTGCATCCCCACGCCGAGCGGGTCCGGCCAGGCCGCCGCCGCGTTGAAGGCGATCGTGGCCGCCGTCAGGAGCCACGCAGTCTGGCGCAGGAGCGGGAAGGGGATGCGGAGCCACGTCAGGAGCAGGTCGAGACCGAGAAGCACGACGATCCCCGCGTCGATCCCGATGGGGAACCAGTACGAGAAGGTGCCGAACTTCTTCTCCACGGCGAGAGCGCGCACGGCGTTGTAGGAGCCGGCGAAGCCGATTCCAGCGATGACGACCGCGCCGAGGGCGACAATCCCGATCAGCCAGTAGTGGACCCGGGTCAGTTCCGGAATGCCCTTCTTCTCTTCAGGCTCGGTGGCCGATCCCGGGGGATCAGCGGCCGTACCCTGGTGGTGACGCATGTAGGTCTCCAAATCTCAGCGTCCTGGGCCCTGGTGGTGTCTCCTCACCACCGGGGTTCCTTCTCTCAGCTCTCGTCCGTGGGCTTGGCGTAGCCCTTCCGGCTCAGCCACTCGTCGTACGCGGCCGCCACCTGTTCCTTCAAGCTCATTCCGGTGTCGAGCTTGCAGAGCGTGCCCCGGCGGTGCAGCTGAAGGTCTTCCGGCACTTCCACGTTGAGGGGTCGCATCCGAACGACTTCCTCCTTCTTGGGTCGGCCCCTGCGCTTGGGCTTGGGGTCATCGGTCATGTGGTCGCCACCTCTCCGTGTACTGCGGGTGGAGGGATGATCCCACTGTGCGGCTATGGATCTATGAAAGCAGGTCCCTAGGTTCCTAGCAACTATTTTTCCTAGGTTCCTTGCAACCTAGGAAAAAAGGCCCTACGGTAGAACCAGAACGAACGAGAGGGCCGGGGTTCCCGCCCCGACCCTCTCCGCCCGGAACGGCGTTGACGCGCCTTCCGAGCTGGGACACCCCTATTCGCAGAGAGAGGGATCTCCGTGCAGAAGTCTGCCAGCCGGACCACCGGCATCTCCATCCCGGCCCCCGCGAGCCGCCCCCGCCTCGTGCTGGTCGGCAAGAAGGGCCCGGCGTTCAGCGACCCGTGCGGCGACTGCGACGGGTTCGACACCGTCGTCATCCGCCGCAACGGTCAGGCGTCCACCGTCCGCTGCACCTGCCAGCTGGCGGTGAGCGCATGAGCGCCACCGACGACGCCGTGAAGAAGGCCGAGGAGGCCCGCCGGAAGGCGGAGGCCGACCTGCGCCGTCACGGCCAGGCCATGGCCATCAAGGGCCGCAAGTGAGCGCCCGCCCGCCCCTGCCGGTTCGTCCGCAGCCCCACGAGCGCGACGGACGCCAGCCGCAGCAGCAGCCGGCGCGGCCCCACCCCGCCCGATAGGGCCCCCGGCGGGCCGCCCCACCGCGGGCGGCCCGCCCTCCCCTTCTCGCCTTGATGGAGAGGCACACCCATGTCGCACTGCACCAACCCGACCGTGCTGGAACGGATCTCCGACGCCGACCTGCGGGCCGACAGCCGCGCGGAGTGGCTGGCCGGGGAGTACCGCGCCGGCGAGTACCCGACCGCCCACGTCCACTACGACCTGGCCGCCGCCGCGTTCGTCGTGGTCGCCCCGCAGGGGGGTGCGTCCGCGTGACCGTCGCCCGCGAACGCCTCATCGCCCTGGCCGCCCTCGTCTTCTCCGTGCTGGTCATGGCCACCTCCGTGGACTTCGGCCGCAACGCGATCGAGGCGGCCCTGTCCGGGCTGACCGCGTACGGCACCGTCGTGGTGCTGGCCGCACTCGGCCTGTCCGTGGGGCTCCGGAAGATCTGGAAGGCCAGCAAGACCGTGCTGGCCGTCGCCGTCGTGATCGCCCTCGTCCTGTTCGGGATGGGCAAGGCCGTGGCCGAGGTGATCAGCTGATGCGCGCTCTCACCATCCGCCAGCCGTGGGCGGCCGCCATCACCTACGCGGACAAGCGCGTGGAGAACAGGGTGTGGCCGACCTCGTACCGAGGCCCCGTACTCATCCACGCGGGCAAGACCGTGGACCGCCGCCACGGCCCCATGGTCGCCGCCGTGGTGCGCGGGCTGCAGCTGGACCTGGGGGCCGTGCTCGCGGTCGCCCGGATCATCGACTGCCACCCGGACGACGGGGAGTGCACCCCGTGGTCGACCACCGGGAACTTCCACTTCGTCCTGGACGAGGTGACCGCCCTCCCGCTCCCGATCCCGTGGGCGGGCGCACAGCAGCTGTGGACCCCGCCGGCCGTCCTCGTGGAGAAGGTGCGCGAGCAGCTGTCGAGCGAGACCGCCGCCCACGTCCTGCGTGAGGAGGCGGGCCCGTGCTGACCGTCTACGACGAGTTCGCCGGGGTCGGCGGCTCCAGCAAGGGCGCCACCGCGGTGAAGGACCGGGAGGGCAAGCCGCTCACGGAACTCATCTTCGCGGCGAACCACAAGAAGGACGCCGTGGAGGACCACGCCCGCAACTTCCCGGACGCCGACCACTTCGAGGGCGACGTGGCCCGCGCGAAGATCGAGACCTTTCCCCGGGCGGACATCTTCTGGGCGAGCCCGTCGTGCCCGCCGTGGAGCAACGCGCGGGGCAAGCGCCGGGACTTCGACAACTCCACCCAGGGCGTGCTGTTCGGGGAGAGCGAGCCGGACCCGGAGATCAAGCGGGCCCGCGCGCTCATGGAGGAGGTCCCGCGCTACCTGAACGCGATGATCCTGCGGGGCAAGCCCGTGCTGTGCGGAGTCGTGGAGAACGTCGTGGAGTGCCGGAAGTGGGACCAGTGGTCCCGCTGGCTCCGCGAGGTCCGGTGCGGGGGCCTGTACGAGGTCCGCGTGATCGCGGTCAACTCCATGCACGTCAAGGCCCGGGGGAGCCGCAGGGCTCCGCAGTCGAGGAACCGCCTGTTCGTCGCCTACTGGCTCAAGAGCTTGGGCCGGACGCCGGACTGGAACAAGTGGCTGCGGCCCCGGGCGTACTGCCAGGCGTGCGACGCCACGGTGTCGGCCATGCAGGTGTTCAAGCGCCTGAACGTCGACATGGGCGCGTACGGGCGCAACGGCCAGTATTGGTACCGGTGCCCGAACGCGAAGTGCCGCAACGCGATCGTGGAGCCCGAGGTGATGCCCGCCTCTGCCGTCATCGACTGGTCGATTGAGGGCCGCCGGATCGCGGACCGGGACGAGCCCCTGGCCGACGCCACCATGGAGCGGATCGCCCGGGGCATCGCGAAGTTCGCGAAGCCGTTCACGGTGCCCGCCGGCGGGACCTGGCGGACCGAGCCCGTGTCGGTCGAGGAGCCCATGCCGACCCGCACGACCCGCGAGACGGACGCCCTGGCCGTGCCGCCCCTGCTCATCCCGACCGAAGGCCGGGACGGGAAGGTGGCGACGTCGACCGAGGAGCCGATGCGGACCCAGACCGCCCGCAACGAGACCGGACTGGCCATCCCGCCGTTCCAGATCAGTCTCCGGGGCGGAGGGTCGAAGAAGACCGCGTACGGCGTGGACGAGCCCGTGGGCACGGTCAGCGCGAGCGGGAACCACCACGGCCTCGTGACCGGTCAGCGTCTGCTGATCCCGTACTACAGCACCGGCACGGCCCGCACAGTCGAGGAGCCCGTGGGCACCGTGACCACCCGCGACCGCTGGTCGCTCGCGGAGGTCGAGGAGAACGTCGACCTGGGCGACGTGCGGTTCAGGATGTTGGAGCCTCACGAGATCGGCGCCGCCATGGCGTTCCCGGACACGTACATCGTCACCGGCAGCAAGCGGGACAAGGTGAGGAAGTACGGGAACGCGGTCACGCCGCCCGTGGCCGAGGTCATCGTGTCCGCGCTGGTCGAGGCGGTCACCGGTGAGCCGCTGGAGGTGGCGTGGTGACCCGCCGCCAGGGCCTGCAGATGAAGGGCGGCGTGCAGCTGCCGATGTTCGCCGTCGAGGTCGAGCCGGAGCCCGCCACCGCGGCGGCCCCGGCCCGGCCGGCGGCCGCCGAGTGGGCCGAGGCTCACGGGCTGGAGCTGCAGACCGGCCCGCACGGGTCGGCGGTGCTCAGCCCGTGCGGCACCTACCGGTACCGGCTGGACCGGATCTGGGACGAGGACACCGCGCCCATGGTGTGGGTGATGCTCAACCCGTCCACCGCCGACCACGCCGAGGACGACGCCACGATTCGCCGTTGCACGGCGTTCGCGAAGGCGGCCGGGCACGGCGGCATGGTCGTGGTGAACCTGTTCGCGCTCCGCTCGAAGGACCCGGGCCAGCTCCGGCAGCACCCCGACCCGATCGGCCCGTTCAACGAGGCCGCGCTGATCGAGGCCACCGACGACGCCGTACGCGTCGCGGCCGCGTGGGGCGACGTCAGCCGCTCCGAGCGCGCCCGCCAGGCCCACGCCGTCACCGCCCTGTTGGTCGGCCACGGCCACTCCCTGGAGTCCCTGGGAGTCACCGGCAAGGGCCACCCCCGACACCCGCTGTACGTGCGCGACGAGACCCAGCTGACCCCGTACGACCCGCAGTCGCCAATTGGCGACCGCTCCGCCGAGCCGGAGGTGGACCGGTGAGCAAGGAGAACGAGGAGTTCAACCCCTGGCGATGGGACCGGGACAACGCCCGCAACGGGCAGGCCCGCCTCACCGTCGAGCAGAACGGCCACAAGGTCTCCCTGGACCACCGGGGTGTGTCGATCGACGGACAGCGGATCGTCCGGGACGACCCGTCCAAGGGCGACGCGCACGGCTTCCAGATCACCCCGTTCGGAACCGTCATGTACCGGGGCCAGGAGGTGGCCGCCATCGCGCCCTCCCCGGACGGCACGGCCAACCCGGGCGAGGTGACCGTGTGGGGCAAGGACGGGCCGACGCTCCCCGAGCGCAGGCAGCGCGACCTGGCCGCACGGGAGCGCGAGGAGAGCGAGCGGCGCGAGCGGGACGACCGGTACCGCGCCGACCAGCAGCACCAGCAGGAGTTCACCCGAGGACAGGAGATGACGCTGTGAGCGACCAGAGCCCCGCGCCGTTCGATCCGGCGCTCTACCTGATCGAGCAGGCCCACCGGCAGCCCGTGCCCCCGACGTTCCGCCCCGGCCCGCAGCTGCCGCCGAAGCGTTCCGCCAGCCGTTGGCTGTGGGACCACTTCGGGCGCTTGGCCCCGGCCCTGGCGACCACGAGCATGTCCGCGCTCGCGTGGAGCTGGGGGCAGAACCTCCCGGACGGCTCCACCGCCCCGCTGTGGATCACGGGCAGCCTGGCCGCACTCGCGGGGTGCGCGGGGTGCGTCGCCGCGTCGAAGCAGCACGGCGACAACGAGACCGTGCGCGTCTCGTTCGGCGGGGCCGCCGTGCTCGCGTTCGCCGGGGTGACCGCGTGGACGCCGGACTGGCAGCTGGCCACCCTCCTGTGGGCCGGGTGCACCGCCGCGGTGTACGCGTTCTGTGCACCGCTGTGGCGGGCCGACCGCCGCGAGACCCGCGCTCAGGAACACGAGCTGGTCATGGAGGAGACCAAGGGTCTCAACGAGGCCCGGGTGAAGGCGATCGAGACCGCCGGCGCCGTGGCGACTGCTCAGTGGGAGTACCACCAGGAGCAGGCGAAGGTGGCTGCGATCGTGGCGGCCGCCGACGCCCGCCAGCGCCGCGCGATCCAGCCCGGCCAGGAGCTGGACGTGCAGGCCCTGCTGAAGGCCGCGCAGGTGGCCGAGCTGAACTGACCGACCCGGCAACGACGAAGGGCCCCGCCATCACGGCGGGGCCCTTCTGCTGTGCTCACCTACGAGCCGGCCGGGCCGGGAATCCCGTCCGCCCGCCGCTGCATCCGCACGGCGGCCGTACGGATGCGGGAGAGGTCCACGGCAGTCTCCGCACGGTGGAACGGCGCCACGTCGAGCGCCAGCGCCTCGTTCAGCTGCCGCAACGCCTTCTCCGCCGTGTCTGCAGCGGTCCGGATGGTCTGGCCGACCTTCTCCGCCGTGTCCTCGTCATCCTCCACCAGCTCCGCGTCCACCACCTCGTCCTCGTCCTCGTCACGGTCGCCAATTGGCGACTGGTCGGAGGGGACGCCCAGCCCTTCCTGGTCACGCCGGGCCGCGATCACCGCGGCGGTGACCTTCTTCCCGCCGGACTCCAGCCGGAGGACTTCCACGAACTTCCGGGCGCCCTCGTCGCCGTTGACCTTGACGACGGGGGCCAGCTCCCGGGCGTGCGACTCCACCACGGTGTCGAGCACGACCGTGCCGAGCGGGGCGAGCGCACGGTGGACCAGGGCCAGGTCAATGAGCCGGTACCCGTACGAGCGGTCCCAGCCCCACCGCGCCTTGACGTAGTGCCCGAACTTCTCGTGCCCCTCCAGCTCCCACAGGCCGGATTCGTTGATCTCGTCCAAGAGCTGGCCGACCTCCACCCGGTGCCGGGCCTGCAGCCGCCGGAGGCTCTGCTGGTACTGCCCCACGGACGCTTCAATGCGCGCCTCCAGGGCCTGCAGACGCTCACGGGGGCTCAGCTCCACCTCG
This sequence comes from Streptomyces sp. HUAS TT7, assembly GCF_051550175.1. Taxonomy (NCBI): domain Bacteria; kingdom Bacillati; phylum Actinomycetota; class Actinomycetes; order Kitasatosporales; family Streptomycetaceae; genus Streptomyces; species Streptomyces sp. HUAS TT7. Next base: position 10,699 of record NZ_CP196180.1, read on the forward strand.
GTGTCGGACGACGCCTGTGCGGGCAGCTGGGCGCCGCCGCGCTTCTCCAGGCCGTTGCGGAGCGCGGCTCCGATGGCGCCCCGGGACTTCTCCGATGCCTTGCTCACCGGGCCACCACGTCCAGGATCTCCCGGGCCATCTTGTCCATGTTCGTGTCGGGCTTGGTCTTGATGGGCTTGCCCCAGGACTGCGCGTACCCGTTGCGAGCGTTGGACAGCTCGTACCGGTTCCGCAGCACGGTGTACCCCGCCTCTGCCAGCTCCGTGTCCACGTCGTCCGGCGTCGCCGTGCTGGGATCGACCATCGTCAGCAGGATGACGAGTTCGGGGGCGCGAGCACCCGTCGCGCTCAGCGACTCGATGGCGCCGAGCACGGAGCCGGCCCGCTGCACTTCGTTGCCCGTCGGCTGGAGGCACAACACCGCCAGGTCGACCGCGCTCAACACCGACAGGTGCGGGCCGTCCTTCTTCCGCTCCCACGCTCCCGTGTCCAGGACACACAGCCCCTTCTCCGGGCACAGCCGCACGGCCTCGTTGCGGATCTGGTGAATGCCGGGCGCGGGATAGACGGGGGCGCCGAGGTCGACCACCTGAGCGTGTTCGTAGAGAGTGCCGTTCTCATCCTCTCCGGGCACGTCGGTGTCGATGCCGATGCACGGCACGCCGTAGGACTTCCAGTAGGCGAGGAAGTGCGCGAGCATCGTCGACTTGCCCGCGCCTCCCTTCCCCACGAAGGCGATTCGGCGGCCCTGGGCGGGCAGCACGGGAACGGGGCGAGGTTTCGTCATGGCCCGGACGCTACCGCCCCACCGCGTGATCGAGAGGCCCGACCGGCGCACCGCAGGCAGCTTGTACGACCGAGGCGCCCGTTCGGCTCCGGCGGCAGTCGCCAATTGGCGACCGGCTCCGGGTGCGGGTGGGGAAGACGCGGGGCTCTGCCCCACACCCCGGCCACCCTGCGGAGGGGGTGGGGGGCACGGCTTGGTGGGTGCGGGTTGTGGGTGGTGGAGATGGTGGTGGGTCGCGGTGCGGCCCCCTCGTCGGACGGCACCCGAGGGCAGCACACCGCCCGCCGGCCATCCAGGACGCCTACGGCGCCGCCTTCGGCGGTCGGGCAAGCCCGATCCTGGACAGCCGACGAACGGCGCACTGGACTGAAGTCTGCCGCCCAACGAGGGAACCACCCCGCTCAGCCCGGACCGATGCCGCAGGCAGCACGCAGGGCGAGGAGCCGGTTACGGTGCTGCCCATGGGGATCAGCACGGGGGAACAGCCGGGATACGCACTACTCGTCGCGGCCGAGCCGCCCGTACGACGCCCGCTCGCGGTCACCACGGCGTTGCCTCAGCTGGCCGCCGTCCCGCCGGCGCGTCTGGTCGGCACCTCGTACGCGAGCGTCGTACAGCTGGCCAACCCCGACGACCCCAACACCGTGTTGACGAACCTCCGCACCGCGGCCGCCGTCGAGGGCCCGCTACTCGTCTACGTCGCCGGGCACCTGGCCGTCGACCCGCGCCAGCACCTTCTCCACCTGGCCCTGGCCCGCACCACCGCCCGCACGATCCGGTACACCGCGCTCCCGTGGCACTGGATCGGTGCCGAGCTGCAGCGCCGCCCGCCGGGCACCACCACGGTGGTGGCCGACCTGGCGGCCGACACGGACGTCTGGCAGGCCCTCGTCCACCAGGAGCAGTCCCTGGCCGGATCGTTCGCGCTGTACGGCGCCGTGCAGCTGCAGGACCGCCGCCACCGCCCCGGCCCCTCGTACACGAACGCGCTCGCGCACATCCTCCGCACCGCGCCGACGAGGCCGAGCACCGAGCAGCTGCACCACCAGGCCGCCCGCGCGGCCGCCGTCGACGCCGCCGCCACCCTGTGGTTGGGAGGACAGGCGGTCGAGCAGGCCGCCCCGCACCCCGACGTCGACGTGCCCGCACCGAGGACCGAGGCGACGCCGACCACCGCGGCCGCCGTCGAGGAGGACCCCCACCTGGCGATCCGGGACGCGAGCCGCGCCGGCCGCCACGGAGAAGCCGCCGCCATCGCCGCCTCGTACGAGCAGGCCGCACTCCGGGCGCACGGCGCGCAGTCCGTCGAGGTCGCTCACTGGATCGAGGTCCGCGCGTTCCTCGCGCAGCAGGAAGGAGCACCGGACCGCGCCTGTCAGCTGTGGCTGCAGGCCGCCGTGGTCCGGCTGACCGCCGACCAGCCCGCGCACCACCCCGACGTGGCCGAGGCCGTCGACCGCGCCCACGGAGCTTGGCACCACGTCAGCGACCCCTCCCAGCTCCGGCAGTTGGGCACCGAGTTGTTGAGTCTCCGGACCCGCGTCCCCGGAAAGAGTGGTGCTCGCGCGGACGTACAGCGACGACTCGCGAAGCTGCGCGAGGCCACCAGCCCCCGAAATTCGGGGGTTTGGACCCGTCCCGTCAGGCGGGAAGTCGACAAGTAGCCTCCCGCGTCACGGGAAACGCGCAGATAACTTCCGTGTCGTTGGACCAACGCGCCCCGCATGTGGATATGATCACTGCTATGGCAGGCGTACGAGGTCTTCAGCACAAGAACCGGACGGTTCATCCGCCCGAGAAGCCTGTGCGCGCAACTGTCATCCTCCACCCCAGCGACGCGGAGCGACCGCTCTACGAGGAGCTGGTGAACGAGCTTGGTGTGTCCGGCGCCGAAGTGCTCCGGCAGGCCATCCGAGAGCTGCACAAGCGCGAGAGCTACCGCAAGGAGCGGAAGGCACGCGCGGCGGCTGCAAAGGAGCTGCCCCAGACCGGATGACAACAACGTCCGGACGTGAAAAAGGCCCTGACCCGAACCTTCAGATCAGGGCACCGCACGTTCGACGGGACAGTCTCAGCCCAAGCTGGCCGGCGGAAGTCTGAGCGTCCCTATTCCCACAGGTGAGGCCCGTTTTTGAGGCGCCGGACGTAGTCCGGGGCCGGGCCTTCGTGTGCCCCCTTATCTAGCTCCAGGAGCATCAGCATCGTAGCTCATCGCTGCGATGGCGGCCCAGTGCGCCCTTCTTCCGGTGTGTCCGTAGTACAGCCGGAGTCGGCGCCTCGCGCGCCGCTGTCGCTGGAACACGAAACCGTCGCTGTACTGCGCTTTCCCCAGATCAGCCTGCCCATGTGGTACCGGGTTCTGGAGATCGCAGACAGCCGCGGTGAGCTGCCCATGCGCCTGCGACGTCTGGCCCGGTTCCTCTCCCAGCAGGAGCTGGACCGCGCCACGGGCCGCGTGATCGGCCAGTGGGACACGGGACGGGTCGACGGGGGCATGGACTTGGCCCACGGTTACGGCCTCACCGAGGGATTCGGGGATGACCGGTTCTGGGACGACCTGAAGTTGGCGTACCGCCACGGATACGTGGAGCAGGTCGTGAAGCCGGCCCCGGGCCGCCGCGCGGTCTACGCCCTGTGTCTCCGGGTCGACGCGATCCCGAGCGACCTCCCCGACGACCTGATGCGCCAGCTGAAGGTGTGGGACCTTCCCGAGGTCGAGGTGCGGCACGAGGACGCCCGGTACGGCCGCCTCACGGCCAGCGCGTCCGTGCCGCTGGCCGGAGCCGAGGCGGTCGAGGTGGACGAGCAGACCGCCGCCGCGCTGGCCACCGCTCCGCGCTGGGAGCACCCGGCGGACTCCCCGGCGGCGGCCGCCGCCGAGGCCATCCGTACGTCCGCCAAGGCCCTGGGAGCTGACGCCGGGCCCCAGGATCTCCGGTGCTGGGCAGTGGCGGACCGGGACCGCGCCGAGGCCCTGAATCAGCGGCTGATGGGTAATGGCAAAACGTCTCCCTCTTACGCGAAGGGCTTTCAGCTATCTGGTCTTTTCTCTGCAGGTAGTAGCGGGCTGAGCTTGTCGAACGACATGGGACAAGCAAAAACGACGCCTTCGGCGGCGCCTGGAAAGAAGCCCTCGTTCCTGTTCGGGGACGACCCCAGCGCCGTGGCAGACCGGGTTCTGAGGCGTGCGTGGCACGCCTGGCGGGCCCAACTCGGACACGGCAAGGTGATTTTGCCCAACGGGTCCTGGGACGAGCTTGGACGCTGGCACGGCGGTTCGGCATGGTCCGACCTGCAGCGCACGGTCCGGATCGCGCTCCGCCGTTCCACCGAGAGCGAGCTGGTCGAGGTGCTGTCGAGCAGCGTCGCCGGGGTGGACGACGTGGGCCGCCTGGCCGCGTGGCGACTGTGGCGGCTCATCAACTCCCGGAAGGACGCCCACGGTCACGGCCGCCGGCGGACCGCCGTTCCGGCCGCCAGCGTGGCCGAGTGGGACGACATCGAGACCACCGTGGCCAAGCGCGCCCGCGTCCTCACGCAGTCCGTTGCCCAGCCCGACCTCAGCAGCCGCGAGGAGGATCTGCGCGAGCAGAACCGGCGCCGCGAGGCCGCCCGCCTGGCCGCCGAGGCGGAGCTGGCCGCAGAGGCGAAGCGCGCCGAACTCACCGACCGGTGGGGCCTGGACCGTTGGGCCAGCCGCAGCTCCGAGCCGGAGCAGCCCCGCCGCTGGTCGGCCCGACAGCCCGAGCACGTCCACCTGGCGGAGGTCGAGGAACGCCGGTACCTGGACCGGCCCGTGGGCCAGTCCGAGGCCGAGCAGACGTACCGCGCGGCCCTGGCCCGCGCCCGCGCCGAGAAGCGCGCCCGCCGCCGGAGCTGACGAAGAATCGGCATATGCCGACAATCGCGGTTCACCTGACAACCTAGGTTCACGACAGTTAAGGTTGTCGCATGACGACGAACGAACACGAGGAACCCGGGTACTGGGAGCACTTCATGGCCCCCCGTGACCCCGCCTGGACCGAGCCGACCGACAAGCAGCTGTCCACCCTCCGCACCCGCGTCCACGACGCGGCCGTCGACCTGGCCGCCCACATCTCCGTGCGGCAGGAGCAGCTGCAGCGCAAGACCCCGACGCGCGAGCAGGCGATGACCACCGCCGACTGGCACCTGTCGGTCGTGCGGGCACTGCGCGAGACGCTGACCCTCGCGGAGGGCATCGCCGAGAACTACGCGCGCAAGGCCGGAGCCGCCGGGGCGAGTTACGCCCAGCTGGGCACCGCGTGGGGAGTCTCCCGGCAGGCCGCCCGCAAGCGCTGGCCCGGAGCGGTGAGCGCCATCAACCCGCACGCCAACCGTGAGCCCGTCCACTTCGAGGCGTTCGGCGGGGAGGCCCGGGTGGTGTTCCACCCGGAGGACGGGGGCTGGTGGTGGATCGCCACCGCGGCCAACCGGCAGGTGCGAGAGGCGCCCGAGAAGGCCGAGTACGACACGAGCGAGGAGGCCGCGGCCGCCGCCGGCGCGTTCCTCTCCGCGAACGCCACCATCGAGGAGACGAACCGATGAGCCTGCCCGAACTTCCCGCCCTGGCCGCCGCCCTGCAGGCCCTGTTCGACACGTACCCGACCGACGCCGACGCCGCCGAGCGGCTGACTGTCGCGCTGGAGTCCGGCGACGAACGCCACGTCGTCAGCCTGCAGCCGGGCCAGGCCGCGTGGTTGACCAACCTCGTCCAGGACGAGTTCGCGAGCTGCCGCAACGCCCACTCGGACGGGAACGGGCAGTGCGCGCACTGCGCCGGCCGGGGCGTGGTCGGCGCGGCGAAGCCCACCGTCTGGATCATCTGGCAGACGGACGGGGCCGGGCCGGGCCGCCCGTGCCTGGACGAGGCCACCGCCAAGAACCGTGCCGAGACGCTGTACCTGGACGGGTTGCACTCGGATGACCAGGAGGAGGCGCGGTTGGAGTGGACCGGCGGAGGCGACCTCTACGAGCTGGAGGACAACGGCCAGGACACCGGCTGGTGTGTCGGCCCGGAGGCCGTCGAGACCCCGGCTCGGACCTGGACGTGCACCTTCTGCGGCGAGGACAACGACGACGCGTTCGCGGTCTGCCCCGGTGACGGGCACCGCCGCCCGGACGCCGCCTGACCGCACCACCGCAAGAGGCAACGGGCAACACAGCGAACCGACTACCGCCGCCCGAGTGCGGCATGGAGGCTGAACAGCATGGAGACCACACCGGAAGACCTCAGCACCCTGTACGAGGACGGACACGTCCAGAGCGTCATCACCTCGTACGGCGCCGGCCACCACGACGACCCGGGCGGCAACGCCGTGGTGGTCGACACCCGCCCCCTGCGCAACCCGCCCGAGGACCCCGAGGTCCGCGACCGGATGCTGCACAGCAACGGCCTGGACCCGGAGGTGCGCCGGTACGTCATGGCGACGCCGGGCGCGAAGGAGCTGGTGGCGCAGTCCGCCGAGAAGGTCCGCATCCTGCTGCAGCGGGACAACCTCCGGCAGTGGACCGGCGGCCCGCAGCAGTACCGCGTGGACGTCCACGTGGTCTGTGGTGGCGGCCGCCACCGTTCGGTGGCCGTGGCCGAGGAGATCGCGGTGCACTTGCGGGCCGCCGGGATCGGGTGCGAGGTCGAGCACCGGCACATCGAGCGGCCGATTCTGCAGAAGTGACGCGGCCGGGACCGTCGTAACCGGCCCCGGACGCGCACACCAGGACACCACATCGAGCAGGCCCCGCCCACCCGGGCGGGGCCTGTCTCGCGCTCAGGACCCGAACGCCTCCCGCCATCCGCTCCGCACCCCGCGGCCCACGGCCCGCCAGGACGACAGGAAGCAGCTGCACCCGTCGCCCTCCCGGCGGGGGCAGCCGGCCGCGTGCCCGCGCACGCCGAGCCGGACGAGGGAGAAGGGGAGCACGACCAGCTCCGCGAGCAGGACGCACGGAGCGACGAGGAGGACTAGGACGTGAGAGCGCCAGCGGCGCGTATTCGTGTTCATGGTCGGCAGTCTGGAACGGTTCACCTGTGGACAGTTTCCGGCGAGCACGGCTGACGCCCTCTCAGAACGGCCCGCCGGGGGCCGGATAGGCTCTGTTCGATGTCACAGTTATGCCCATTACTGTGACAGTGCAGGTCAGCGCGTTGGAGGCGATCAGATGCGGCTCGCGGGGTACATCCGGGTGTCGACCGGCAGTCAGCTGGACGGGTTCGGGCTGGAGGACCAGGAGCGCATCGTGCGCCGCTGGACCCGCGAGCACGGACACAAGCTGGCGAAGCTGTTCGTGGAGAAGGCGCAGTCCGGCACCATCGCCGGGGACGAGCGGCCGGAGCTGGCCGACGCCCTGTTGTGGGTCGAGGAGAAGAAGGTGCAGGGCATCGTGGCGCCGAACTTGGACCGCCTGGCCCGCGAGCTGGTGGTGCAGGAGGCGGCCCTGGCCCAGTGCTGGAAGCACGGCGGCCGCGCGTTCATGGCCGATCAGGGCGAGATCCTGCCCGACGACCCCGAGGACCCGATGCGCACCGCCATGCGCCAGATGATGGGCGTGTTCGCGCAGTTGGACCGAGGCATGACCGTGGCCAAGCTCCGCCGCGGCCGCCGCATCAAGGGGGAGAAGGGCCAGTACGCGTACGGCGCCCCGCCGTACGGATGGGCCGCGCACAAGAAGGAGCTGACCGAGGAGGAGATGGAGCAGGCCGGGCGAGCCCGCGCCCGCCAGCTCCGGGACGAGGACGAGCTGTCGTTGCGCGAGATCGCGGCCGTGCTGGAGGCCGAAGGGCTCCACCCGAAGCGCGGGGAGCGCTGGCACCCGGAGACCGTTCGCCGGATGCTCGCGAACACGACCGACCGGCCGCCGACCCTGCGCCGGCGCGAGCGCACCGCGTAGGGACGACGAAGGGCCCGGCCAGGCGGCCGGGCCCTTCTGTCTGTTCCTCGTCAGGAAGCCGGGGGCAGTGTCCGTTCCGCCAGCTGCCCGACCGCCGCCCGCCGGGCCGAGTCCCACCCGGGTTGGGGAGGAAGGCTCCGGAGCAGGCCGCGCAGCCGCTTCGCCTCCACCACGGTCACGCCGCCCAGTTCGAGGCGTCCGCGCGGAGCCGGGACCTTCGCGCCGTGCACGGCGACCACCGGCCGGACCGGGACGCCGAGGGCCCGAGCTGCCTGTTCCGCCTCCCAGACCACCGTCTGCAGGGCGCGGGTCTGGTCGTAGCGGCCGTACCGGAGGGTGCCGCCCTGCACTGTCAGCTGGGACTTGTCCGACGTCCAGTTCTTCGTGTCGACGTACAGGGCGCCAGCGGCCGTGAAGGCGAGGTGGTCGAGGTTCGCCCGACTCCCAGGGATCGCCCGATCGTGGAGCACCACGGCGTGGCCCCGGCGGACGAGCGGGGCCAGGAGCTTGGCCGTCCGCGCCTCCCCAGCGGCCCCCACCGCCCAGCTGTTGTGGCCCCGGCGGTACAGCCGCCGTACGCCGAGCCCGACCACGACCAGCGCGGCGACCAGGCCGAGCTGCCAGTTCGTCAACGAGCCGAACGCCGACCCGACCACCGCGGCGGCCGCCGCGAGTAACGGCAGCAGCACCCGGGCCCGTCGATGCTGTGCTGCCCGCTCCGCTGTCCGTGCCGCCTCACCCATCCGGCCCGCGCTCGCCCCGGCTCCGCTTCGGTGCCCCGCTGTCGTCATCCCGCCGCCCCTCCCGTGTGGTTACTGCCTGTACCGGGACGGTAGCGCCCGGGGGTGACACCGCACAGGCGAAAAGACCGGCCACCGTCACATGGCACGCGTAGCCACCTCTCGTTGCCGACTGCGGCCCGCCCGGGGTGCCAAAAGACGGCAGCGGCGGGAGGGGGGAGGGGTGGCCCGGGTGCGGTGTGCCGTCGACTCCGCCGGAGTCGGGCCGGGCGCCGTACTCCCGCCGTCGCGGATGACGGGCGCGTGAGGAGACCGCACCGCCGGCCGTGGTCGAGGGGGAGCAGCAGCTGCCGCGAGGTGGCCGAGCCCGTCGTGGGCGCTCCGCTCAGCGCGGCACCGTGGGCCCGACCCGTTCGGCGAACTGGGAGACTTGGGCAGGTGAGCACCACCCGCCGCCCGTTGGGCACCGGACCCCGCACCGCCGAGGAGCAGTCGCCAATTGGCGACCAGCGCGAACGCGGCCGGACAGCAGCAGAGCGGGCAGCCGTCGAGCCGCCCGCCCTGGCCGTCGAGAACGAGGTGGTGGAGGCGCGGCCGCCGGGCCGCCGCCCGTTGGGCACCGGGGGCGCCCGCTTCTAGTTTTGCTCCCTCATTTGAGGGCCGATTTATGGAACTTCCCCAGGTCAGATGGGGTAACAGTCGCCCGGACTGTTACCGCGATCCTGGGGGAAGTGCCCGACGCCGGCGGGCCGTTCGCTCCGGCCGGACCGGGACGTCCGCGCGGTCGACCCGTACCGAGGTGGGGCCCTCGTCCGGCTGGACGTCGAGCACCAGGCGCAGGCCGCCGCCGCGGTGCGTGAGCCGGGTCGGCTCACCGGCCTGCAGCGCGGTGCACGCCTGCAGAAGCGGCAGCAGGATCTCCACCACCCGCTCGCCCCGCTCGCGATCGTCCGTCATGACCCTGATCTGCACCATGAGGTGAACCCCCTTCTCAGTCGACCGAGGAGGCCACGGGCGCGGCCATCTCGCGGAGTCGGTCGAGTACCGCCCGGACGTCGCCCAGGGCACGGTGGCCGCCGCCGAGCGCCTGCCAGCTGTAGTTGCCCCAGTAGTCCGACCAGTCGCCGTACCAGTCCGAGTACGGCACCATCGCGTCCTCCAGCGCCATGCCGTCGAGCCAGGCCGCCGCCGACGCCGCCGGGTCCTCATGGCCGGCCGCCCGGTAGTGCCGGGTCAGCTCCCAGCGCAACACCCCCTTGTCGTACGGGGCGTTCCAGATCAGGCACCGCCGCCCGTCGAGCGCGGCCGTGAGGCCGACGAGGATCTGCCCGAACGAGGGCGCCGTGGCCACCGCCTCGTCCGTGATGCCGTGGATCTCCGAGGCGTCCGCCGGGATCGGCCGCCCGGGGTTGACCAAGGTGTCCACCAGGACGTCCCCGGAGCCGGAGATGACCGCGAGTTCCACCACGCACGCTTCCGCGTCGAGCCCCGTCGTCTCCGTGTCGAGGACCACCAGGGCCTCGTCCGCGAGCGCGGCCGCCGCCCACTCCCGCAGTTCGAGCACCCGCCGGCGCCGGGCCTCCCGCTCAGCCTCCCGGGCCTCCACCGCCCGCTGTTCGGCTTCCGCCCGCTCCCGAGCGTCCCGTTCCTCGCACGGCGAGCACCACCGCGGCCGCCAGTACCCGTACGGGTTCGCCTCCCGCCAGCGGCGCACCGCCGCTTTGGTGGCCGTCTTCACCGAGCAGTCCCGCCCCGGGCAGGTGATGGCGTACAGCACCGCCTCAGCCTTCCGGCCCCGTTCCTCCGCGAGCTGGGCACGGCGACAGTCGCCACACCGGTTGTGCGCGGCCGGGTACGGACGCTCGCGCACCGCCCCGCAGCCCCAGCACGTCCGGGCCCGCTCGCGCTGCCGGACCAGCTGTGCCTTGTTCCAGCACTGCGAGCAGGGGCGGCCGTTCAACCGGTGCTCGCGCACCTTGCCGCACTCCGGACAGGTCCGGGCCGCCTCCATGCGCTTCTTCACCGCCGAGGACAGCGGCCGCATCTTCACCGCGGCCGCCGGGTCGTACAGCGGCACCTCCACGTCGTGCTTGCGCAGGTAGAGGTACGCGAGGACGGGCTGACCGTCCGCCAGCTTCAGCCGGGCCTGGCCCAGTTGCGTCTGCGTTCGCAGGTACGCCGGCGCCTGCCCCCATCGGTAGACGGGCACCCCGTCCGTGAAGCCGTACGGCTCCCCGCGCGGCACCCGATCCGGGTCCTGATCTGCGCTTTCACGACTGGCCGGGACCGTCCCCGCCGCGCGTGCCGTCGTTGCCGTGCTCACCCGTACCTCCCGAGGACAGTCCGCCGGAATTCCCGACGCTAGCATTTATAGACCCCATTCGGGCCGCTTTTCAAACTCCGCCATCCGAGGAAATCGAAAAGACCGGAGGACGCTTAGAACTGTGCGCGCTAAGCCGGATTCTCTTAAAGGAGATCCTTTTAATTCACCGGCCGTGGCCGTCACTCGTTCGAGTGAGGGCCGTACGCGGCCAGGGCCTCCCGGATGATCCGGGCGGGCGGGTAGAGCAGGCGCGCGAGTTCGTCACGACGGGTCTTCTGTTCCTGTGTCAGCCGCAGCCCGGAGCCGACCAGGCCCAGTTCGTACAGCCGGGCCAGCGGCTTCTCCGAGACCCGCCACGAGGCAGTCCGCAGCTGTAGAGCGAGGTCCGCCGGGAAGGCGTAGTTCCGCTGAACCAGCGTGATTCCGGTACTCGCCCCGGGCCAGCGGCCGGACAGCGCGAGGCGGTCGAGGTCCGATTGCGTGAGCGGAGCCCACGGCCCCGCCAGGTCCTCGTCCGCCAGGCGCCGGCGGACCGCCTCACCCACGACGACCTCCAGCGCAGGCCAGTGCTCCGGCCGCATACGCGCCACCTGCACGCGAGCGTCGCGCGGCCGAATGCCGGACGCCACCAGCTCCCGTACGGTCTCCTTTTCCTCCAGCCGCCGCCGCTTATCGAGCAGCGCGAGCGCCCCCGCTTGTGACGCGGTGATCCAGGCAGTAACGCCGATTTTCTCCATACCGAGATTCTAAAGGAGATCCTTTCCGCGAGCGCCAACCGCGCCCGGAGTGCATTAAAAGGATCTCCTTTTGTCGAGCGCGCCCGCGCTTCGCCAAACGATCTTGCAAGGGCTGTCAGCCAGGAAGGCCCAGGTCGTCCAGGGACGCCCCGGCGGCCCATTGCTGCAGCTGGCGGCCGTCGAGCAGGTGGACCCCGCCCTGGCGGGAGGCCCAGAGGACATCGGCGCGGCTGTACGAGCCCCTGCTGACCACCACTCGAATCAGGTTGTCGACCCCGGGTCGGCCTGCCTCCCGCAGGGGAGCGGGACCGGTCGGTGCGTCCTCGTGCGCCGCCTCGTCCGCCGGGCGGAACCCGACATCGAGCTGGCGGCCGCCGCGGTCGCGGGCGTACAGGCGGGGCCGCCCCTCGTCCGGCATCGCGATGACGTGCCAGCCGTCGCGGCGCAGCATCCGTTCGGCGGCCGCCGCCAGGCCGTGGTCATCGAGCACGCCGAGTTCGGTCGAGGTGTAGATGCCGCCGCGCCGGCGGGCCGCCGCGCGGCGCCACCGCACGCCCACCGCCGTGGCGGCCGCGAGCAGAACGACCCCCAGCACCAGGCCGCCGACGCCGAGGGCGCGGTGCAGCCAGACGAGGAGGACGACCGGCCCCGCCACAGCGAAGGCGAGCCCGACGAACGCGGGCAGTACGTCGCGGAGTTCGGGCCCGTACCGCCCCTGTGCCCGCAGCTCCGCGACCGCACGCTGCCGTTGCGAGCGGCGCGACCCGGGCACGGGAGGTCGTCTCCACCACAGCTCCACCTGGGTCAACTCCCCATCACCGCCCCGTTGTCCGTACGTGTCCGTAGAGATACCCGCTCGCGCGGGCGACCCGCCAGCCGGGACGGAGACCAGCCACGAGCTGGCCGGGCGGGATCGACTGAACCGCTTGCGCAGGCCGTAGGGGAACCCCTACAGTCAAGGGTGTTGGGGAACCCCAACACCGACGAAGGGAACCGTACATGACGACCTCTCAGCACCGGCCGCTCCCGCACCCGGCAGAGGAGCCGATGACACCGAACCGGCCCGGCATGGAGCCGTGGGAGGCCGCCGGGCGGACCGCGCACTGGCCGGACGGGGTGGGCACGTACACGCTCGCGTTCCACGGCAACAAGCAGTGGAGCATCGCGGACGAGGCGGACACCGCCATCTTGGCGATGGACTCCATCCAGTCCGGCGAGCCGCTGGAACAGAAGCTGATTTGGGAGGGGCTGCGGGACATCCGCCGCCTGAAGCAGCGCCTGGCCGCCATCGAGGAGGAGCTGATGCTGGCGGCCCGCGAGCCGGAGGCCGACCGCGACAAGATGTCGTTCCGGGAGTTGGGCGAGGCGATCGGCCAGCACCACACCACGGTGAAGGAGCGGTACGACCGCCTGGCCGTCGACGGACGCACCCACCCGTTCCGCGGGTGGCTGACCGAGAACACCCCCCGCGCCGACCTCTACCCGACCAACTGAAGGGCGACCACCACCGTGAGCACCGACGCGTACAAGGACTTCCAGGCCCTCCAGGTCCGGCGACCCGACGACCTCCCGCCGGCCACCCCCTTGACCTGGCAGGCGGAGAAGCACTCCCAGCACGCCGAGCGCCTGTCGAACCGCCGCTTGCCCGCAGACTTCCCGTACGAGGTCGAGCGCGGCACCGCGGGCGACGCGCTCGCGCAGCTGGCCCTGGGGGAGGCCATCCGCCGCACCGCCCTGAACTACCGGCCCAGCACCCTGCACGAGGCCCTGGAACTGGGGGCGACCTGGCAGGAGGTGGCGGCCGCGCTGGACTGCACCCCGGACGAGGCGCGCGACGTGCTCCGGTCGTACGCGGACGGACAGCGCCACCTGTACGAGGGCGACGAGCGCGAGGGGCGGAAGCCGATCGGGTTCACCGCCGAGCAGCACCGGGCCGCGCTCGCACTCACCGAGCTGGCCGACGACGAGTCGGCGGCCGCCGAGGAGGACCGGTGATCCGAGACGCCGTGACGTGCGACCGCGACGGGTGCGTCGCGCTGTTCCTGGAACCCGTGGACGACCCGTACGCGCTGGACACCGACGAGTTCGAGGACGTCATGAAGCGCGCCGGGTGGACCTACGGCGACGACGGGCACCGGTGCCCCGCGTGCGTCCGGGGCACCGGTCCGGTGCTGGAACTGGGGGAGTGCCCGCGCTGCACCGGGACGAGGGTCGACCTCCCGGCAGGGGCGACGTGCCACTACTGCGGGCACGTCGAGCCGCACCCGAAGGAGGAGTGGTGATACTGCGAGCCATCCGCCGGCGGCGCGAACGCCTGGCCGCCGAACAGCGGGCCCGGCACTTCCAGGCCCAGGTGCAGCAGGCCACGGACATGGCCATCACCGCGGCGGTACGGGCCCGCCTCTCCGAACCCGTGACAGACATCCACATCACCTGGCCGTTACGGGTCACCGTGGGCGACGTCCTCACCGCCGCGCGGGAGCACTTCGCCCTGGACGTCCACGAGGCCGACGCCGCCGCGATGCTCCGGCACCGCCTGGAATGGCGGGGGCACGCGGGATGGGGCGACCTCGTGACCGACGCCTACGAGTACGACGACTGACCAACCCTCAGCACCCCGACCGGCCGCCGCTGGAACGCGAGTTCCAACGGCGGCCGTTGCCGTTCCAGCCCGTCCGAACCTCTCCCGTTCTATAGCGTGTTCACGCTACGATCTGAGACATGCCGACTCAAGAGGGAACCCGGATCACCACCGCGCTGGAAGCGACCTGGGCCGCGTTCCAGAAGCACCACCCCGACCTTCCAGACGTCGTGATGATCACCGGCACGGGTACGCAGGGGCGGAACAAGAAGCGGCCGTCCTGGGGGCACCACACGGCGGACCGGTGGCTGGACGCGGCGGCCGGCGGCCGCCGGGCGGAGCTGTTCATCTCCGGCGAGGCCATCGCCGTAGGCGGGCAGATGGTGGTGGAGACCGCACTGCACGAGGCCGCGCACGCGCTCGCGGCCGCCCGGGGCATCCGGGACACCTCGTGTGCGGGCCGCTGGCACAACCGCAAGTTCGCGGCCCTGGCCGAGGAGCTGGGGCTGGAGCCGCCGAAGCGGGCGGAGAAGGTCATCGGCTTCTCGGAGGCCCTGATCACCGCCGCCACGGTCAGCCGGTACGCGTCCGTCATCAGGAAGTTGGACGCCGCCGCCCTGGCCCGGATCGAGGCCCCCGACGAGGACAAGGACCAGGAGCAGGACGAGGACGGGAAGAAGGAGGGCCCGCGCGGCGGGAAGGGCCGGGCGGGTAAGCGCCTGGCCGTGGCGTGCGAGTGCGACCCGCCCCGCCGGATGCAGGTCACCCCCAAGCTGTTGGAGGGCGGGGCGATCCTGTGCGGGGAGTGCCGAGAGCCGTTCGAGGCCGAGGAGTCCGCCGACGACGCCGAGCCGGACGAGGCCGCCGCATGAGCGAGCCGACCCCCGCGGTTCCCTGGGACCGCCTGGCCGCCGACCCGGCGACCGCCGCCCGGTACGAGGCGAAGGTGTACCGCGGCCCCGGCCCGACGCCGTGCCACTGGTGGCTCGGGGCCATCAGCGACTCCGGGCACGGGAAACTCCGGGCGGGCAGCCGCCCGGCGGGCACCTCCCGCGTGGTGTCGGCCCACGTGCTCGGGTTCGTCATCTGCCACGGCGCGGCCGCACTGCGGAACGGCGCCGTGGTCCGGCACACCTGCGACGAGAGCAGCTGTCAGAACCCGGACCACTGGCTGGCGGGGGAGCGGCTGCAGAACATCGTGGACTACGCGGCCCGCCGGGGGCTCACCGGTCACGCGCTCGCGGACGTGCGGGGCGCGGCGGGGCGGGCGGTCGCCGTACGGGACGCGATCCTGGCCGCCGAGCCGGGCGCGGAGTCCGCCGCCATCGCGGCCGCGCTCGCGGCCGGCCACCCCTCGGGGGAGCACCAGGACACCCTCTGGTGAAGGCCATTTCATAGCGTGGACATGCTGTAGTAGGTCGGGGCTCACCGGTTCCGCTTCGTCCCGCCGGGCGGTCGAGGCCGACGCCAGTTCAGAGCGTGTCCACGCTATGGCGTGCGGGGTGGACCGGCCCGCCGTAGCGGTTGCCGTACGGGCCGCCGCCGTGGGCGGTTCAAAGCGTGGACACGCTACGGCGTGCGGGCGGCCGGGGGCCGGTTTCGCGGACCGCGCGAGGGTCCGCCGGGCGTGCGGTTCACAGCATGTCCACGCTAGACCGTCCGCCGTTCGCGGCCGCCGGCCACCCGGGCGACGCCGCCGCCGAAAAACACGCTTGGTAACAGTCGAGGCCCGCCCCCAGTCCGGGGGTCGGGCCTCATGTCGTCTGTGGCGCAGCCTACCGGGCGCCCACCGGTCGCGGTCAACACTTGCGAGAGGGGCACCCTCTCGCGCTCTCCCGATCCCTGGCTGATGTCTCCCTGCGTCCTTCCCTCGTCTCCCCTTGCTGTCCTCCCTTGCTTGCCCTTGTCGATCTCCTCTCCCATCTGCCTACTTGCCCTCTCCACCCCCTTCTCTTCCCGGATCTTGAAACCTGAGCTACCTACTAACTTCAACACACCCTTGCATTACCATCCGATGGCCCGTACCGTGATCACATGACCGCTACTGTGAGCCCGGGATCAGACCCGGGATACCTCATGAACGCGGTCGGTCGCGGCGGTGAGCACTACTACCTGAAGTCCATCGAGCAGGCCGGAGAACCGGCCGGGATCTGGCTCGGGAGCGCCGCAAACGATCTTGGTCTGACTGGTGAAGTCGACCATGAGCTGATGAGCGACATGTACTCGAAGTTCACGCACCCGGGCCTCCACGCGGAAGTCCGGGCGTCACTCTCTGCGATCACGGCCGAGCCCGGATCGGACGAGTACAACGCCCAGGTGGCAGCCATCTACGACGAGGCCCGGGTGGGCCGGAAGCCGTACGACTACACCAAGTCGACGGAGGAGAAGGTGGAGGCCGCGCTGGAGAAGCTGGGGCCGGATTCGACGCCCGAGCAGCGCCGCGCGGCGGAGCTGAAGGTGCGCCAGAACGCCCCCTCCAGCCGGTCGTACTACGACGTCACGTTCTCCGCGCCGAAGTCGTACAGCCTGCTGCACGCCGGGTTCCAGATCGAGGCCGCGCGGCTCCGCGAGGCCGGGGACCTGGAGGGCGCGGCCGCCGCCGCAGAGAAGGCCGATCAGGTCTGGGAGTGCCTGATGGAGGGCGTCCAGGCCGGGCTGGAATTCCTGGAGGAAGAGGCCGGGTACGCCCGCGACGGACGCCACGGTGCGAAGGACCCGGACGGGGCCCCGATGGGCCGCCAGGTCGACGCGCACGCGTGGACGATCGCTTCGTTCCGGCAGCACACCAGCCGCGATTCCGACCCGCAGCTGCACATCCACAACGCGATCTGGAACCGCGTGGAATCCTCGTCCGTCGACCCCGTGACCGGCGAAGTCACGTCGAAGTGGCTCACCATCGACGGACAGGAGATCTACCGGCACACCAAGGCCGCCGGACACATCTTCGAGAAGGTGTCGGACGAGGCCCTGTACCGCAAGATGGGCTTTCGCGTGGCCACCCGCCCGGACGGCATGGCCCGCGAGATCGTCGGCATCTCCGAGGAGAAGCGCGACAAGTACAGCTCCCGCCGGCGGACCATCACCAAGGGCACCGCCGAGCTGGCCAAGGCGTACGAGGAGCGGACCGGCCGCGCGCCGGGCGCCCACGAGCTGGCCCGCATGGCGCAGTGGGTCAACCTGACCGAGCGGAAGAACAAGGTGGAAGCCGTCCCGCGCGAGCAGCTGCTGGAGCGCTGGGAGGCCGACATGGTGGCCGACACCCGCGAGTCGCTGGCCGACATTCCAGCGCAGGTGGAACGCGCGACCGCCGAACTGGAACGCGACGGACGTACGCTGGAATCGGGCCTGGAATTCGACCCGACGAAGGTCGTGCAGCAGGCCATCGAGAACGCCCAGGACCAGAAGTCGACGTGGCGTCGAGGCGACCTGATCGTGGAGATCACCAAGGAACTTCCGGACTGTCTCGGAGGGCTGGAACGCCACCAGGTGACCGCCCTCGTCAACGAGCTGGCCGACGCCGCCCTGCAGCCCGGAGCCGACACGGCCGTGGTCCGGCTGACCGCCCGCAACCTCGTCCCGCTCCCCCCGGAGCTGTGCCGCGAGGACGGGCTGTCGGTCTACGCCCGCCACGGCGCCCGCCGGTACGCCACGGAGGCCCACCTGGAGCGGGAGGGCCGCATCATCGCCAAGGCCACCGAGCTGGGCGCCCCCGCCGTGGGCCGCGAGGCGATCGAGGCGGCCGTGGCCGGCGCCGGGCTGAACGAGGGACAGGAGAAGGCGTTCCGCTCCATCCTGGCCAGCGGCCGCCGCATGGAGGTCGTGGCCGCCCCCGCTGGAACTGGAAAGAGCCGCCTGGCGGGCGCGATCCACGACGTCTGGACGCAGGAATGCGGCCCCGTGATCGGTCTCACCGTCAGCCAGCGCGCCGCCCGCGTGCTGTCCGACGAGGGCGTGGAGAACGCCGCGAACATCGCGAAGTTCCTGGACACCAACCGCCGGATGGAATCGGGCACCGCGGTGTCGGACGAGGACCGGAACGCCTGCCAGCTCCGGCCGGGCCAGCTGATCCTGGTGGACGAGGCGTCCATGGCCGAGACGGGCCAGCTGGACGAGATCCGCCGGTACGCCGACCTGGCCGGGGCGAAGGTGCTGTACGTGGGCGACAACGCCCAGCTCAGCAGCGTGGGCAGCGGCGGGGTGTTCTCCCAGCTGACCGAGGATCTGCCGAACGTCCACCGCCTGGACGAGGTGATGCGCTTCAACTCTGAGTGGGAGAAGGAGGCGTCCCTGAAGCTCCGCAAGGGCGAGGTGGACGTGCTCGCGGAGTACGAGACCCGCGGCCGTCTGCGCGCTGGAACGCGCGAGGAGATGGTGGAAGCCTCGTACCAGTCTTGGCTGGTCGACCACACGGGCGGGAAGGACGCGGTACTCATCGCGCCGACCACGGCCCAGGCCGACGAGCTGGCCGCCCGCGCCCGCGCCGACCTCGTTCGGCTCGGGGAGGTCGAGGCGGACGGTATCGAGCTGGACGGGCGCGGCCTCACGGTCGGCAAGGGCGACATGATCCAGCTCCGGGACAACAACCGCCGTCTGACCAGCACGTCCGGCGACCGCTTCGCCACCAACCGCGATGTGGTCAAGGTGCTGGGCATCGCGGAGGACGGCTCCGTGACCGCCGCCTACGACGACGGGGACACCGTGACCCTGCCGTCCTCGTACGTGCAGAAGCACGTGGACCTGGCGTACGCGGGCACGATCCATTCCACCCAGGGCCGGACCGTTGGAACGGCCCACTCCTACTGGGACGGCTCCGGTTCGCGGGAGGCGTTCTACGTCGCGATGACGCGCGGCCGCGAGGCGAACACCGCGTACATGTCCACGGACATGCCGGGCGTGCCCGAGGAGCAGCGGCCCGAGCCGATGACCCTCTTCAAGCAGACCCTGGAGAATTCCAGCGTCGAGAAGTCCGCGACGCAGGTGCAGCGCGAGGAGCTGGAATGGTCCAGCTCCCTGGCGAAGCACTCGTACGAGCTGGAAGACCTGTCGACCAAGGACGCGGAGAAGAAGTTCGGCCGGGTCCTGTTCGAGAAGCTGGGCGACAAGTTCGCGAAGGTCCGCGACAGCGAGGCGTACGGCTCCCTCATCCGTCTGGGCCGCAGCGCCGAGGCCGCCGGCCACGACGCCATGGAGATGATGCGCAGCATCACCGGGGGCGACCTGGCCGACGCCAAGGACGTGGCGAAGGTGCTGCACTGGCGGGCGGAGCGGGAGCTGGAGGCCGCCGACCGGCGCCAGGTCCAGGCGGACGAGGCCCGCGTGCGCGAGGCCGTCGAGACTCAGGAACGCACGGTCAACGACCTGATGGCCGAGCTGTCCGTGGCGCCCGTCGCCCACGTGGACCGGGCGATCAGCGAGGAGGCGCAGGCCGAGGCGATGCGGCAGGCCGAGGCCATGTCGCAGGCTCCGGTCCTGGCCTGGAACGGCAGCCAGGAGGACGCCCTGGCCGCGCAGCAGGCGGTCATCGGGGCGCAGGTCATCGACCCGATGGAGACCCAGCGGGCAGCGGAGGCCGCAGCGTTCGAGCAGGCGCGGCAGCAGGAAGCGATGAACCAGGCCATGGCCATGTCGCTGGGCGCCGAGGTGCTGCACGGCGGGCAGGAGTCGCAGGAGCGGGCCCGCATCGTGGAGGAGCGCCAGGCCGCCGCCGAGGAGCGCGCCGACTGGCGGAACCGGGCCGCCGAGATCGAGGGCCCGGAAGGCGAGTACGCCCGGGGCGTCGCGGAGCTGGCCGAGCAGAAGCGCCTGGAACTGGGGCAGCAGCTGTTGGAACAGGCCGAGGCCGGCGAGCTGCCGCAGTGGGCGCAGAAGCTGGGACCGGTCCCCGAGGACCCGACCTGGCGGGAGCGCTGGATCGAGCGGGCCGGGTCCGTCGCCGCGTACCGCGAGGCGCACCAGCACGAGAACGAGCGCGACGCGATCGGCCAGCGGCCGGGCCGCGGTGCGGTCGACGTCCGCCAGGACTGGGACCGGGCGTACCGCGCGCTGGGCGAGCCCGAGGACCGGATGGAGCTGGTCGGAGCGTCGGACGCCACGCTGCGGCGCATGGTCGAGCGGTACGACCGCGAAACCGAGTGGGCGCCGCCGCACGTCGCCGGGCAGCTCCGCGAGGTCAGCGAGTCCCTGTCGGACGCCGAGCGCGAGTCGGTCCAGACGTACATCAAGGCGATGGAGGCCGAGACGCCCGAGCAGGCGCAGGAGCTGCAGGAGGCCGTCGAGGGGTACGAGGCCCTGACCGCTTCGCTTGCCGAGGACCGCGAGAAGCTGGAAAAGGTGCACGAGGCACGGCAGGCGTGGCACGAGCACACCGAGCCGACGCGCGAGCAGGCGCAGGAGGCACAGCGCCAGCTGGAACTCCGGGCGCCCGAGCCGGAGCCCGTGGAACTGCCGGAGGACGTGCAGCCGGCCGCCGTGGAACCGGAGCTGGAACAGGAGCGCCAGGCCGAGCGCGCCCGCGTGCAGCAGGAGCAGGAAGCCGAGCAGATGCGGCAGCACTACGAGGCCGAGGCCCTGCGTCAGTCGCGCGAGCGGGCCCACGAGACCGCGCCGAAGCTCACGGGCGAGGAGCTGCAGGAAGCCGTCCGGACCGCCGGGCGGGCAACGGAGATCCTGGCCGACCGCGAGCAGACGCAGCAGATGGAGGAGGCCGAGCGGACCCGCCGCGACGAACCCCAGGTCGTCCAGGCGCCCGAGCCGCCCGCGGCCGAACTCCGGCGGGGCCGCGAGGTCGAGATGTAACCGGGGGCACATCCCCGGCGAGGGGCGGACTGCCACCAGGCGGTCCGCCCCTTCTCCGTTGTCGAGTGCGGGTGAGGGAAGACGCGGGGCTCTGCCCCACACCCCGGCCACCCTGCGGAGGGGGTGGGGGGCACGGCTTGGTGGGTGCGGGTTGTGGGTGGTGGAGATGGTGGTGGGTCGCGGTGCGGCCCCCTCGTCGGACGGCACCCGAGGGCAGCACACCGCCCGCCGGCCATCCAGGACGCCTACGGCGCCGCCTTCGGCGGTCGGGCAAGCCCGATCCTGGACAGCCGACGAACGGCGCACTGGACTGAAGTCTGCCGCCCAACGAGGGAACCACCCCGCTCAGCCCGGACGTACGGCGCGGCCGTGAGGGCGGAACCTCTGGCACCGTGTCAGTCCCCGCGGCTACCTTCGTTCCATGGCCAGCAGCAGCGAGCACGGCGGGCACGGCCCCCGGCGCCTCCATCAGTCGATCGGTGACGTACTGCGGACGCCCGAGCGGCCGCAGCCGGCGGCCGGGACGACTCCCCAGTGGCCTGGCCACGAGTACGGCCCGACGCCCGTTCCAGCGAAGGC